>NZ_JBLWYR010000008.1:0-111957 GCF_048266885.1 Methylophaga sp.
TATGAAAAAAATAAAAAAGACTGTGCTCCTGATAGAGCAATGAGACGAATCCAACGCCGACTAGAAAATGCCACTAAAGCACTTTGGCCAGAACGAGAAAATCAGATAACGCTATACACTTATAGACATCAATTAGGTTCAGACATCAAAGGATCTGACATGAACCGCGTTGATGGTGCCGCTATGATGGGGCATCAATCTGTAAACAGTATAGATACATAAGGGAACGTTCGCTATGCCAGTAGGGTTCCCAATATTGGTGTTTCAAAAATATCTTCAAGAGCAGTCAGAAATAGAACATTGAAATCCATAAACCCCAAAGTTCTAAAAATGAAATCTGAAATAGCTTAGTCGCTAGCATATACAGCGTAATAGACAGTAATAAATCCAAAGATCGTTTTATCTTTCCGTTATTTATTTATCTTTAGTAACAGCATTCAAAAGAGAAGAAAGAAACTTGACAAGTTAATCTATAAAAAATTGTAAAAACGTAAATAAATTGAATTTAAACAACATGTTGCAAGTGTGATGTAAATAACAAAATGAAGTGTTAATTTAACGCATCATGGAGACTCTTTTCATCGGGAGTTTCATATGTTCGGTTTAATTCATACCGTCAACTCAATCAGTTTGGTTGCTCAATCAATGGGCTTTACCAAAGCTTTTAGAAAATATCGTAACGAACACTCAACAATCAACATCATTTCTAAGTACGATATTCCATCTTTAATTTGGCCACCTCCAAAAAACATTTTTTGTTTAGCAGTAAATGGAGGGATCGCACATGGCTAAATCAAATTTAAATCATAGTGTTATTCTGCCACGATTTATCCGCTTGAAAGATGCTTCAGCATATTTAGGTATGGATAAAAATCGATTTAACCGCGAAGTACGTCATAAGTTAATTGCTATACCCATTGGTACTCAAGGGATTGCATTTGATAGGCTTGACCTTGATGAATGGGCAAGCGAATATAAGCGCTGCAACGGGCGCCACATATCTAACTTTAATTGGAGATAGATATGAGGAAACGAAAAATACCCGGGCTCTTTAAAATTGGGGAAATATGGCACATTGACAAGGTAGTCAATGGCAGAAGGATCAATAAAAGCACCGGAACAAGTGATTTTGTTGAAGCACAACAGCTTATGGCAATGTTAATTGATCAAGCGAGAAGGGCTGATGTATTTGGAGAACGACCAAAAATCCGCCTTTCAAAAGCTATTGAACGATATTCAGATGAAAACCAACATCTTTCTAGTATTAAAGATAATGAAGCACATCTCAAATTGATACAGGAAGTAATAGGTGATCTGTATATTGATCAAATTTTCGATGATACCGTCAGTGTATTTATCAAAAAACGGCATAAAGAAGGTAAAAAATCAAAAACGGTTAATATTGCTTTAGGTGTTTTAAGGCGTCTGCTTAAATTGGCTTCAGGTAAGTGGCGACATTCTAATGGACTCACTTGGCTAGAAACGATGCCAATCATTGAAAATGTGAAATGGCAAGATGCTCGAAAACCATTTACGTTATCTTATGACGATCAGGCAAAGCTGTTTAATTACTTACCTGCACATTTACAATCTATGGTTTTGTTTAAAGTAAATACTGGTTGTCGTGAGCAAGAAGTTTGTCAGCTTCGGTGGGAATGGGAGTGTGAATTACTAGGTAGTGACGAAATTGTTTTTATTTTGCCTGAATGGGTAACCAAAAACAAAGAAGAGCGGGTCGTAGTTATTAACCAAGATGCTAGAAAGGCAATTGAGAGTGTTAGAGGGATACATGAAGACTTTGTATTTACATATAGAGGGCATCCTCTAACTGCTATTAATAATTCGGGTTGGAAGACTGCACGACGGAAAGCTGGCCTGCCACTTGTTCGTGTTCATGACTTAAAACATACCTATGGCAGAAGATTACGAGCGGCGGATGTGCGTTTTGAAGATCGCCAAGATTTATTAGGTCATAAGAATGGAAATATTACGACCCATTATTCTGAAGCGGAACTACGAAACTTAATCGCAGCTAGCAACAAGATTTGCCAAAAAGATGGTAATTCACGAAATATTCACGAAGCAGTGGTGCTAATAAGAAAAAAGGCTGCATAGAAACTATGCAACCTTTTGTCTTAACTACTTATTTTTGGTGCGCCTGGCACGATTCGAACGTGCGACCGCCTGGTTCGTAGCCAGGTACTCTATCCAGCTGAGCTACAGGCGCTTTAAAGCGTGAAATTTTACTGTTTTTTACTGATTATCACAAGGATAAATTAATAAAAAATTGGCGGAGAGCGAGGGATTCGAACCCTCGATAGGGGTTAACCTATACGCCCTTAGCAGGGGCGCGCCTTCAGCCGCTCGGCCAGCTCTCCATCAAGCCGGCCATTATACCAGCTATGATGATTTTGGCTAGTCGAATTACTCAATTAACCTGCGTTTGTTTGATCTTTTTCAGCCTGAATACGATCATAGATTTCTTCACGGTGAACTGTGACATCTTTTGGTGCATCAACACCGATTCTGACTTGATTACCTTTGACACCCAGTACATTTACAACAACATCATCACCGATGATTAGTGACTCTCCAACGCGACGTGTAAGTATTAACATGTTATTCCCCTTGCAGTATAAATTCTGGCGCCGAGGGGGATGAGGAGATTAATGACTCCATTCGTTGAGCGAGGCCTCGTGCCAGTTCCGTTTATTTCCTTTTGGAAGATCTTTGTCTTCCTTCCTCTATGACAGCGTTGGACAAGAAATTATCCGCAATCAATGTGCAAAAAGTATATCAGGATAGTTACACCTTATCGATAGGAAAAACTTCCTGATATCAATGGTTTAGTTAGCCTGTTCGAGCTTAAACGCCTTGTGTAAAGCTCTGACGCCCAATTCCAAATATTTTTCATCTACGACAACGGAGATTTTAATTTCAGAGGTCGAGATCATGCTGATGTTAATATTTTCTTTGGCGAGTGTTTCAAACATGGTGCTGGCAATACCTGCATGCGAACGCATACCCACGCCAACCAATGAAATTTTGGCAATATGTTCATCACCAGTAACTTCACGAGCGCCCAGAGAAACTGATGTTTCTTTAAGCAGCTTCAATGCCGTTTGATAATCGTTGCGATGCACGGTAAAGGTAAAGTCGGTAGTTGAATCATGACCCGTGTTTTGGATGATCATGTCGACTTCGATATTTTGCTTAGCAATCGGACCCAGAATTTTGTGCGCGACACCTGGTTGATCAGGCACGCCCAGAATGGTTAATTTTGCCTCATCGCGATTAAAGGCAATACCAGAAATAAGCGCTTGTTCCATTGAGGGTTCCTCAGAGGTAATTAATGTGCCGCCACCTTCGGTAAAGGATGAAAGTACGCGTAAAGGCACGTTGTATTTTCCAGCAAATTCGACCGAGCGAATCTGCAAAACTTTTGCTCCCAGACTGGCCATCTCAAGCATTTCTTCAAAGGTAATGCGATCGAGACGACGAGCTTCTGGGACAACACGTGGATCGGTGGTATAGACACCATCCACATCAGTATAAATCTGACATTCATCAGCTTTTAAAGCGGCAGCTAATGCCACGGCTGTAGTATCAGAGCCACCACGACCTAGCGTGGTGATATTGCCGTGTTCATCGCAACCTTGAAATCCGGCGACAACAACAACTTTGCCTTCGCTAAGATCCTGACGCATTTTTTCATCATCGATCTGCATGATGCGAGCTTTATTATGTGCATCATCGGTCAAGATTCTTACCTGAGAGCCGGTATAGGATTGTGCTGGCATGCCCATTTGTTGCAGTGTCATGCTGAGCAGGGCGATAGTGACCTGTTCGCCAGTTGACAATAAAACATCCAGTTCACGGCCACGCGGATCTGGATTAATTTCCTTTGCCAACGCCAATAAACGGTTAGTTTCACCACTCATCGCCGAGACAACTACGACAATATCGTGGCCATCATTGCGATATTTAATAACTTTTTTAGCGACTTCCTGAATACGTTCAACAGAACCGACTGAAGTGCCGCCGTATTTTTGTACGATAAGTGCCATGACTTAATTTTCCAGCTTTGATGCCACCCAATTGGTGACGGAGTCGAGTGCAGCAGTTAATTTTTGTGGTTCAGTACCACCGCCCTGTGCCATATCTGGACGGCCACCACCTTTACCACCGACTTGTGCCGCGACATGTGCAACCAAATCGCCGGCGCGGATTTTATCGGTAATATCTTTGGTGACACCGGCAATTAAAGTGATTTTGTCACCATCTACTGTTGCCAGAATAATGGCGGCACTGCCCAGTTTATTTTTAAGTTGGTCAACGGCGTCACGCAGACTTTTCACATCGGCGCCTTCTAAATTAGCTGCCAATACTTTAATAGAACCAATTTCAGTGGCTGATGAAGCTAAATCAGAACCGGCACTGCTGGCCAATTTGGATTTTAATGCTTCCAGTTCTTTTTCCAACTGACGGGTACGTTGCACCAGTTGTTGGGTTTTTTCTTCAATATTTTCCGGTTTGGCTTTGATCAAATCTGAAATGCTGTTGAGACGGTTTTCTGATTGTTCAATGTAATTCAGTGCTGCTTCACCGGTGACCGCTTCAATACGACGAACGCCTGAAGCAATACCGGTTTCATTGGTAATCTTCATTAAACCGATATCACCGGTGCGGCCAACATGTGTGCCGCCGCATAATTCAATCGAAAACTCGCCCATGCTAAGTACGCGAACTTCGTCATCATACTTTTCACCGAATAATGCCATCGCACCACTATCGCGGGCCTTTTCAATCGGCATCAAGCGTGTTTCAACAGTATGGTTAACACGAATCTCTTGATTAACCAGTCGTTCAATTTCACGTAGTTGTTCTGGGGTAACCGGTTCAAAATGCGAAAAGTCGAACCGCAGTCTGTGTGAATCAACTAATGAACCTTTTTGCGTGACATGTTCGCCAAGTATTGTGCGTAAAGCAGCATGTAACAGGTGAGTGGCAGAGTGATTCAACGCCGTGGCTTGACGATTGTGTTCATCAACATGGGCATTAACTGGCTGACCTACTTCAAAAGTGCCGTTTTTACATTCGCCAATATGAGTAAACGCTTTGCCTTGTTTACGGGTATCTTTGACGATGAAGTGTGCACCAGCGGTGTTGATTTCACCTTGATCACCGACCTGACCACCTGATTCGGCATAAAACGGTGTGTGATCCAGAACGATAATACCTTGCTGACCGGCGTGGAGTTTGTCGACATTTTCGCCATCAACCAGTAGGGCAGTGATGACACCTTCATTACGCACATGATCGTAACCACAGAAAACGGTTTCGCCATCAATAATCAGGGTTTCGGATAAACCGCCACCAAACTGGCTGGCACTACGAGCACGATTGCGTTGTGCTTCCATATGACGTTCAAAACCAGCTACATCGATGGTTAAACCGCGTTCACGGGCAATATCTGCCGTTAAGTCAATTGGAAAACCATAGGTGTCATACAGTAAGAAAATGGTTTCGCCGGGAATTTCTTTGTCGGCCATCTGATCAATAGCGTGATCGAGAATTTTCAGGCCGTTATCTAAGGTATCAGCAAAACGTTCTTCTTCGATTTGTAAAGCCTGTTCGACAACTGGCTGTGCCTTGGCAAGTTCAGGAAACGCTTCGCCCATTTCGTCGACTAATGGCTGAACTAGTTTGTAGAAGAAAGCTTCTTTTAAACCCAGCTTATGTCCATGACGAATCGCGCGGCGAATAATTCGACGCAATACATAGCCACGGCCTTCATTAGATGGTTGCACGCCATCGGTGATCATAAAGGCACATGAGCGGATGTGATCGGCAATAACGCGTAACGAGGTATTACTCGAATCAGTGGTGCCGGATAATTGCTGAATGGCTTTGATCAAGTTTTGGAACAGATCAATGTCATAGTTATTATGTTGGTGCTGCAATACTGCAGCCAAACGTTCGAGTCCCATGCCGGTATCGACAGATGGTTTTGGCAGGGGTGTCAAAGTGCCGTCAATTGAACGGTCAAATTGCATGAATACCAGATTCCAGATCTCGATATAACGATCGCCATCTTCTTCTGGTGTGCCAGGAGGACCACCGGCTACTTCAGAGCCGTGGTCATAAAATATTTCAGAGCAGGGGCCACATGGACCGGTATCACCCATTGACCAGAAGTTATCTTTGGCACCAATACGAGAGAAGCGGGAAGCATCGACACCGATTTCTTTTAACCAAATATCTGCTGCTTCATCGTCTTCTTCAAATACGGTGATCCATAATTTATCAGCAGGCAATTGCAGCGTTTCGGTCAAAAACTCCCAAGCGTATTGAATGGCTTCACGTTTGAAATAGTCACCAAAACTGAAGTTGCCGAGCATTTCAAAGAAAGTATGGTGGCGGGCGGTGTAACCCACATTTTCCAGGTCGTTGTGTTTACCACCGGCACGTACACAACGTTGCGTAGTGGTGGCTCGCGTATATTTTCGCGTTTCCTGACCGAGAAAGACTTCTTTAAACTGAACCATGCCGGCATTGGTAAACAACAATGTCGGATCATTGGCCGGAATTAATGGACTGCTGGCAACGACTTCGTGACCTTTGTCAGCAAAGAAGTCCAGAAACAATTTGCGTATATCAGCGCTCGTTTTCATTAGTCAGTTTAAAACTTTCCGTTATTTGTTCATGAGTAAAGCCCCGATATTGTAAAAACCGCATCTGTTTCGCTCGGTCTTTAAAATCATCGGGGCTCTGCTCGCCAAAACGCTTGCATCGAACTTCGATAGCAAGCGCAAACCAATCAGTTTCTGCTTGTTGCATGGAGGAATGAATCAACTCATCCGCCACGCCTTTTTGTTTCATTTCTTGCCGTATTCTTAACTCACCATATCCCCGTAGAGCGCGGGATCTAATGAACGCTTCGGCAAAACGTTGATCATTTTGTAGGCCACTTTGTTGTAGCTTTTCTAAAGCGGCATGAATTTTATCTGTTTCATGACCGGCTTGTTGAAGTTTTTGCTCTAATTCGGCGGCGCTATGTTCCCGTCTCGCTAAATAGCCAATGGCTTGTTCTGTTGCTGAGCGGGATTTCACGCGTCGATTTCGTCATCCACAGGTGTTTCGGCATTTGCCTTAATGTTCTTTGGCATCATCACCGCCCGGATTTTCGCTTCAATATCTTTGGCCATTTCAGGGTGTTCTTTCAGATAGATACGTACGTTATCTTTACCTTGGCCAATGCGGTTACCGTCATAGCTATACCAGGCACCAGATTTTTCGACGATATTTTCATTAACGCCCAAATCGATTAATTCACCTTCACGGGAAATACCTTCGCCGTAAAGAATATCAAATTCGACTTGTTTAAATGGCGGTGCAACTTTGTTTTTAACTACTTTTACGCGGGTTTCATTACCGAGGATTTCATCGCCTTTTTTGATTGCGCCAATACGACGAATATCCAGACGAACAGAGGCATAGAATTTCAGTGCATTACCGCCGGTAGTTGTTTCCGGGTTACCAAACATAACGCCGATTTTCATACGGATTTGATTGATGAAGATTACCAGCGTGTTGGAACGTTTGATATTAGCAGTCAGCTTACGTAAAGCCTGAGACATCAAACGTGCTTGCAGACCCATATGGCTGTCGCCCATATCACCTTCGATTTCAGCTTTAGGGGTCAAAGCGGCGACTGAGTCAACGACGACGACATCAACGGCACCTGAACGTACCAGCATATCGGTGATTTCCAGTGCTTGTTCACCGGTATCGGGTTGTGAAACCAGCAAGTCGTCAATGTTGACGCCCAGTTTTTCAGCATAAAGCGGGTCGAGTGCATGTTCGGCATCAACAAACGCTGCGGTGCCGCCAAGTTTTTGCATTTCTGCAATAACGTGCAATGTCAGCGTGGTTTTACCAGATGATTCCGGGCCATAAATTTCAACAACACGACCACGTGGTAAACCACCAATGCCCAATGCAACGTCAAGACCAATAGAGCCCGTTGATACCGCATCGATATCTCGGTGGGCAGTTCCATCGCCCAAACGCATGACTGCACCTTTGCCAAATTGTTTTTCGATTTGACCTAAGGCTGCGCCAAGCGCTTTCTTCTTGTTTTCATCCATTTGGTGTGCCCTTTAGCTGATATCAAAGAACTATGGATTATCACACAGATAGCCATGTCTCACCAGCGTCGATTGCTGTTTAAAACAGGCTTTTAGTCGATATTAATTTTGTAGTTGAGTTCAGGCGTAATATTCGGTGGAAGCTAATTTTTTTACTAAGCCATCAAGCGCGATAAATACAGCTTGCCGACGAATGAATTCGCGATTGCCGCGCAGCAGAAAAGTGTTACAAAACACACTTTGTTTATCTGCCCATGCAAAACAGACCGTGCCAACTGGTTTTTCGGCTGAGCCACCATCCGGGCCTGCAATACCACTTATTGCAACGGAAAGATCCGCGTCAAAATTAAGAATGGCACCTGATGCCATTTCTATTACAGTTTGTTCGCTAACGGCACCGAATTTTTCCAGCGTTGTGGCTTTCACATCAAGATGCTGTTGTTTAATTTGATTACTGTAGCTGACAATGCCGCCTTCAAACCAAGCAGAACTGCCCGGTAGATCTGTGCAGCATTTGGCCAGCCAGCCGCCAGTGCAGGACTCGGCAGTGACTAATCGTAAGCCTTTAACCTGAAGCGCTTGTGCCAGTTGCTGGGTAAGCTGATAAAGTGTTGCGTCAGAATAATCTTGCATACGCTAAACTATAAAAATGACCGAAAAAACCAATCATACGCCAATGATGCAGCAATATCTGCGTATCAAGGCTGAGCATCCCGAATTGTTATTGTTTTATCGAATGGGCGACTTTTACGAGTTGTTTTTCGATGACGCTCATAAAGCTGCTGAACTGTTAGATATCACATTGACGGCTCGAGGTAATAGTAACGGTGCGCCTATTCCAATGGCGGGTGTGCCTTATCATGCGGCTGAAGGTTATCTGGCAAGGTTACTTAAGGGTGGCGTGCCCGTTGCCATTTGTGAGCAGATTGGCGATCCGGCAACCAGTAAAGGACCGGTGGAACGTAAAGTAGTACGTGTTCTTACTCCGGGAACATTAACCGATGAGGCTTTACTTGATAGTAAGCAGGAGAACTTGCTGGTTGCCATTGCCCGGCAAAAGGATCAATACGGTTTAGCCGTCGCTGAAATTAGCAGTGGTCGTTTTGATGTGTGTCAGCACCAATCATTAAATGATCTCTTAGCTGATTTAGCCAGGCTTCAACCGGCAGAAATTCTGATTGATGACAGTCATGGCGAGACATTCAGTAGCTACAACAAACGACTTCGGTTTGTACCTGAATGGCATTTTGGACTGGATGCAGCAAGACGTAGATTGTGTGAACATTTTGGTACTACGGATTTAAAAGGTTTTGGTTGTGATGAACTGCCGCTGGCTGTTATGGCGGCAGGTTGTTTACTAAATTATGCTCAGCAAACCCATCGCACAGCGCTGCCACAGTTACGCAAAATCAGTGTTGAAACACCGGCCGACGGCATTCGCATCGATCCACAATCAAGACGCAATCTAGAATTGGAACAAAATCTGTCTGGTGGGCGCGAAAATACCTTATTGTCGGTGCTTGATAATACTGTCACGCCTATGGGAACACGTTTACTGCGCCGTTGGTTGTTACAACCTAAACGTGATTTATCTGTTTTAAAGCAGCGTCAGGCGGCTATTGGTGACCTTCTTGAACAGGATGTTATTGCTGCCGTTCAAACCCTGCTAAAACCGCTAGGCGATATTGAACGTATTGTTACCCGCTTAGCCCTGGGTAGTGCCAGACCACGTGATTTTGTGCAGTTACGTCGAATGCTGACGGCGCTGCCAAATTTGCATCAATCTTTATCGGCTACTCAAGCCAGATTACTGAAACAGCTCGATCGTGAGTTGGGGACTTTTCCTGAATTACTTGAGTTATTGAATAGGGCAATTATTGAAGAGCCGCCGGTGTTGATCCGAGATGGCGGGGTGATTGCCGAAGGCTACAACGCAGAACTGGATCGGTTACGCAATCTGCATCTGAATGCCAATGATTTTTTACGCGATCTGGAACAGCGTGAACGTGAACGTACTGGCGTCAGCACCTTAAAAGTCGGCTATAACAAAGTGCATGGCTTTTTTATCGAAATCAGCCGTGCCCACAATATTCAGTTACCGGCTGATTATCAACGTAGGCAAACACTGAAAAACGCTGAGCGTTACATTACTGCCGAGCTGAAAACCCATGAGGATCAGGTACTCAGTGCCAGCGAAAAAGCATTGGCATTGGAAAAATCATTATATGAAGAGCTGTTTAAACTAATTCATCCTGAACTAGCGGCATTGACCCATTGTGCTGCAGCCCTGGCCGAGCTTGATGTGTTGAGTAATCTGGCAGAGCGGGCACAAACATTGAATTATGTGGTGCCACAGTTAACTGCTGATAGAGGTTTATCCATTCAGGCGGGACGACATCCCGTTGTCGAAGCAGTGCAGAAAACGCATTTCTGTCCCAATGATTTACAGTTAAATGAACAGTCGATGCTGGTGATTACCGGACCGAATATGGGCGGTAAGTCTACCTATATGCGGCAAACAGCTTTAATTGTTATTTTGGCGTATATGGGCAGCTATGTTCCTGCTGAATCGGCCATGATCGGCCCAATTGATCAGATTTTTACCCGAATAGGTGCCAGTGATGATTTGGCGTCTGGACGTTCAACATTCATGGTTGAAATGAACGAAGCGGCCAATATTCTGAATAATGCTACGTCACAAAGCCTGGTGTTAATGGATGAAGTTGGGCGGGGTACCAGCACTTTTGATGGCTTGGCGTTGGCTTGGAGTTGCGCTGAAAAACTGGTGCGGGATATTGGTGCCTATACTTTGTTCGCCACACATTATTTCGAAATGACCCAGTTACCAGCATTGTATGACAAAGCATCAAACGTGCATCTTGATGCCATTGAACACGGCGACAAGATTGTGTTTTTGCATCAATTAAAACCAGGTGCAGCCAATCAAAGCTATGGTTTACAAGTTGCACAGTTGGCAGGAGTACCTAACGATGTGATTCAGGCTGCCAAACAAAAATTGGCCACATTGGAATCACAACGTACTGTTGGTTCAGAACAATCGCAACTGCAACAGGACTTATTTGCTCAACCAGATAATTCTGTCTTGATAAATAAAATCGAGCAAATCAATCCTGATGAATTAACGCCTAAAGCGGCACTGGAATTACTTTACGAGTTGAAAAAACTCATTTAAAGGGTTGTTGCTCAATTAATGTAATTGGCCGGTGCGTTCACGGTGTAATAACAAATCATTGGTCGGTGGCATTTGTACATGGAAACCCTGTGTTTCCAGGTTATGAATGACTTTATTAACATCTTCACGAGCCAGTTTTTTCTCTGGGCTCAGTTCTAGTTCCATCACAAATATTGGCTCGTTGCCCATTGAACCATAGAGACTGGGTGGCACTTCGGAAAAGTCATCCTTCTTGCTCAGGTAAAGATACAACTCTTCTTTTTTACGGCTTTTGTATATATAGGTTTTCATAACAACTCTGCTTTAAGAATTTGTTTTACGAAATCGGGGGATGGTAAATGATTTGTACAACTGTCCCTGCCGGATCATAACAATAAAAACTGCGGGCGCCATCGCGATGGGTGCGAGGTGGTTGACGCATCGGAACCACATGGTGATCCAGAAAGGCATACCATTCATCGACCTGTTCAAGAGTCGGAATAATGAAGCCAATATGATCTAAAGGTTGAACAGGGGCTTTATTAATATTTTCGCCGCGGTGTAGTGCCAGATTATCATTACCTGAAGTCAGATAGACACTATCAGGATCTGGACGCCATTCAACCTCCATACCTAATAAATCAACATAAAAATGTTCGCAGGCTTCCAGATTTTCGACGGTTAATGCTACATGACGCAAACCGCCAGTTCGTGTGGGTCGCTGCATGGTTCTGCTCCGTTGTTAGGAAAAGTATTTAGGCTTGTTCAATCACTTCATAGTCATGGGTGATTTCGGCAGTTTTCGCCAGCATGATTGATGCTGAGCAATATTTTTCGGTCGACAGTTTTACCGCACGATCGACAAAATTCGCTTTAAGATTACGTCCGGTCACTGTGTAATGAACATGAATTTTTGTAAATACTTTTGGCGCCTCTTCACTTCGTTCTGCGGAAACTTCAACCACACAATCCGTTACATCCTGACGCGATTTTTTTAAAATATCGATGACATCAAATGAAGTACAGCCACCCAGGCCTAGCAATAAAAGCTCCATCGGACGCATGCCGGTGCCGTGACCGCCAGCTTCTGCTGGGCCATCCATGACCACGGTATGGCCTGTTCCGGATTCACCCACAAATAAAACGTCTTCAACCCACTTTACTCTTGCTTTCATTTAACTCATCCTGCGTAAAATACATATAACAACGTTTAATTTTGCCATATTCGTTGGAATTGGGCAGAATTAATCCTTATAAAAATAAAGCTGGGCCTTCATGACATGGATTATTTAAAACATAAAGAGAGAGAAGAGCAGTTGGCAGAATTTTTTAAACACTGCCATAGCAAAGTTTATCCAGCCAAAACAATGCTGGCTCGACCGGGTGATATTCCCGATAAGCTTTATTATATTCGTGAAGGTTCTGTCAGCATCTGTGTTGAAAACGAAGAAGGTGAAGAGTTAATCGTTGCCTATCTCAACCAGGGCGACTTTATCGGTGAAGTGGGTTACTTTCACGACATCAGTGATCGCATCTCATTAGTCAAAGCTAGAACCGATTGTCGAACTGAAGAAATCAGCTATCAGACATTAAAAGCGCTTTCCAAAACAGAATTAAAAAGCTGTTACCCATACCTACTGGAAACCTTAGGTGAACAGATGTCCAAACGTCTGCTAACCACCACCCGTAAAGCAACCAATATGGCATTTATGGATGTCTCAGGCCGGGTAGAAGAAGCATTAAAAGATTTGGCTGCACAACCTGATGCAATGCGTCACGAACAAGGTCGCCAAATTAAGATCACTCGTCAGGAAGTCAGCCGAATCGTCGGCTGTTCACGTGAGATGGTTGGCCGAGTATTAAAAGAATTACAAGAACGCGGCGTTTTATGGGCTCATGGCAAAACGATGATCCTGTTTGATGCGGACCATCGCGGCGTTAATGCCTCAATTAAAAAGGTTGGATAACGCTTCACCGGGGTCATCAGCACGCATAAAGGCTTCGCCAACCAAAAACCCGTTTACGCCATGTTCACGCATAAAAGCGACATCTTCTTTGCCAAGGATGCCGCTTTCAGTGATGACAATGGTTTCATCAGGAATGAAGTTAAGTAATTTAATCGTTGTTTCTAACGACGTTTCAAAGGTATGTAAATCACGGTTATTGATCCCCATCAGCGGTAGATTCAAAACCATTGCGCGATGTAATTCTTCTTCGTTATGTACTTCGACCAATACATCCATTTCCAGCTGTATGGCCAACTGACTTAATTGTTCAAGTTGATCGTCATCCAATGCGGCAACAATCAGCAATATACAATCGGCACCAATCGCTCGAGCTTCAAATACTTGGTAAGGATCAATAATAAAATCTTTACGGATGACCGGTAACTGACAGGCTGTTCGCGCTTGTTTTAGATAATCTTCATGGCCTTGAAAAAAATCCTGATCAGTTAGAACAGATAAACATGCCGCACCACCACTTTCATAAGATAGCGCGATTTCAGCTGGTCGGAAGTCAGCTCGTAAAACACCTTTACTTGGGGATGCTTTTTTTACTTCAGCAATAACGGCACTTTGTCCAACGGCCAGTTTGCGTTCGATCGCTTCAACAAAACCGCGAACCGGTTCAGCATTTTCAGCCAGTTGTTGTAACAAGTTAATTGGCAAACGTTTGCTGCGTTCAGCAATTTCTTGTTGTTTGCGTTGCAGAATTTTTTTCAGAATATCGGGAGTGTCAGTCATAAACGATCTTTTAATGTTGGCTGCACTTAATAAGTGCGTCTAATTTTTGTTGAGCAATACCGCTATCAATAAAGTGTTTTGCCTGACGAACACCTTCCGCCAGGTTATCCGCCAAATCTGCTGTATAAATGGCAGCGCCGGCATTGAGCACGACGATATCGCGGGCAGGGCCAGGTTCACCGGCAAACACACGCTGAATAATATCCAGGCTTTGCTGTGCATTGGTGACGGTCAGCTGACTGATATCAACACGTTGCATCACAAAATCTTCGGGTTTGATGGTGTAAGTGGAAATCACATCATCTTTAAGCTCGGCGACAAAGGTATCGGCGCCAATACTGATTTCATCCATACCGTCTTTGGCGTGCACCACCATCACATGTTTACTACCAAGTTTTTGCAGTACCTGCGCGATAGGTTCAACCCATTTTTTATCAAATACGCCCATTACTTGATGTTTGGCTTTAGCTGGGTTGGTTAGCGGGCCGAGCAAATTGAATATAGTGCGGACACCCATTTCGCGACGCGGCCCAACCGTATGCTTCATTGCGCCATGATGACGTTGGGCAAACATAAAGCCGACGCCGGTGGTTTCAACACAGTGCGCAACTTGCTCAGGTGTTAATTCGAGATTCACACCGGCTGTTTCGAGAACATCGGCACTGCCGGACGTGCTGCTAACTGAGCGGTTACCATGTTTTGCGACTTTGGCACCTGCTGCAGCGACTACAAAGGCACTAGCTGTTGATACATTAAAACTGCTAGCCCCATCTCCACCGGTACCACAGGTATCAATAATGTGTTCACCTGTTACTTGTACTGGCGTAGCTAATTCACGCATCACTGATGCGGCGGCAGCAATTTCGGTGATTGTTTCGCCTTTCATCTGTAAGCCAATCAAAAAGCCACCGATCTGGGCGTCTGTGGCTTCACCAGTCATGATCATCCGCATCGCTGCTGTCATTTGCTGTTCAGACAGATGCTGGCGCTGAGTTATTAGCTTGATGGCGGCTTGCATGGTGAATTCATTTTCAGCCATGGTGTTCATCCAGGAAGTTTTTTAATAATTGATGACCCTGTTCAGTTAATATGGATTCAGGGTGAAACTGCACGCCCTCAATTGGCAGTGTTTTATGTCGGACGCCCATAATTTCATCAATGCTGCCATCCGGATTTTCTGTCCAGGCGGTTACTTCAAAACAATCGGGTAAAGTCTCTTTTTTGATGACCAGCGAGTGGTAGCGGGTGGCCTGCAAAGGATTGTTGAGACCCTTAAACACACCGATATTATTGTGATGCACTGGAGATGTTTTGCCATGCATGATTTCGCGGGCGTGCACAACATCACCACCAAAAGCCTGACCGATTGCCTGATGACCAAGACAAACGCCTAAAATCGGTTTTTTACCTGCAAATTGATGAATAACGTCTAATGAAATTCCGGCTTCATTTGGGGTGCAAGGGCCTGGGGATATCACGATAAGTTCAGGATTAAGGGTTTCTATGTCATCAATTGTCAGTTTATCGTTACGCTGTACTTCTACCTCAGTACCGAGCTCAGCAAAATACTGCACCAGGTTGTAGGTAAACGAATCATAGTTATCAATCATTAACAGCATAGTCGGTCCTGTTTTTTATTCAGTCGGTTTTGGCGGCTCAAGACCTGCCTCAGCCATGGCAACCGCTTTAAATATCGCACGGGCTTTGTTCATGGTTTCTTCCCATTCCATTTCCGGAACAGAATCATAGACAATACCAGCGCCTGCCTGGATATGCAGTTGTTTGTCTTTGATAACCGCAGTGCGGATGGCAATTGCCGTATCCATATTGCCAGCCCAAGAGAGATAACCAATGGCGCCCGCGTAGACACCACGTTTAACCGGCTCTAACTCATCGATAATTTCCATTGCCCGAACTTTCGGGGCACCGCTGACGGTACCGGCCGGAAATGTCGCCCGAAGGGCATCCATTGCAGTCATGCCGGGCAACACCTGTCCGGTAACATTGGAAACGATATGCATCACATGTGAATAGCGTTCGATGACCATTTTATCGGTCAGATTTACCGTGCCGGTCTGGCTCACACGACCGACATCATTACGGCCCAAATCTATCAGCATTAAATGTTCAGCCAATTCTTTTGGATCGTTGAGCAGTTCCTGTTCCAGCGCTTTATCTTGTTCTTCTGTTTTACCACGACGACGGGTGCCGGCAATGGGACGAACAGTCACTTCATTGTCTTCCATGCGTACCAGAATTTCTGGAGAAGATCCGACAATATGGAAGTCTTCCAGGTTCAGGTAATACATGTAAGGCGATGGATTTAACGTGCGTAAGGCACGATATAAATCGATTTCAGCGGCATGAAATGGCACTGACAAACGCTGTGACAATACAACCTGCATGATGTCGCCATCATTGATGTATTGTTTTGCCTTGCTGACTGCATCGATAAAACCATCATGGGTAAAACCGGAGACAAAATCCTGTTCCGAAACCGAGTTTTGTGGACGTTTTTCACTGAATTTAGGGGTGGATTCGCGTAATTCATTAATCAGCTGATCCAAACGATCCTGAGATTTATCATAAGCATCTGGCAGTGTTGGATCGGCGTGCACAATCAAAAATAACCGGCCACTGAGATTATCAAACACCACTAATTCGTCTGACACCATCAGCAAGACATCTGGGCAGCCTAATGGATCATTTTCAGGGGCATCGCCTAAACGAGTTTCGACATAACGAACCGTGTCATAACCAAAATAGCCCACCAATCCACCGTTGAATTTGGGTAGATATTCCAAGCTTGGCAGATTAAATTTTGACTGAAACTCTGCGATCCAGGTCAATGGATCGTCATGTTGAATTTCATTTATCAACACATCGCGCTGATAAATTTTGATTTGATCGCCAAAGACTTTGATAACGGATTCACAGGGCAAACCAATAATCGAATAACGACCCCATTTTTCGCCGCCATGGACCGACTCGAAAAGATAAGAATAGGGCGCATCAGCCAGTTTAAGATAGGTACTTAATGGCGTGTCTAAATCAGCGAGTACCTCGCGATAAAGCGGGATGCGGTTGTAGCCTTCACTGGCCAGTTGGTCGAATTGTGCCTGTTTCATTTTCGGCTTCTAAAAAAGAGTGTTTAACTCAGCAAAACTATCAATAACCGCATCTGGATTAGCAGAGCGGATATCATTCCCATGGTTGTAACCGTAGCTCATACAAACAATTTGAAAACCGGCGGCTCGTGATGCTTTGACATCATTGACCGAGTCGCCAATCATTAATGCTTGTGAAGGCTCGATATTAAAATAACTTGCCGCATAAAGCAGCGGTGCTGGATCCGGTTTTTTTTGCGGCAAGGTATCGCCGCTAACAATCAACTCAAAATAATCGCGGATCCCCAGATTATTCAGAATGGGCAGCGTAAACTGCTCGTCTTTATTGGTCACGCACCCCAATGGTATGTCCTGTTCCTTAAGCCACTGCAAACCCTGTTTAACTGCAGGGTAAAGCTGACTGTGCTGACAAGGATTTTCAGCATACAACGCCATAAATATTGGCGCGGCCTTGGCATAGAGTGCTTCAGCAGGTTCACCATCGAGTTGATTAACTAACGCTCTTTTAATCAGCCTTTCAAGTCCGTTACCAACCCAATTTCTAACATTGACTTCACCGCGTTCTGGCATATCCAGCGCGAGCATCATCTGATCTGTACACCAAGCCAGATCCGGCACACTGTCAACCAGTGTGCCGTCCAGATCAATTAAAGCAAGTGCTGGCTTTGTTAATGCCATTAATTAGATTTTTGCTTGCGCCAATTCAGCACGCAGAGCGGCAATAACTGTTTCATATTTATTTGGATCGCTATCTTGTGCGGCACCAAATACAGCAGAGCCAGCAACAAAGGTACGGGCACCGGCTTCTGCAATTTCACGGATGTTTTGTACGTTTACACCACCGTCGATTTCCAGATCGATATCGTAACCGCTTTCATCAATCATTTTGCGAGCCTGACGCAATTTTTCCAAGGTATGAGGAATGAACTTCTGACCACCAAAACCCGGGTTAACCGACATCAACAAAATACGATCAACTTTGTCCAAAACATGTTCAGCCAAGGTCAGTGGTGTCGCAGGGTTGAATACCAGACCGGTTTTACAACCTTCGGCTTTGACCAATTGCAGGCTGCGATCAATATGATCAGATGCTTCAGGGTGAAACGTAATATAGCTGGCGCCAGCTTTAGCAAAATCAGGAATAATGCGATCAACTGGTTTCACCATTAAATGCACATCGATCTCTGCAGTAACACCATGTTTGCGCAATGCTTCACAGACTAAAGGTCCAATCGTCAGGTTAGGTACATAATGGTTGTCCATTACATCAAAGTGAACAATATCAGCACCTGAGGCCAGTACATGTACCACTTCTTCGCCAAGACGGGCAAAGTCAGCGGAGAGGATAGATGGGGCAATTTTGAATTCGGCCATGTCGGATTCTCTTTAAGTTAGTTAAAAATTTGCTGTCAAAACCCGTTACTCTACCGTAAAAGTGGGCTTTTTTCAGCTTTTGAAAATTAGTATCGCTCATTATACTGACGTATGTTGCTCAACAAACTTTAATAGGAATATTGGTGCAAATCCAAAGACGATTGATTGCTGCTTTATTGATGCTTTTTTTACCTGTTACGGCTGTTTATGCCGGAGCAGTAGAAGGTGGCGCAGTAGAGGGTGGTGAAGCAGAAACTGGCGCAGTGGAGAGTGGTGCAGTACTAGATAAACCTCAGATTCTGCGTCAGGATTCAGTAACGAAAGGTTATGAACCATTAGCGGTGGGAGATCAAACCATTGCAGCTGCCTATTTAGCGCAAACATTAGGCACACCGCGCGGAGCCGTGTTGCTACTGCATGATATTAATGAACATATTGATAGTGCCACTATTGGCATATTAAGACGCCAATTGCCAAGCCATGGCTGGAATACATTAGCGATCAAAATTATACGTTTTAAAGAAGATAGTGAACCCGATGAGCCAGCAACCGAAACTGCAGAGGCACAGCCTGAAGCAGAAGAAACGGCTGAGCCGCCGGTTCCAGAACCAGAGAATACCCCGACCGAAACTCCTGAGGCAGCCCCTACTGAAACGGCTGAATCAACTGAACCCGCTGAGCAAGCTTATACTCCGATAACAACTTCTCAGCGTATTGATGCAGCTTTATTAAAATTACAGCAGGAAGGACATGAATATATTGTACTTATTGGCCAAGGATCAGGTGGAGAGCTGGCATTACAAACGCTTAAGGCAACGGCTGTTCCCGTTTCAGCTTTGATCATGATTAATACCGGTGAATTGGCTAGTGATAACAGTATTACCGATACCAATATTCCAGTATTGGAGATTTTGGGCAGTCGTCAGAAAGATAGTGTTAAACAAGCTGTTTTGAAACGGCAGGTTCAGATGAAAACCGAGCAGAAAACCAATTATCATCTGAGGGAAATTAACGGGGCAAATCATTATTTCAGCAGTGTACCCCAGCAATTAACCAATCAGGTCCATGGTTGGTTATACAAACAGTTTTTTGCCGAAAAGGACGCACCCTAGTGCGTTTGTATTATGGTGGATCGGTGGTTTATCAGGCCTCTTCTGATGAGGGTATTATTGAAGTCGTTGATATAGGTGATATGCGATCTTTACATTTTGGCACTTATCCTCGCCAAAGTAGTATGTCGCTACAAACACCTCATTCGCTTGAATTAAGCTATACCCGAGCGATGATGGCTGGTTTATTATTTCAGCCAAGACCCATAAATATATGTGTAATTGGTTTGGGCGGTGGGTCGTTGGTCAAGTTCTTATTACATCACTTTGATGATTGTCAGATTGATGTGATTGAATACCGACAAGATGTGATTGATATCGCCCAGCGTTATTTTAATGTGCCGCAAAATGATCCTAGGTTGAGAATCCATCATGGCGATGGTTATCGTTTTGTCAGCGATCAGTTTTTTAGCAATGGTGCTTTTTATGATCTGCTTTTGGTTGATGCCTATGACCATTTAGGCATGTCAGCGAGTATTGAAGGCCAGGCTTTTTTTGATGCCTGTGCTGGCGTGCTCAATGATGATGGCCTGATGAGTATTAATTTATGGGGAACCGATCGACCAGGATTTAGTCAGTCCATGCAGCGCATCAATCGAAGTTTTGATAATCAAACCTTGGTGTTGCCAGTGGCCGATAAAGGCAATGTGATTGGGCTGGCATTGAAACAAAAATTCAACGTCAGTCAGTTAAAAAGACATCGGGATTTGGCTGAAAGCCTTGATCAGCAATTTGATGTTGGGCTACCCCAATCATTGCACGATTTGATAAAACAAAATATTTCGTTTTTAAACCGATTATTTCTTTAAAAATATTCATTTACAGGTGATAATTCAGGCGTTTTATGATAAAAATCATCTCAACCTTCTTTGTGGATTAAATGCCCTTTATGCTCAGGCTGCTTTTCTTAGTTTTGTTGTTTCAATTTCCAGTGGCTGCAATGGCTGCTTCGGATGCCATAGAGTTGGTGATAGTTCGTTCTGAAAATAAATTGCTAGTTAGAAAAAACGACAAAACTATTCGCAGTTTTAAAGTGGCGTTAGGCAGTGGTGGAAGACAGCCCAAAATACAAGAAGGTGATCGTAGAACTCCTGAGGGCCATTATCGAATAAGAGATATTCGCAGTAGCGATCGTTTTTATCTTTTTATGCATTTGGATTACCCCAATATGGATGATGCTAAACAAGCGTTAAAAGAAGGTCGTATCACTCGCAAGCAATATCGTAAAATTCTGGCAGCCTTTATCTACAATGAAACGCCTCCGCAAAATACACCCTTAGGTGGGCAGATTGGTATCCATGGACTTGGCGAAGAAACGCAAGACAAACTTGATATTCATGAAGTTTCAAACTGGACCAAAGGCTGTATCGCGATGCGCAATGCTGAAGTTCGCGAATTGGCCATGTGGGTGGAAGAGGGCACAGCAGTTATTATTGTCGACTCGCTGGAGTCTTTTAAAGCCGCCGCTAATCCTTAAGAAATTTGCTGTTGTTTCATTATTTTAAGGCATGCTCAAATCCTGATTTTTTCGCTGCTTCTTCAGCACAACTAAGCTAGTTATCACCTGCCATCAGTAAATCAACTCGATGGAACCAAAAGTGCTAAAACCCAAAGAACAACAACTCTCGGTGTTTGTTACAATAAGCCGTTGATTTTTCGCTGTTGTTGATCTGAGGTTCTATGCAAGCCGCTCCCGATATTTTTTCCTACCGCAAGTTCTGGGCTCACCGCTTTGGTGTTGCACCACAATTGCCAATGTCACGCAGCGAAATGGAAGCTCTGGGTTGGGACAGTTGTGATGTCATCATCATTACTGGCGATGCCTATGTGGATCATCCTAGTTTTGGTATGGCGTTAATCGGTCGGTTATTGGAATCACAAGGTTTTCGAGTTGGCATCATCTCGCAGCCCGATTGGAACAGCACCAAAGATTTTCAGCGATTAGGTAAACCCAATCTGTTTTTTGGCGTCACTGGCGGCAATATGGATTCGATGGTCAATCGTTACACCTCAGATAAAAAAATCCGTCGTAATGATGCTTACACAGCAGATGGGGAAGGTGGTAAACGTCCCGATCATAGTGTGGTGGTTTACAGTCAACGTTGCCGCGAAGCTTATAAAGGTGTGCCAATTGTGATTGGTGGTATCGAAGCCAGTTTACGCCGCATTGCACATTATGATTACTGGTCAGAAAAAGTACGTCGCAGTGTGATTATGGATTCCAAGGCTGATTTGCTGGTTTATGGAAACGGCGAACGTCAGGTGGTTGAAATAGCCCATCGCCTGGCGCAAGGTGAAGCGGTAGGTGAACTTGTAGATGTTCGTGGCACGGTCTATACCAAGCGTCATGGGCGACGTGAAAATTGGTGGGAGAAAGACTCCACCAGTATTGATAAGCCTGGCCAGTTAAACCCGCCAATTGATCCCTATCAGATGCAGACCGAAGAGAGCTGCGAGCAATCCAAGGCTGAAACGGCTGAGCAAAATGCTGTGCCAGCTGAACCTGCTACCAATGTCATTAAAATTCATCGTGTCTCACCAAGAAATGCTGATAAAACAGTTATTCGTCTACCGCCCTATGAAACGGTTAAAGATGATCCAATCATCTATGCACATACTTCACGGATTCTGCATTTAGAGACCAATCCCGGTAATGCACTGGCTCTGGTTCAACAACATGGTGATCAGGATGTCTGGCTCAATCCACCACCGATTCCGTTGACTACCAAAGAGATGGATGCGGTTTTTGATCTGCCCTACAGCCGTTTGCCACACAAAGAATATGGCAAAGCCAATATTCCAGCTTATGAGATGATCCGTTTTTCGGTGAATATCATGCGTGGCTGTTTTGGTGGCTGTACTTTCTGTTCGATTACCGAACATGAAGGTCGCATTATCCAAAGCCGTAGTGAAGATTCGATTATTCGTGAGATTGAAGCGATTCGTGATACCACGCCAGGTTTTACCGGCATTATTTCGGATCTGGGCGGACCAACCGCCAATATGTATCGACTGGCCTGTAACAGTGAAGAAATTGAAGCCAGTTGCCGTCGCCTGTCCTGTGTTTTTCCGGGTGTCTGTAAAAACCTGAATACTGACCATACGCCGTTAATTAATTTATATCGTCGTGCCCGTAGCCTGCCGGGTATCAAGAAGATACTGATTGCCTCCGGACTGCGTTATGACCTGGCGGTACTGTCCCCAGAATATGTCAAAGAGCTGGTAACCCATCATGTGGGCGGCTATCTGAAAATCGCCCCGGAACATACCGAAGACGGTCCGTTATCACAAATGATGAAACCGGGCATTGGCACCTACGACAAGTTCAAGGCGATGTTTGATAAATATTCCAAACAGGCTGGTAAAGAACAATATCTGATTCCGTATTTTATCGCGGCCCATCCGGGGACGACGGATGAAGATATGCTTAATTTAGCGTTATGGTTGAAGAATAACGGCTTCCGAGCTGATCAGGTGCAAGCGTATCTGCCATCACCTATGTCTGCGGCTGCCGCAATGTATCACTCTGGAAAAGACACCTTACATAAGGTACGACGTCAAGGTGGCGACATTACTGTACCAAAAGGGTTAAAAGTTCGTCGTTTACATAAAGCGTTTTTGCGTTATCACGATGCGGAAAATTGGCCATTATTGCGTGATGCTTTAAAGAGTATGGGTAGAGCCGACTTAATTGGTAATGGTAAAAAACATCTGATACCTAGCTTTCAACCTAAAGGCACTGGTGAGATGGGCGAAGGCAAGCGTATTACCCGCAAGGCAAACACGCCTTCAAGCCAACCGGCATTCCGTACCCAGCATGTCAGATCTAAAAAAGTAAAAAGTGGAACGCAACGTTCTCGTAAACGCTAACCTTTAAATGGAACCCAGCCGGTAAAGGCTGGGTCTGACAACCATCTCAAGAGATTCCTATGGAGAGGAGTGCATGCGTTTAATCAACACCAAAGATCATTACGGTCTAATCAGCATATTGCTGCATTGGTCTGTTGCACTGCTCACAATCGGTCTGTTTGTTCTTGGCTTATGGATGGTTGATCTCGGCTATTACGACGATTGGTATTATCAGGCACCTTGGTGGCATAAAGGGCTTGGATTTATTGTTTTTTTATTGGTCGTTATACGTTGGATTTGGCGTCCATTGGCTGGAAAGCCCGCAGCTATTTCATCCACGCCTATCTGGCAACAATGGGCAGCTAAAGCGGCTCATCAATTGATGAACATTGCCATTGTCCTTTTAGCCATCACTGGTTATCTAATTGTTACTGCCAAGGGCGAACCACTTGGCATTTTTGATTGGTTCAATATTCCAGCGATTTCCAAGTTAACGGTAGAAACCAGTGACCTGGTCAGCAAACTGCATTTATGGTCAGCCTATTTCATTATTGCTCTGGCCTCTCTTCACGCCCTGGCGGCGTTAAAACATCATTTCATTAATAAAGATGCAACGTTGCGTCGCATGCTTAATCTTTAAACCAACAGGAGTTAACATGAAAAAAACTATCTTTGCTTTGGCGATGAGTACGGCATTTGTGTTGCCTGCTCAAGCAGCTGACTATGTGATTGATACCGAGAAGGCCCATGCTTTTATTGATTTTAAAATTCAGCATTTGGGCTTCAGCTGGATGAGCGGACGTTTTAATGATTTTGAAGGCACGTTCAGCTATGACGCCGAGAATCCAAAAGCATCAAAAATTGATGTAAAAATTGATGTTGCCAGTGTGGATACCAACTTTGCTGAGCGTGACAAGCACTTGCGTGAACAATTTTTGAACACTGCCAAGCATCCTGAAGCGCGTTTTACTTCAACTAATTTTGAACAACAGGCGGATGGCACGTTGTTAATGAAAGGTGATTTCACTCTGCATGGTGTGACTAAACCGATGACTATTCCGGTGGAAAAAATCGGTGAAGGTGAAGATCCATGGGGTGGTTACCGGGTTGGTTTCCTGGGTGAAACCAAATTTACTATTGCTGATTATGGTATTGATGTCAGCAAATTGGGGCCTAGCTCTCAGGAAGTGTATTTAACACTGTCTATCGAAGGCGTTAGAAAATAATAGGATAGATTTAATCTTGTCGGGCGAGTTTAACCAAACGTTGTAGCTCGTCTTCTAAACTGTTTGCTGGTACAACCTCGTTCGCTCGGTTGTACCAGTAAGCAGCATTAGAGAGATCCTCTTCAATACGATGAAGATAGCCATGAATGAGACAGGCTAATGGATCATTATATTGCTGGATAAGCTGATGAGCGCCATCCCAGTCTTTATCGCGAACTTTCTCTAGCGCTTGCAAGTGAATGGCACTCATATATCTCCCCGCTATTTTATTCTTGCCAGCCGACACTTCCTAACATCAAAAGACTACCTACGGCGGCGAAGGGTGAAGTGATCACCACAAACAACAGCTTCATCAATTCACGGCAAATATAGATGGTATCAGCGATATAACCCATAGCGAAACTCCTTTGTAGTTGACGGTTGAATTATAATGGGCGCCTATGACGTTCAAATGACATGATGATGACCAACCAATGAATTTGCTTGCCCTTGATACCAGTACCGAAAGTTGTTCTGCCGCAATAACTATTAACGGAGTGTTGTATCAGCAGCAGCAAATGACTCAACGGGGTCACTCGACCCTTATATTGGGGATGCTCGATCAGCTTTTCAAGCAAGCAGATGCTTCAATCGCTGATATTGATGCTTTGGCATTTGGGCGTGGGCCCGGCTCATTCACCGGGGTTAGAATCGGGGTGGGTGTTGCTCAAGGAATTGCATTTGCTCGGGAGCTTCCGGTTATTCCTGTCTCGACTTTAGCAGCAGTCGCCCAAGCTGCTTATGAGCAGACCCAACAACAAAATATAGCGGTAACGATGGATGCGCGAATGGATGAAATCTATGCCGCCAGTTTTCAGGTGCAAGAGGGAAGCGTTGTGCTGCTGGGAGAGGAAAAAGTATGTCCTGCAGAACAATTCTTGCCCGCTAATACTGAGATGTGGTTAGGTGCAGGCACTGGCTGGCAAGTTTATGCAGATACATTGCAAAGCAATTTTTCCGCACAGTTAGTTGGTCAGCAACCCGATATTTATCCGCAAGCTGCGATTATTTTGAAACTTGCCGAGCAATTATATGCACGGGGCGAATATGTCAGTGCGGATAAAGCTTTACCTATTTACCTACGCAATGATGTGGCCAAAAAGAAGGCGCAACAGGGATGATCAAAAAAGCCGATAACATTTTTGCTTCACCGCTGGAACAGATGGTGGACTTTCGCTTTGATGAACGTGTGGTGGATGTATTTCCCGATATGATCCAGCGCTCAGTACCTGGCTATGGCACCCTGATCTCCAATATCGGCATTCTGGCGGCTCGTTATGCTCAGGAAAACAGTAGTTGCTATGACCTGGGCAGTTCATTAGGGGCGGTTACTTTATCAATGCGCCAGCGTATTAAAGCTGAAGGCTGTCAGATAATTGCGGTTGATAATTCGGCAGCAATGATTGAAAGGGCGGAGAAAATCATCGCGGCTGATAACAATCGAGTACCCGTTGAGCTTCGCTGTGAAGATATTAACCAGACGCTTATTGAAAATGCCTCTGTAGTGGTGATGAATTTCACTCTGCAGTTTATTGCACCGGCTTTACGGGATGATTTGATAGATAAAATTTATCAGGGTTTAAAACCCGGCGGCGTATTTATCCTGTCGGAAAAACTGGCTTTTGACAGTGCTGAGCAACAGACTTTTTTTACTGATGCACATCACGATTTCAAACGGGCTAATGGCTATAGTGATCTGGAAATCAGTCAGAAACGTAGCGCGCTGGAAAATGTATTAATCCCCGAGACTCAGACTGCACATCAACAACGTCTCAGCCAAGCCGGTTTTATTCGTAGCGAATGCTGGTTTCAATGTTTTAATTTTGCCTCTTTGATAGCTTTTAAATGACCGTATATGAACCGTTTTACCGTTGGCTTGAATCCGTTGGACAAGCTGACTGGGCCGAGCAATTGGCAACTTTTACTGCTGAAAGGCTGGCAGATGATTTTCATGGCAAGATGCCGTTATGGCAGCAAGCTTTGGCGGATTTGCCGTCGATGCAGCCTTCTATAATCGAACTGAAAAAAAAGGTTGCTATAGGTTTAGCGGAAGATCTGTCAGCTTACGATAAACAGGTCTTTATTAATTTGCTCAAAACCTTCCACCCTTGGCGCAAAGGCCCATATCAATTATTTGATATCGATATTGATACTGAATGGCGTTCCGACTGGAAGTGGGATCGGGTATTACCACATCTCAGTTCACTGCAGGGACGCAAGGTACTCGATGTCGGTGGCGGCAATGGCTATCACGGCTGGCGCATGGTAGGTGAGGGCGCTAGCATGGTGATGGGCATAGATCCGACACTGGTGTTCAGTATGCAGTATCAACTGATGCAACACTTTATTCAGAGTGATAGGCATTTTGTCTTGCCGATTGGTATTGAACATATGCCGGAAAAACTGCACCTGTTTGATACAGTATTTTCGATGGGCGTTTTATATCATCGTCGCTCACCGTTGAAGCATTTGATGGAGTTACGCCATTGTCTTCGTCCAGGTGGAGAGCTGGTATTAGAAACATTGATCATTGATGGGGAAGTAGGCATGAGTTTGATGCCTGAAGAACGCTACGCCAAAATGCGTAATGTCTGGTTTATTCCTTCTGTACCAACCATGTTGTTATGGCTGCGTAAATGTGGCTTTAAAAATGTCCGTTGTGTCGATGAGAATGTAACGACGTTAGAAGAGCAGCGGGCGACCGAATGGATGACATTTGAATCATTACAGGATTTTTTAGATCCGCAAGACATTAGTAAAACAATTGAGGGTTATCCTGCACCTAAACGAGCGTTGTTTATTGCTGATGCGCCATCGTAAGGACTAGTTTTATTTAAATAACACATAGCTGATGGCAGAAAATTAAGCAGATTTAAAAAGCGAGTGAACTGGGGGATACCGAAATCCACTTTCCACTTCGATGTTGACAGGCATCCAGCGATTTTTCTTGTAAGTCATCACCATTTTTGATGTTCAACTGATAGGCCAAGCAAGGATAGTTACCGTAGGAATAGCTGCGGATGAGCCGGATCTGATATTGAATGCCAGTATGGTCATTATGCCAAACATGCTCCGATTCAAAATCATTTGATGAAAGGATTTCTTGAGTTCGGTCCAGATCAATGGTGGTCATTGCGGTATCTGTTTCAATACCCGCCTCGACCCCGGCTAAAAGATCAAGAGAAGCATAAGCTTGTGGTAATAATAACGCCACGAACAAAACTGGATAAAAAGCATTGTGCCAAATACGATTCAATGTGCATTCCCATCATTGGTTTGAGTCCATTAGAAACCGAAATATAACATCCTTCAATAAGTAAACTATCCTTGTTTAACCAGGATATTTTTCCTTTAAATCCATAAACTTAAAATTCAACATGGTTTATCGTTGATTTAACTCTCCCTATCATTTGCTAAAACAAGCTTATAGTTGCTTGAATAAAGTACACAATAGACATTTAGATCCTAGTAAAAATTCGGATAAAAATATCAATTTTAGGCATTCTCATCAGCGGCATCAACGTGTAAAGAGCCATCCTCGTTGACAGAAACCGAAAATTGGATTGGTCTACAGCAAACAAAACAATCCTCGATATATTGTTGATAATCGATGGTGCAATCTAATAAAACATCAATGGTTTCCCCACAATAAGGACACATTACAGAGTGTTCTTGTAAAGCCTGCATTTCATTACTCCTAAAATTAGTTATTAATGATACGAAATTAACAGTGATGAATTAGTTCACGCTCAGTTCACATGTATAAGTTAATTGTAATTAGCTAATCAATCTTTTATAAAGATTGGCAAAATCTATTTTGGGACGAGCTCATGCAACAGGCAATAAAACAAACACTCTCAGCACTTTTAATGAGCTGGCGTGAGCAATTTAATAGCCGTCCCAGCATTTCAACAATCATTCTGATCACCATCATAGTGATATTTGGCTTGCTGATTTTTAATTTGCTGAATAGCCAATCCAGCGTTGATCCACAGTTTTTAAAATGGGCGTTAATTGGCGGTGGGGTGGGAGCCCTGTCAACAGCGTTAGGGGCAGCACCTGGGTTGATTGTCAAAAAACTCTCAGCCATTACCGAAGATACTATGCTGGGTATGGCGGCTGGCATGATGTTAGGAGCCAGCTTTTTTTCTTTGATTCTGCCTGGTATTGAAGTAGGCACGGCTTTTACGGGTCATGCCGTCAGTGGTGTTGGCATCATTATCTTCGGGATGGTTGGAGGTGTGTTATTGATGTTAGGGCTAGATTATTATCTACCCCACGAACATCAACATTCCGGTCCCTGTGGTGCGGGCCATCAACAGGTTGGCAGAGTCGGATTGTTTGTATTGGCTATTGCCATCCATAATTTTCCAGAAGGAATGGCAATAGGTGTCAGTTATACCAATGGTAATTTGGCTGTCGGAATTCCACTCACTGCAGCGATTGCTTTACAAAATATTCCTGAAGGACTTGCCGTCGTATTGGCGCTGAGACGCATTAATATTTCTGCTGGCAAAGCGGTGGCCATTGCAGCTGCGACCGGTCTGGTCGAACCAGTTGGAGCTGTATTAGGTATTTTTCTGTCTAGTGGTTTACCGATTTCCTATCCAATAGGTTTAGGAATTGCTGCTGGAGCCATGATATTTGTCGTGTCACATGAAGTGATTCCGGAAACTCATCGAAATGGACATCAAACACGAGCGACCGTCGGTTTGATGGGCGGCTTATTTCTGATTATGTTGATAGATACTTTATTGGCTTGAAGCCCGGTATTCAAAGAGACAGCGTTTATCTCCTAAACCAACGCCCTCGGCGATCTGTATAAAGCCTGCGCGACGATAAAAATCTAATAACGCTGGATAATGAGCAACAGCATCCAAATGCAGGGTCCTGTCACCAATCAAGTCCAAACAATGTTGGAGTAATAATCGCCCGTATCCCGTTTGCTGATAATCTGGATGTACTGCCAATTGGGTCAAATAAAAATCGGCCCGAGGTGCATCTGCCCAACAATCAACGTAATAATCAGCAGGCTGAATGCCTAAAGCTACACAACCAATGAGTTGTGAGTCCTGTTTAAGCACATAGACTGATTTTTGTAACAGGTTGTGTCTGACAGAAGCGTCATCATAGACACCTAACCAATGTGACATGCCCAACTGATCCATATGTGTTGCACAGGCGGTTAGTATTGTCACCAGTGAGGCAATATCCCGCTGGCAGGCGAGCTGAATCGTTGGCATTATCTTAGACATAGTATTTAGTTCAGTGGCCAGATCAACATAATGACGGCAAGTGTCACGGCACCAATAAATAAATTCATCGGTACACCGACTTTTAGAAAGTCACGGAAATGATAACCACCCGGACCATACACCATTAAATTGGTTTGATAGCCCAATGGCGTTGCAAAACTGGCTGAAGCCGCCATCATAATGGCAAATATAAACGGCTCATTATGTAATTCGGCTTTTGATGTTAATTCCAACACAATAGGCAGCATTAAAACAGCTGCAGCATTATTGGTAATGACTTCTGTCAAAACCGAGACAGCAATATAGGTCATGATTAACATCATCCAGGGTTGGTTCTGACTCAATGAGACAATGCCTGACGCCAAGAAATCTGCCACACCGGTTTGTTGTAATGCCACGCCCAATGCAAATGATGCGGCAATGGTCAAAATAACGGTTAAATCCAGACTGCGTTCCGCCTGACTGACAGAACAACAACCGGTCAAAATCATTAAGGTGGCGCCAATTAACGATGCATGAAGCATGTCAATCAGACCAAATCCCGCTGCTGCAACTAAGGTGATTAAAATGACCCAAGCAAGGACCGCTTTGTCATGATTAGGTGATTCTTTGCCTAAATCATTAATCAATAAAAAGTCTTTGTTGTAACGTTGTCGGCTGACAAAGGCTGGTCTGGCCTCTAGCAACAACGTATCACCCGCCTGTAAAACGATATTACTCAAGTTGCCGGGTATCCGCTCGCCATTTCTTGCCACCGCCATAATGACAGCACCATAACGCTCCAAAAACATCGCATCACGAATTGTTTCACCTATCGCGGCACAATGTGGAGAGACAACGGCTTCAACGAGACTACGTTCAGGTCTTTCGGAGGCCAACACGCTACTTTCTGCATCAGATGTTGAAGCAACAATACCGCGAATACGGAGCAAATCAGTAATACCCTGAGTATCGCCAGCAAACACCAAACGGTCGCCACTTTGCAATCGCTCTTCAGAAGGAACGGCGGTTAACAATGTGCCATTCCGCTCAATCTCAACCAGATAGACACTTTTCTGATCTCTTAAACCGGCCTGCTGAACACTTTGACCGACCAAAACACCGTCCGCCTCAACCATGACCTCTAGGGTGAACTCACGCACATTCTCAAAGGCATGGTTTTTTCCAATATCTGGTAACCATTTAGGAAAAAATAACCACATAAAAACCAAGCCACAAATTGCTACTGGTAGGCCGATAATGGTGATGGAAAAAATAGAAAAACCGGCTTCACCTGTTAAAGACTGATACTGACCGTTTAAGACAAGGTTAGTGCTGGTACCAATTAGCGTCAGAGTCCCGCCTAAAATAGCGGTATAGCTCAATGGAATCATGAGCTTAGAGGGATTAATATTAATCCGCTTACACCAGGCAAGCAGGCCGGGAACCATGGTGGCGACGACAGGTGTGTTATTTAAAAAAGCACTGAGAAAGACAACGGGTGTAAACATTCGAAGGTACGAACCTCGAATGGATTTTGGTGATCCCAATAGTACTTTCACAAAGATATCGACACCGCCAGAAGCATGTAAGCCAGCGGCCACTATGAACATAGCTGCTACGGTAATCAAACCGGCATTACTGAATCCAGCAAGTGCTTCTTGTCCAGTCAGTATCCCGGTCGCCAACAATACCGTCATGGCGGTGACCATCGCAATATGAGGTCTTACTCTAGTGAATGTCAGCACTAACAATACTGTTAATGTAACGGCTATGGTGAATAGGCCTTCCCACCCCATTTAAAACCTCAAGTCATTTTAAAAGTGCTAATGATGACAGGTTTATAAATAAGTGGAATTAATAAGCAAGAATATATATATGTTTAAAAATTATATTAGGAAGTGAGTTTTTTTAAAGAGTGATGAAACCCACACCTCGATCTATCTTCTCGCTGCTGATTGCTCCTTCATCACTTAGTTTGTTAATTGAAGCGCGCTTAATAAAACTATTTCCTTAGTTATCGCTCCTGTTTTATTAAACTTACGCATCATTGTTTAGCTGTATTTTATGGCTAATCTCTGATTTTTATTTACTTAACATATCAGTGAATAACCAATCCATTTTTTATTGGTTCGCATTATAAAGGCGCTTTTCTACTATCTCCCTGCACTTAACACAACCAGGAGATAGCACGGTGTCATTCAAACTCAAACCTATAACACAGAATCTAATTTTAGCTGGATTAATCAGTACATTTCCGCTTGGCGTTCTCGCTGCTGATACTGAAGCCGAAGCACGCATTCAGAAACTGGAACAACAAGTAAACCAACTGATCGAGAAACTGGCTGCGCAAAGCGCGCAAATAAATCAACACCAAGAAGACATTCAACAGACTAAGTCGGTGACTAAAGGGGCTGTTATTGCTAAAAGCAATGGCCGAAGCTTGTCATTTGAATCAGCTGACGGAGCATTTAAAACGCAAGTAGGTGGACGATTACAAATCGATGCAGCATCCCATAATGAAGATGAAATTGCTTTAGGGGATGGCACAGAATTTCGTCGTGCTTTCCTGGATATTCGCGGCAATGTTTATGAAAACTGGAACTACCGTTTTCAATATGATTTTGCTCGCCCCAAAGGTACTGGAGAAAATGCTTCTGGCGCGCGGGGGATCCGCGACGCTTACATCCAATATACGGGACTCACCCCAGCGATTACCCTGGGTCAATTCAAACAACCGTTTGGGTTAGAGCATCTCATCAGCAGTTTACACACCACCTTTATCGAACGCGCATTAACCAACGTCTTTAATCCGGATCGAGCGATTGGACTTGGTCTGAGTCATGGTGGTCATAACTGGAGCGCCTCAGCAGGCGCCTTTGGTGAAAAGTCAGAAGTCGATCCAGATGAAGAAGTTAACGAAGGTTGGGGACTGGTTGCTAGGGGCACCTTTAACCCGATTATTGAGAAAAATAAACTAATTCATCTCGGTGCAGCTGTTCTGCATCGCAATCCTGAAGATGGCCAGTTACGTTTCCGTGAGCGTCCAGAAGCCAACATCAGCGGTGTCCGGCTGATTGATACCGGTGTTTTAGCAGATGTCGATGATTTCCAGCAATACGGCTTGGAAGCGGGAGCCGTGTTTGGGCCTCTGTCAGTACAAAGTGAGTATATCAATACACGCGTACAGCGTGCTTCAGCTTCAACGGACCTGGACTTTAATGCCTGGTATGTCTATGCCAGCTATTTCCTGACAGGTGAGTCTCGCGGTTACAAAGCTAACACCGGCACATTTGATCGGGTGAAACCGAATTCAACAGTGGGTCATGGCGGTATCGGCGCCTGGGAACTTGGTATTCGCTACAGCTCAGCTGATCTTAACGATGGCAGTTTTATCGGCGGCGAACAGGACAACCTGACCTTTGGGGTGAACTGGTATACCACCGACAATATCCGCCTCTCAGCTAACTACATAAAAGTACTTGATGTAGACCGTCCTGGTAATCCAGCCGACGGCGAAAAACCAGATATCGCTTTAGTACGTGCACAAATTGATTTTTAAACAACCAATTTGAATTTTGGAGAACAACAATGAAACTGAAAACCTTAATTAAAACCTTGCCGTTCGCTATCAGCATTGCGGTGTTTTCTGGCGGTTCACTGGCGAAAGATATTGAACTATTAAATGTCTCTTATGACCCGACGCGAGAGCTATATCAGGAGTTCAATCCGTTATTTGCCAAACACTGGAAACAGCTGACAGGCGATAACGTCAAGATTAGCCAATCCCATGGCGGTGCTGCTAAACAGGCAAGAGCGGTTATTGATGGCCTTGCTGCGGATGTTGTTACCTTGGCGTTAGCCTATGACATTGATGCCATAGGTGAACATACCGGAAAACTTCCCGCTGACTGGCAAACCCGTCTGCCAAATAATAGTTCACCTTACACGTCTACTATTGTGTTTTTGGTTCGTGCTGGTAACCCCAAAAATATAAACGACTGGGAAGATCTGATTAAGTCAGACGTGTCCGTAATAACACCAAACCCTAAAACATCAGGCGGTGCTCGCTGGAATTATTTAGCGGCTTGGGGTTTTGCTGAAGCGAAATATGGCAGTGCTGAAAAAGCAGAAGAATTTGTTAATAAACTCTTTAAGAACGTTCCCGTTTTGGACTCCGGTGCTCGCGGGTCAACCAACACTTTTGTCCAGCGTGGAATTGGTGATGTGTTTATCTCATGGGAAAACGAAGCTTTTTTAGCCATTAACGAATTAGGCAAAGATCAGTTTGAAATCATTGTTCCTTCGGTTTCTATCCTTGCCGAGCCGCCAGTGACCGTCGTTGATGGCAATGCTGAAAAAAACGATACACAAGAAGTTGCCAAGGCTTATCTGGAATATTTGTACTCGCCGGTTGGTCAGGCGTTGGCAGCTAAACACTATTATCGTCCAGTTGCACCAGAGCATGCAGATCCACAGGATATTGCACGTTTTCCGCAAGTAAAAACCTTCACCATTGATGAAGCGTTTGGTGGTTGGCAAAACGCCCAGAAAACACACTTTAATGACGGTGGCGTTTTCGACCGAATTTATTCCGGTCAATAGTACATAACTATTTCGGCCTGAATGGTTCAGGCCGAATTTTTAAAAACAAAGGAAAAAATCATGACAATCAAAGCAATAAATAGTCGAAATCAGTTTAAAGGCATTATCAAGCGAATAAAACGCGGTGATGTGGTCAGTGAAGTTGAAGTGGATACTGGTGTTGGAATCATTACCTCCGTAGTGACAACCAGCTCACTTGACGACTTGGGACTTAAAGCAGGATTTGAAGTCATTGCCTTATTCAAATCGACGGAAGTTGCACTGGCCAGTTTTAGCAAAATATAAAAAGTAAGGCCAAGGAGAAAACCAATGAAGACTAAAGTCTTAACTGTGCCGGGCTTCAATGGCAGTGATGAAAATCACTGGCAAACATGGCTGGAACAGCAATTTCCAGACAGCGAGCGCTTAACCGGCGTTAATTGGGAATCGCCGCGAATTTATCCATGGGCAGAAGCGCTGGAGAAGCAGCTTGATATGATGCCGGAACAAGCGATTTTAGTCGCTCACAGTTTTGGTTGCTTGGTGAGTGCATTGATAGCTTCCTGGCGTCCTGAAAAGGTGGCAGGCGTTATTTTAGTGGCACCAGCCGCTCCACAGCGTTTTTCGCATTATGGGCCGATTAAAGAGAGCCAAAAGAATTTACAAACCATAGCAGGCGTATTACCTGACCAACGTCTAAACACGTTAGGGGTATTGGTAGCCAGTAAAAATGACCCATGGATGTCAGTTGTTCAGGCTGATCAACTGAGTCGTGATTGGGGATTGGCATTTTACAATGCAGGAAACGCCGGACATATAAATAGTGAGTCCGGTTATGGTGCATGGCCGTTAATTAAAGACTTTGTTTCAGCCATGCTGGAAGCTATTGAACCCTTACCAGGTGATGAGGTCTTTCAATTAAGTAGCTGGAACAGCTCTCGTAAACGTCTCATACCTAAAACATATTCAACAATTGCTTTAACAACGCAGCAAAGTGCATTTTTACAATACGCCTGATATGCAGGCTTGAATAATGGAGAATTAACATGTCAATTCGATTGGGTGATGAAGCCCCTGACTTTGAACAAGATTCAACAGAAGGGCATATTCGTTTTCATCAGTGGCTGGGAAACAGCTGGGGCGTGTTATTTTCACACCCAGCTGATTTTACCCCAGTGTGTACAACAGAGCTTGGTTTGACCGCCAAGTTAAAAGCCGAGTTTGACTCAAGAAATGTCAAGGCGTTGGCATTATCTGTTGATCCCGTGGATAAGCATCACCAATGGATTGACGATATCAACGACACGCAAAATACCACGGTGAATTTTCCAATATTGGCCGATGCCGATCGCAAAGTGTCTGAGCTTTACGACATGATTCATCCCAATGCCAGCGCGACACTCACAGTACGATCTTTATTTATTATCGATCCGCAGAAAAAGGTCAGATTAATCATTACCTATCCCGCCAGTACCGGACGGAATTTTAATGAAGTGTTGCGAGTAATTGATTCGCTTCAATTAACCGATAATGAAAAAGTAGCGACGCCAGGTAATTGGCTACCGGGCGACCGGGTGGTGATTGTGCCATCTCTGCAAGATGAAGCAGAACTTGCCAGTCGTTTCCCTCAGGGATATGAAGCTGTGCGACCTTACTTGCGTTTTACAAAGTTAAAGTGATCTAACCTAGCTACAATGAGCTCTTTCATTTTTGGTATCAGCCAGTAGTTCTATCGGACTACTGGCTTTTTATTATCTAAAACCATAACCATGGCGCAGCACAAATTGTTTCAGTTGCTAAAAGAGATATTTAAAGACAAAACATTAACTTTTTTAACTGCTAAAAAAGCGATTGCTTTATCTAAGCTATTGTAATTTAACATTAATAAATCTAATCCAGTGCCATGCATAAGCTTTGCATATTTTGTTATTTCTCAGCCTAAAACTACCTCTCTACACTTTGCGAACATTGTTTTGACAAGGAATAAACATGTTACGCAACACCTTGCTACAGGCTAGGCACATCATCGATAACGGTTCATTGAACCGTGATGAGGGGAATGACTGATGACCTCAATAAAATCATTTTCCGTTTTACCCGGTTTCGGTTTATCGATGGGATTCACCTTGGTGTACCTGTCGCTTATTGTGCTGATTCCATTAAGTGCCGTGTTCATTTTTACCAGCCAATTAACTTGGACAGAGTTCTGGGCAATAGTCAGTGCGCCCCGAGTTGTGGCCTCTTACAAACTGTCATTCGGCGCTTCATTAGCCGCTGCTGCCATTAATGCCGTTTTCGGTTTGATGTTGGCCTGGGTGTTAGTACGTTACTCGTTTGCGGGTAAGAAAATTGTCGATGCTTTAGTCGATTTACCCTTCGCCTTGCCCACAGCGGTAGCAGGTATTGCGTTAACGGCTTTGTATGCTCCAAATGGTTGGTTAGGCCAGTTTATTCAGGGAACCTTAGGCATAAAAGTGGCCTTTGCGCCGTTAGGTGTGCTGGTGGCTTTGGTGTTTATCGGTTTGCCGTTTGTAGTCCGAACAGTGCAACCAGTGCTTCAGGATCTGGAAACCGAATTGGAAGAAGCGGCATCCAGTCTGGGGGCTAATCGCTGGCAAACATTTCGTTATGTGCTGATGCCGATTTTGTTACCAGCGTTAATGACCGGTTTTGCATTGGCCTTTGCCCGTGCGGTAGGTGAATACGGTTCAGTAATTTTTATTGCCGGCAATATTCCGATGGTTTCAGAAATCACCCCGCTGATGATCATTACTAAATTAGAGCAGTACGACTACGCCGGAGCAACGGCCATTGCGGCAGTGATGTTGGTGGTGTCCTTTGTGATGTTGCTGATTATTAATGCGTTGCAGGCGTGGGCTGGTAAGCGAACCGGGAGAGATCGATAAATGAATAATTCTGTTGTGAATAAACCGTTGAGCAATTTTGCTTGGGTGTCAGCAACCAAATATGAAAGAAATGTCGCTACACAAGAATCTAAGTGGATAAAAATCAGTGTGATCAGTATTGCTCTGACATTTTTCGCCTTATTTTTAGTTATGCCTTTGGTGGCTGTGTTTACCGAAGCTTTACGCAAGGGATTTCAAGTTTACTGGTTGGCGTTAAGCGATTCAGATGCCTTATATGCGGTTAGATTGACCTTATTGACGGCACTGATTGCTGTGCCATTAAATCTGGTGTTTGGTGTGGCGGCCGCATGGGCAATTGCCAAGTTTGAATTCAAAGGTAAGCAGTTGTTGATTACCTTTATCGATCTGCCGTTTTCCGTTTCGCCGGTCATCGTCGGTCTGGTTTATGTATTGGTATTCGGCGTGAATGGCTGGTTTGGTGAATGGTTGGTGGCTAACGATATCAAGATCATTTTTGCGGTTCCAGGCATTGTTCTCGCCACCATATTTGTAACGTTCCCGTTTGTTGCTTGTGAATTGATTCCATTGATGCAGGCACAAGGTAAAGAGGAAGAGGAGGCTGCTGTTGTTTTAGGTGCTGGTGGCTGGCAAACCTTCTGGTATGTGACATTACCGAATATCAAATGGGGTTTGTTGTATGGCGTGATTCTGTGTAATGCCAGGGCAATGGGCGAATTTGGCGCGGTATCCGTTGTATCCGGTCATATCCGTGGCCAGACCAATACGATGCCGTTACACGTGGAAATTCTTTATAACGAATATAACTTCGCGGCGGCGTTTGCCGTAGCGTCCTTGCTGGCCTTACTGTCTCTAGTCACGCTGGTATTAAAGACCTGGGTGGAGCACTGCGCTGAAACCAATGCTTCGGCACATTAATTAAATGAGATCACGAAAATGAGTATAGAAGTTAAAAATTTACACAAACAATTTGGCAGTTTTACAGCACTTGAGGATATTTCGTTGAATTTTGCATCTGGTGAACTGGTTGCGCTTTTGGGGCCATCGGGTTGCGGTAAAACGACATTACTCAGAATTATTGCCGGTCTTGAACAGGCGGATTCGGGGTCAGTTATTCTGGAGGGTGAAAATGCCTCACAAACCCATGTTCGAGAACGGCAAGTGGGTTTTGTGTTCCAGCATTATGCGTTGTTCAAGCACATGACCGTATTTGATAACGTTGCGTTTGGTTTACGGATGAAACCTCGTAAATCCAGACCCAGTGAAAAAGTGATTGCTGAAAAAGTCCATCGTTTACTTGAACTGGTGCAACTGGATTGGTTGGCTGATCGTTTTCCATCACAATTATCGGGTGGTCAACGACAACGAATTGCATTGGCAAGAGCATTAGCCGTTGAGCCACGGGTTTTATTGTTGGATGAGCCGTTCGGTGCATTGGATGCCAAAGTGCGTAAAGAGTTACGTCGTTGGTTGCGTAAATTGCATGATGAGTTACACATCACCTCAATTTTTGTGACCCACGATCAGGAGGAGGCACTGGAAGTAGCTGATAGAGTGGTGTTGATGGATCACGGAAAAGTTGAGCAAGTTGGCACACCTGATGAGGTGTATAACCATCCGGAAACGCCTTTTGTGTATGGCTTTTTAGGTTCGGTCAATCTGTTTCACGGCCGGGTAGACGATGGACATCTACATGTCGGTGATGATGTGCTGCATGACCAAGGTGAAAATTACGTGCCCGGTTCAGAAGTTTACGCTTTCGCACGACCGCATGAATTGGATATAGTCGTCGATACACAACAAGTCAGTGGATTATCTGCCAAGGTGAATCGAGTTTTGTCGTTTGGTCTTAATTCACGGGTGGAGTTGGATGGTATCAATAGTGCTCACGGCCAGCATTTTGAGGTGGAATTAAGTCCACAACGGGTCCATGAATTATCATTATCACAAGGCCAGATTGTTAAGTTAGTGCCTTCGAAATTAAAGCTGTTTCAACGAGATAGCGTACATAAGGATCACCACGCTTGAACTTTCAACAATTAAGAATTATCCGTGAAACGGTTCGACGCAATTTCAACCTGACAGAGGTGGCCAATCATTTGTTCACCTCACAGTCAGGGGTGTCGAAACACATTAAAGACCTCGAAGATGAGCTGGGGGTTGAGCTTTATATCCGTAAAGGCAAACGCTTAACCGGACTGACCGAACCAGGCAAAGAAATGTTGCAGATTGTAGAACGCATGTTACTCGATGCCAACAATATCAAACGGCTGGCTGAGCATTACAGCCAGCAAGACACCGGCAAACTAACCATTGCGACAACCCATACTCAGGCGAGATATGTGTTGCCAGAAGTGATCACCCAATTTAAGCAACGCTATCCCAAAGTACACTTAAAACTGCATCAAGGCAGCCCGGATGAGATTGTGAAAATGATGATAGAGGGCGAGGCGGATATCGGTATTGCCACCGAAGCCTTGGGCAATATTCCTGAGCTGGTCAGCTTTGCTTATTATCATTGGCAACATGCGTTAGTGGTGCCAAATGGTCATTACCTGACTCAGCTGGACAAGCTCACGCTGTCCGACATCGCTGAATTTCCGATCGTTACCTATCATGAAGGGTTTACTGGTCGGGCAACCATTGATAGAGCATTTCTCAATGAAAATATCGATGCCGATATTGTCATGTCAGCGCTCGATGCGGATGTGATTAAATCTTATGTTGAGTTGGGACTCGGAGTTGGTATCGTCGCCGCTATGGCCTATGATGCGGAGCGTGATGTTCGATTATCGCTGTTGGATACCACGCATTTATTTGACGAAAACATTACTAAAATTGCCATCAGAAAAGGCCATTATATGCGCCAGTTCGCTTATGACTTTATCCAATTGTGCGCTCCGGATCTGCATGAAGAAGATGTTATTGCGGCGATTACTCAATAAAACACACGATGGCCCGTTAATCGGGCCATTGCTGAGGTACTTTTTGAATTTCTGAAATGTCATAACCCTGCTCAGCGAGCAGTTGCAGCATTTTCAAGTAATCTTGTTCGGATATCTGTGGGGTTCTTGCCATTATCCATACGTAATCACGTTTTTCCCGGCCGACAATAGTCTGCGTGTAATCTTCGTTTAAATAGACGATTCGATAATCGGCTTTGATGGGCCAGATAAACTGCATGCCCCATACGGCATTTGATTCCGTATCTGTTACAAAACCCTTAGGATGATATTGTTTTTGCTCACCATCGAAACTGCCTTTGTTAAAGGTAAATGTGGTGGCAATGGTGCCATCATCATTTAACTCATACGATTCGACAGCGTTATGGGCACCTTTTTCAATAAAGGTGGGAATATTGGCAATAACATACCAGTCGCCCATAAAACGATCGATATCAACATAATTTTCCGTGCGAATCGGTTGTGACATTGACTGACATCCTGCTAATAGCGTGATAAACAGCAACAGAGATAATTTACGACCAGACATCGACATCCCTCCTGAAAGAAATGTCGATGATGGTGGGGTTGATGTGAACCGGATGTGAAGATCTAAGTGGTATGGCAGCCGATGAGATCAGGCTTTGGTTTTAATAAGCTGTTTGAGTTCTTCGATTTGTGCTGACAAATCCTCAATGGTCATATCGTATTTATGGGCTTCTTCACGTTCTTCAGCGCGTTCCTGTTCCATGACATTGACTACGATACCAATAAGCATATTCAGAAAGGCAAAGGTATTGAGGAAGATAAAGATCAGATAGAAAATCCAACTAAAAGGATAGATCTCCATCGTTTCATACATAACATCTGTCCAATCCTCGAATGTCATTACCCGAAACAATGTCAACATGGAAACCGCAATATCACCCCATAAAAACTCATTTACATCAGCAAACAACGTGGTGCCGATGGCCGCAAAAATATAGACAATGATAAACATCATCAATGCTACGTAGCCAAGTTGCGGTAATGCTTTGAGTAGAGAATTCAGCAGATGGCGTAATTCTGGAATCACTGAGACCATCCGTAATACACGGAAGATGCGAATCAACCGCGCGACGTAAGCGAGTTCACTATCATTAACCGGTATAAGACTTATCGTAACAATAAGCGTATCGAATACGTTCCAGCCACTTTTAAAGAAATCACGTTTATTCGGTTCGGCCAAAAAACGCACACTGATTTCAATCACAAAAAAGACTGTAATGGCATAATCCAACCAATCGACTAACCGTAAGATCTGGCCCGGGATTTCATAGGTTTTTACCCCAGTCACCATGGCCGAAAACAAAATAACACTGACCACGACAATTTCGAATAAACGATTATGTCGTAAGCGTTCTAGCTTATTTTGAAAAGAGTGCGGTGAAGAATCATAAGTTTGCATAAAAAACGTGGCCATTGACTAGATCAAGCCGCGATCATAGTCAGAATTTACAACAGGTCAATGACGTTTACATTTACAGCAAAAATTTGTTTAGTCGTGATCAGTAAGATTGTTGATAAGCGTCAGGATAACCTTTCGGTTTGTCTCACTCAGTCCACGGAATAAATCCAATAAAATTTGTTCAGATTCAGTAATGGTAAGAGGCACCGTAAGGTAATCTTCCGTTCTTTTTTTAGCGGTGACCGTCTGGTGTTGATACTTTTTGTAGTGGTGGGCCAGACGCATGACGATTTCCATATTCAGACTGATGCCATGTAGCAGGCTAAAATCGCGCAAGTGTGATTTTAAATCGTCGGGAATGCGTAAGCCAAACGCTTCTGAATTGATATAGGTGGGATGTTTCTTTATGAATTCCCGAACGGCCGCTTTTCCGAAGCGATGGGTCAGACTGTTTTGTAATAAAAACAAGGCCTCACTGGTCGTGCTCCGATTGTGCTGTTTTGCTTCGAAACGTAGCCAAGACATTAGCTCAGCAGGCAGTCGAAGGCTAAAAGGTCCTTTTCTCTCGCTCATCTATATAAGAGTGTAAACAGTTGTTATTGACATAGTTAGTTACCATCTGTAGTTTCATTACCACTGGTATCTATACCGAGGTAATTGGTTAGGCTTAGTGTGACTCAGTACACGTGAACCCTTAGTGAAAGGGGCTGAACAGCTGACGGAACGTATTGCTAAAGATCAACGTTAAGGACAAGGCACGTAGTGTGAGAAACACATTATTAGAAAATGCTTTCAAGTTCGCACACGAAGGTATTGTCATCACGGATGAAAATCAGAAAATTGTTGATATCAATGATGCGATACAACAGATTACTGGTTACTCACGTACTGATCTTATCGGCAGCAATCCCCAAATACTTAGTGCTGAAAGCCAAAATAAAATTTTAAATCAAACTATTTGGCAGTCTTTGCAACGCAACGGTTTCTGGCAAGGTGAAGTTTCAAATAAACGTAAAGACGGTTCCCACTATATTGCGCGTATGAGTGTGAAACGTATTAATGCTCTCGGCAAAGTGTTTTATCTTGCTCATCTCAGTGATATATCTGCCGATAGAAAATATCGTGCCATTCTTTCTGATCTCATCCTTAACCGAAACTCACATCAAATTCTTAATAAAAATCGATTGGAAAACGAATTCAGTCGAATGAGTTCTATTGCCGATATCAATAATGAAAAACTGATCGTGGCCTTTATGGATCTCGATGAGTTCAAGACGATTAATGACATTCACGGCAAAGTCGCTGCAGACAACTTATTAGACCAAGTTCCACACCGCGTACGAAGTGTGTTATCGGAAACCGACAGTATTGTGCGTTACGGTGGTGATGAGTTCGTTTTAATCATTGGAGGTATTCACAATCACGCCATTGCTTCCGAGACCATTCAGAGAGTGTTGGCAGCCATTGCTCATCCATTTATCGTGAATGATGTTCCGATGATGATTACAGCTTCAGTTGGCTATACCCTCTACCCGGAGGATAAAGGCAGCCTTGATCGATTAATTCGTCATGCTGATCAATGCATGTACAAGGCCAAGCTTGATGGCAAATCCACAGTCTTTGCTTATGACCCTGATGAGGAAGTTCAGATTACCGAACGCAACCAGCAATTACGGGAGATAGCCACAGCGATAAATGAAGATCAATTTGTTTTATATTTTCAACCGAAAGTGACATTAAGTACTGGCCACATTTTCGGCTTTGAAGCGTTGATTCGCTGGCAACATCCGCAAAAAGGCTTGCTGTCCCCGGATAAATTTATTGACCAGGTTTATGATACAGAGCTGGAAGTGAGTCTTGGCCAATGGGTCATTCGCCAAGCATTAAACCAACTCGCACAATGGCAGCAAGCCGGATATGACTATCAGTTAAGCATCAATCTGACGGCTTATCATTTATCGACCAGTGATTTCTTTGATTGGCTCAAACTGCAGATTAAACAGTTTCCCAAATTGGATACCCGTCGATTTCAGATTGAGATTTTGGAAAGTAATCGTTTAAGTGATCTGAGCCTGATAAGTAACGTGGTGGAATTTTGTAAATCTGAGTTTGGTATAACGACGGCATTGGATGATTTTGGTACAGGCTATTCATCACTCACCCATATTCGGGTGTTGCCTGTTGATGTAGTGAAGGTTGATCAAAGTTTTGTGCGTAGGATGCTGACAGAACCAGAAGACTGCAAAATCGTGGAGGGCGTTATCGCACTTGCTCAATCATTTAATATTCAAGTGATTGCTGAAGGTGTGGAATCTATTGCTCACGGTGAAGTGTTATTAGCGATGGGCTGCAATCAGGCGCAAGGCTATGCATTAGCCAAACCATTACCGGCTAAACAACTTATTGAATTTTTAGATGCTTATCAGCCATTTAGCCAATGGTGCGCACAGTCGGGTCTATTAAAAAATCACAAACAAGCAAGATTAAGTTTATTTTATTTCTATCTAAAATATTGGATGCATCAGCTTCAGGAACGCCTGTTTGCTGAACCAGACATTAAAACCGAATGGCCAATTACGCAATTATCAGATTCGCATTGCGGGATTTGGCTGGAAAAAGCCCGTTATCACCATTATTTGGATAATGCGACGCTTGACCAAATCAGCCAATTCCATCAGCTTATTTTTCAGTCTGGTAATGATTTACTCGCTAATTATTTGGCGGGAGATATTCACGCCAGTCGAGCAGTTTATAAGGCCCAAGAAGCCACCTTTCAATCCACCCTCACCGAACTACAAAGCTTAATCGAACGCATGTCTTAATCGTTGATTAAGTCCAAGGTTTTAATAAACCTTGACATAAAGTGCCTACACTGAAATGATATGATATATCATAATTTGGAGGTCAAGATGAAAGACGAAATAGCCGTAGCATGTTCAGGTGCTTGCATGATCCACTGTTTATTAACTCCGATTGTGATTGGCTTTGGTGCCGCAGGACTGCTAGGTGAATGGTTGGCTTCTGAGTGGATACACAAATTAATGCTCGTTCCAGTGGTGTTATTAGCTCTGTTGAGTCTGCCTAGTGCATACAAAAAACATAAAAAATATTGGCCTTTATTGTTGGGAAGCTTGGGTGTGTTAACCATGGTCTGCGCATTATTGGGGCCTGAGTCGATGGAAACCTGGATAACCATTAGCGGCGGCATATTGTTGATTACAGCGCATCTATGGAATCGCAATTTAGCACTACAGTTGTTGCCAACCCAAAGAGGACAAGTTAATGGATGAAGAGGCTTTATTAGCCGCTCCCGAAGCAGACTATATGAATAATGAGCAACTGGCATTTTTTGACCTTCGGCTACAGCAACTTCGAACAGAAACTCTGGACGAAATCACCGCAATAAAAAACCAAATGTTAGGTAACAGCCAGGTCAGTGATGTATTGGATAGGGCGCAACAGGAGGAAGAATCGCAGATTGCGTTACGGATTGCCGATAGAAAACGTCAGTTGATTCCGAAAATTGATGCGGCACGGCAACGGATTCGCAATGGCGAATACGGTTATTGCCTGCAAACCGGAGAGCCAATCGGTATTGCCCGCTTATTAATCAGGCCCACCGCTGAATATTGCACGGATGCCAAAACAATTAATGAATTAAGAGAAGGTTTATATGAACACAAATATCGATAACCGATTGCCTGTGACAGTTTTATCAGGTTTTTTGGGCGCCGGTAAAACCACCGTGTTGAATCATATTCTGAATAACCGCGAAGGTCGCAAAGTCGCCGTTATTGTCAATGATATGAGCGAAATCAACATTGATGCTCAACAAATCCAGCAGGATGTGCAACTAAACCGTGCAGAAGAAAAGCTGGTTGAAATGAGTAATGGCTGCATCTGTTGTACGTTACGTGAGGATCTGTTGATTGAAGTGCGTCAACTTGCTGCAGAGCAGCGTTTTGACTATCTGGTGATTGAATCTACCGGCATATCTGAACCGCTACCGATTGCTGAAACCTTTACTTTTGCCGATGAAGATGGGGAAAGTCTGTCACAGATTGCCCGTTTAGATACCATGGTCACGGTGGTTGATGCGGTGAATTTTCTGCGTGATTTTAATGAAGCTAAGCATCTGCAGGAGACTGGAGAAAGTTTAGGTGAGGATGACCAGCGCAGCGTGGCCGATTTGCTGGTGGACCAAGTCGAGTTTTGTGATGTGATTTTAATTAGCAAAACCGATTTATGCACTGCAGAACAGTTAACTGAACTCACCGGAATTTTAAAAAGCCTAAATACTGAGGCAGAGATCATTTCGATAGAAAATGGTCAGATCCCGTTAGATAAAGTATTGGGAACGCAGAAATTTAGTTTTGAAAAAGCCGAGCAGGCAGCGGGTTGGCTAAAAGAAATGCGTGGTGAACATATTCCAGAGACTGAGGAATACGGCATCAGCAGTTTTACCTATGTCGCCAGACGTCCTTTTCATCCACAGAAATTCTTTGAGTTTCTGCATCAAGACTGGCCCTGCGGTAAGTTGATTCGCTCAAAAGGTTATTTCTGGTTAGCCAGCCGTCCGCAATTTGCTGGACAGTGGAATCAGGCCGGTGGGATTGCTCGTTATGGTTTTGCTGGCATGTTCTGGAAAGCGATTCCTGAAAATCGTTGGCCACAAGATGCCGAAAGTCTGCAGACCATTAAAGAAAATTGGCAGGAACCCTTCGGCGATATGCGACAGGAGCTGGTTTTTATTGGACAGAACTTAAATCCACAAGCAGTGGCAGCCCAACTTGATGAGTGTCTGTTAAGTGATAATGAGTTGCTAGCAGGCAAGCAGCTATGGGAATCATTACCCGACCCATTTCCGGCTTGGGATGCGGCTTAAGATGAATCAGAGTGCATTAGCAATAACACCACCAGTAGAGCATGCGTGTAAAGCTGATTCACCTTTAGTGATGACCGCTATTTATCAGCCACACATTAACTTAGTGGTCTGGCAACGGGGATTGACTGATACATTAAATAGATACATCCATGACTTAACTCAAGGACTCAATGCGCTACAATTACGTACGGTTATTGCGCCAACCGACGTGAGTGATTGGCTTGCTGAGTTATTACCTGAACATCCTCAGCGATATTTATTTATTGAAGATGTTGTGCAGTTAGTTGAAATGTATGCAGATTTGTTTGATTTAAACGTCGTTGGCTTGCGCCTCAGCTTGATAAACGAGACTATGTGCCCCAGGTTTCATACCGATCATTTAGCCTGTCGGTTGGTAACAACTTATCACGGGCAAGGCAGTGAATGGTTACAAGAAGAAAATGTAGATCGTTCAAAACTTGGAACTGGCGCAAAGGGATTGCCAGATCATTTGTCAGGGATATACCGGCATCATCAGAATATTCAACAGCTTCAGCAAGCAGATGTGGGTTTATTGAAAGGCGATGGTTGGATTGATAGTCAAGTGAGTGGCATCGTACATCGTTCGCCGCATATTCATAAAAATGAGAAACGATTATTGTTAACCTTAGATTTTGCCGAGTGATTGGGAGTTCGCCATACATGCGATTTACAGCTTATTTAATTTCCATGGCAATTGGCATTGCCCTGATGACAATGGTCAATGCTCACGCAGAAAACGATCATGAGCATGAAGGACATCGTCATCATGGAGCGCATGTTCATGGCATGGCGACGTTGGACTTGGTGATGGATGGCCAGGAGCTGATGATGCATTTGCAGTCACCTCTAATAAATTTTTTAGGCTTTGAACATGAACCGGCAACTGAACAGCAAAAAGCCAGTTATCAAGATATGTTAAAACTGCTGGAACGGATGGATAGCTTGATTACTATTGAAGGCTCAACTTGTGAGGCTGAATTAATTGAAGTAGCAGATCCTTTTGCCAGTCAAGACGAAGCAGGGCATGCAGATGTCGACGTCAGTTATTTTTTACGATGTGAACAGCCGAATGAGATCACCGGATTGAAAATAAATTTATTTGATATCTACAGCAACCTTGAAACACTGCAAGTTCAGATGGTGATACCATCCGGTCAGCAGCAACTCGAACTTAATCCACAACGAACTACTCTGCGAATTAACTAATGGCGACCTTGGATATAGATAACGTTTTGCAACAAGCTGAACGCAGTTGTGTTGAGCATGGCGCGCGCTTAACCAGTAAACGCAAACACATTCTTGAGGTGTTGTTAAAGGCGGAAGCACCGCGCTCAGCCTATGAAATTGCTGAACTGTACCGTCAACAAACCGATGAAAATATTCCGGTGATGTCGGTGTATCGCATGCTGGATTTTCTGATGCAGAACAGTCTGGTGCACAAACTGGCCTCTAATAATAAATTTATTGCCTGCGCCCATATTGCTTGTTCTCATTCACATCAGACGCCACAGTTTCTGATTTGTGATAAATGCCAGCAAGTGCGGGAAATCGGTGTGGATAAACAATTGATTCATGCATTAGAAGAAAGCATTGAGCATAACCATTTTCAACTGAACAGCCCGCAACTTGAATTGCATGGGGTGTGTGAAAGTTGCCAACAACACAGTTAAATATTTTATACGGAAATTAACGTATTTTTAATCAATAAATGATGTGATATATCGTTATTATTTAATGGCAAAAGAGCGACTCATCTTCCTTTTGCTAGCTAACATATTCAGGAGAAACCATGCTGGAAGTAAACCAGTTAACCAAATCATTTGGCAATCGAATTGCCGTCGACCAGCTCAATTTCAAAATCGCTTCCGGTGAAGTTTTATGCTTATTGGGTGCTAATGGGGCGGGTAAGACAACCACGTTGAATATGTTGCTGGGCTTTACTGCACCAAGTAGTGGCAGCGCTACTTTAGATGGCGATGACCTTTATCAGCAGGCTTCCTTATGCCGACAAAAAATCATGTATGTGCCGGAAAACGTCAATCTATATCCACGGTTTGATGCGATTGAAAATATTCACTATCTGGCGGTGCTGGCCAAAATGAAATTAACCGATCAGCAAATCCATGAAGCGTTAATCAGTGCAGGGCTTAAACAGGCAGACTTTACCAAGCATCTCGCAGAATATTCCAAAGGCATGCGTCAGAAAGTGGCCATTGCCTTTGCCCTGTTAAAACATGCCAGGCTGATTTTAATGGACGAACCGACCTCTGGTCTGGATCCGGTTGCCACACAAGACTTTATTCAAGTGGTCAACACCATCAAAGCTCGGGGTGCGGCAGTATTGATCGTCACACATGATCTTTTATGCGCTCATCAATTGGCTGACCGAATTGGAATTATGAAACAAGGTCATTTAACCGATCTAATTACCACGCAATCATTAACACTGGATCAGCTAACGCAACGTTACTTTGATCAGTTTGCTGCATAGGACTTTATCGTGAAAAAAACACTTATTAGCAGCCTGATTGTGTCTGCTCTACCGTTATCTGTGGTCTTTGCCGAGACTGATAATGAACCTGCCGCCCGTATAGATCCTTTAGTGGTGCTAGGTACCCGCCCGGATTATGCCGATGAAAATCTGGCTGGTTCACAGGATATTATTTCGCGTGAAGAGTTATCCATCAGTCATGTGAATAACACCATGGAGCTTTTTACCAAAATCCCCGGTGTTTATTTTGCCCGTTACAATCAGGGCATCATTAACACTGATATCGGTATTCGGGGCTTTGCCGCTGAGGGAAGTAGCCCTCACGCTAAGCTATTAATCGATGGTATTCCATCCAATCTGCATAATGGTTACAGCGAGATGGATCAACTGTTTCCAGGTAATATCGATACGATTCAAGTCTATAAAGGTAACAGTGATCCACGTTACGGTACATTTAACGTCGCTGGTAACTACAATATTGCTACTCGCTCAGATATAGGCCGAGAAGTGGAGGTAACCCTCGGCAGTTATAACGCACGAGAGATTCAAGGGTATTGGGGAGAACAAACAGGCGCATTGCAGCACAGCTATTTTGCTGGATACCGCGAGTCGGAAGGCTACCGGGATAATTATGATATTGATAAATACAGTGTGGGTGGTCGCTGGTTTTATGACTTATCAGACGATACCTCACTCGGTTTTATTGCTCGACTCGCTGAGTATGATGCTGATGCACCGGGTTATCTGACTCAAGACGAAGCCCGTAAACATCCGACTCGTTCTGCAGCCTATGCCAGCCAGGATGGTGGTGATAAAGAAACCCAATCTTATAGCCTGCATTTTGATACCGCATTACGTGATGATCTGACCTGGTCAGCCAAAGCCTATTACAACTATTACGAACGTGAGCGTTGGGTGCGATTTAGTGAGGCTGGTTCATTAGCCAATCGATATGACGAGCAGGATCATTATGGTTTTATCTCGACCTTGTCCTGGGATATTAATGAGCAGTGGGCATTAAATTGGGGCCTGGATATTGAACGTCAAGATGTATTGGAGCAGCGTTTTGGCACCATAGGCAATGTTCGCCAGCGCGATACCAGTAATGTATCACGCAACTTTGATTATGATTTTGTCAGTCAAGGGACCTACCTGCAAATATCACATGCTCCGAATGACTTTATTGCCTGGAATGCAGCCGTTCGGGCTGATCGCATTGATGGGGATTTTAAACAGCGTAATGCTGCGGGTGAAGTCGTCAGTGATCGCGAAAGCTATGACTATGGAACGATTGTTCAACCCAAATTCAATCTATTTCTTTACCCAACTGATCAAGTCACCCTTTTTGCCAATGTTGGACGTAGTTTTCAGCATCCGGTCAGCAGTAGTGCCTATACCGATGGGGACCGCTCAGCACGAGATGTTTCGGTCAATGATGGTTGGGAAATTGGCGTCAAATGGGCACCTGTTTACAGTCTTGAATTACGGTTGTCTTATTGGGAACAGAAAGCCAAGGATGAGTTTGTATTGGTGGATGGACTGGCACAAAATGTGGGGAAAACCTTACGTCAGGGGGCTGATATTGGCATTAATTGGATGGCGACTGACAGACTGACGCTGTGGAGCAATTTCAGTACAGTAGATTCTGAGATTCAAAGCCCAGGCAGTGATAACGGTAATGAATTACGTAGCATTCCATCTTATACCGCTTCGACCGGTATCAGCTATCTGTTCACCCCGGCATTAACTGCACGTTTACATTACGATGCTCAAGGCTCGTCTTATATTAACGAAGCCAATAGCGGTGGCAAGTTTGGCAAATACAACCTGGTGAATGCCAGCATGGACTATGCAACCAGCTGGGGAAATATTAACTTCCAGGTCAATAACTTGTTCAACGAATATTATGAATATGTCTACGACAACGGTGGCGTTGATGGGGTGATTTATTCACCGGGGGATGGTGTTAATGCCAGTGTTTCAGTTGCTTATAAGTTTTAATCATGATGCAGACAATAATTGAAATTGCTCGTCATGAGCTAATCACCCAATGGCGCAGTCAGACCTTGAAAATTTTGCTGCCGCTGTTATTGATATTAACGTCATTAATTGCGTTTTCGCACTGGCAACAGCAACAGGATTTTATTGAAGCACAAACCATTTGGCAGCAACAGAATGATGCCAAATGGGAAGCTCAACCAGACCGTCATCCTCATCGTGCTGCACATTATGGCAAGATGGTTTTTCGTATCATTTCACCGCTGAGCTTCATTGATAGTGGAGTGAACCCATTTGTGGGGAACACGTTGTTTCTGGAAGCACATCGGCAAAACAGCAGCAGCTTTAAACAATATGTCAGCAGCACGGCCTATATGGGTCTAGGCTATTTATCAGGGGCGACGATTATTCTGGTGATCTGGCCTTTGGTGTTGATTGCTTTGGCATTTAATAGTGTCAGTGGTGAGCGTGTACAGGGCACATTACGGCAATTGGTCTCGCAAGGTATCACTGTAAAACAACTGCTATTTGGAAAAACACTGGCTTACAGCCTGATATCGCTGATATTTCTGTTAGTGATTTTTGTTATTGCAACAGGCTTTATGCTGCAAACGCATGTTCATGGCAGTGATGTATTACGAATGGGTTTGATGTTTGTTTTGTATTTGTTTTACTGCCTATTGTGGACCATCACAGTGGTGCTGTTCTCTAACTGGTGTCGCACCAATCAGCAAAGCTTGTCTGCATTATTGTTGCTCTGGCTGCTCACAGTGATTGTTATGCCTAAAATGGCTTACAGCTTAGCTGATATGCAGTATCCAATGCCGGATCGTGCGGTGTTCGATATTCAGACAGCACAAGAAATTGCCAAAGTTGGTAATTCACATGACCCCGATGATCCTTACTTTAACGAGTTTCGTGAACGGGTATTGGCAGAATACGGCGTTTCACGAGTTGAAGATTTACCAGTGAATTGGCGCGGCGTGTTGATGCAGGAAGGCGAGCGAATTACCAGTGAAGTGTTTGGCAAACAATATGAAAAACTGATGCAACTTGCTGAACAACAAAATCAACTGGTCAGCCATGTAGCATGGTTCTCACCTTATTTATTAGCCAATAATTTGTCATCCATTTTCGCGGCGACCAATGCTGAGAGTTTTTTGCATTATGAAAATGCCGCTGAACAGTATCGTTTCAGTCTCATTAAACAACTCAATACATTACATGCAGAAGAAATCGAGCTTGAGGATGATCGGGCTCAAAAAGTCTCTCATGAACATTGGACAAATTTAGGACAATTTGACTATCACGAGCCCACATTACAAGACGAGAGCAGACGAATATATCCGCCATTGTTGATATTGCTTTTTTGGTTGGTTTTCGGTGTGTTTTTATTGAGCCGCAGTCGTAATGAGGTCGATTAACGTGAAATTTATCCAATTTGAATTACGTCTTTTATGGCAGAACAAACTCTTTAAATGGCTCATGACGGCATACTTTTTGGTCGCTTTGATAGCCATCATCTGGGGGCAAATCGGTCTGCAACGCGAATATCAACAGCGTGATTTCAGTGATGCCAATTATCAGTCAGAACTGCAAGACTATCAGGATGATGCACCGATGGAGCCTTATGCGGCAGGATATTTTGGCTATTATCAGTTTCATCCTGTTTGGCAGAAGCCGTCAGCCTGGTCAGCATTAATCCATGGGGAACGTAGCGAAGCAGCTAGTCATACCCGCGTCCGTTTACTTGGCTTGCAAGGACAATTAAGCAATACCGCAACAGGTAATATCGCCGCCATGCCTATTGGGAAACTGGACTTGAGTTTTATCTGGATTTACCTGATGCCGTTATTAATTGCGGCATTAAGTTTAAATCTGCTGGCGGAAGAGAAGGCCAGCGGGCGCTGGTCATTATTGGCATCCCAGGTGGCTAATAGCGGTATGTTATTAACTAAAAAAATGCTCATTGCAGCAGGCTTGCTGGCAATAGTGAATATAGTGATATTACTGGCAGCTGTTGTATTGACGGATATCAGATTGGATGGCTTATGGTGGCAAATTGCAGCGGTATTGTTAGCTTACCAACTCTGCTGGTTTGTTATCACCGGCTGGATTATCAGCCTGCAACGCAGTGCAATTTTTAACAGTCTGTTGTTTATCAGTTTGTGGATCATTTTTGCATTTGTACTACCGGGGATGGCTTATCTTTTTCAAACTCAACAGCAGCAACCGGCTGAACATATTTCCATGCTGTTTGATCAACGCGAATTCATGCACGATAGCTGGGATAAAGATCAGCAAGCTGATTTTGATCAGTATTTACAGGATTATCCTCAATGGCAGGCGACCGCTGCAGAACTCGATAAGCCCTTTGATTGGCGTTGGTATTATGCAATGCAGCATATGAGTGATGTGATTGTGGCGGATGCCGTTGCACAGTTTCGTGCCAGTCGCCTGCATTCTCATCAACTTGGCGAGCAGTTTGCTTGGTTTTCTCCGGTTATGCGTTTGCAATACAGCATGAATCGCCTGGCGGATACAGATATGCTGGCCAGTCAGACATTTCTGGATCAGATTGCCGTTTATCAGCAGCAGTTACGTGATTATTTATTTATCTTCTATTTTTTCGATAAGCCATTTACGCTAGATGATTTTGCCGATATTCCTCAATTTGACTATAAGCCCATCAGTCAGAACAACACTTCTAAAACGCTCATTAATTTAATGATAATAGGGCTGTTTTTTATAGGATTAATCACATTACAAACGCGCCGAAATCGTGGCTGAAAAAACGTTCAAGCTGTTTCAAAAAGCGATACCGACCAATGTGATTACCGGTTTTCTGGGTGTCGGCAAAACCACGGCGATCCAGCAGCTACTAAATACCAAACCGGCAGGCGAACGCTGGGCAGTATTGATTAATGAGTTTGGCAAAGTAGGCATTGATAGTCAGCTGTTGCAGACCGATGACCATTCTGTAGGAGAAGTCACGATTCGCGAAGTCCCCGGGTGCTGTATGTGCTGTGCTGCAGGTTTGCCGATGAAGGTGGCACTCAATCAGCTTATTGCTAAAGCCAAGCCAGATCGCTTATTGATTGAGCCTAGTGGCCTGGGCCACCCGGAAGAAGTGATCGCCGTGCTGTCAGGTGAATTTTATCAATCGGTCATTGATTTACGCGCCACGCTGACATTGGTTGATGCACGTCATATGGCTGATGCGAAATATCGTGAACATGAGACGTTTCAGCAGCAGTTACAAATCGCCGATCTGATCGTGGCGAACAAAGCTGATATGTATGGTCAGAGCGAAATTGCTGCTTTAACGGCTTACCTGAATGAAATGCATCTTCAGGAACTACCAATAGAGGTTACTCAGGATGCAAAAATTAATTCTGAATGGTTAAAACCAAAAGCTAAATTTAATCAGGCTGTCTGGCAGGAACAGCCAGCGGTTTTTAATATTGACAGCGAAGAACAGCTTATTCCAGATTGCGGCTACCTGGCGGCCACACAAAAGTTAAGTGGCTGGTATAGCTATGGTTGGCGGTTCAAATCAACATTCTGTTTTGATTATCAAACTCTGAATATATGGTTAGAGCAATTCAAACAGATTCGGCTAAAAGCTGTGCTTCGAACCAGCGAAGGCTTTGTCGCTATTAATCAAGCTGAAGACAACCTGATGATTGAAAAACTGCCTACTAAGGCAGCGGAAAGCCGGATTGAGTTTATTAGCGATATGCCGCTTGATGCACAAGTAATGGAAAACCAATTACTAAAAATATGTGGGATAAATCATGTTAACCCGTCTTAAAAACGCTCGCGTATACGACCCAGTACAAAAGCTGAATGGTGAACTCATGGATCTGTGGATCCGTGATGATCGAATCGTTGATCCAAGTCGGATCACAGATAGAGAGTCGGCCATTACCTATGATTTGGACGGTGCCATTACCATGGCAGGTGGTGTAGATATTCACAGTCATATTGCAGGCGGTAACGTAAATACCGCCCGTTTATTACTGCCAGATCAACATCGGAATCATCTGCAAAGACAAGAAAATCTGCCATTTTATAATGCCCGTTGGTCCAGTTTTGAAACCGGTTATCGCTACACTGAAATGGGTTACAGCATGGTAGTTGAACCGGCAATGTTGCCGGTCAATGCGCCGCAGGTACATCGTGAGATGGCGGATATCCCCATTATTGATACAGCAGCGCTGGCGATTCTCGGTAGTGATGATTTGCTGGTATCCATGTTACGAAATGGCGCCTCGCAGGATCAGATTAATGACTATGTCAGCTGGACGATTAGCACCACCCAGGCATTAGGTTTGAAAGTGATTAATGCCGGTGGTTCGCAGGCATTTAAAGCCGGGGTTGAACAGTTTGGTCTGGATGATGAAGTGCCGGGTTATGGTATCAGCTCACGCCAATTATTAACTTCATTACAGACCGCTGTTCACTTGTTGGGCATACCGCACCCGGTACATGTGCATTGTAATAATTTGGGTGTTCCCGGTAATGTGCAAACCGCCATTGATACCATGGAGGCTGCCCAGGGCTTACCCATGCATCTGGCGCATGTGCAGTTTTATGGTTATGGCGCAGAGGGTACTCGGGGTTTTTCGTCGGCCGCGGCACAGCTAATGGAAGCGTTTAATCGCCACCCCAATATCACTATGGATGTCGGGCAGGTTTTATTTGGCCAAACAGTCACCATGTCTGGGGATATCATTGCTCAATTCTCCCGTCGAGGGGATGCCAGTCCATATAAATGGGTAATGTGGCATGCCGAAGACGAAGGCAGTGGCGGCATCGTACCGTATCAATATAAAAAGGCCAGTTATGTTAATGGTTTGCAATGGGCCATTGGTCTGGAGATTTTCCTGTTATCCGGCGATCCCTGGCGATTGTTTTTTACCACCGATCATCCAAACGGTGCACCGTTTACCCGTTATCCGGATCTGCTGCATCTATTAATGGACTATGATTTTCGCATGGCCTGTCTGGCAGAGTTGGATCCAGAGATCATGGAGTTGACCCTGCTCAAACATCTCAAACAGGAATTCAGCTTATACGATATTGCCATTATGACGCGGGCGGCCCCAGCCAAATTACTGGGATTGAATGACCGTGGACATCTGCAGCCTGGCGCTCTGGCCGACATTGCGGTTTATCGAGAGCAGAATGATAAAGCTGCGATGTTCAGGAAGGCGCAATGGGTATTTAAAAACGGTCAGCTGATTATTGAGCGTGGCGAGTTTGTTAAACGTCAGTTTGGCCAAACCATGACCGTTAAACCGCATTTTGATCGGCAGATTGAAACCACAGTAAAAGATTACTTTGATCGTTTTTATTCGATGAAATTATCTAACTATGGGATACAAGACGATTTGTTATTTGATCAGCCTGAGCGTTTTTCTGCGATTAACTTATAAAGCACTATTCTTCATACAGCTCAATGTTGTCAGCTGCCATCGAATAGGCTGAAACGGCCACTTCATTTTCGGTGATGCTGGTTGTCAGCGTACCCTCGACCCAATAGGGATCATAAAGATTCTGTTGAGCAACGCCTTCTTTAGAGGTGACATAAATAATCTGATTGGGCGGCGGCGGTGGATAATGGATGCAGGCACCGAAAAAAGGTACTAGAAAGAACTCAGTCACCAATTGCTCTTCGTTCATTTCGACGGGAACGATAAAACCAGGTAGGCGGATAGGACGTTGATCGTATTCAGGTTTGACTTTGGCTGAAGTCAATGCCTGTTGATAACGATCATCAGCAGAATTTTCCAGAGCTCCCAACAATTGACTGCTGATTTGATCTTCCATTGAACCATCTTCGATTTCATCAAGATATTCCGGTGGATTCATTAATGCCTCTAAATCATCATCCGGCATCAGATCCACCCAATCGATGGACTCATATTTACTGTCAGCGAATAACGGTTGTGCAAATGCCAAACCAGTTAATACCAGAAGAGAAAGCCAGAACTTTGCAGTTGTCAGTGCGGTCATGGAAAATCCGAGAGGTTAAAAGTCAAGCGAAAATGTTATGTTATAACAATTAGCATCCTTGCCAAAATTATCAATCATTCAATCCGGTAAACGTATGACCAATAGTCCCGCTATCCAAATCGAAAACTGCCAATTTCGTTATCACTCAGACTCAGACAAGGCTTTATTACAAATAGCTCACTGGCAGGTAGAAAAAGGTGAAACGGTATTTGTTTATGGACCTTCTGGATCGGGAAAATCGACCTTATTAAATCTCCTAGCCGGAATTTTAATACCACAACAAGGCAATATTACGCTTGATGATGTGACACTCAATCAACTGAGTCACCGCAAACGCGATGCGTTTCGAGCACAACATATTGGCATGGTTTTTCAACGCTTCAATCTGATTCCGTATTTATCCGTGGCCGACAATATCAAATTAGCCAGCCACTTTTCCAAACAGGATAAACAGCATCTGCAACAACGTGCTCTGGAATTGATGAAGTCCTTGCAATTGGATGTGGTGTTGCTGGAGCGACCAGCATCGCAATTGAGTGTTGGTCAGCAGCAACGGGTGGCGATTGTTCGTGCTTTGGTTAATCAACCTCAATTATTGATTGTCGATGAACCTACTTCGGCGCTGGATAGCGATGCCCGTGATAGTTTTGTTGAACTGCTACTGGAGCAGGTAAAAGTAATGCAAGCCACACTGATCTTTGTGAGCCATGACAGAAGTCTGGCACAGCACTTTTCCAGACAGCTAGATATAAACTCGTTTGTGGTCGCAGGAGAGAAACATGCTGTTTAAACTGGCTTGGAAAAGTCTGCTCGCAAGACGGGTCAGCGTGTTACTGACTATATTGATGATGACGGTGAGTATTTTTGTTCTGCTCAGTGTGGAAACTATTCGTCATCAAGCCAAAGACAACTTTACCAAAACCGTTTCCGGTGTTGATTTGATTGTTGGTGCTCGCACCGGTCAGGTGAATCTTTTGTTGTATTCGGTATTTCATATCGGTGTGCCGACTAATAATGTTTCCTGGCAGAGTTATCAAGAAATTGCGACTAATCCATCGGTAGCCTGGAGCATTCCAATTTCGCTCGGAGACTCCCATCGAGGTTATCGAGTAATTGGCACCAGCACAGATTTTTTCGAGTTTTTTCGCTTTGGTAATAAACAGTCACTTCAATTCCAGCATGGCAAAGCGTTCAATATGCATTTTGATGCTGTGATAGGTTCTGAAGTTGCTAAACAGCTAGGTTATGAAATAGGTGATGCGATAGTGCTTTCACATGGCATTGCCAGCACCAGCTTTAGCCGCCATGATGATAACCCATTCAAAATAACAGGCATTCTGGCTCCAACAGGAACGCCAGTTGATCAATCGGTTTATGTCAGTCTGCAGGGTATTGAAGCTATTCATTTTAACTGGCAGGGCGGGGTGAGAATGCCGGGCACAGCAACACCAGAGTCAGCAGATTTACAGCCTAAAACCATAACAGCCTTTATGCTGGGACTTAATTCGCGAATACAGACCTTTAATCTACAACGCCAAATCAATGAATATCGGCAGGAACCATTACAAGCGATTCTGCCAGGTGCCACGCTGATGTCGTTATGGACCATGCTCAGCAGTGTGGAGCAGCTATTGTTATTGATTACCTCACTGGTACTATTAGGTGCCTTGATTGGTATGGCCAATATGTTGTTGGTTTCAATGCGTGAACGCCGCCATGAATTATCCGTGCTCCGAGCATTGGGTTATCGGCCAAGTTTCTTGTTTGCATTGCTGCAGATGGAAGCGTTATTAATCAGTCTGGCTGCGGCATTCACCGCCTTTATCGGTTTGCAACTAAGCATGTATGTATTGAAAGATTGGTTATTGCAGGAATATGGGATTTTGCTAACTCGACTATCGATTATTAATGAGTTTATGTTTATGTTGCCGATGGTGCTTATCGCCAGTTTTGTGGTCGCTTTAATTCCAGCTATTACTGCTTATCGACAAGGGCTACATCAGCAATTAAATCTGTAGCTTAAATACGTTGTAGCTTAGGTAAGTGTTCTTTGAGATGTGATTTGATGTCGTCAACGCTAGCAGAGAATACCAGTGCATATATTTCGCGTTGCATGGTATCGGTGATAAACGGATAAATTTCATAACCTTCAGCGTAAAGTTCAGCACGGGCACGACAGACTTTTTGAATACCTTCACTAAAAGCCTGATTCTCTACGGCGGGTAAATCCGTCTCGCCCATAGTCCATTGCTGTTCTTTCCAATGATCAAAGCACCATTGGCTTAATTGCATAACTGGGTCGATTTTACCCTGATCAACTTTATCAGTTTGTTCATTACAACCTAGCAAGCAGAATAAACTGATCATTAAAAGCTGATGCCGCATTGATAAAACTCCACTGCAAAACCCACCCAAATAATAGTGCCTGTTTTTAGATTCAATTACCAACCTTTGATAAAGACATGGACCGCTTTTAAACAAGCAATGACAAAATGGGTTTAAATAGTCATTATCTGAACATAAATCATCTTAAACGAGAGCGATGATGGATAAGTTTTCAACGGTTGGTGTGATTTTGCTATTGATTCTAGCGATCGTAGGCGGATACATGACGGGCTTATTTGCCGGATATTTGTATGACCTAGGGAAACGTCGGCTGGGAAAAGCCTTTACCATTTTGTTGAATTTAGTGTTTTATATTGTGCCCGCTTGGGCATTGCTGAGTATTATCCCTGATGATGGTTTGTTGTTTTTTTACCTGCTATTACTAGTGTTCTATTTTCTCGGTATCCATGATTCGAAACAGCCAGCAGTAAGTGATGATAAGTCTGATAAAAATTATGAACCTTATGATTAAAGACATTGTTGATGGGCAATTAATTAGTACGGAATATTTAAAAACAGTTAATAAAATTCATTTCATAGATGTTTGTTGAGATTGAATTACTGACGGGAGTTAAGCTTGAAAACAAATTATCATCGTAGCCAGATTATTGTTGTATTGATTCTGCTGGCTTGTGTGGTATTGGCCCTAGTACCATTCGAATCAAACGCGGGAAATCAATTAAGCCAAATGCTTAAAGTGACACTGACCGTCTATGCACTTGCCAGAGGTTTAAACGCGGTTATTTCGGTGGCACAGGGAACTGAATTATCAATCGAACCGATGGGGATGGGGTTAACTTTAACGCCAGGACAGATATTAGATCCACTGAATGATTTGATTGAACAGTTTTCTACAGTGTTATTACTGGCGTCTGCGTCACTGGGCATTCAGAAAATCCTATTATCAATGGGCGATATTGCTGTATTACGTTGGGGATTGGCGGGCTTTTCAGTTATCGTTTTGTTGTTACTTTTGTGGCAGAAACTACCTGATCGCTGGTCGAAAAGACTCTTCAATGTAGTGCTAATTTTGACATTATTACGACTTGCTATTCCTGTCACCATTTTGGCATCCAATCAATTACAAGTTTGGTTAGATCATGATAGACAAGATGCGATTGCGGTATTGCACACCACGCAGCAGGAAGTTGCAGCTATCCAACCGAATGTTGATGAATCACAACGTGGTTGGTACCAAGGTTTAAAAGATAATTTAGATATAAAAACCCGAATACAGAATATTCAACAAAAAGCAGAGCAGGGTATTAATGCCACCATTTATCTTTTGGCTGAATTTGTATTGATCATGTTGATTATGCCCATTGGTTTTTTATTTTTAGCATGGCGTTTAATCGGCAAAATAACCAGACAGTAGACAGATTTATTTGAGAAATTTAAGTGTAGTTGCCAAGTTTAATTGTGTATCGAGACAGCGTTTCGTTCGTTGATACATCGGACTATTATCAGTAAGCCAGCAGTAAAAGGTAACCCAATAAATACTTGTCAAAATCATTTCGTCGAAGGCTCTCCACCGATAATGTTGAAATTTGGTTGGATGCTTCGCAAAGTCATTGCACTGTTCGGCTGATTCGAAACTATACTTGATCTGATCACAAGGCAAAAAAAGCCCCGAACAATGTCGGGGCTTTTTGTGTTTAGCTTAGCTGCAAATTAACGGTTGCAGATGTACATTGTTACTTCAAAGCCGAAACGCATATCTGAATATTCTGGTTTAGTCCACATGTCGATTTCTCCAAATTTATTAAGCAATAATTTTGCTACAGTTCAAATGATACGCTTACAACAAAATTTGCTCCTCAGTATTCAGCTTGAAGCGCCTCAGGATTTTCCTGAATCAGCGAATTGATTCACCATTCGCATTAAGAATTTTTACTTCTCGTTGTGGGAAGGGGATTTCAATTTGATGTTCTTTTAATGCATCCCAAATCATTAATAATAAATCCGCCCCGACACGATTAGGTCCATCATCAATGCCTTCCATCCAGAACTCGATCAATATGTCGACGCCCGAATCCCCAAATCCAGCTATTTCAGCATCAGGTCGTTCTTCAATCGGTATCTCTTCGCCACTGATTACGCTTGGGTGACTTGAGACGACTTCACGTAATAAATCAAAAAGGAAATGCAGGTCTGTTTTGTAAGCGACTTGAAATTCTAGAGAATAGCGTTGCTTAAGGTTTTTATGGGTCCAGTTAGTGAAACTGGTGGTGATGAACTGTTCATTAGGTACCATGATATCTTTGCCATCATAGGTCTCTAACGTAGTTGAGCGCATATTCAGTTCACGGATAATGCCTTTGCGTCCATCTTCCATTTCGATGTAATCACCGACGCTCAGTGAACGTTCAAGCAGCAGAATGATACCGGAGATAAAATTGGAGGCTATTGACTGTAAACCAAACCCTAAACCTACACCTAATGCACCGCCAAACACTGCTAGTGCAGTGAGATTAATGCCCATAATCTGCAATAGCAGAATAAATACAATGAAAAATAAGGCGATCTGAAACAGTTTGGCAAACACTTCACGGGTACCAATATCCAAATCTTCTTGGCTACGTATGATTTGTTGACCGGCGTTGCTGGAAATGCGCCCTAGCCAGAATAAAATGGAGCCAAATATCAATACTCGAATAATACCGTAGGCAGAGACAGTAATATTGCCGACCTCAAAGGACATGGATTCAAGATAGACAATAACCGTATCCAGCCAGCCAAATAGCTGCAAAATAGCAATCGGTAAAATGACCCACAATGCGAGTTTTTTGAACAAGGTTTTATGGACTACACGATCTATCAACTTATAAAGCATAAAGATCACGGCCCAGCTCATGCAGATTTGAATCAACCAGCTTTGCCCAATCCACATACGACTGATATCAGCCGCAATCGAAAATGCCAGAATGATCATTAATGGGAAAATCAAATCCCGGCTACGATAAATACTGTTACGGAATTTAAGTAATGGGCCTGAGGCGGGGATTTGTCTTAACAGCGGCGAACGATTTTTTAAAAAACTGGCAATTGAATAGGCCAGCAGGCCAGCCAAGACTATGAGCCCAATCTGAGAATAAAATTTGGGACTACTAGCCCAATCCATGGCAATGTTCAGAGCTTGAAAGAAAAGGCTTTCAATTTGCTGGATATCCATTTTCATTCCGTATGTTTCATTTAAAGAGTGCCAATGTAAGCGAGCATTAACGCACTATCAACTATTTCTGTATGTCGATGAAGATTTATCTCCATTTGGAGCAAGAACAAACATGAGAAAATTTTTAGCGAAAGCACAAAAAAATGAGATACAGGAATGTATCTTATCAACGGTTACCACTCAGTCTGCTTGATGATGCTCCAATCCAACAAGAGTGGATTAGAGCATCGAAATAGCCTAACGCATGTTTATACTTTAAAGTGCATAACCTGCAGTTTAAGCTGTGAACTCACTTCCGCAATTTCATTATTCGCTTGCAACACCTGTTCGGAGGCGGATGCAGTGCTTTCAGAAATAATCTGTATGTTATGAATATTGCCGTTCACTTCTTCAACCACATAGCTTTGCTCTTCGACTGCAGTCGCAATCTGGGCATTCATTTCTGAAATAGAAGAAACCACCGTGGTAATGGCATTTAATGAATCGGTAGCATGGCTTGTTTGCTCTGCGAGCTCATTGATACTTAACTTGTTTGCTCCCATCGATGCCACAGCATCATCTGCATTTGATTGTAATCGTGCAATAAGTTGTTCTATTTCTTCTGTTGAATCTTGGGTCTTTTTAGCTAACGATCTGACTTCATCGGCTACGACTGCAAAACCACGACCTTGTTCACCGGCACGAGCGGCTTCAATAGCAGCATTTAAGGCAAGCAAATTCGTTTGCTCGGCGATATTTTTAATGACATCCAGTACTGTACCAATATTGATACTGCCGGTTTTAACTGTCTCAATGACACCGGAAGATTGGTCAATTTCCAGTACAAGGTTTTTAATTGAATCAACAATACGATTGATTATTACCTGACCAGAGCGAGCCTCTTGATCACCATTCGCCGCTGCCAAAGACGCTTTTTCAGTGTTTGTTGCGACTTCTTTAACAGCAGCTGTCATTTCGTTAATTGCGGTCGCAACTAGGCTGGTTTCGGATTGTTGTTTGATGACATTCTTAGTGGTTTCTTTTGTAACGTTCGATGTTTCTTCAGCTGCGGTCGATAAATGCTCTGTATTCACGCCGATGTCAGCAATTATTTTTTGGAGTTGCGCCACAAAGGTATTGAAGCTATTGGAAAGCTCACCCAATTCATCTTTACTATCTAGAGCAATACGTTGGGTTAAGTCACCTCCGGCTACTTTATTCATTGTTTGGCGAATTAACTCAATAGGATTAACAATACCTTTTGCCAGTAGATAGGATAAGAAAAGCCCCAAACTCGCAGCAATAACAAAAATAACTAAAGTGCTAATTTCAGTATTGATGAGTTGTTGATTGGCTCTTTCGCCACTTTCAATCATTGATTGAAAAACGCTGTCTTTTAATTGGACAGTTTTTTCGGCGATTAGCCGACCATTTTTATTTAAGATATTTTCGACAGCGAGATTTCGTTGGTCAACCGAAATAACAATGTTTTCAAATTCACTTTTATAGGTACTAATGTTATTGAGAACTTCTCTCATATTGCTCATTTGAGATTGATCGATTAATTGGTCGATTAATTCCTGTCCTTTTACCTCAACAGCATTAAGTTCAGTTATGACACGCTGTTTGGCGGAGTCGCTATTATCATCAAGATATTTAAAAACATATAATCTTGCCAACAAGAATTCTTTCAATATTTCACTCATTAAATGAGCATTATCGATATCATTTTGTTGAAATGTTGACTCAATTAAAAGGCTGAGTTGTTTTTCTGTTTGTGGAGCAATAAGGTTAAGTTGGTTGTTTACAATATCATTTCGAAGCTCAATATTTTTTACGACTTGATTATAAAAAGCGTCATCATATTGATGGGTTAAATTTTCAATTTCAATGAGCAATGCCGATCGAGAGGGATGTGTAATATCTTTTTTTGCCGTATCTATTAATGTTAATAAATTATTTGAAAATTCTGCATAGTTATTTTTGGCGCTTTCAGCGGAAGTCTTAATATAATCTTTAACTTGTAATCTTTTATTGTATACAGCATCCATAATCTGAGCAGCCATCTCGGTGTCTGGTGCGAGATCGTGGACAACTGTTTCGTTACTTTCTATAACGCTGTTTAGATTGATAAAGGTGGCAACGACTAAAAATGTCAGCATCAAGATCATGAAGATTGGAGAAATCATCGATTTGCTCATGACCTTTGCATTTTTGTATATGTTTACAACTCGCATTTAACCCACCTTTTTATTAAAACAGCTAAATAGTCTTGGAAAACCAAACTAAAAGATATATCGGGTGTGTCTCCGAGAACTTGAAAACTTATTAGCTATTTTTTAATAATTTGAGTCAGGTTTAGAAACGGTTATGTTTGCCTAGACTTTAAAGACAAAAATCGAGGGATAGGTAAGTGTGACGGTGAAAGTAACGCAGATACAAAAAAGCCCCGGAGACCGGGGCTTTTCGTTTCACCCGAAGGTGAAAATCAAACTGTTATCGTAGCAATTATGCAGGAACGATGTTTTCAGCTTGTGGACCTTTTTGACCTTGAGTAACATCAAATGTTACACGTTGGCCTTCAGTCAATGTTTTGAAACCGTCGCCTTGGATTTGGCGAAAATGTGCGAAAACGTCAGGGCCGTTTTCTTGTTCGATAAAACCAAAGCCTTTAGCTTCGTTAAACCATTTAACTGTTCCAGTTGAAGACATAAATCATCCTATTCTTTTGTAAATCTAAAAATGCCCATAATGGGCGGGTATGCTGTAAGTGGAGCGGGTATTTTGAAAACAGGACGAGTACTCTTTGGATCTAACATTAAAGCGGAAACATCGAACTTGAAAACAAATATCTGTCGTACTTGCAAGCACAATCGACTATATAGAGATTATTTGTAAAGGTCAAAACTTATTTCATTAATAATCAAAATATATGTGTAATGGCTTCACAATTGTTCTTAGAGACGCCGAACATCTCAGAATTACATGGTCATACTAATTTGTTGCTGGCACTGGAGCCGCTTTCTGGCGTCGTTCACGAAACCACTGCAATGCAGGTTTTTCAACATAATAATGAATAACGGTAGCTAGGATTAATGAAATACCCAGAGCGATAGCTACGCCAGTTATCCCGGATAGGCCAATTGCGTAACTATGATCGATTATTCCGTAGCCGATGTTTTGATGAACCAGATAAAGTGAATAGGACAGGCTGCCCAGCCACAGGGTGGCTCGATTCACAATAAAATTCAAATAACCACATATGGCCAGCACAAATATGCCGTAACACGCTAAAACAAAAATATTGAAAGGTGCAGGATAGGCAATTAATGCATGACTCATAGATAACGCCAGGAAAAACACTTCACTGGCTGACAGGTTGCCAGATTTATACCAGTGATATAACAAGATGCCGCTGATAAACAAAGGGGCATAGCTGGTAAACAATAAGTCATTAGTTATAAAAAACAGTGTAGGAGATAAGCTTTCAAGATTAATTACAGCCGCGTAACTTACGATAACCCAACTGAATAAAACCATGCGCAATTGTTGCCAGCTTTTTAATGTGTAAAACAGTATGGCCATCCACACATAAAACGTCATTTCAATCACCAGACTCCAATAAGCTCCATCAACATGTGCATGATCAAGGTAACTATGTAATAGCGTAAAGTTAATTATGGCTGTCGTTAATGGCACTGTTCGATCATCTGGACCAAGTGCATGAACCGTTAGAAAGGTAATGATAATTCCAACCCATAAGGCTGGTAATAAACGGAAGGCTCTTGCGAGACCAAACCAGCGGGCATTCTCAGTTCGTTCTAGCGTCATGAAAATGACAAAGCCACTGAGCATGAAGAAAAGATGTACTCCATAACGGCCAAATTCAAGCACATTTGGAGTGTCAAATGAGTGGCCGTATAGTTCGTTGTAATAAGGTAAGTAATGAAAAAGGACTACGCCTAATGCTGCAATGCCACGTAATGCATCAAGCGCTTGCAGTCGGTTTTTGGCCTTCGCCATTTGTCGCTCCTGCGTTTAAAAATGTTGAGCAGTATAGCTATTGGAAGCTTAACTGAGTCTTAACTTAGGATAAATATTGGGGAATAGAGCTAATTTGATGCTTTGAAAAGAATAGAGGGCTCAAGCAACAACACAATTTTTGCCATTATGTTTGGCGGCATAAAGGTTACGATCCGCTCGGCTGAGCAAAGCAAAAATACCGTCATCCTGTTCACGATATTCGGTCAGACCTATACTGACGGTAAAGGTGACTTGCTCTCCACTGACAAGTGGCAGTGTTAACTTTTCAACACACTCCCTCATGCGCTCAGCTAAGGGTAGTGCTGAAGCCAACTCTGTTTCCGGTAAAATCATGGCAAACTCTTCACCACCAATACGACCAAAAATATCGTATGAACGCTTTGAGCTCATGATGCATTCAGTGAATAACTTGATAGCCTCATCACCGGTGTTATGGCCGTGCAGATCATTAATTCGCTTGAAGTTATCAATATCGAACATTAACAAACATAGGGTATGGTTATGACGTGAGGTACGTTGCAACTCAGTTTCGGCTTGAGCAATAAATGCTCTCCGATTCCAAATCCCAGTTAAATCGTCAGTATTGGCTAAATACTCAAGTGTTTTGGCCACATCTTCCAATTCAAGGTTTTTTTCCAGAATATCTAAGTTTGCTTCAAAGATGTTGCGTAATTGCACAATCATTTTGAGTTGCAACTCACTGTAATAGTGGGTTTTAGTATCCAATACACACAATGTACCGAACGGATCGCCATTTGGCCAAGTAACGGGTACACCGAGATAATTGATCATTCCTAACTTTGAATCGGTTTTATCTTTCCAGACATTATTATCATTCGAATTCGCCACAAACAGCGTTTGTTGTTGATGAATAACATACTCACAATAACAACCAGAACCGGTCAATTTAAACTTTTCTCTGATTTGATATGGGTTAGTTGCTGCTCGGTTTTTAACCATCACAGCGAGTTGGTCCTCATCATCAACATGGGTTAGCAAAACAGCAGGCACTTCCATAAATTCAGCAAACAGGTCAATGAGATCCTGCCATTGCTGAAAATAATCGTCTTTAACGACTGGATGCGACATATCTGCTCTATTTATCAAGTAGTTGATCCTTCACGTTAAACTTTACTTACGAGCATACAATAAATCTAAAACGAGTCCTTGATCTATTTATAGTGTCTTAGGGGTATGTTATTCATTAATCATCAAAAACCTATTACTAATGCCTAGAGTGTATCGGATTATATTTTTTTTAAAGCTTATGTTTATGTTGAGCGCCTGCGATCCCTTGGCGAAACCTGACAGCTTGATGGATGAATATGTGAAACGATTAGGAAACGTATTAGATGTTGAGCCTAATTATTCAGAATTAATTGCTATTGAAAGAATACCTCGACCTCGAGATCGCACATTATCGGTACCGGAAAACGATCTGAACTTGCTCGACTTTTTAAAGTTGTATGGGTGCGAGCTGCAATTTGTTGTAGGTGAAAAAAATTCCATTATGGGCCGTGTCATGCAGCCTTTAAACCGCCTTCGTTACGAGTTGCGCTTTATCGAAGCGGCCCGACAATGTTTACCTGAAATTGATAACCAAACTTTAAAGCAAAAAGTGGTAGATGCTATTCAAATCAAACAGCAAAATTTACCACTGTTTATTTGGAATGCTACTTGGGGTACTGATGAAATAGCCCAGTTGATGAGTCTTTCAAACGGGCTTTATCAACCGGAGCAAAGCCAACATGAGATATCGACATACAGTAATGATATTAACTATTTAATAGAAGTAATTCTAAAGCTGCAAAAGGGCGACTATTCGCAAGAGCTTAATTACCTTGGAGAAGTGCAGCAGCGTTGGCAGTATGGCAGCAGGGCCGGGCAACTTCACAACAGCGGCAGGTTATTAGTAAGCCGACTGGGAGATGCAACAGAAATATTAAAACAACGTATACATCAAAAACCATTGTGCCATCAGAGCAAACCAAACAATCAGGCACGAGTTTTAGAATCAATGTTTTTTAGTGTCTATATCGCTAAAGTTCAGCCATATATGGCGAGTGTTAATCGTGGTGCGGAGCAATTATTTGAACCGTTAGCAGAGCTGACCCAGATTCAACGGGATGTAATGCCCGACACTTTTCAGGCGTATTATCAAAATACGCTGAGTTTGAAAAACCAGAACAATATTTTGGGTTTATATCATCAACGAGTCAAAGAACACACTGAAGCCTGGCAGGATCTGCTGGAACAATGTGGTCTTCGACCCGAGCCTTGATTGGCGTAATTACAATCGCCACAGAGGCGGCTATAAAAACAAACAGACCTTAAACCTTAAAACGACTCATCATTTGCTTCATGTTGTCAGAAAAATGTCTGATTTCTTGTGATAACTCTTCACCCGTTTCGGCGACTTCACTGGCAGATTCTGTCTGTTCATTCAAACCATGTAGATTTTTACTGATTTCTTCGGCCACACAGGTTTGTTCTTCAGTCGCTTGAGCCGTTTGGGTGGCCATATCATTAACCCGATTCGAAGAAAGTTGAATTTCATGAAATACGGTATCCGCTTCAACAAAGGTATTCGCCGTTTCATCTGCATTCACTTTACCTTCAGAAATAGCTTTGGAAGAAGAAGTGACGGACAATTGTAATTGTTGAATGATTTTATCAATGTCATTGGTACTTTGCTGGGTACGAGTAGCCAAGGTTCGAACCTCATCAGCCACCACCGCGAAACCACGACCATGCTCCCCTGCGCGTGCTGCTTCAATAGCGGCATTCAACGCCAGTAAATTGGTTTGTTCAGCTACCCCACGGATAACTTCCAGAACGGACGCAATATTATTAGAATTAGCTTCTAATTCTTGCGATGAATTCAATACCAAATCCATGTTGCGGATCAGAGCGGCTATTTTTTCATTCGAACTTCTAACCACGGCCATACCACGATCAGCAAGACCGGCTGTTTTATCGGCTTCGGATGCTGAGTTGGTAGCGACTTGAGCCATTTCTTTGTTGGCTAACGTCATTTCGTGAACGGCACTGACAATCGATTCAGTTGATAAATTTAAGTTTTGATTGATGCTCTTGGTATGTTCAGAAGCCTCAGACAAGCTGGCTGTCATATTGCCCAAGCTGGCAACTTGGGTAAGTATGTTTTTAATTAAATCCTGCAAATTAGAAACAAAAACGTTAAAAGCCATAGCAAGATTGCCAAATTCATCTTTTGAAGTAACATCAATTCTGGCCGTTAAATCACCATCACCTGAGGCAATTTCGTTAATTCGTTTAACAAGATAATTGATATCGTTTGTCAGTTTTTTGGGGATCAGATAACTGAAAATCACGGCAATTAATAAAACAATACTTACAGCGATAATAGTGATCATCATTTTGGTGCGGATATCTGCCGCTAATTGTTTTTCAATAATCTCAAAGCCAGTAATAACGGCTTCGCCGGATTTATCCAGAATATCCCTTAATTCAGCAAACTCCTGATCCTCATTTTGTTTCAGAGTAGTTATGGAAAGCCCATTATTTAAGGCCTGAACAAGCGCGTCGGAGGAAGCTACCCACTCTTGATATGCTTGGTTAAATGCAGAAGGGTCACCCACTATTTCGGGATAATTTTTTAAATATTCTCGGTAATCAGAATAACGTGCGGCAACTTGTTGAATATTATCTTGGCGAGCTATCTCATCCTGTTCAGTATTATCACTTTGACCCGAAAGAATGTGAAGTTGAGCAAGTTTGGCTTGGTACAAATCACGATCGGCATTGAGAATGACTTCACTTGCTGGCATAAAGCTTCGCGACTGAACTTCAATTAGTTGATTTTGTAAGGACATCATCCACCAAAACATCGAGATGACAATAATAATGGTTAAGCCCATGACCATGACTGGTAAAGAGCTTTTAGTACGAATGCTATGCATATTCATGTGGTTGTCCTTAAAGATCGCAGCGTTGCGTTGTTAGCTTATATCTGATTTAGATTTATTAACAACGCTTTTACAGCAATGTTGTCGACAATTCAGGGTAAATCTTTAGCAAAAAAAAGGCTTCACACTGAATTTAATGCAAAGCCTATTTGATGATAATTATTTTAAAGAGAATTAAAGAGCAAAGATTAACATCCTCTCAGAAGCAGAGAGTAACTCTAAAATAGAGTTATTATTAAATGTAATAAGACACATTATCGAACGATTTTCATTACAACTTAAAGGCGTGCTCTATCATTTTAGAAAAAATTAGAGGTTACACATGAATCATTATTTGGACTTGGTTTTTTTACTTTTCTTTTTATTTTTTTCTGCTTTTTTGGACTTGTCTTTCATCTTTTTTGCAGTTTTTTTGTCTTTATCTTTTTTTTCTTTTTTAGGTTTGCTTTCAGTTAATTCTGGAAAACAATCAATTCCATTTGTACGATAACGGCCAAGCCAGTAACGAACTTGTCCTAAACTCAAAGCTGTTTTTTCAGCGGCTTCTTCTTGAGTAGCTCCCTCAGATATAAGTAATAGAGCTTTGGCTCTCTCACTATTCACGGAGGTTGTTTGACTAATTTTATAGAGTTGTTTCTGGGCTTTTTTCTTTAAATCTAATAAGGCTGCTGCCGAGTCGCTCATACACTATCCCCAAACTAATCAATGAAAGCCATAACGATAAATGTTTCAACGATACTGCAACTTTATTTCAAAATTGTGACAGCAAACTATTGGCTCAGTTGATTCAGCGTTTCATGCAGCTGTTTATCAAACTCAGTATGAATCACTTTTCCGTTATCCGTATCAAAATTATCGTAAAAGGAAGGGAGTGACATACTGCCTTTTATTTCTGCAGCAAAACGAGGCATTGAATTGAGTGCAATTTCCATTACGGTGGCACCGCCTCGTTCACCTGGGGAGGTTGAAAGCAGGACCGTGGGTTTCTTTTGAAAGATTTTTTGTTCGATTCGCGTGCACCAGTCAAACAGATTTTTCCATGCGGCCGAATAATTGCCATTATGTTCAGCAAGCGAAATAACCAATGCATCAGCACTGCCAAGTTTATCGAGAAAAGCTTGTGCCAAAGCGGGTTGACCAAGATCTTTTTCTACATCAACGCTGAATAGGGGTAATTCGTAATCATTCAGATCCAGCACTTCTACTTCAGCATTCTCAACCAAACTAGCGGCATAGGTTACCAATTGCTTATTGATGGATTGTTTACTGCTGCTGGCTGCAAAAGCGACGACTTTCATAAAATCTCCCTTGTTAAAAGTATTCAGTGTCTAGTGACATGTAGCTTGGCGAAAAGTTGTACGTATTGCAAAAGTAAAAAAAGGCATCCGAAGATGCCTTTAAATATTACTGACTAATCGTAGCTGTAATGTTTTTTCAGCTGTTTGGTCACTTTCCACATGCTTTTCAAGCCTGTTGGGAAAATTGCATAGTCACCAGGAACGATAGTGACTGGTTCGCCACCGTCTGGAGTAACCACAATTTCACCTTCAAGAATGTAGGCTTTTTCGGTTTCATCAAAATCCAAACGGAATTCGGTAACTGGGCAATCCCAAATTTCCCAACCGGCAACGCCGAGTTCTTTTAAGCGTGCATCACTTGGGTTTTTTTCAATAATAATCTCTGGCATAAAAATCCTGAATATAAAAAGTATGAGTCATGGTTGCCCTGCGACAAAACCACTGCTTTTTTCGTCAGCCATGCGCGATAACACAGCGACATGTCAGTATTTGACCGGCAAATAATACCAAACCTGAATCGTTAAGGTTGGATTGAGTTGTTTCTGCTTTGTGACTAAGCTAAATACATCTAAATAGTAACGATTTGTATTTACATTAAATTGCATGGTACGTAGCATATGGTTATTTCCCTTTCCTCGCCGGAGAAACCAGATGCGTAAAAAATTATCGCCGCTTGCGATATCTATTAGCTTAGCGCTACTAACTTCAAATACAGCAACGGCTGCAGAAACTGACACTGATTCGGCAGAATTAGAATCCATTACGGTGACTGCTAGTGCGGATGCTTCAGCCGAGGGTTTATCACCAGCCTTTGCCGGTGGCCAAGTTGCTGAGGGTGGACGTGCAGGCATTCTGGGTACAAAAGATAATCTGGACACACCGTTTAGTATCACCAGCTATACCAATGAGTTTATTCAGGATCGTCAGGCGCAGAGTGTCGGTGATGTGCTGAAAGCTGATCCGGGCGTCCGGGTGGCGAGGGGGTTTGGAAATTTTCAAGAAACCTACTTTATCAGGTGATTTCTGCTGTATTCCGACGATATTGCCTACAATGGCCTGTATTCGTTGTTGCCCCGACAGTATATCGCAACGGAGCTATTTGAGCGGGTGGAAGTATTACGTGGCGCTTCAGCATTTCTGACCGGTGCTAGCCCGGGCGGCAACGCTATCGGCGGTGCTATTAATTTGCTGCCTAAACGGGCGCCCAACTATGACTTAAACCGCTTCACTGTCGGTGCATCACACAATGATCAACGCAATGTTGCTGCCGATGTGGCACGACGTTTCGGTGAAAATGACGAGTTTGGCATTCGGGTCAATGCTGCCCATCACAATGGTGGTACCTCGATTGACGATGAAAATGCCGAGCTGAACCTGTTCAGCGTAGGTATGGATTATCGGGGTGATCGACTGCGTTTATCAGCGGATATGGGCTATCAAAATCATCAATTAGATGAAACGCGAACCAATGTTTCGATTAACGGCTTAACCGATGTCGTACCGAAAGCGCCAGATGCGAGCAAAAACTGGGCACAGCCCTGGAGCTATTCCAATGAAGAGGATGTGTTTGGCACCTTCCGTGCAGAATATGACCTCAACGATAATGTGACTGCCTGGGCAGCGTATGGCTTGCGCCGGACAGATGAAGACAATTCGCTGGCTAATTTTACGCTCCAGGATGCCCGCTCCGGAGATGGGGTTATGGGCAGATTTGATAATGCCCGCGAAGATCGTGTTGATACTGGTGAAATCGGCTTTAGAGGCAATTTTGATACGGGTGCAGTCGGCCATGAATGGGTGGTTTCATATTCATATTTCCAACTCGAAACAAAGAATGCATTCATTGGTGAGTTTGGTGATCGCCGCCTGGACAGTAATTTATACAATCCGGTTTATTACAATAGACCTGGTTTTGGTAGTGGCGCTGCTACTGGAACATTCTTTGGCAATGAACTCGACTCGCCTATGTTAACTGGCAGAACAAAACTGAACAGCTTTGCCATTGGTGACACGCTCTCTTTTATGGATGAGCGTTTGTTATTGACGCTGGGTGCCCGACATCAGTCCATCAAAGTTGATAACTATAGTAGCGACTCAGAATTTGCGACGGCTGGGGTTCGGACTTCCTATGAGGACAGTGAGATCACCCCGTCAGTTGGTGCGGTATTTAAGGTCACTGATCAAGTGTCACTCTACGCCAACTATATTGAGAGTTTGGCGCAAGGCGACACTGCACCGGGCACCGGTGTGATTAATGTCGGAGAGTCATTGTCACCGTATGTTTCGGAACAAAAAGAGGTGGGCATCAAATATGAGACGGGGCAGTTAGGTCTGGGCTTGGCCTATTTCACAACGTCAAAACCCAGAGCGGTCATTGAAAATAATATCTTTAAAGAGTCAGGAGAAGATGAACATAAAGGTGTTGAACTGACCGTTTACGGCAAAGCTTCTGACAATGTCAAAGTTTTGGGTGGCGTGACCTGGCTGGATACAGAGCAGAAAGACACTGGGAATGTCACAATTGATGGCAATGAAGTAATTGGAGTGGCTGAATGGCAGGCCAACATTGGTGCGGAATGGGAAATCCCTCATGTGGATGGTCTGGCGCTGGATTCCCTCGTTACTTATACCGGTTCGCGTTATGCCGATGACGCGAATACACTTAAAGTGGATGATTGGACGACGGTTGATATTGGTGCCCGTTATATTTTGGCGGTCGGTAATCAGGACTTGACGTTCAGAGCGCGGGTACATAACTTATTCGACCGTGATTACTGGGCTTCGGTGGGTGGTTTCCCGGGAAATGGCTATTTGGCGCTTGGTGCTCCTCGCACAGTTACGTTAAGCGCGACGATGGATTTCTAATCCAATCACTTGTGTAATTCAAAAACGGCTTGCAGTAATTTACTGCAAGCCGATTTTATGTTTACTGATTAGACATTAACCCGTTGATATTCTCGATACTGGGGTAACCAGAAGTTATCTTCAATTGCCTGTAATAAAGCACTTTCAGTCATTTCGGGAGCCAGTTGTTTTTGCTGAGCATGTTTGGCTACTTCAAAGGCAATCTTTTTGCTTAGTTCCGCCGTATCGGTTAATGGTGGGAGAAGTTCCTGGTTACCTGGGGTAGTCATTGGGGAGGCAGCTGCCAGCACTTCACTGGCAATCATTAACATATCATCGGTAATTCGTTCTATTCCGGCAGCAACAACGGCAAGGCCCAGCCCCGGGAAAATATAGCTGTTATTACATTGGGCTATAGGATAAAAATTTCCATCATAAACGACCGGCGTGAAAGGGCTGCCTGTTGCAATAAGTGCATTGCCATCTGTCCACTCGATAAGTTGCTGAGGATGGGCTTCTATCTGCTTGGATGGATTGCTTAACGGGAAAATAATTGGTTTTGGACAATGCAAATACATGGATTTGATTATTGCCTCGGTAAAGATTCCTGCCTGTCCTGAAACCCCAATCAACACGGTTGGTTTTACATTTTCAATCACTTCAGCCAAGTTGGCATTGATACCTGACATATTCCATGTAGCACACACCAAATCCAGCTGAGCCAGTTTTTGTTGAAAATCCGGTAGTCCAGGTAATGATTGAGTCAGCAGACCCGGTCTGTCAATCATAAAAATGTGTTTGCGGGCATCAACTTCACTGGTGCCTTCAGTCATCATTTGTGCCACGATTTGCTCGGCGATACCACAGCCAGCAGAACCTGCCCCAACAAATACAATAGTTTGCTGGGAAAGTGTTTGTTGTTTGGCACGACAAGCCGCCAATAATGAACCCACGGTTACTGCAGCCGTACCCTGAATATCATCATTAAAACAGCAAAGTTCATCACGATATCGATTTAATAATGGCAAGGCTTTACGCTGCTCAAAATCTTCAAACTGCAACAGTGCATTTGGCCAGCGTTTTTTGATAGCGGTCATAAACAAATCGATAAACTCATCATATTGCTGAGCATCAATGCGTGGGTGCTGCCAGCCAATATATTGAGGGTTATCTAACAAATCAGGGTTATCCGTTCCCACATCCAACATGATGGGCAGAGTATAGGCCGGGCTGATGCCGCCACAGACGGTATATAAAGAAAGCTTGCCAATGGGGATGCCCATGCCGCCAACACCTTGATCACCTAAGCCCAGAATCCTGCTGCCATCTGTGACCACAATGACTTTGACATTGCGTTTGGTGGCATTAAGCAAAATCTCATCGATATGATGCCGGTCAGGATAAGAAATAAACAAACCCCGTGCACGACGATAGATTTGCGAAAACCGCTCACATGCATCGCCAACAGTAGGGGTATAGATGATTGGCATCATCTCCTGCAAATGTTGTTCAAGCAGGTAATAAAACAGTGTTTCGTTATTGTCCTGAATGGTGCGCAAATAGATGTGTTTGTTTATCGGTTCAATAAAACTGGAATATTGCTGATAGGCACGCTCAGCCTGCTGTTCAATCGTTTCAAATCGCTGAGGTATCAAACCCTTGAGATTAAATTGTTGCCGTTCCGCTTCACTGAATGCTGTGCCCTTATTAAGAAGTGAAGTCGCTAGTAGGGTCGGACCAGCATAGGTGATATAAATAGGTTTGGACGGCATTTTGATAACATTCCGGTTGAAGGTGGTTGAGGTCAGTATAAACATCGGTCAGTATCAAAATTCAACTGTTATTGCTTTTTAAATTGCGGTTTTTGATACAAATAAACAAATAAATTTGTTAAGAAAGTGAACTTTTTTGATTAATGGTTAACTTAGCTGTTGACGAAGGGCACCTTAAGGTCGCATATTGTCACGAATTCAACTTATACCTGCTGCTACTTTATGAGGAATTTCATGTCTTTATCACACCTAATCGCAGTGTCAATGGCGACACTATTAGTCTCTGCAACGGCAGTTGCCGGAAATTCTTCTTCACACGAAGACAGTATGGCTTGTGGCGCCAATAGTATTACGATTGGTATGAGTACTGATGATATAAAAGCAATATGCGGGCAATTTTGGGAGCCAGCATTTATCAGTGTTCATACTCGGCCTGTACTTAGAAAAGTTGCTGATTCCGACGTGGAAAATGATCAATTTGAAAAGTGGCTTTATCGTATCGTCGAAAAACAAGAAACTCATGTGATTATTAAGAATGGGCAAATTGTGAAAATATTTAACACTCCCCAACCTTAATAAACTATCTAAATGATGATGCATAAAAACGGCCTTAATGGCCGTTTTTTTGTAGAAAAATAGACTCATGATGACCATTTTTTCTATCGAGGATTTTAATGTTAGTTGGGTGGTCATAAGCCTGAGTTGAATCTAAATTCATTAAGAGCTACGTCATGAAAAAATCTATTTTTGTTGCTTTACCGATGTTGACCTGTTTAAGCGGCCCTCTTTTCGCAGAAGAGATGGAAAATAATAAAGAGTGTCAACTTATCGCCAACCTTACTGGGGATTATCATCATCACAAGCAATCAGGTAAATCCAAAGAGGAAGTGCAACAAACATTACGGCCAGAGTTTGCCAATGAAGAATTCTTACGTGTCGTAGATCTGGCAATTAATCTCGCCTACACTTTTCCAAATGATTTATCCGAAGAAGCGGTCGAGCAACAAGTTTTTCAAGGCTGTGAGCAGCATCAAAAATAATAGTGTCGCGATAAAACCGAGTCGGTGATGATTTGTTATGTACAGAGACGAGCGGTAAGAAGATCACTTAATTTAATTTCGTTTAAAGAATGTAGGTAATGTCTCGTCATCGAATTAATCAGGCTATCAGCAGCACGAAGGGCATTGACATAGATAACATGCATACCGGCGGCATGAGCTGCTGTGACGCCAGTAGGAGAATCCTCAAACACTAAACAATGTTGTGGATCCACATTTAAATTTTCAGCACTTTTTAAATAAATTTCTGGGTGGGGCTTGGTGTGGGTAACATCGTCTGCGGTCTGAATCGACTTAAAATACGACTCAATTTCCAGACACTGTAATACGGTTTCGCAAACGGGTTTAGGAGCATTGGTGGCTAAGCCAATCGGTATGTTTAACCTATCAATTTCTTGCAGTAGATTTAATGCTCCCAGCATCGCTTGCGGACGAAACCGAATCTGCTGACACACTTGCTCAATAACGTTTTGTTCAGCGTCTTCAAGTGAAAAAGGCATGGTGGCCTTTTGAGACCAATATTCCGATACTTGCCGCATATTCATATTGCGGGTAGCACGTTGATCATATTCCGTTACTTCAATGCCGTAACGGGAAAAAACCAACTTTTCCGAGTCATCCCAAATCTGTTCAGAATCGACAATGACGCCATCCATATCAAAAATAATGGCTTTTATCATAAGGTATTTTTCAATCTTTATAAAATAACCAGCGCAACAGAGAACAAGACCTGTTGCGCTGGTTGAATACGAAACGAAATGAATTAAAGCGTTTTTTCTGCGGTGAACTGCATTTCTTTAGTATCGGTGATTAACGCTTTTAATGTACCTTTTTCCTTGGGGGTAAAGGTAAAGCGAACACTGGGATCTTCACTGACTGAAATACCAGCCTCCAACGCTATCAGCGTCTGATCCTGATAACTGATATCAATTTTATTCACGTAGTGCGGTGGAATATATTGACGGGATTTTTGATCAAATTGAAGTCCATTGTAGTTAGGGTGGCTGACAATTACTTGCGCATCAACCGGACTGCCAATAGTTGGAGCTCGCATCCGAATTTGGGTTTTACCAAGACGGGCTAAGGCTGCTTCGGCATCTTTCCCCGCCGGTGCACTGCAACCGCCTGAGGCTTTTACAAACGTCGATACCATATGCAGTGAACCATCATTCATTTCCGCTATCGCCCGAATATCAGTGTATTGATCGACACGCATTCGGGTGGAGATAGCCACTTCATCCAGTGCATCGCTCAAGGTAAATTTGGCTGAGTAGGGACCAGGGTTATTGTCGATCACAATATGAATATATTTGATGTAATGTTCGGCAGATTGTGGCACCAAAGATTTAATCGTGATCGGCACAATCGCCGCGTCTTCAGCGCGTTTAGGAGCTTCGATAACCAATAAGTCAGTAGCGTTTTCTCTAATTTGTTTATCTCCAAAATAGGCAGTTTTTAATTGCGGCCATAATGGTTCAGCGGGCGTGTCCGCTTTAACTGTGCTCATACCTATTAAAAAAGTTGTCAAGATCAAGCTGAGTAGTGCAAGGTTGTTTTTTTTCATTTTTATTCTCTCCAAAAAGGTCATGCAAAGTTATAGACTAAAAAGTGGATAAAAAATTACAGCCAAAACATATTTTTTTCATCGTGTGTAATTTTGTCTTAAATTAGGCGTCATATAAGCTACCAGCAAGCGATAAGGTCGAGGAATTTAACATGACACTGCGCCGTCGGAATTTTTTAAAAAACAGTTTATTGCTTTCTGGCGGAGCCATGGCCTTCAGTCTCCCTGTTCGAGCAGATAATCAAGCTATATCTGAACTACCTGCTTCAATGCAGCAACCTGGAAAACCTTTTAGTAATTACGGTCAGCCATCAGAATATGAAAAAACGGTCATTCGATGGATAAGTGCTAATAGCGATGTGCCTGGAAATGGCGTTTCCTGGTCACCTTTACATGAATTGGCCGGTACTATCACGCCAAATGGGCTGCATTTTGAACGTCATCACAATGGTGTGCCGCAAATCGATCCTAAACAGCATGAATTTGTTATCAATGGTTTAGTCGAAAATCCGTTAACGTTTTCTGTCACGAATTTGCTCCGCTATCCGATGCATTCGCGTATTTGTTTTATTGAATGTGGCGGTAACAGCAACACCAGTTGGCGAACAGAACCCGTGCAGTCTGCTGCGGGGTACACCCATGGATTAGTGTCAAATGCAGAGTGGACCGGGGTTCCAGTAAAGTTGCTACTGAAAGAGGCTGGCGTAAAACCTGAGGCGAAATGGGTTATTGCAGAAGGGGCGGATGGCGCTTCGTTGAATATTTCCATTCCAATTGAAAAATTACTCGACGATGCGTTTATTGCGCTTTATCAAAATGGCGAACGATTGCGTCCGGAAAATGGCTATCCGATGCGTTTAATTCTGCCCGGATGGGAGGGCATAACCCATGTAAAGTGGTTACGCCAACTTCTGTTGGTGGAGTCGCCTGCCCAATCACGGGATGAAACTGCACAATACACGGAGTTAATGCCTGACGGTAATGCGCAGCAGTTCAGTTTTATTATGCAGCCCAAATCGATTATCACTTCTCCCTCTGTGGGAATGGTACTACCGGATAATCCGGGTATCTATCAAATTAGTGGATTGGCCTGGTCTGGTTTTGGCAAGGTGGCTAAAGTTGAAGTCAGTTGTGATGGCGGAGAAAGCTGGCAAGAGGCCTCGCTGCAAACGCCGGTGTTAGATAAAGCTTTCACGCGGTTTACTATTGGTTGGCAATGGAATGGCGAGGCGGCAATTTTACAAAGTCGCGTGACGGATGAAGCAGGTAACATTCAGCCGACGCGCGAGGTGCTGATGGCTGAAAAAGGCAAACATAACTTCTTTCATTACAATGCGATTATTAGTTGGGAAGTGGATCCTTCAGGGGAGATATTTCATGTTTATGCTTAAGGCCGCCGTTTTTGCATCGGTTATAGTGAATTCTCCAGTATTGGCCGATGAACTCTACCAATCAAAGGGCAAGATCGATCACGAATTAAACAGCGCAACTAAATGGAATTTAACGATATTTCCATCAGGCAAAAATCTTCCCGAGGGACAAGGAACAGTCAGTCAGGGAGCGGAGTTATTTGCCAGCCAATGTGCTAGCTGCCATGGACAGAATGGCAGAGGCGGTTCAGCCATGGCATTAACCGGGGATGTAGGCAGTCTGAGCTCTGAATATCCTGAGAAAACCGTAAACAGCTTTTGGCCTTATGCAACCACTTTGTTCGATTACATACGCAGAACAATGCCGCCTCAAGCACCTTTTTCACTTAGCGCAGATCAAGCTTATGCATTATCAGCATTTATTCTTGCTCAAGATGGCTTGGTGCCTGAAGATGGACAGTTATCCCAGCAGAATATTCATCAGGTTCAGATGCCCAATCAACACGGATTCTATACTCAGCCTTGAGATAACTTACCGATGATGCAGTAACTATCGCTTTAATACTGTCATTAAACGCGGGGGCAGAATTAATCCAAATCCAGCAAAGCCAGTAACTCTGACCAAATATTATCGAGTAGTTGAGGTTGTGCCTTTGCTGTTGGATGAATACCATCTGCCTGCATCATTGCCTCGCCATCATAAACATCGGCCAGGAAAAACGGCAGGAAGGCAAGATTATATTCTTCTGCCAGGCTTGAATAAACATCGGCAAATGCAGTTGTATAACGAGGACCATAGTTAGGTGGAATTTCGATGCCTACCAGTAATACTTCGGCACCTTGCTGTTGGGATAAATGAATCATTTTGGCTAAATTATTGCGAATAACATCGGGTGGGAAACCTCGTAAACCATCGTTTCCACCTAACTCGATAACCACGATTGCCGGATTATGTTTATCCAGTAAATCCGGTAATCTGCGTAAACCACCGTCGGTTGTTTCACCACTAATACTGGCATTGGCTACATTCCAGGTGCCGGGTGTTTCTTGTTCAAGCCGATCTTTAAGCAGTTCAACCCAAGCGGCATCACTGTCGATGCCATAGGCTGCACTAAGACTGTCGCCAACGATCAGCAGGTTTTTTCGTTCTACATCGTCAGCATGTGCCTGAAAGCTGAAAAGTACTAAAAATAGCCAGATAAAGAATGTGTGTGTAGGTAATAAGGTTTTCATAACCACCAATTAAATATGTGAGGAAAGCATGTCCACTGATAGACAACCGAATCCATCAAACGACTTCATGATTCAGGTAGAAAACCTGTCACATGCTGTTGATTTGGGTACTGACAAACTATCGATTCTGCAGCACGTTAATCTGGATATCCGCAAAGGAGAATCAGCTGCCATCATTGGTCGTTCTGGTTCGGGTAAAACCACCTTACTAGGGTTACTCGCTGGACTGGATTTGCCCAGCAGCGGAACTGTGAGCCTAGATGGACATATTATCAGTGCTTTGTCCGAAGATGAACGGGCTAGTCTTCGTTCACAACGTGTGGGCTTTGTATTTCAGTCATTTCAACTATTACCAACTTTGTCAGCAATTGAAAATGTTATGTTACCCATTGAGTTAGCTGGTTTACCTGATGCAAAATCTAAGGCTGAAACCTTGCTTAAGCGAGTTGGCCTTGGCGAACGAATGCAACATACGCCGCGGCAATTATCGGGTGGTGAGCAACAACGGGTGGCAATTGCCAGAGCCTTTGCGGTTGATCCTCAAGTGTTATTTGCCGACGAGCCTACCGGTAATTTGGATACCCGCACCGGCGAAGCAATCACTGAATTACTCATGACGTTGAACCGGGAACAAGGTACTACATTGGTGATGGTAACCCATGATCAGCAATTGGCTGAGCGTTGTCAGCGGCATTTTGTCATTGAAGCCGGCGTATTACATGAAAAAATTGCTACCGATGCTGAGGTGATATCTGCATGAGTGTGACCCGTAAAGTAATTTCGTTCTCTCAGGATTTACGTGAGCGAAACGTTAAAGTAATGCTGGTGGCCATGATTATCGCGGTCGCGACAGTGGCCACTATTAATGCCTTTGCTGATCATCTGCAACGAACCTTAATGACATCAGCCAGTGCTTTTTTAGCGGCTGATCGTCAGTTAAATAGTCGAACCAACGCACCCATTCCAGAGGCTTGGTATGCAGAAGCAGAAAATTTAGGTCTAGAAGTTGGCCGAATGATTGAGTTTGGCACCATGGTGTCTAATGAAAGCCAATTTCAACTGGTTGCGGTCAAGGCGATTGATAACGCCTATCCATTACGCGGTGAGATTGAATGGCAAGCCGATCTGGATAGTCCAAGACAAATCGCTACTTCGGGCCCTGGACCTGGTGAAGTCTGGTTGAATCCGCGACTTATGCGTTTATTGGAGTTACGACCTGGTGATGCTTTGGAAGTGGGGGCAACTTCGCTTGAAGTGACGGGCGTGATTATGCGTGAACCAGATGGCGGCTTTCGACTTTCCGATTTGGCACCACGCGTCATGATGCATGTTGATGATGTGCCAGCGACCGAAGTGATCCAACCTGGTAGTCGTGTTCGACACCGTGGACTATTTGCTGGAGATGCTTCGGCATTGGCAGATTTTGAGGCCTGGTTGGAACCACAGTTAACCGATAATTTCCGTTGGGTTGATGTTCGGCAAGGTGAAACGTTAGGTGAATCACTGGAGAAAGCAGAAGGCTTTTTATTGCTCGGTGGCAGTTTGGCTGTGTTGCTGGCTGTGGTAGCCATTGCGGTTGCCAGCCGCCAATATGCATTAAGTCAACGGGATCGCGTGGCCTTATTAAAAACCATGGGATTGACTGGTAAGCGCATTCGTAAATTGTATTTATCACGATTGATAGTGTGGGGACTGATGGCAACAGTTATTGGCTTAATGCTTGCCATACCGGCAGCCTGGCTATTGGCTTCAATGACCGCGCAATTAATGGATCAGCCGCTACAATTTGAGGTGGATTTTTGGCAACTTTGGCCAGCTATCTTAACTGCTTTATTGGCTTTGTTTGCCTTTGCCTATCCACCGATTGATCGGTTACGCAATACCCCAGCAATGCGGGTGTTTCGCAGTTTACCAAGCAATGATAAAGCCGCTTTAGCTAAAGATTTAGTATTAGCTGTTGCAGTGATATTTGGTTTGTTATGGGTCTATGTTAGCGATATCAAGCTGGTAATGGCTTTAATAGGTGCCGTTATTGCTTTGATCGTTTCCTTGGCAATTGCCGGTACCGGACTTATCTGGTTATTACGCAGATTTCCTGCAGGAAAGGGTAGTTGGCGGTTAGCGGTGATTGCGTTGTATCGGCATCGTAATGCCACTTTGTCACAAATGTCAGTATTTGCCATGACAATTATGTTGGCGGCAACGTTAGTTCTGGTGCGCTCCTCATTGCTAGCCGACTGGCAGGCACAGTTGCCGGAAGATGCACCGAATCACTTTTTATTAAATATCGCACCGGAATCTGTAGATCAAGTTGAAGCGTTTTTTACGGATAATGATTTAAATCGAAGTCCGTTATATCCGATTATCAGAGGCCGACTGACCGAGATTAATGCTGAGCCGGCTGAAGAAGTGGCGTTAAACAAAGATGATGATGAACTACGCCGGGAATTAAACCTGACAATTTCGAATAGTTATCCGGAGGATAATCAAATTATCGCTGGAGAGTGGTTTGCACCTGGTGACACAAAGGGGCTTTCGATTGAGCAGTCATTAGCTGAATCACTAGGTGTCGAGGTGGGGGATGAATTGGGCTTTACGGTGGGCGCTGAAAAAGTAAAAGCAACGATCACCAGTATTCGCAGTGTGCAGTGGGACAGCATGCGGCCCAACTTTTTTATCATCTTTCCACCTAAAGGCGGGATAGATGGATTGCCCAGTACTTCACTCACTAGCTTTTATCTTGCTGAGCAGGATAAATCGTTACTGAATGATTTTGTGCGACAGTTTCCCACCATTTCAGTGTTAGAAATTGATCATATTATCGAGCGCATTCAACAGATTATTCGTCAGGTAACCCAGGCGGTAGAAGCGATATTGCTGATGATTTTATTAGCAGCGATTGCGGTGATGGTAGCAGTGGTTAGTGCAACGATGTCAGAACGGCAACGTGAAGGCGCATTACTGCGAACCTTGGGCGGACAACAGCAATTGCTGGTGAGAGCCACAATGATTGAGTTTGCCTTGATTGGTTTTCTAGCCGGTATTCTTGGCGTGCTGGCTGCTGAAATAGCGGTATGGGCATTGCAAAATCGTATGTTTGATGGCGAGTTTCGCTGGCATTGGCCGGTGGTAATCAGCTTGCCATTTATCAGTGCGTTTATTTTAGCCTTATTAGGCCGCTGGCAATTGTCCCCAGTATTAACGGTGTCGCCGATGTTATTGCTTCGAAGGCTTGAATAATAACTTGATAGTGCGGTATAGGAATAGCCAATAAAACGTTATAAGTTGCATGGCAAAAATAAACCTCTCATCATGTGCAGGTTTTTATACATAGTAGCTGGCTATTTAATTAGGAATGACTGTGCGTCGAGTTTATCGTTTTATTTTACGAGTAATACTGTTAGCGATATTGGCGTTTGTTCTGCTAAGTCTGTTGTTGGTATTGCCATTTCGTTGGCTGAATCCTCCTATCACCATGGTTATGGCAGATAGATGGATTCACTCATCGGAAGATTTTCAGTTACGTAAGACCTGGTTAAGCTGGGACGAGATTCCTAAACATGCAGCACTTGCTGTGGTAGCTTCTGAGGATCAGAAGTTTCCGCTGCACAGTGGATTTGATCTGAAAGCTATTCAACAGGCACTCAATGAACGTGAACGGCGGGGTGGCTTGCGTGGAGCAAGCACTATTAGCCAGCAAGTCGCTAAAAATATGTATCTATGGACCGGTCGGAGTTGGTTCAGAAAAGGCTTAGAGGTCTGGTTTACCTTGTTGATTGAACTCACCTGGAGCAAACAACGAATTCTTGAGGTATATCTGAATATTGCCGAGTGGGGCGAGGGCGTGTTTGGATTGGAAGCGGCTAGTCAGCATCATTTTTCACGGTCAGCTGCTAATTTAACCCCGATGCAAGCAGCATTATTAGCCTCTTCGTTACCCAGCCCATTAAATTATGACCCTGCAAGGCCTGCACAACATTTGTACAAACGCGCCGAATGGAATTTACAACAACAACGGCGTTTGGGAGGAGTTAAGTGGTTGGAGCCTCTCAGACAGCCATAATTTTGATGCGAATTTGATAATTATGTCAAAAAGCGTAGTTTGTTAGACCTATCGTTTCGATAGACGTTTTCTTCGTTTTTTTGGAGGATAGTGATGGATACATCAGTTCACACAATGGAAAACTTATTCCTGCAGCTTGGGCTCGATAACAGTGAAGAGGCGATTGAGCAGTTTATTAAAGAACACGACCTGCCTGAAAACGTCAAACTGGAAAATGCCTATTTCTGGTCGCCAGCACAATCGGCGTTTATCAAAGAGTGTCTGACCCAGGATTCGGATTGGGCCGAAGTGGTTGATCAGCTTAATGTCCAATTACGCCAATAAACGTTAAGACAAGCTAGTATGGTATGTTCGATGAACACTTTGAAGCAAACAGACTGAACAGTTAGAAGAATTTGCTAACACCCACAGCGACTGATTGATTCAATGATTTAGCCAATGCCAAACGTAATACCCAAATACTGACATAACGATTATCCAGCAGAAAATTATTACGCTGGCAGCATACCTGTTGTGGAATAAGCGAACAGGGTGCTCTTTCGCTTTAATAATACACTCCTGCCATACCTTCTCAGGTATGCATTTCACTAAAATATAAATAGCCAATGGCAGTAAAAGTAGTTCGTCCAAATAGCCAAGAATCGGAATAAAATCTGGGATCAGATCGATTGGGCTTAATGCATAAGCCACTACAGCAATACTCATCCACTTTATCCAATTAGACACTGCCGAGTGCTGACTGGCGAGGTATAACGCAGTAAGTTGCATTTTCATCTGCTCAGCAAACAGTTGCAGTTTTTTTATGAACATTGATTCTTATTTTGCCCGTGAAGGATTTTTATTTTATGAAAGTCGCATGGTTAGAAATAATGATATTGATTTTTCTTCAAAATCTTTTTTAATTATTGACACTAATTTCACACAAATTAAGGATTAATATGCCAACAAAAGTATATGTTCATGGTGTATAAATACGCTAGTGACATGATATAAATAACAAAATCCACTTTAAGGATAAATTTATTATGTTTAATAAAAAATTAAAAGATGATTTGGCGACATCGTATTATAAAAATGAAGAAATACAGAGCTTAATTGATTCAATAAAGAGTTCAGTTGCCACCATCCAATTCGACACAAACGGCATAATTTTTGATGTAAATAATATTTTCCTCTCTGAGGTAGGCTACCAAAAAGAGGATTTAATAGGCCAACATCACCGAATCTTCTGTGAAGCAGATTACGCTAAATCTTCTGAATATAAAGGCTTCTGGGAAGACCTGAGACAAGGAAAGATAAAGTCTGGCACCTTTAAACGGCTGACTAAATCACAAAAAGTTGTGTGGTTAGAAGCGACTTATTTTCCAATTGTAAACAAAGCAAATAAAGTGACGTCTATTTTTAAAATTGCATCAGATGTGACGAACTCGGTTAATAAAATTCGTGACCTTGACGCCGTCTTTAATGCTTTGAACCGTTCTATGGCTGTTATTGAATTCTCAGTTGATGGTTATATTCTAAAAGCAAATGACAATTTTCTGGATGCTGTTGGGTACACGATAGATGAGCTTATTGGTAAACACCATAAAATGCTTTGCTTTGATAAGTTCTATGAAGAAAATCCAAATTTCTGGTCAGAAATGAATTCAGGACGTTTTTTCTCAGATCAGTATGAAAGGAAAAATGCATCAGGACAGTCAATATGGTTAGAAGCTTCATATAACCCGGTTTTTGATGACAAGGGTAAAGTGGTTAAAATAATCAAATTTGCCAGCGACATTACGGCTAAAGTTGAGCTCAACGATAAAATTATTCGAGCCGCTGAGATGTCATTTTCAACTGCCGAAGAAACGTCGCAAATCGCGAGAAATGGTTCTGAATTACTGATTACTTCTGTACAAATGTCAACCTCGATATTGCAACATGTTGCTGAGACTTCCGCCAACATTGAGCAGTTAAATGACGAATCCAAAAACATTGAAAATATTGTTTCTACGATTAACGACATTGCTGAACAAACCAACCTACTAGCATTAAATGCGGCGATTGAAGCTGCACGTGCTGGTGATCAAGGACGTGGATTTGCAGTAGTCGCAGATGAAGTAAGAAAACTCGCCTCCAGAACCAGCACTTCAACTGAAGAGATTAAAGAAGTTGTGCGAAAAAATCGTAAGTTGACCCATGATGTCACAGAAAAAATGGAGAGCGTGAAACAACGTGCAATGGACAGTAACGAACAGTTAACGGCTGTATCTTCTGTAATGACTGAAATATTACAAGGGGCAGAAGATGTATCGCGAACGGTTTCTTCTCTGTTATAAGTTTAATGAAGGATTGGATACAAAAATAGTTTATTGTGGGTTATAAACAGGGAATATTTAAAGCTAAATAACACCCGGTTGGAAAATAATTAAAGTCAGAGTGAATTGGTACGCAATAAATAACATGAGCATATGACCAATGATGGGATCTAAGATGGGCTTAAAAAGCGTATTGATATTACTGGTCATTGTGTTATCAGCTTGTGGTTCAGAAAACTCAGATGAACCCACATTACGCATTGCAGGGGTAAATTATTTGGGTGATTTACCCACCTTAGTTGCTGATAAAGATCAAATTTTCAAAAAACATCATTTAAATGTGCAAATCAGTTTTAATGATTCTGGCAAGCAAAGTCTTGAGGATTTAAAAGCCGGTAAAGTTGATTTCGCCTTAATGGCACCAACTCCCTTCATGTTAGATAAGTTAACCAACGTTTATATGGAACACCCTGTGAACGAACCCGTTATATTGGGAAATCTTTTGCATTCTACGTTGATGAATCAAATACTGACATCATCCACAGATAAAAACATACAAACCGTTTATGACCTCAAAGGCGGTCGGGTTGGTTTAGCTAAAGGCTCCAATGCGGAATATATATGGTGGTTATATTCGACTTTCTACCAAGTTAAATTTGATGACGTAGAAATAATTGATCTAGAGCCAAAAGAGTTGGGGCAAGCGCTCATTGATAAAAAAGTCGACGCAATTGTCACTTGGCAGCCGTGGACAAATCATCTTATTGCTAAATATGGCGATAAGATCAAACAAATTGAGGGTAGCCATGTACACACTGCTAAATGGCTGTTGGTGACTACCCGGCAAATGGTTGAAGAGAATCCTGAATATTGTCAGCAATTACTCAAAGCATATGCTGAAGCAATAAGTGTCATACATACTGACACCGAAAACATAATGAAAATGTATAGCGAGGAGATGACTAAAGTAGGTCTTGTCGGTAACAATTATGAACCAGGATTACATCAGTTAAATTTAAATTGGTCACTTATTTCAGAGTTCAATCAAGGAATTCAATGGGCTAAACTTAATAACTTTCCGGGTTCAGAAAATAAAACCGATGTTATTTCTTGGTTTGCTCCAGAACCTTTGCGAGCTGTCCAACCATTTTCAGTCAAGATCCCCACAGTCAAAGTGGATGATATTCAGCCATGAAATTGATAAAAATGTCTCTCGTTTTTATCAGCGCGTGTTTGTTTGGGCTACTATTTTTAATTATTTTAGCCACATGGAGTTATAAGCAAGTCGAGCTAAAACGTGCTGAAGTCGATTACCTTGGAAAAATTAATCATAAAATTGATGCGCTATCGGTTGGTAGCGACAATTTATTAATATTTCGGCCAGATGAAAAGTTTTGGCAAGCGTTTATAACGGATGCTCGTACAATCCAGGCCGAACTATCAAGTTTGGAGACAGGGAAATTTAACGCACAGCGTGCAGTGCGTCATATAGATCATTTAATCAAATCGTTAGAAGATGCTTATCAATCAACACCCGAAAATATAGATGAAATTAATAATGATTACCTCCTTAACCCATTGGCCTTACCCTTAAGATCAAGGTTACTTATTAATCAAGTTGCTGATCATGGGATTGCTATTGAGAGCGCCATAGATCAATTGATACAAGAAAACCAACAAATTATTCAAAGTCATATCAACCGGATTTTGTTTGTTTTTATGCTATCTGCACTGATCTTTGGTGTATTGTGCGTCATCGCATTTAGCATCATATATCAACGCATTGCGATACCAACCCGAAGCCTAATCAACACCATTAAGCGAATATCTGAAAACGACGATAATGCACGCGCGCAGGTTATTGGTAAAGATGAAATGGCGGAGTTGTCAATTGCCTTCAATGCACTTTTAGATCAAAAAGATCGAGCCAATCAACAGATCATTCAACAGCAAAGTGAATTAACAAAACAAGCCAATTTATTAGAGATCGCTGGACGTGTCACTCGTTTTGGTGGTTGGTCCGTTGATATGGCCAGTCATCAGGTTAAGTGGTCAAATATGGTCGCTAAAATTCATGGTAAACCTAACGGTTATTCCCCAAGTATTGAAGAGGGGCTTTCCTTTTATATTCCTGAGCATCGACCTCGGATAAAAGAATTGTTCAACACGTGTTTTGAATATGGCACACCTTATGATGTTGAATTACAAATCCTTAATACAGCTGGGGAAAAGATTTGGATTCGCTCATCAGGCGAAGCAGTTCGAAATAGCGCTGGCAAGATAACTGGGGTTCAAGGCGCATTTCAGGACATATCTGAGCGTATGGAACTGGAAAACCGTCTTCGCCAATCTCAACGTTTAGAGGCGGTAGGACAATTAACCGGCGGGGTAGCGCACGATTTCAATAATTTGTTGACTGTCGTTATTGGTAATTCGCAAATTCTTGCTGAGACACTTGATGATTCAAACAAACTCAAACCATTAGCCGAGATGGTTTTGCAAGCGGGCTATCGTGGAGCAGAGCTAACCCGTAGTTTATTGGCCTTTGCTCGTAAACAACCTCTCGATCCTAAGCCAGTCGATGTTAAGCAATTAATTGCTCTATTGTGGCCTTTACTCGAACGAGCTGTCGGGGCAGAGATTTCCATTCAATTGATTTCAGACGATCATTTACAACGGGTAATGGTAGATGCAGGGCAATTTGAAAATGCTGTACTTAACCTTGCTTTGAATGCCAAAGATGCGATGCCGAAAGGTGGCCAAATTGTTATCGAAGCTCAAAATACGCATCTTCCAGAAAAATATGCCCAAAACCACGAGATTGATTCCGGTGATTATGTCGTTATTGCAATATCCGATTCCGGATGTGGAATTGAATCCGACAAAATCGATAAAGTCTTTGAACCCTTTTTCACAACCAAACCTAAAGACAAAGGAACGGGGCTAGGCTTAGCGATGGTGTATGGCTTTATCAAGCAGAGTAACGGGCACGTTAATATCTATTCAGAACATGAACAAGGCACAACGGTCAGGCTGTATTTACCCGTTGTAACTGATAATGTACTTGAAGTAACTAATCAGGCTTTGAAAGCCGCCGACATACAAATGGGACATGAACATATATTGGTCGTTGAAGATGATGCATTGGTGCGTGAATACGTTGTGTCACAACTGACAGTCTTAGGTTATGACGTTGTCTCTGCCGGTGATGGTAAACAGGCCATGCAGATCATTGAATCAGACCGAGCTATTGACTTGTTGTTGACGGATGTCATTCTGCCAGATGGTTTAAACGGTCGGAAAATTGCCGAGAACGCAGTCAAGTTACGACCTACACTGCGGGTTTTATATACCTCGGGTTATACCGAGAACTCTATTGTGCATCATGGCCGATTGGATCCTGGTGTATTACTTTTATCCAAACCCTATAACCGTGAAGAATTGGCGAATAAGGTCAGAATGGCATTGGAAGGCACGGTGTAAAATTGTGAGTAATAACTTTTTATCAAAGATCTTACGGTTACGTGTCAGTGCTAATTCATAAAATCAAAGCCAAGAATTAACGCCTTGCTCCTTTCTCCACTCAAACAAAATACCCTAAGCGATTGAAACTCTCACATGATGCTTAAACCCAATCATCTAAGGCTAACATTGCGTGACCATGAGTCATATATAGCCATTAAATCGCTACTTCCTCGATGCTACTAACAGAAAAAAATTATCTATCCCATTGGCACAAACTCAATTTTGACAACCTGAAACTTTTCCTTTTGATTTGTAAAAATTACATGATTTTTCCATAGTTTAATAATGGAAAGTTCCTAATTATTAATAAGCTAAATTGTTTAAAGAATACTTTATTATTGCATCCTAACTAACTGAAAAATAATAATATATATGTAGGTTAATGGGTAATATTGTGATGGATCTGATGGCTTGTTTTTATTTGGCACAAGGATTGCGATGTATGCAATACAAGGAATGCATCATCGGCACTTTCCTTGATTGCTTAAAATTTGGCAAACATAAAATAATGCCGATATCCAATAAGGAGAATGAAATGTTAAAACAACTATTTCTTTCAACCGCATTAGCTGCAGCATTTGCTGCTACCCCTGCTCTGGCAGATGATCATGGAAAAGACAAAAATCAAGGTGATACTAAAACCTATGACAATGTCGATAGAGACGATAAATCTGTGACGCCAGATAAAGAAGCGTATGACAAAAACAAATCAGAAGATGGTAATGCCAAGCATCCAGCACATGAAATGGGTGAAGGTGATCCAGCAAGAGAGCAAGGACAATAAAACTGATTTAATAATGTAGCTTGAGTAGTTATGAAACGTAGCGTTTTTCAAGGATGAAGAAGCTTCAGGTCGATTTCTCAGTGTCGGCTTGAAGCTTAATAAGGATAGCACGCTACGTTTTCATTTTTTTCAAAAGACCATATTTTTATTTTTTAACAGCCAAATTCAAATTAGAGCTTTTTTTAGCATCTGACACGCACTACGTCCTTCACTGAGTACAATGATATTTTTATGAATGCACGCATCACTCCAGCCAAATACATTATCGGGTGCTGCATGTTTAGAAAAAAATTCCAAATCAACTGCAATGGTATCGGCGAATTGATATAGCTCAATGCGTTCACTTTGCCATTCACCCACCCATCCCGTCTTGGCATTATCGATTAATGTTTGCCGCTGATAACGCTTATCAAATCCAGCTGCTTCAATATCTGATAGAGATATCAAGGGCTCCTCATAAGAGATTTTGTAAAGTACCATGAGCGCAGCGACGACTGATATTACAAAAATCACGTTAATTAAATAATGAGTGGTGGTAACTCCTGGATTTTTGCTATAACACTGTAAGCAAGTCTTGGCTGTTTTAGCGACTGGATATTCACACCTTTTGCATTTAACAAGTTTTGCCATTGTTAATTCCTTTTATTATTAGTTTTAGGTCGAATTAGCTGGCGAGTTTTCGATAGTTATCCAATATCCAGTGAACTCTTTCACAAGCCTGAATATATTCAACAATCATTGAAGTAGGAGGGGATTGAATCCCCTCAATACTCAGTTTGGTGTATTGCAGGCTGTGAATAAGATTTCCTAGCCTTGGATCTAATACAGTGATACTTCCCATATCAATTTTGCCTAACAAAATGGATTGGCTATTCGCTTTATTAGGGTAGGTTGAAAGGTCTTGAATTTCCTTTTCTAATACATCCCAAGCTTTACGCATGGAATAGATTGGAAAAACAGTAGCTTCTTTTTTTAGGGCGGCCCATTCCATTTGTGCTTTTCCTGCATGAATAATATTCATAAAGAATGCTCTGACTGATTGGTTCAACTCGTGATGAAATTAAGACTTACTAAGCTGTTGTTTACGTTCAGTAAGTTTTTCACCCAACACCAAAAGATCAACATTGCTCTTTTTCAGCAATGGAAACATTTCGTCTTCCTCTTCTTTCACGTGATGATCAATGTATTCAGAAAGTACTTTCACTTTGGCATCAAATAATTCTGCATCAGCTTCCATCTGCTGAATTTCTTCAATCAAGACCTTGGCACTGTCATGTTCAACTTTTGCTTCATTAACCAGGTCTTTCGAATCAGCTAATTTTTCTCGAAAAGCGGGGTAGATGATTTCTTCTTCCAGCTGAGTGTGTAAGGTAAGATCAGCACAAATTTTATTTGCCAGTTTTTTCTTACCGACATAAGCCTTTGGGCCTAATTCTTCATATTGAGAGAATGCTTGTTTTACTTCTTTGTGGTCCTTTTTCAGTAACGTTATGGCATCTTGATATTTCACTTTTGAGTCAGTCATTTTTGTATTCCTAATTCATTATGAGAGTGCTTACCTAAGGCATGTTGCAAGTTGTGTACCCTTAACTACAAACCAGTGGTCAAGTCTTACTGGACTAGATATAAGGCATCGTTTTTTGAAAAATAAATACATAAAAGAAAAGGAAATATGGGTAAAAATTACTAGTAGTAAGAGAAAAATTTATAGGTAAAGTGTTTCACAATCAGCATTCTCTTTAATTATCTCTTTCGAACAGCCCCGAAATCACAAATCTAAACTGCTGGCATAAGGATTGCTCTAAGCTATTAATCAAAGTAATGGTTAGATTTATTTTGGGAATCAATTCAAAGTGAATCTAAAGAGTAGATGAGAAATATCCAGCTAGAGGCTTAACCAGATCTAAATAATCGTTATAACTGGTATCAAATCCATGCCTTTGCAAAAAGACTACAACCGACACAACAAATATTGGGGATTATCATGATTAAACATTTTTTACTGGTCATCACAGTTGTTACAAGTTTTATTGCTTTGCCTGCCTTGGCAGATAAGCTAGATAAAGATCAACAAGTGGATCCGGAATGGAGCGAAAACCCTTATGGCGAAGAGGAAGGTAATGATGCCGATAATCCAGAATCAACCGGAGAGATTAATCGTAAAAAAGATGATGACGATCTAAATGATGTCGAGCCAGACGAAATTGACCTAGAAAGTGATCCAAGCGGATTAGATGAAGCTACAGAGCAGGGTATTGGTCAACAATATTAATTAAAGTCAGTTAAAAATTGAGACAGAGACAGTGTTTCATTATTAAAAACCCAACAGATAACGAGTTTGTTGGGTTTTTTTTGAGCTAATGGATTTTAGAGCCGGCTTCTGCCTCCTTTTGAGCTTGTCTCCAAGGCTTGCCATCACAAAAAGCATAGTTTTTACAATCGTGAGTGCACCCTCTGCAAGGCAATCGTTTGCTTTCGATGAGATTTTTTACCGGTGCTGCTGATTTATTGTTGCTCATCATGGATACTCTTTAAATAATATGACATGCAAAATACCTATCTTCGGGTGAATACAGCGTGAAATAGAAGTAAAAGAGGCATGGTTTTATTTCAGCTTAAAAGCTTTAAATGGGATTATGCTGTTCACCAGATAGACGTGTTTATCCATCAATATTTCAAGGAATACATTATGCGTTGGAAAGGGCGGCCAAAAAGCAGCAATATCGAAGACCGTAGATCAATGCGAACTTCTGGAGTGGGAGGCCTTGCAGGTGGTGGCTTAAGGTTGTTACCAATGGTATTTCGTTTTCTTGGCTTTAAAGGGACTTTGCTATTAATTGTCGGGGTCTTGGCTTATGGCCTTTTTACTGGGACTCTCGGCAATATGCTGTATGTTCTTGGTCTTGGTGGAAGTCCATCCAGCAGCGTTTCGACAACGTCGTTAAATGAGTCTCCAGAAGAAAAAGAGTTAGTTGAATTTGTCTCGGTGGTCTTGGCTGACACTGAACAGACCTGGAGTAATATCTTTAACGAAAATGGAGAAAGCTATCAGGAACCGCGTTTAGTCTTGTTTCGTGGAGTTGTCCGTTCTGCTTGTGGAACAGCCCAATCGGCTATTGGACCTTTTTATTGTCCTAGTGATCAACAAATTTATTTGGACCTCGACTTTTTTGATCAGCTTAGCAATCGTTTCAAAGCGCCCGGTGACTTTGCCCAGGCATATGTAATTGCTCATGAGGTGGGGCATCATATTCAAACGTTGATGGGGATTTCTGGCAAAGTTCATGCGGCTCGCAGCAAGTTAAGTGAAATTGAAGCCAATCAACTTTCCGTAAAACAAGAACTTCAAGCTGATTGTTTTGCCGGTATTTGGGCCAACCATGCCAATGATCAAAGGCAGTTATTAGAAACCGGTGATATCGACGAAGGCTTGCGAGCGGCTAGTGCGATAGGGGATGATACTTTGCAAAAACAGTCACAAGGCTATGTAAGTCCAGACTCCTTTACTCACGGCAGTTCAGATCAGCGAATGCAGTGGTTTACTACGGGGTTTGAGACTGGAGATATTGCTCGTTGTAATACGTTTGCAAATGACTAAAGTGATTCATGTAATCGAATAACAGTTCTAAGTTGTAAAATATTAAACATAAAATGACCTCCATTAATGTTGAAGGAATAGAAATAAATAATCTACCGGCCTAGTTGATTATTGCGTAAGTTGGGTCTGCTTAACGCAAAAGTTGTCAGTTAAATTATGGGCAATTACACCTTTTGGATTATTGCTTGCGGGCACTGATACCATCAACATAGAATGGCACGTTTTTTTCTTATAATTATCGGAGTTATTTATGACAGAACCAGTTTGGTTTAGAACCGCTGAAGCCACCGTATTTGCCAGTGAAGATCAAGGCACGGATGCAATGCCAGAAATTTTAATCGGCAGCACCAAAGGTCCTGCTGGTCAGGCATTTGCAAATCTGATGGGGCAAACCGAAGGTCATACACGTATGTTTGCTATTCGTGCGACCAATCAACAAGTTAAACCTGCCACCATGATTGTGCCTAAAGTCACTATTAAATCAGGAAGTTATGTGGCGTTGTTTGGTGGACCTGTCCAGTCAGCAGTTGCTGATGCGGTATTGGATAGTGTGATTGAAGGCGTTATACCTAAAGAACATGCTGATGATTTATGTATTGTGGCGATGATTTGGATTTCACCAGATGCCGCAGCCAACCCAGATGTTGATCGTAAAGACTTATACCGCACCAACTATGAAGCGATGAAACTGGCGATTAAACGGGCTATGTCTGGTTCACCGACAATTGATGAGCTAATTGCCAACCGCAACACGATCCATCATGAAATGTATGATCCTGAAACAGGTGAGTCTGCTTGGTAAGTTAAACCTGCTTTTAATAAAAAACCCTCTTTGTGCAAGCAAAGAGGGTTTTTTTATAGCAAAAATCTGCCGGATAAATTTTTAATTGGTGTTATATAACATTTCATAGAAACCGCGTTCAAAGTCTCTTAACGGTTTACGAGCAATATTACGGTTATCACTTTCTGGATGATAATTAGAAAGTAATTGTACGAAATACAATGGTTTACCTGACTTTGTGACGATTTTTCCTGCCAGGTTATACACGCCATAAATAGAACCCGTTTTAGCAGTTACTTTGCCAGTTAAAGGCGCATTGACCAAACTGCTACGATATTGAAGAGTGCCAGATTGACCTGAAACAGGCAGCGTTTCGATTAATCCAAGTTCTTTATGGCCGAAAATATACTGCACAATCTGTATTAACTGTTTTGCTGTCACGCGATTATTTCGTGATAAACCTGAACCATCCATAATGACGGCACGTGATAAATCAATATTGGCTTTTTCCTTCAAGACAGCTTTGACAGCTGCGGCACCATTCTCATAACTACCAGCTTGTTTGAAATAAACACGTCCAACTGTTTTAAATAGGTTATCGGCGATCAGGTTGTCAGAGCGTTTCATCATAATATCGATGAGTTTCATAACCGGTTCAGATTGATGCAATGCTATAACCGTACCAGCAGCCTTATCATTTCGAATAATTTTGCCATTTAAACGGATACCGGCGCGATCCAATTCTTCCTGCAAAATCTTACTCAAATACAGGGTGGTATTTTGAACTGCTAAATGAAAGTTTACTGGCAAGCGATGCGAGCCAACACAGCCATTCAGTGAATATTGATTACGATTATCGGTGGCAAGCTTGAGATCACAGTCAATACTTTGGTTTTCTATACCTTCTCGTATAATGATGTCGTCGGCACTAATATCGATATATGGAGAGCCACTAGCTTTCAAGGCTTTTACCGGAGCAGGTGTGGTGCCTTCGATTTTTCCATATACACAATTGCCATTCATAGTGATGCTGCTTGATGGCGCGCTGTAACAGACGCCCATCACGTCCCAAGTTACACCCACCGCACGTTCAGAGGTATCAAATGCACCACCATTTAAATAGAGATTCCCTTGAATAGTAGTTTGCTTGAGTTTGAGTTTTTCAATCAATGCACGCAAGTGAGTGCGAGTAAAAGTGGGATCCCCACTAAAATTAATGATGACATCCCGATCAGTCGTTTCGACAGTGGTTTCGAAACGAAAATCGCTATCCAGAACTAAGCGTGCCGCCAAACCGGTAATGATTTTTTGTAAGCTAGCCGGTTGTTGAAATTGTTCGGCGCGCTCTGAATAAAGCTCTTTACCGTTAGCCGCATCCAGCACATATAAAGCAATATCAGCTCCTTCTGGTGTCGGGTTACCGTTCAGTTTGGGGTTGGTGAAAACTTGTGTAGCATGAGATGAAACACTAGTAAAAAGCAGCAGTGCGATAGTGAGATATTTGGTCATACAATCCAGTAGTACGTGTGTTTAGAGTAGAAAGACTGCAAAGCCTAACATGAATAATGGCAATTGATTTAAAACAAAATGCCATTGCTAGAATTCAACCCATGCCCCAAAGCATTTTTTATTACTGGTCCGCGTACATGGGTTTATTGTCGGCAACATTAATCCAGCCTTTGGCGATTCGATAAATTACCCAAATTGCATTTGCCAGCAGAATAAATACGCCAATAACAATAGCGCTTAACAAAGCACCCACTAAACCCCATAACAAGCAAAACCAAAAGGTGCGGATTTGCCAACGAAAATGGGATTCCAACCAAGTACCACGCACATCATCACGTTTGATGTAATTGATGATGACGGCAACTAAAAAGGTCAAACCAACAACAAATGATGCCGCTTGCAAAGCATAAATAACGATGGTCAATGTTTTAGCTTGATCCGGGCTGTGATTAGTTTGTGGTTCTGGGTTTGGAATGATATTGGGTTCAGACATATTAAGTCCTCGGTAATCTAGCTCGCAAAGCATAAATCCTTTGCGAGCAGATACCAAAGAAATTATAAAAAAGTGGGGAATTTAATGTTGTCAGCGTTTTGCTGCTGAAACATTCACTAAGGAGTTTAGTGTGGAGTGGAGTCCGAACAGTGGGAACATTCATTAATTAGATGGGCCTGATTATAAAACTTTCTCCTGGCAACATGAATTGCTGTTTTACAGTCTGGTAAATCACCTAAATCAATTCGTTCAATCATTGGGGGTAAATTGGGGCATGATTCTGGGCATACATGGTGAACATCACACCCTTTATTCGGTAGGTTAGGATTTGAATCTAGATAATAACTTGCCATATTGATATCTCCCTGATCTTTACTTTGTCATTGTTGCAGTTAAACCAATTTTGAATTAACGGGTAAGTAACGTGCTTATTTTTACACCTCCAACCTAACAATCATTAAATGAATTATTCCTGTTTTGACGGGAAGTATTACCTATGTTTTTCTAAGGAAAATGGAAATAACAACTAATTACAACAACCTGCAAACATTCCTATTGCGCTTTTGTTTGACAATAAGTGAATCAAAATAAGCTGTTCTGCACAAAAAATGTTAACTGCATCACATTTTTGCGCTCAATTATTAGAAGATTATCAATAAATGTTCGCTAAACAAAGTTTTTAAATGTGGTTGTTTATCGGTTTTAACGATTGTTTTTTCATAAATTAGCCGTTTTACAGATTGTTTTTATGTCGGTAACTTACCTACGAGACAAAACAACAAACATTATTAAGGTTTTAATCATATGAATATAGCCACGCAAATCGCTGATATTGGTGTCGTAGGACTTGCTGTAATGGGCCAGAATCTGGCTTTAAATATTAACGATAAAGGGTTCAAAGTTGCAGTTTACAATCGAACAGTCAGTAAAGTTGATGAGTTTATGCAAGGGCCTGCAAAAGAATCGCAAATTATTGCCTGCCATGATTTGAAAACGTTTACCGAATCACTGCAAAAACCCCGAAGAGTGATGCTGATGGTCAAAGCCGGTGATGTTGTCGACAGCTTTATCCAACAGCTTTTACCCTATTTAGAGAAAGGCGACATCATTATAGATGGTGGCAATTCTTTATTTAATGATAGCGATCGTCGTACTCAGGAATTACATCAACAAGGCATTTTGTTCATCGGTAGTGGTGTATCTGGTGGAGAAGAAGGTGCACGCCATGGACCATCTTTAATGCCTGGAGGTAACAAGGCTGCCTGGCCTGCAATAAAAGATATATTCCAGTCCATTTCTGCACAAGTTGATGGTGAACCCTGTTGTGATTGGGTAGGAAATGATGGGGCAGGTCATTATGTAAAGATGGTGCATAACGGTATTGAATATGGCGATATGCAACTGATCTGTGAAGCTTATCAGATGATGCGAGAAGGTATGAGGTTGTCAGGTGATGAAATTCAACTGGTATTTGCTGAATGGAATGAAGGTGTTTTAGATTCCTACTTAATCGAAATTACACGTGACATTCTAAGCGTTAAAGAACCGGATGGCAGTTTATTGATCGACCATATCCTGGACACAGCTGGACAAAAAGGCACGGGCAAATGGACCGGAATGAATGCTTTAGACTTGGGCACACCCTTAACGTTAATTGGGGAAGCAGTCTTTGCCCGCTGTTTGTCGGCTCTTAAGGATGAAAGAGTGACTGCTTCAAAGGTGTTACCTGCTGAAGCCGTTCCTTTTACTGGCGACAAACGGGAAATGATTGATGCGATTAGAGATGCATTATATGCCTCCAAAATCATTTCCTATGCTCAAGGCTACATGCTGATGCGTGAAGCAGCGGCAACCTATGGTTGGGAACTGAATTACGGCGGCATTGCAATGATGTGGCGGGGCGGTTGTATTATTCGCAGCCAGTTTTTATCGAAAATTCGAGATGCATTTGAACGTAATCCAAACCTGCAAAACCTGTTATTGGATGAGTTCTTTATTGAAGCCATCAGCGAAGCTTTACCTGGCTGGAGAAAAGCCGTTGTTAAAGCCATCGAGATTGGGGTGCCGGCACCCACATTTAGCAGTGCCTTGTCATTTTATGATGGCTATCGCAGTAAACGATTACCAGCCAACCTGTTACAGGCGCAACGGGACTACTTTGGCGCGCATACCTACGAGCGTCTGGATAAACCTAGGGGAGAGTATTTCCATACTAATTGGACTGGGCGTGGTGGGGATATTTCAGCTAGTAATTATGATGTCTAAATTATTTCGTGCTGTATCAATACGACCTCCGGTCGTATTGATACAGGCGAGATTTAATGCGGGATAAACTATCAAATTTAAAATTTAAAGCGGTAACCCACACCTTGAACGGTTTCAATAAACCTTGGTTTTACCGGCTCTTCGTTTAGTTTATGCCTAAGTTGACGCACCAAAACACGCAGATAATGCGTTTCATCCACAAAGCTTTCACCCCAGATGGCTTGAGTTAAATAGCGATGCGTCACAATATGTCCGGGTTGCTCGGTAAGCAAGCGAAGCAGCTCAAATTCTTTACGTGATAAATGAATCAACTGCTCATCCAGTTTTACTTGGTATTCTGCTAAATCGATAAACAGTCCATTTAATTCACGTTTACTGTTAGAAAAAACCGGGTTGTCATTTATTCTCAGTAAGCCTCTTACACGAGCCGTTAACTCACTAATGCCAAAAGGTTTAGTGACGTAATCATTGGCGCCAGCATCTAATGCTTGCACTTTTTCTTCTTCGCTGGAACGTACTGATAACACGATAATCGGAACCTGCGACCATTTACGCAGGGCTTTGATCACTTCCTGGCCATCCATATCCGGCAAACCTAAATCAAGAATAACTAAATCAATCTGCTGCTCGACCAGCATGGCCAACCCTTGTTCACCGAGTCTAGCTTCAAGAACCTGATATTGATGCGCTTCAAGACTGATTCTTAAAAACTTCTTAATCTGGGCTTCGTCTTCAATGAGTAATATGTTGGCCATATTGATATTTAATTGAGTTTAGAATTTAAAGGTGTGTTTGGCAGCATGATTCGCATCAGCGTGCCCTGACCCGAGGGATTGTCCAACGCCATCACTTGACCATCATGGGCTTCGATCATGCCACGACAAATGGCCAACCCCATGCCTGTGCCTTGAGTGTTGGCTTCATGCCGATCGCCGTGAGCGAGACTATAAAACATATTAAATACGTTCTCTTTTTCCGATTCAGCGATGCCCGGGCCATTATCCATGATATCTAACGTTATCCAATCTTCATCATGATGAACATTTAAATTGATGGTTAACGCACTCGTATGATGTTGGATGGCATTATCCAGCAGATTAAAAATGGCTTGTTCGATAAGTAATCCCTGTACATAGAGCATAGGGGTATCTTCGGCTAATTCGAGTTTTAGCTCGACATTATCCAGTTGATGACCTAATCGAATTATTGCGCCATTAACCAGATCATCCATATCCATCCATTCCCGATGCAGGTTCAGCTTTCCTTGGCTTAATCGTGTCATATCCAACAGATTTTGAATGTGACGATCTAATCGGTGCGCTTCATCCTCAATAGTTTGCAGCAACATCTGTTGGTCATCAGCCGATAGCTGTTGAGAATATTCTCGTAGCGATGAACTTGCACCAATAATAGAAGAAAGTGGCGTTCGCAAATCGTGGGAAACAGAAGAGAGTAATGTAACTCTTAATTGCTCCGTTTCAGCCGTTAACTTCGTGTGTGCCAATTCAGCGACCAAATTGGTTCGTTGTAAAACGACGGCGGTAAGCTGACAGAACGTTTTTATTGCAGCGATTTGTTTGTCATTAATACGCTCATTAATAGCAACTAAACCTAATTGCTTTGCATCCCAGCGCAATGGGAAAAATAACCAGCCTTTGTGCCAAAACTCTGCCTCCAATGCTTTAGCAAAAATGTGCTTAAACACCTCTACACCAGGATGCCCACTGGAAACCTCAGTTGAGTGCAGTATCAATTGTGAATTTTGTTGAGTGGCTATCACTACACGGCCATCGTTATTCAAAACTCGATGTAAAGCCTGTCCTAAAATTTCGATAGTCGATTCAGTGTCGGTGGCCGACGATAACGTTTGGCTAAACTCATAGAAATGCGATAGCCGGTTTAACGCCACGTCTTGTTTCGCTAGAGCTTCGCGCATTTGCGTGGCTAAATGCGCGGTCATCAAAGCCACCATAAGAAACAGCAGCAAAGTAGCTACATCGGCCTTATGCAGCATATTAAAACTGTAATAGGGTTCAGTGAAAAAATAATTGAAGCTCAAAAAACTCAGTAGACTGCTTAATAATGCTGGGCCAAAACTGGTTTTAGACGAGATTAGCAATACACCGGCAAGAAAAAACAACAACAAACTGGTATAGGGCACAAAAAGATTGAGCACTTGTGCAAATAGCACTATGACCGTAATCAATCCGATTGCCAGCAGATAATGTTTGGTAGAGGAGTGGGGATGTATAAAACGCATAGCAACGTCGCTTCTAGTGGTTAATTTTAACGTTAGTTTTAACAAGAATTCGTTATTAAAAAAGTAAAATTTTTATAAAAATTTTATCTTTTTTTTAGCTGACTATCCGATCATCGTCACGAATAATCTTTACACGATAAATGATTTGGATGGATAAATTGATGCCGTGTTTTGATTATGCGTTTAACAAAAATAAAACACCGGGTATTTATCAGCTGGCAGATTTGAATGGAGTAGCTGAATAATGCATTGGCGTGCCATTTTTCGGTTATTTGGCCTGCTGCTAATGTTTTACAGCCTAAGCTTTCTGCCATCTTTAATTGTGTCGTTACTTTACGCTGATGGACAATGGCTTACTTTTATTGGCTCAACGTTAACAGTATTTTTGTTAGGTTTTGTGTTGTGGTTGGGCAATTTTTATCAACGCCAAGAGTTGTCGGTTCGAGATGGTTTCTTGGTGGTGACATTATTCTGGTTTCTACTAGGCTTAGTAGGCGCTTTACCGTTCTATCTTAGTTTGCATCTTAATTTCACCGATGCTGTGTTTGAATCAATTTCCGGTTTTACTACAACTGGCGCAACGGTAATAGTTGGCCTAGATCAATTGCCGCAATCTATTCTCTATCATCGGCAACAAATTCAATGGCTAGGCGGTATGGGCATTATCGTTTTGGCCGTCGCGATTTTGCCTTTATTAGGTGTCGGTGGGATGCAGTTATATCGCGCTGAAACCTCAGGTGTGGCTAAAAATGAAAAATTAACCCCACGTATCGCTGAAACCGCACGCTCATTGTGGCTTATTTATGTGTTGCTCACGGCCTGTTGTGCATTGGCCTACTGGTTTGCAGGCATGAGTTTATTTGATGCTGTCGGACATGCCTTTACTACAGTGGCAACGGGGGGCTTTTCTACTCATGATGACAGTATTGGTTATTTTGACAGTCCACTTATAGAGGCTATTGCCATCCTGTTTATGTTGGCGGGTGGAGTCAATTTTGCTGTGCATTTTTTAGTGTTGAGACGCAAATTAATGACGCCTTATGCCGAAGATCCAGAAGTTCGTACCTTTGGTTTGTTATTTGTTTTTGCCAGTATTTTTATCGCGGTCAGTCTGTATTTTTCAGGTGCTTATGCGGGAGGTTGGGAAGCGTTTCGTTATGCGGCTTTTCAAGTAGCTTCCATTATGACCAGCACCGGGTTTGGCACAGCTGTTTTTGCAGAATGGCCATTACATATCCCATTAATTCTGGTGATTTTGTCATTCATTGGTGGATGTGCTGGCTCAACGTCGGGCGGTATTAAAGTCATGCGGATCATGTTGCTGGCCAAACTGGGTTTACGACAACTTGAGTTGTTGATTCATCCTCGTTGTGTATCAGTGGTTAAGCTTGGCAAAAGGCCAATATCTGAAACCGTACTGTTTTCTATTTGGGGTTTTTATGTGCTTTATATTGTCACAGCCTTAGTGCTTACTGTGGCGATGATGGGAGCTGGTTTAGATTTGGTATCAGCATTTGGAGCGGTGGTCGCCACCATTAATTTACTGGGGCCGGGATTGGGCGAAGTGGCGGCTAATTTTGCTACGGTGGATGCCACGGTGAAATGGTTGGGTATATTTGCCATGCTGGTCGGCCGCCTGGAAGTATTCACCTTATTGATCTTATTTCTCCCAGCCTATTGGCGTAATTAACGAGGGTTTTAGCAGATGAAAATAATTATTCTAGGCGCGGGACAAGTGGGTGGTTCTACGGCTGAAAGTTTGGTTAATGAAGGTAATGATGTCACAGTCATTGATCAAAACCCTGCATTGCTGGAACGGCTACAAGAGCATCTGGATATTCGCACAGTGGTGGGACATGCCGCTCATCCAAGTACATTGTTAAAGGCTGGTATTAAAGATACCGATATGCTCATAGCGGTAACACATAATGATGAAATCAATATGATTGCCTGTCAGATTGCCAGCTCGTTATTTAATACACCGAAAAAACTGGCGCGTATTCGGGCCACGGATTATCTAGACTATCCTGCCTTGTTTGCTCTTGATGCTGTGCCAATTGATGTCATTATCAGCCCCGAACAATTAGTCACTAACTACATTACCCATCTAATAGAACAACCTGAAGTTTTGCAGGTTTTGACTTTTTTCGGTGATCGCGCGCGATTAGTCGCTGTAAAAGTCGATGCTGAAAGCATAATGGACGGTAAAGCCATACATGATCTGTTGGATATATTACCTAGAGTACAAATGCGTATCGCCGCCATCTTTCGGGATGAGCGCGCGGTGCCACTTGGAGGGAAAATTACTCTTCAAGCAGATGACGAAGTGTTTTTTCTGGCTGAAAAACATCAAATCAGTGAGTTGGTAAAAGTTTTCAAAAGAGATTACCAACCGTATAAGCGTATTTTTATTGCTGGTGGCGGACAGATTGGTAAACAGCTAGCACAGCGGTTGGAAAAGTCGCATAACGTCAAAATTATTGAACATAATGAAACTCGTGCCCGAGTAATTGCTGAAGATCTGCATCATAGTCTGGTGTTGCACGGCGATGTGGGTGATGCCAATCTGCTTAAAGAAGAAAATATCCATAAAACCGATGTATTTTGTGCCGTTACCAACGATGACGAAGCTAATATTCTTTCAGCGATGCTAGCGAAGCGTTTAGGGGCTCGCAAAACATTTTCCATCATCAGTAAAGCCAGCCATGTAGAACTAGTCGAAGGCACCAGCATTGATATTGCTGTATCGCCAGCACAAATCACCATTGGCACTTTGTTAACGCATATTCGCCGAGGTGATGTCATCACGGTGCATTCATTAAGACAGGGAGCCGCAGAAGCTATTGAGATTGTGGCTCATGGTGATAAACAGACCTCTAAAGTGGTCGGCCGAACTTTGGCAGAATTGAAACTGCCCAAAAGTGCTACTGTCGGGGCAATTTTACGTAAAGAACAGATTTTGTTTGCCGAAAAAAATATCGAGATTGAAAGTGGTGATCATTTAGTTATCTTTTTAACTGATCAGCATGATGTAGATGAAGTGGAAAAAATGTTTCAAGTTGGATTTGAGTTTTTGTAATCAGGTTTTTATAAAACGTCAATACAAACAATTTATACGAAAGGTTGATACCCATTATTGTGTATAGCTTGTGTGGAAGTACTTCGCTGTGATAACAAGGAACTATGAAATACAAAGGAGCTGAAGTCTATGAGCAAAGAAATAGAACAAAGCATGATTATTCTGGCGCGTCATCGTTTGAAATGGTTGAGAGTAGCGTTAGCGGGAAGGGATGCTGATCTAAATCTAGTGCAAAACACCTTTCATCAATTGACTGGACTAACTAGCTTACGATTTGTGCAGGATAATGGGTTAAGTGCTGCGACAGCAAAGGAGCTGGGCATTATTGATAATTTGGCAATTCTCAATGTGCAGCAGCAACATCCTGAAGTTTTAGAAAAATTTTCCAATGAGTCACAAAAACTGTCTAAATATCTTGATATGCCAGCAAGAGATTTACTCGACTTGCTCTTTAAAGATGGAGAGCGATTTCAGAACCAGGAAGCTATTTCCGTCGCCATGCATCGAGGCCTGATTAGCGATATTCATCACGAGAAGGAGGCATACGCCCGATTGGATGCGCGTGAACAGAAACAAGATGCGTAAAGAGGCCTAATCACCATTTTATGGATTTACCTTGCCAGTCAACAAACGATAATTCACCATCAGCAGGCAAGTTTTTTAATATTTCAAACAGCCTGTCGGCGACAAAGCTTGGACTAAATAACTGGTCTTCGGGCACGTTGGCACTATAGGGGCGGGAAAGCGGGGTATCAGTCGTTCCGGGGTGAAAGGCAATCAACTTCACCTGTTTGGCACGTCGCGCATATTCAATAGCCGTTGTTTTTAACAACATATTTAACGCCGCTTTACTGGCCCGATAACTGTACCAACCACCCATATGATTGTCTTTGATGCTGCCCACTCTGGCGCTGAAGATAGTTAATTGACAGTTCGCGGATTGCTTTAGAACGGGTAACAAATGTTTCAACCAAAGCACTGGCGTTATGGTATTGATATTGAGGATGTGATTGATAGAATCTGCAGAGAGTTCTTCCAGACGCTTTTCGGGTTTTACATCACCATCATGTAAAACACCATGACAAATAAACACTTTTTCAAAATTACGTTGTTCATCATAAAATTGCATGGCCAGTTTGTTCATGCTGGGCTCGTCATATTCAGACTGGTGCCAGATAACGCCTGCAAATTTATCAGGTCGTGGGCCACGACTAATCACCACAATATTTTCAGGGGGCAAATAGGTCAGTAATTTTTCAATGATAGCTTGAGCGATCTGCCCACTGCCACCAATAACCAAAGCGGATGTTTTCATAAGACAAGTATCCGCTTGTTGATGTGAATTATCTGTATGTAATTTTCGATGATTGAAATTGAAACTTTTTTAAACTCGATCCCACGCCCCGGAATGGGAACGTAAGTGATTTTAGTGCAATTTTTCATCCAGAAACGTTAACAAGCGCTGCCACGATTTATGATCAGCATCTGCATCGTAATGCGGATTATCGGCTTTGGTAAAAGAGTGTTGGGCGCCGCCATATACAATCATTTCATTGGGTGCGCCATCCTTATCCATAGCGGCACTCAACATGACAAACTCTTGCATTGAAATATTGGCATCAGCTGAACCATGTTGCACCAGAATTTCAGCTTGAACGTCTTTATAATTTTGATCGTCAGGGGTGCCTAAACCGCCATGAATGGCTACAAACCCCTTCATTGGCAAACCAGAACGTGCCATTTCCAGCACTGCCGTTCCGCCCAGACAATATCCCATCATGACAGCATTCTCGGTGGTTGCGCCGAGCTGTTTAGCTTTAACAATACCGCCGTTTATCAAGTCTCGCATACGCTGACGATCACGATACAATTCACCGGTATGATGTTTTCTATCGGCTATAGCGACGGGTCGAACACCTGCACCATAAATATCCACGGCAAATACGGCATAACCTGCTTCATAAAGCATATTGGCACGTTTGATTTCATATTCGGTTACACCATCCCAGTCATGAATAAGGATGACTAAAGGCGCTGCATCACCAGGCGTAACAAAATACCCCTCAAACTGTTCGTTATTTACCTCGTAGTGAACCGACTGTGCCATCACCTGAAAGCTAAACAGCCAAACTGCAATACCAACCCATTTCATGTTTTTCCCCGACATAAAAAATGCTGCTTACCCTAACAGAAGCAGAGAGTCATAACGCTGGGAGTAATTCCTGATTTTGAATTTTTCTACATAGATGTGCTGTCAAAGCATTTACTGTTGATTAGTTGTTCAGCTTCCATCCATAAATGCATTTAACTGCTATGATTGAAAACGACTGGTAGTCGAGAATTTCATTAATAAACCGTTACACCATTCAGTCATCTGGGAATCAGTGAAAACTTATCACTGTCATACACTGACAAAAGTTTTACCAAAGGTTATTTAACAATAAAGCTTTGGTTATTCTTAATAATGTTAATGGATTAAAAATATTCATATGCAAACACCCAACTCCATGCATCCTAATTTGTTGAAATTATTCTCGCTGAATAAATTGGCAATTATGGTATTGTCCACGCTCTTTTTTGTCAGTATACAAGCCGATGCTGATGAATCGACTGAGGCAACAGTGGATTGTGGAAAGGCTGATATTCGCTACAGTGATAGCCCGGAATTGACTCGAGCAGAACGATTAGCGTTAATGGAAAAAGCTTTTTTTGATTCGGTTAACCGATTCGAATCATGCCAATTGACTGATCCAAATAGTAGCTCTGCTGATAGTAGCACTAGCAATGATAGTGGTGCTCAAGGTGGAGGTCAGAGTCAGGGTGGTAATAGCGGAAATAACTCGGTAGCGAGTCAGGAAATGCAAGGAACAGAGCCAGAAAGTGTCGAGTCACAGTCTTCCCAGGCAGCTACTGATTCTTATGACGGTTCCTATGATCAGGATGAGAGTGGAACAAGCGTTCCATCAGGCGGTGGTTCACAAAATGGTGCGATCCCAGAAGACATTCCGTCAGCAAATAATGACGATGCTATTGCCTCACAAATCAGGCTTGCTGCAGAAGCTGAACAAGATCCAGAAATTAAAAAGAAACTCTGGAATGAATATCGCAAATATAAGGGGATGAACGTTGTTGAAGATTGAAAATTTTAGAACACCGTCTAAGTTCCTGATTTACATGATCGTCCTGACACATGTGCTGACAGGTTGTGCAACTACGTCATCTTCATCAGGTAATTTAAAAACTGGGCCACAACTCGCATCCGCCCAAGTACAAAACAAAGAAATACCTTATCAGGGCGTTAAATTGGACGTTATTATTCCGGTTTTTTCACCAGGCCTTTCAGCCACAGCTGCTGAATACGAAGAAGAGGGCATTTGGCCGGAATTAAGACGGGCTGAAGCGAATAGATTTGCTTACAAACTTAAAACGGCTTTAGATGAAAGTGGCAAGTTTGGTGCCGTAAGAGTAGCGCCGAACAGCACGGCATCCGGGGATTTATTTGCCGTTGGCGAAATCATTGAATCGAATGGCCAGGAGGTTGAATTTCGCCTAAATGTGGTTGATGCCAGTGGTAAGCAGTGGTTAAACGACACCATTGAACATGAGGTTGGTGAAGGCTTTTACAAAAATCCACGTAATGAGGGCAAGGATCCTTACGATCCGGCATTTGATAAAGCGGCGCAAGCAATTATCGAAGCCTTGCTTAAACAAAAGCAAAGCGAATTGGCGCAATTGCAAAATATCAATGATCTTCGCTTCGCGGCCAGTTTCAATGAACAGGCCTTTATGGAACATCTTGATACCAGTGGCAAGCAAATCAAACTGGTGAGCATGCCTAGCGATGCTGATCCGATGTTTGAGCGCGTCAAATCCGTTCAGGTTCGTGAGCAGTTATTTGTTGATAACCTGCAACAGAATTACAGTGCTTTTTCGCAGCAAATGGATTCCAGTTATCTTGCTTGGCAGGAAGCCAGTGCCACTGAAATGCAACTACGTAAAGAAGCCAAAACCAAAAGTATCTGGAAAATGATTGGCGGGGCGGTGTTAATCGGTGCTGCTGTTGCTGCCGCAACGTCAGGCAGTTCTAACGATCCACGCTTTGGCCGAGATCTCGCTACGGTTGCTGGTGGTATTGGTGGTGCAGTGCTGATTACCAGTGGTTTTAAATCACGTGAAGAAGCTAAGTTTCATCAAGAAGCGTTAAACGAATTAGGTGAATCCGTTAATCTTGAAATGGCGCCTCAAGTGATGACTTATGAAGAAGAATCCGTTCAATTAACTGGTGATATTGAAGAACAGTTCAAACAATGGCGAGCTTTTCTTAATCGCATGTATCAATTAGAAGCGACCCCTGATGTTCAATTGTAAAAACATTTTGTTTTACAGTGCTGCTTCTAAAACTGTCAGGAAATAGTTCAACAATATGATCACGCAGAAAATCGCTGAGGCTAAGCTCGCTAAACGAAAATTATTTTACAAGACGCTGCTCATTATTGTGTTGTTAAGCGTGGTTTGTTTGGCCTTGATGCTTTGGGCTTCAGCGCCCAAAACAATTTCTACTGAAACTGAGACAGAGTCGTCACCACAAGTTGATGAAATTGCTACGCCGATTGAGAGTTCTCAGGATAGTGAAACGCTGCGTCAGGCCTATCTTGAAGCCTATGCCCATTTCGAAAATACAGTTAAACCTGAGTTAGATAAGATTGATCTGCAGAAGTGGGATAAACCCCTTGCCGATCGCCTAATTAATGCTGAAAAAGAAGCTGTTAAACAATTTGGTGAAGCGAAATATGCACAGGCAAAAGCTACCTTAGACCAGCTTATTCAACTGGCTGAAACTGCCATCACCGAAAGTCAGAATCAATTTGCGGCCGCGATGCAAGATGCAGTGCAGGCTTTTGATAACAACCAATATGAGCAAGCTAAGTCAGCGATTTCCAAAGCACAGATGTTGGATGCTAGTTCTAACGAGGCTTCTGCTTTAGCAGAAAGAATTGAGCAATTACCGGAGATTGCTTCGTTAGTTGAACAAATTGAAGTCGCTAAAGTAGAAAATAATCCACAGACTGAGCTGAATTTAATCAACAAATTATTAACGCTAACGCCCGAAAGAGAAGCACTGAAGCAACGCGCTCAGCAATTGCAAACTGCACTTAATAATCAGAAATTTCAATCTCTTATCGCTCAATCGTATACTGCGGTTGAAGAGGGACGTATTGAAGCGGCCAAATCAGCATTAAGTCAGGCACGAAATATTTACTCAAATCGAACCGAAATTAGCGATGTAAATACCGCGATACAACAATATGAAAAGAACCAGCGAGTACAGTCTTAT
>NZ_JBLWYR010000009.1:0-108945 GCF_048266885.1 Methylophaga sp.
CTACACCAGCACCGCCTACCACACTAGCGGCGGCAGTTAAAAACCGTCTTTTGCCAGTATCTATAGAGTCGCTCATCAGATGAATATCCCCTGATATGTTATTTAATGTGAATCCAGCAGAGCATCAATGTCTCGGGATTGCTGAGATAAAACCAGTAAATTTTAGCATAGCAAGGAATGTTTTGGATCAAAAAAGCCCGCATTATTATGCGGGCTTTTAGGGTTACTTAGCAGAAAGTGAAAGTTATTCTGCAGCAGCTTGTTCAGTTTTTTTCACAAGACGTTTCAAAGCGCCTTTTGGTTTAGAGTCTACAATTGCTTGTAAGTTAGTTGGCTCACCAACAATAATTGCTCCACCCATGCCAGCGCCCCAATGTGGGTCACATTTGTACATGTAAACACCTTCAACTGTTAAAGGCTTCGTTTGAAAGTTTTCGCCCATTTGAGACATAAAACCTTCAGCACCTTCTGGAAGATATTCGTGCTCACCATCAGACCCTGTGAAGGTTGTGTTAACCAGGTGACCATTCATTTTGTCCCAAGATACAGTATCGCCTGGTTGAATTTTGATAACCATGGGGTCAAAAGACGTCAGTTGTGCAGTTACAACATGATTTTCAGCCATTGCAGCTGCAGAAAACAAAGATGCAGCACCTAATGCAGCCGCGATCAGTGATTTACCATATTTCATGAATATTTCCTCTCTTTATTGAGTTATTTGCCTCAGTGCGGTGCCAGTCTCCCATAACGAAGCTGAACACACACTGAACGCAGTTAGTCACGTGTTTCCCCACGTAATTCTCTTGGCAATAGCAGCACAAAAAGGAGTAACTATACTGGTGGTTTCCAAGATATGTCCATGATAATTTGAAAATTTGTGTCATATGACGCAGTGTCTTTTTCACTGTGTTGAAGCCATAGAGTACCTAGACAATATAGAGCTTTTTACTTGTTAAAGTGCCAGGTGTGACCTTTTATATATAGCAAGTGGAAATATGTTTCTTAATATTTAACCCGGGCAAAGATAATTCTGGAATTAATACTAAATAGAGCAAGTTTGTTCGAGACTCTGGCTGCTCCATAAAATTGAGTAAGAGCGGTAATGGCACGCGCGTTTAATATAGATAATATCGAGCACTTTATATGGATTAACCATCAGGAGTGAAAATGGCAAAGACTGAAATTGTATATTTTCGGTATAATCAATGGGTTTTAAGCTTGAAACAAATTTTTATTGCCGCATTTATAAGCAGCGTTGTTTTTTGATTCGTTTTTAGGGAGTAACCTCATGCCGTTTTATGAATATCGCTGTGATGCCTGCAATCATAATTTTGAAGCTTTGCAAAAGATTAGTGATGACGCATTGTTAGACTGTCCAGCCTGCCATAAGCCCAGCTTGAAAAAATTAATTTCAGCGGCGGGTTTTCGTCTGAAAGGCCAGGGTTGGTATGAGACAGATTTCAAATCGGGCTCAAAACGAAATCTTGCTGATAGTGGCGCTTCAGACAGTTCAGCTTCTGCTGGACACACTTGTGGAACAGGGTGCAGCCATTAAACATTTAAATGCGTAAATATTTAATTGCGGGCCTGTTGGTCTGGATGCCACTTGGAGTGACCTTCCTGGTGGTACGGGCAATTGTTGGTTTTTTAGATAAAAGTCTGTTGTTATTACCGGATTCCTTTCAGCCGGACAAGCTGCTGGGGTTTCATATTCCGGGCTTGGGTGTTTTATTAGCCATCACCCTGGTTCTGGTAACCGGCATGATAATGGCGAATTTGTTAGGACGTCGATTAGTGGCGTTCTGGGAATCGTTATTGGCAAGAATTCCGCTGGTCAGAACGCTTTATTCAGCGGTCAAGCAGATTATGGAAGCGGTTCTGGCGACGGATGCCAAGTCGTTTCGCAAAGTATTATTGGTGGAATATCCACGCAAAGGCGTTTGGAGCCTGGCGTTTATGACTTCTGATGATCTGGGTGAAGTGCAGGATAAAACGATAGCCAATGTCATCAGCGTGTTTATCCCGACAACACCAAACCCAACATCGGGCTTTGTGTTGATGGTGCCGGAGTCTGATGTGATTGAATTAGACATGGCGGTAGAAGAAGGGCTGAAAATGATTATTTCGATGGGGGTTGTAGTGCCAAATTCACAAGCCTACCAAAAGAAAATTCAGGCTCAGCAATTCGTTGAATAAAAAATTTCGGACACCTTCTCTTTAAGATGAACGGTGTAGTGTTGAACAGTATTTTTGGAATGTTGGAATAATTATGCGTAGCCATTATTGCGGCGATGTAAACGAATCTTTGGTTGAACAAACGGTAACAGTTGCAGGTTGGATGCATCGTCGCCGAGATCATGGTGGTGTCATCTTTATTGATTTGCGAGATCGTGAAGGTCTGGTGCAAATTGTTTGTAACCCAGAAGATGCAGAAAGCTTTGCCGTCGCTGAAAAAGTACGCAGTGAATATGTGTTACAAATTGAAGGTGTTGTAAATCCGCGTCCCGCGGGCAGCGAAAATACCGATTTAAAAAGCGGCAAAATCGAAATTATCGCCAAGCGCGTTACTATTCTGAACAGTTCTGAAACGCCGCCTTTCCCGCTGACTGAACAAGCTGAAGTCAATGAAGATATTCGCTTACGTCATCGTTATATTGATTTACGCCGTCCCGAAATGCTGCAAAAGCTGCGTTTCCGTTCACAGATAATCCGTCAGTTACGTCAATACCTCGATAATCATGGCTTTATGGATATTGAAACGCCTATCCTGACTAAAGCTACGCCAGAAGGCGCGCGTGATTATTTGGTTCCAAGCCGAACTCATCCAGGTGATTTTTTTGCTTTGCCACAGTCTCCACAATTATTTAAACAATTGCTGATGGTGGCGGGTATGGACCGCTATTATCAAGTTGTTCGTTGCTTCCGTGATGAAGACTTACGTGCTGATCGTCAGCCAGAATTTACCCAGTTGGACATTGAAACCTCTTTTGTTGAAGAAGAGGATTTAATGCAATTGATGGAAGAAATGATCCGCGATCTGTTTGCCAATGTATTAGAACAACCGTTACCGAATCCTTTTCCAAGAATGACCTATGCCGATGCAATGGATCGTTATGGCAGTGATAAACCCGATCTGCGAATTGCACTGGAGTTAGTTGATGTAAGTGACTTGATGCAAGGTGTTGATTTCAAGGTCTTCTCTGCACCAGCCAATGATGAAAATGGACGTGTGGCCGCTTTACGCGTACCGGGTGGCAACTCTTTAAGCCGTAAAGAAATTGATGATTACACCAAGTTCGTCAGCATCTACGGTGCTAAAGGGCTGGCCTATATTAAAGTGAATGATCTTGCTGTTGGCCGTGAAGGTTTGCAATCACCCATTCTCAAATTCCTCCCTGATGAGGTGGTAGATGCCATCTTGCAAAGAACGGCAGCAGAAACCGGCGACTTGGTATTCTTTGGTGCCGACAAAGCCACTATCGTGAATGAATCTTTGGGCGCATTGCGTGTCAAAGTTGGTCATGATTTAAATATGGTTGAACATGGCTGGAAACCATTATGGGTGGTTGAATTCCCCATGTTTGAATGGGATGACAAAACACAACGCTGGTATGCCTTGCATCACCCGTTTACTGCACCACGAGAGTCAGATATTGATTTATTAAGTAACGATCCAGGCAAATGTCTGTCTCGTGCTTATGACATGGTGTTAAATGGTACTGAGTTAGGCGGTGGTTCGATTCGTATTCATAAAACGGATTTGCAACAGAAAGTATTTGAAATGCTGGGTATTCCCGCTGAAGAAGCGGAAGAGAAATTTGGCTTCCTGCTGCAAGCATTGAAGTATGGTTGCCCACCGCATGGTGGTTTGGCATTTGGTCTGGATCGTCTGGCAATGTTGATGACTGGATCGTCTTCGATTCGTGATGTGATGGCATTCCCGAAAACTCAGTCAGCGGCCTGTTTGTTAACCAATGCACCAAGTCCTGTTAGTGATGAGCAGCTGAAAGAATTGAACATTCGCCTGCGTAAAGCGCCAACAGCAGAAACCTGAGTAAAAAGGCAAAATTGGATTTAAGAGGAAAGCGAAGTGGCTACAAAACTAGCAACAACGGCAATCCCGTTTGAACAATATTTCTCAATTGATGATGAAGTCTGCGATCAGCGCATTACTGCTGCAAAACAGAAATTGGGCGACGATTTAGTTATTTTGGGACATCACTACCAGCGTAACGAAGTTTTTAAACATGCTGATTACTCTGGTGATTCACTGAAGTTATCTCGCAATGCTGCCGAATCAGATGCTCAGTACATCGTATTCTGTGGCGTGCATTTCATGGCCGAAGTTGCGGATATTCTTTCTCGTCCTGACCAAATTGCAATCTTGCCTGATATGGCGGCCGGCTGTTCAATGGCCGATATGGCAAATCGGGTGAATGTCGATCGTGCCTGGCAAGAAATGAGTGAAGTGTTGGACCCGGATGAAATGGTCACCCCGATCACCTATATCAACTCAGCTGCAGACCTGAAATCCTTCTGTGGTAAACATGGCGGAATTGTCTGTACTTCTACCAATGCCCCCCATGTGCTGGATTGGGCATTTGCCCAGCGCGAAAAAGTACTGTTTTTTCCGGATCAGCATCTAGGCCGCAATACCGGTTACAAAATGGGGATTCCCCTGGAAGAAATGGTAGTGTGGGATTTTGATAAACCATTGGGTGGATTGACGCCGGAAGCATTGAAAAAAGCCAAAATTATTCTGTGGAAAGGTTTCTGCTCGGTGCATCAAATGTTCCAGCCGCAACAGATTGATAACTTCCTGGAAAAATATCCGGAAACTAAAGTCATTTCGCATCCGGAATGCAGTTTTGAAGTCTGCCAAAAATCAGATTATGTCGGCTCAACTGAATATATTGTGAATACTATTGCCAATAGTGAACCGAACACCCGCTGGTTGGTAGGTACCGAATTGAATCTGGTGAATCGGTTGCACGAACGCTTCCAGGATCAGGGCAAGTCGGTTCACTTTATGTCTCCGACCGTTTGTATGTGTTCAACCATGTTCCGCGTCGATCCTCAGCATTTGTTATGGGTACTGGAAAACCTAGTAGAGGGTCATGTGGTCAATCAGGTGTCAGTCGATTCGGTGACTGCCAAAGAAGCCAAATTGGCGTTGGATCGGATGCTCGCTTTACCGATTTAAAACAGGAGATAGCGCGTTATGTCAGAGACCAAACAAGCCTGTGCACAGCGACGCTATGAAGTGACCAAAAAAGATCTGCCTATCAGTTGTCCTATGCCGGATATGCCGGCATGGAATGCACACCCCAGGGTGTATCTTGAAATCAAAAGTCATGGCGAAGTGCTTTGTCCATACTGCGGTACCTTATTTGTACTGAAAAATAATTGATGAAAAAACGTCTACAAGTTGCTGTCGGTATTATTCTCAATAAACATGAACAGGTATTAATTGCACGTCGTCATACGCATCAGCATCAAGGTGATTTGTGGGAATTCCCGGGTGGCAAGCGAGAAGTCAATGAAACCCGATTAGAAGCGTTACAGCGTGAATTACAAGAAGAAGTTGGGCTAGAGGTAGAGCAAGCTGAACCATTCATGCAAATCGTTCATGATTATCCTGAGTTGCAGGTCGAGCTTGATGTCTGGTTAGTGACCAACTTTGTTGGTGACGCAACCGGTAAGGAAGGGCAGCCGTTGCAATGGTGCGCATTAACAGCTTTGAAAGAAAAAGATTTTCCTGCTGCAAACGTGGAAATTATCGAGCGACTGCAAAGCCTTTACGCTGATTAGATTCCATAGCCTGCTAGTTGTGTTTTTGAAATATCAATAGATTTTAATGAAACGAGTTGGGATCGTCTTCCGGATCAATCACCGGTTCACCGGCTATGCGATGATTGCCCGCAGCCCATTCTCCCAGATCGATTAATTTGCAGCGTTCGCAGCAGAACGGCTTCCATTTGTTGTCATCAATCCATTCAACTTTACGTCCGCATTGGGGACAATTTACTTTCAATACCATAATTACATCGTGCAACAGCTAAGCTGAAAATCCGCATCATCATTAATTTGTTGAGGACGTTGATTAATATCAAACGTCATAAAACGCACCGTAAAACGGTGTTTGCCGCCACTTATTTCTGGGTAATAAGGCGTAGTTGACGGAATACGAACCCGGATTAATTGGGTTGGCAAATTACTATCAAGACTACGTTGAAAAAAGCCTTTCTCGGCTTGCGCAGTACTAAAACCAGCACTGCCGCGAATTAGTTGTAGCGATATATTGATTGCGCCCCGTACTGCCACAAATTGTTCCAGCCAATAATTTAATTGTTGCTGGCGTTGTTCGAGCGAGGAATGCTGTAACCAATAATGATAGGCCGGTAAATCAAAATCGCAGGTACCACCGGCAATGCTGGAACGTTGGCGAATGCTGTAAAGAAACTCATTTTCTTTGAGCACTTGGCCAATTGCCGATTTACGAATTTGCAGTGCATCAAGTGTCTGATCCAGTTCAGCAAGTAATGCATCCAAAGTCTCTTTGTCGACACCTGGCGAGTTTTCTAGCGCGGACAAATTGGTAATCAACCGTTCAACTTCTTTGGTCACTTCCGACTTCATATCACCACGTTCAAATACCAGCAACATACTCAACATGGCATCAATGGCTTCACGATGACTCATTTCATCATCGTGCTGCATGGCATAATCCACTCGGGCCAGCAGAAACTCCAGCCGCAGGAATGTTCTTATGCGTTCATTCAGTGGTTGTTCGTAGGTGATAATGTCAGACATAGTGTATTTATCATTTAGTCATAAAGGTCAGCTTGTTGACCTGGATTCATGTTCTGCTGCCTCAGCCAACTGACAATATAACGCATGTAGTTGTGTGACCTGAAATTTCAATTTTTCAATTCCATCACTATTGTCGATGATATCGTCCGCATATTGCAATCGCTTGGTGCGGTTTGTTTGAGCGGCGAGATGTGCAGAGACTTCTTTAAGCGAGAGGTTATCCCGTTTTTGTAGACGCTCTCTCTGCATTTGTTCATCCAGATCAATAACTACGATACGGTCCACAAGAGACTGCATATTGGCTTCAATTAATAACGGAATACTTAAAATGCAATAGCGGCTTTGGGCTTCACTTGCCTGTTGTAAAAGCTGTTGGCGTATTGCTGGATGCAGAATATGTTCTAGGGTTTGTTTGGCTTCGGCGTCCGAGAACAGTCGTTTACGTAATGCTAGCCGATGTAACTGACCATCGGCAAGCAGATAATCTTTGCCAAACGTATCGACAATTGACTGATATTGCGGTGTTCCAGGCTGACTTAGTTGGCGGGCAATAATATCGGCATCAATAACCTGAATACCCATATTTTCAAATAATGAGGACACAGTGGATTTACCTGCTGCAATACCTCCGGTAAGGCCAACCCGAAATACCATTTCAGCCTAACCCGCTCCAGTTCAAATAGCCACTAGTCATACTATCTCCCCAAACTAAGGCTAACCAACCAGCTGCGGCGAGGTAGGGCCCAAACGGGATTGGATTATCTCGATGTTGCTGTTTTAACAAAATTAGGCTGATACCGACCAATGCACCCACTAGAGATGACAATAAAATAATCATTGGCAGAGCCTGCCAACCCATCCAGGCTCCCAAGGCTGCCAGTAGTTTGAAATCACCGTACCCCATGCCTTCCTTGCCCGTAACCAAACGAAAGGCGTGATAGACCATCCAGAGGGCGAGATAGCCTGCGATAGCGCCAATCACTGCTGAGTTGATATCGGTAAAAGTATCAAACAGATTAAAAATGAGCCCCAGCCACAATAATGGTAGCGTGATACTGTCTGGTAATAACTGATGATCCACATCGATAAAGGTCAGTGCCACCAAAGCCCAGCTTAGAAGTAATGCTCCACAAACCGCAGGTCCAAACCCAAAATGCCAGGCAACCAATGCTGAAATAATAGCGGTCAGCAACTCAATCAGTGGATAGCGTTTCGAAATGGGGGCTTTGCAGTCTTTGCAGCGACCTTTGAGTACCAGGTAGCTAATAACCGGAATATTTTCTAATGCGGTAATGGCATGACCGCAATGCGGACAGCGAGAGCGGGGTTTACTTAATGTCAGCTCATCTGTCTCAGGAACCGCCGAACCAATTAAGTCATGGCATTGTTGTTCCCATTCGCGCTGCATGATTAACGGCAGTCGGTGAATCACTACATTCAGAAAACTGCCGACCAATAAACCCAGAATAAAAACACTGCTAATAAAAAAAATACTGGAGCTTTCCAGCAGATAAATGAGCGACATAGGGTTAAACGACTGCGCCGAGTTTGAAAATCGGCAAGTACATCGCAATAACAAGTGTACCGATTAAAACACCCAAGAAAGCCATAATGAATGGTTCCATCAATGCCGTCATGTTATCCACTGCGTCATCGACTTCACGTTCAAAGAAGTCGGCGACTTTGGCCAGCATCGCATCGAGAGAACCGGATTCTTCACCTATGGAAACCATTTGAACCACCATATTGGGGAACAGCTCGGTATCAGTCATTGCTTTGTTTAATTGTGTACCGGTCGAAACATCATCACGCATTTCCAACGTGGCTTCATTGTAAACAATATTACCTGTAGCCCCTGCGACCGATGTCATGGCTTCTACCATTGGTACACCGGCCTTGAACATGACCGAAAATGTTCTGGCAAAACGTGCAATCGCACCCTTAGTTAATACATCGCCGATAACCGGTAATTTTAATAACATTCGGTCCATAAAGTGCTGGATTTTACGAGAGCGTTTGCGGGCAGCCATAAAGCCCATTATCGAACCAATGATGCTGCCGAAAATTAACCACCAGAAATCCTGGAAAAACTGCGAAATACTAATAACCATTTTGGTCAGCCCAGGAAGGTCTGCACCAAAGCCAGTAAACAATGCCTGGAATTGTGGAATAACAAAGATCATCAAAATGGCGGTAACAATAAATGCCACCACCATAATGGCAGTTGGGTAGACCAACGCTTTTTTAATTTTGGATTTCAGTGCTTCAGTTTTTTCTTGATAGGTCGCAATTTCATGTAGAAGGGCTTCCAACGTACCTGACTGTTCACCTGCGTTGATAAGACTAATATAAAGATCATCAAAATGTAACGGGAATTTGGCTAATGACTCAGCCAAACTGGTTCCGGATTCCACATCGGCTTTAATGGCCAGAATCATCTCCTGCATGCTGGCATTTTCATGGCCTTCGCCTATGATTTGCAGTGATTGCATCATAGGTACGCCTGAAGACATCATCGTTGCCAGCATACGACTGAAAATAGCAATATGAACCGGCTTGATTTTGGGTTTACGTGGAGCAAATAAATCTTTGGGCTTGCGGCGAACTTTGCCAGGAGTAATACCTTGACGACGTAAATCTGCACGAACAGCTTGAACACTCTCACCCGCCTGCTCACCTTTTACATTGCGGCCAGCCTTATTTGTGCCTTGCCATATATAGAGTGTGGGTAAATCGGCTTTTTTGGGTTTAAGTTTCGCTTTACTTGCTGTGGCCACGGTTTATTCCTTAATAACGCGGTTAATTTCTTCCAGACTGGTTAACCCGGCCATGACCTTCTTCAGACCAGAAGCCCGTAAATCGGCAATACCTTCAGCTTTTGCCTGATCGGCCAATTGCATCGAGTTACCACCTTCCATAATCATTCGACCCATTGCATCTGAAACCGGCATGACCTGATAGATACCAACACGACCTTTATACCCCTCGGTACATTGATCGCAACCCACAGCACGGTAAACTTTGAAATCGGTCGCAATTTGCTCTGGACTGTAACCCTCTTCGAGTAAGGTTTCCTTGGGCAGTGTTTCTGCAGCTTTGCAATGTTGGCATAGTCGACGAGCCAGACGCTGAGCAATAATCAGCGTGACAGCAGAAGCTATATTAAAGGCAGGTACACCCATGTTGGCCAAACGGGTAAGGGTTTGCGGTGCATCATTGGTATGCAGTGTGGAAAACACCATGTGTCCAGTTTGCGCCGCTTTAATCGCGATTTCAGCGGTTTCCAAATCACGAATCTCACCGACCATGATAACGTCAGGATCCTGCCGTAAAAAGGCTCTTAAACATTCGGTAAAACCCAGACCGATCTGCGGATGCACATTGACCTGATTAATACCGGGAAGATTAATCTCTGCTGGATCTTCTGCCGTAGAAATATTCCGGTCATCAGTATTCAGAATATTCAGTGCGGTATATAACGAAACGGTTTTACCACTACCAGTCGGACCGGTAACCAGCACCATGCCGTAAGGTTTATGCATGGTTTCCATAAAGATTTTTTTCTGGTCTTCTTCATACCCTAATGCATCAATACCCAATTGGGCACTGGTCGGATCAAGAATACGCAAAACGATTTTTTCACCAAACAAGGTCGGGCAGGTACTGACACGAAAATCAATGGCTTTGGTCTTGGATACTTTCAATCGCATCCGGCCGTCTTGGGGTACACGACGCTCAGCAATATTCATTCGCGACAATACTTTCAGGCGCGCAGCAATCCGTCCGCCTAAAGCTACTGGCGCAGTTTTCGTTTCATGCAAAATACCGTCAATACGAACCCGAACTCGGTATTTTTTTTCATAAGGTTCAAAGTGAATATCCGAAGCACCAGCCTTAATTGCTTGGGTCAGAATACCGTTGATAAATCTGACGACCGGTGTGTCATCAATATTTTTTTCGCTAAGTTCTGCGCCGCGATCGCCGTCATCATCCGGGCCTAAATCTATATCATCCAGTTCGGCATCATCAAAATCATCCAGCACCTGGTTTTTGTTATCCAAGGCTTTTTCGATAGTGACAGATAACTTTTGTTCATCCACTAAAACAGGAAAGGTGTTTAAGGCGGTATTAAACTGGAACTCATCAAGAGCTTGGAGGTTGGTCGGATCCGAAACCGCTACATAAAGACGCTTGCCACGTTGAAATAAAGGCAAAGCATTATGCTGGCGAATCAGCTTCTCTTGAAATAGGCTGGTTGGCGCCAGCTCCATATTCATACTGTCGAGGTCAAATAGCGGCACGCCGAATTCTTGTGAAGCAATAGCGCCGATTACATCACTCTTAAGCAACTTGTTATTTACAAGATAGGTAACAAACGATTGTGAAGCCTGTTTGGCGGTAATCTGGGCAGTCTGTGCCTGATCTTCACTCAGCAAACCTTCACTTACTAGTCGCCTAGCAAGACCGCTTAGTCTGATTGGTGCTGTCATATTTGCCATTTCTGGACGGGATTCCTTAATATAATGCTTACGTTCAATGCACTAGGGTCTATTTATTTTTCGTAGCTTCAAACAGTAGCGGCTATGAAAAATAAACAGGCCCTAATAGTATGTAAGTTAAATAATAAATTCTAGTTTCCAATGTGGGCCTGTCGCGGATATTCCTGTGTATACTGCCTGCCATTAATGCATCGGGGAAGACATCATGCGAAAAATACCTAGCTGGAAAGTTCTGGCGCTCGTTCTGTGTACCATGTCGATACTGGCTTCATGCGGTCTTAAGGGCGATTTATACCTGCCAGAAGGTCAGGCTAACACTGTGAAGGTTTCCTAAAAACATGCAAGATTTTTTCACACAAAAAGACGGTGAATTGTACGCTGAGCAGCAATCGTTGACAGAATTAGCGGCGCAGTTCGGCACGCCAACCTATGTCTATTCCCGGGCGGCACTTGAACAGCATTGGAAAGCCTTTGATGATGCCTTCAGTGCTTATCCCCATTTGGTTTGTTATGCCGTCAAAGCCAATTCAAATCTGGCGGTATTAAATGTGCTTGCGAGATTGGGTTCGGGCTTTGATATTGTGTCGGCTGGTGAACTCGCTCGTGTCATTGCGGCTGGTGGCCAAGCTGAGAAAACCGTGTTTTCAGGTGTCGGTAAAACGATTGAAGAAATTGGCTATGCCCTGAAAACCGGCATCCGCTGTTTTAATGTGGAATCAGTACCAGAATTGCAGCGTATCAGTGATGTTGCCGTCAGTCTTGGTAAAACGGCACCAATTTCTATTCGGGTAAACCCAGATGTTGATGCACAAACCCATCCGTATATTTCAACTGGCTTAAAAGAAAACAAATTTGGTATTGCTATTGATGATGCTTTATCGGTGTATCAACAAGCTAATGCATTGCCGAATCTGCAAGTGATTGGCGTTGATTGTCATATTGGCTCACAGCTAACCTCAGTGTCACCTTTTGTTGATGCTCTGGAACGGGTATTGGCTTTGATTGATGCCTTAGCCGAGCAGGGTATTAGCATTAAACATCTGGATATTGGTGGCGGACTGGGTATTTGTTATCGCGACGAAACGCCGCCTACCCCGGCTGAATATGCTAAAGCTATGCAAGCACAGTTAAAAGGTCGTGATCTGGAAATCATGCTGGAACCTGGTCGAGCGATTGCTGGCAATGCTGGTATTTTGCTGACCAAAGTGGAATATATCAAAGGGACTGAAGCTAAAAATTTCGCTATTGTCGATGCGGCAATGAATGATTTATTAAGACCCGCCTTGTATCAATCCTGGATGGCGATTGAAGCCGTCAAACCGCGTGCTGGTGAAGTCGAGCAAGACTTCGATATTGTCGGGCCGGTTTGCGAAACCGGTGACTTCTTAGGCAAAGATCGCAGTCTGGCAATCCAAAGCGGAGATTTATTGGCGATTCGCTCTGCTGGAGCGTATGGTTTTACCATGAGTTCCAATTACAACTCACGACCGCGTGCAGCAGAGATTATGGTTGATGGCGCAACCATGCATGTCGCTCGTCAGCGTGAGTCCGTTGAAAGTCTCTATGCTGGTGAGCAGATATTGCAGGATTAACCCTATGTTGAAATTCAGCAAAATGCATGGTCTGGGTAATGATTTTGTGGTCATTGATGCCATTAATCAGTCTGTGCAACTGACGGCTGAGCAAATTCGTTTTATGGCGGATCGGAACTTTGGTATTGGCTGTGATCAGCTGCTACTGGTAGAAAAAACTGATTTGCCCAATGTCGATTTCCGCTATCGGATTTTTAATGCCGATGGCGGAGAAGTGTCACAATGCGGCAATGGTGCACGCTGTTTTGCAAGATATGTTCGTGATAATGGGCTGACCGACAAAGATTCGATTGCTGTAGAAACAGCTTCCGGCGTAATTTATCCGACTTTGCAGGTGGATGGTCAGGTCTGCGTTGATATGGGCAAGCCACGTTTTTCACCTGAACAAATCCCCTTTAAAACGCCTGAAGCCAGCAACACCTATATGCTGGTAGTTGAACCTGGAAGGCGGGTAGAGATAGCAGCATTATCGATGGGAAATCCCCACGCAGTTTTATTGGTTGATGATGTGACCAACGCGCCAGTCGGTGAGTTGGGACCAAAAATAGAAAACCATGAGCAGTTTCCAGAGCGGGTCAATGTCGGCTTTATGCAATTGGTGGATCATGAACATATAAAATTACGTGTATATGAACGAGGATCTGCTGAAACCACCGCTTGTGGAACGGGTGCCTGTGCGGCAGTAGTCAGTGGTATTCGTCGAGGATTACTGGGACGTCAGGTCAATGTTTTATTACCAGGCGGCACATTAGAAATTAGCTGGCCAGATGAAGACGCCTCGGTGTGGATGACCGGACCAGCACAACATGTATTTGATGGAGAAATTGCGTGGGCAACACTCAACAATCTGTAAGCGCTGAACAAGTCAGTGATTTTTTACGGCAGCACACAGATTTTTTAATCGGACAGCCGGATTTATTATCTGAGCTGGAATTTGAAAAGTCACCTGAAGGCACTATTTCACTAGCGCAACGACAGCGTGAGCAATTACGTCAAAAAAATCAGCAACTGCACGATCAATTGCACGCACTAATCGATAACGCACATAGCAACGCCGCATTGCAACAGCGAGTTCATCAACTCTGTTTGCGGTTGATGGATTGTCAGGATCTACAAGGTCTATTGGCAACCTTGATGCAACAACTAAAAGAAGAGTTCTCGGCTGACGAAGTGTCGTTAAGATTATTTTACAGCGGCGATCAAAAACCAAAATTACCATCAGTCGAAGGCAATATTGCCGAATTACATGCGGATGACAGCCAACTGAAAGCGTTTGATCATATTCTGGCCAAACAGCAACCGGTGTGTGGTCGACTGACCAAAGCACAGAAGCAATTACTGTTCGGTGAAAAAGCCGATGAAGTCCATTCGGTGGCCTGTTTGCCTTTAGGCCATGAACCCTGTGCTGGTTTACTGGCGATCGCCAGCAGTGATGCCAACCGCTTTCATGCCGATATGGGCACGGAATATTTAAGCTTCCTCGGCGAAGTGTTTATGCGGTTGATGCGCCGTTTCTGTCACGGACAGAATGACAGCTGAGCTGCAAACACCACTGCAGGATTTTCTGCAATATCTGGAGCAACAGCGCCGGGTTTCGCCGCATACCGTACTCAATTATCAACGTGATTGTCAGCAATTAATTGAATATTGTCAGCAGCAATCATTTACCGGTTGGCAGCAACTTAAACCGGCCGATATTCGTTTATTTATTGCCCGCCTGCATCGAAAAGGTTTAGGTGCCCGCAGTATTCAACGTTTACTGTCAGCCGTGCGCAGTTTTTATCGCTATCTGCTCAAAGAAGGCCTGGTTGATCATAATCCGGCGCAATCTGTACAGGCACCCAAAGCTGAAAAGCGCTTACCGAAAACCCTCGATGTCGATCAAATGAATTCATTGCTAGATAGCACACCGGCTGACACTTTTGTCGCCTGTCGGGATCGAGCAATTATGGAATTATTCTATTCGTCCGGCCTGCGGCTGGCAGAATTGGCGGCATTGGATTTACGTGATGTTGATTTCGGCCAGCAACTGGTGCATGTCATCGCAGGTAAAGGTAACAAAGGCCGGATTTTGCCCATTGGCCGCACTGCGATTGAGGCATTGAAAGTCTGGCTCGATAAACGTGATCAGAATGGCCTCTATCAACAACAAGCTTTATTCACCACCCAACAAGGTAAACGACTAGGCGTGAGATCCATTCAACAGCGTCTGGCTTTCTGGGGCAAAAAACACGGTATTTCCGAACACGTTCATCCGCATCGGTTACGTCATGCATTTGCCTCGCATATGCTGGAATCCAGCAGTGACTTGAGAGCCGTGCAGGAGTTGCTTGGGCATTCGGATATCAGCACCACGCAGGTTTACACCCATCTCGATTTTCAGCATTTAGCGAAAGTTTATGATGCTGCGCATCCTCGGGCTAAGAAGCGTTCTTAAGATATTAACCACAGAGGGCACGGAGGTTCTTAAAAATTTATCCGCAGATTACGCAGATTTTTAGATAGAAATTAAGACGAGATTTAGAAAAAGGCACAGATCTTAATGGTTCTCCGAAATCCCCTTTTGTGTTGCCGGAAAAAATGGTTATCGCAGGATTAGAAATCGGAATGTTTGAGCGAAGCGAGTTTTTTCGATTTCCCTGCGATGGCCATTTTTTTCGGGGAGCCGCAGGCCAACACAAGGGGTGCCTTTTCTTTTGGTTCGTTTTCTTTGGGCAAACAAAGAAAATGAACTCGCCCTCAGGCGAAATTATGCTTTAGGTTCATTTTCCCTATTTAAGCTGATCTTTCGCTCACGCGAGTCAGGGGCTTGCGTGCCCAAGCCCCTAACAACCCAAGGGCACCCCATGTGCTGGCCTGCGGCTTCACTGCGTTGCTCGGTTTATCTGGGGATTGGTCAAAACTCGCTGCGCTCAGACACTGACCAATCCTTATCCAGATAAACCTGCGCTACTCGTCAGCACAAAAGGGGATTTAGGGGGTAACATTTGAACTCTGTGGTTGATTACCCCGTTAGTGCGCCTGTTCCCAATTATCCCCAACACCAATCCCAACTTCTAACGGCACAGCCAATTCAGCAGCTTTAATCATAAATTGCTCAATTTCAGTTTTCGCCAAATCAAGCTGATCTTCGGGCACTTCAAATACCAATTCATCGTGTACCTGCATGATCATGCGGATACCGGTATCCGCTTCGAGTAGCCAGTCATGAATCGAAATCATCGCGCGTTTGATAATGTCAGCGGCGCTGCCTTGCATCGGGGCGTTAATGGCGGTGCGTTCGGCATACTGGCGACGCAGGCCGTTACTGGAGTTGATTTCCGGCAGATATAAACGACGGCCGAAAATAGTTTCGACGTAACCATCTTTTTTGGCCTGTTCACGGGTATTGTCCATGTAGTTTCTGACGCCAGGATAGCGCTCGAAATAGGTGTCCATGTATTTGGCGGCCTGATGACGTTCGATACCGAGTTGTTTAGAAAGTCCGTGGGCTGACATGCCATAAATCAAACCGAAGTTGATGGCTTTGGCACTGCGGCGTTGATCGCCGGTGACGTTTTCCGGTTCCACACCAAAGATTTCAGAAGCGGTATGGCGATGAATATCTTCACCTTCGGCGAATGCGGTCAGCAGGCTTTTATCGCCGGATAAATGCGCCATGATGCGTAATTCAATTTGTGAGTAATCGGCTGCCAGGATTTTGGCACCTTTACCGGCAACAAATGCTTCACGAATTTTGCGTCCGGTTTCAGTACGGATCGGAATATTCTGCAGGTTCGGATCGGAAGACGATAACCGGCCGGTGGCAGTGACCGCCTGATGATAGGAGGTGTGCACACGGCCAGTCTGTTGATTGACCTGCTGTGGCAATTTGTCGGTGTAGGTGGATTTGAGCTTACTTAAGCTGCGATATTGCATAATGATTTGTGGCAGCTCATAGCCATCATCCGCCAGTTCCTGCAACACATTTTCAGCGGTCGAGGGTTGGCCTTTGGGTGTTTTTTTACGTACCGGCAACTGTTGCTGGTCGTAAAGAATTTCCTGTAGCTGCTTTGGTGAACCCAAATTGAATTTGGTACCGGCAGAGGCATGGGCTTCTTTTTCCAGCCGATCAATATCCAACGCCAGTTGATCGCTCTGCTGCTGCAACATAAAGATATCAATATGCACGCCATTACGTTCCAGCGTGTTGAGCACCGGCAGCAACGGCATTTCCAGTTCACGATAAACTATTTCCAATGATGGAATCGCCTGCACTTTTGGCCACAAAATATGGTGCAGCTGCAAGGTGATATCGGCGTCTTCGCAGGCATAAGGTGAAGCTTCTTCCAGACCAATTTCATTGAAGGTCAGTTGTTTTTTGCCTTTACCGGCAATGTCTTCAAAATGAATGGTGCTGCGATTCAGATATTTTTCGGCCAGCGAATCCATATCATGGCGGGTGGCCGTGCTGTCTAGCACATAGGATTGCAACATGGTGTCATGGGCAATACCCTGCAAATCAATGCCGTGATTGAGCAGAATATGCCGATCGTATTTCAGGTTCTGACCGACTTTCAGCGCTTTTGGATCCTCCAGTAATGGTTTCATCAGAGCCAGAGTGGCATCAAAATCCAGCTGATCCGGTGCGCCCGGATAATCATGGGCCAGCGGCAGATAAGCGGCTTCACCCGCTTTAATGGCAAATGACATACCGACGATACGTGCCTGCAGATAATTGAGGCTGGTAGTTTCGGTATCAAAGGCAAACAGTTCTGCTTTTTTGAGTCTAGCTAGCCAGTTATCCAGTTGCTGCTGAGTCAAAATGGTTTCGTAATGGGTTTCAATGCTGGTGGCAGGTTCATCAGCTTTTGTCGAGGTCGCCGCAGCAGGCGCAGAGTCTAATTCCTGTAACCAGCTTTTGAATTCATAACGACGATAGAGTTCAGCCAGTTTCTGGTTATCCGCTACTTGCATATCCAGCGTTTCCGGCGTGAAATCCAGCTCGACATCCATCTTGATGGTGGCCAGCTGATAAGAAAGTGGCAAAGCATCAACGGCTGCTCGTAATTTTTCACCCAGTTTGCCTTTAACTTCATCAGCATGTTCGATAACGCCCTGCAAACTGCCATATTGTTGTAGAAGTTTAGTCGCGGTTTTCGGGCCAACACTATCAACACCAGGGATGTTATCTACCTTGTCACCCATCAGCGCCAAATAATCGACAATTTGTTGAGGTGTCAGGCCAAATTTTTCCTTTACGGCGGGAATATCGGTTTTACTGTTATTCATGGTATTGACCAGCGTGACATGCTCGCTGACCAGCTGGGCCATATCCTTGTCACCGGTCGAAATAACCGTTTCAATTCCGGCTGCAGTGGCTTGTTTTGCCAGCGTGCCAATCACATCGTCAGCTTCCACATTATCGACACAAAGCAACGGCAGTCCCATGGCTCTAACAATTTCATGGATCGGCGCAATCTGCTCGCGTAAATCGTCCGGCATTGGCGGGCGGGTGGCTTTATACTCGGCATAAAGATCATTACGGAAGGTTTTGCCCTTGGCATCAAATACCACGGCCATATGTTCAGGTTTATAGTCACGGATCAATTTACGCAGCATGTTGATGACACCATAGATGGTGCCGGTTGATTCGCCGTCGCTGTTGGTCAGTGGCGGCATCGCATGATAAGCGCGATACAGGTAAGAAGAGCCATCAACGAGTATAAGTGGTGCAGTTTGAGTCATAGTTCACAAGGCCTGAAAATAGTGGCAAACAGATTGCTTTAATCATCGTAGCGGAAATGCTATCTTTATCGGAAATTTAGTGGAGCTAAGTCATGTTAAAACCGTTCGCCATTGTATGCGCAATCAGCGCGATGATCACAGGAAGTGCCTGGGCAGGGGCTGCTGGTCCTGATTTGACTGAACCTCCAGTCTTACCTCCACCGTTGCAAGATGGCGAAAGCATCGAACCTGAAATTACTATTATTCAGGAAGAAGATCGCACTATCGAAGAATACCGTGCCAATGGTCAGCTTTATATGATCAAAATCACTCCGGCTATCGGTCCAGCATATTACCTGATGGATACTGATGGCGATGGTTCCTTGGAAACTGAAAACCATAACCTTGCCAACCCGGAAGTGCCGAACTGGATTCTGTTGGAATGGTAACAAAAACTCCCGTTAACTGAGATTTTCATGTCTGTTTATACCGAAGTCGGGCGCGATGAATTAATAGCGTTCCTCGGCGAGTATGCGGTTGGTAATTTGATTGATTACCAAGGCATTTCTGCTGGAATTGAAAACACCAATTATTTTGTGACCACCGATCAGGGCGAGTTTGTGCTTACTCTGTTCGAACAGCATGAATTTGCCGAATTAGATTACTTTCTCGAAGTCATGACGTTTTTCTTTAAGCATGGCATCCCTTCGGCGCATCCCGCAGAAGATAAGCAAGGAAATTACCTAAAGTCGTTGTGTGGACGCCCAGCAGCATTGGTCATGCGTCTGCAAGGCCATACTGTTGATGAGATTGCCACGCTAGGCCAATGTGAAGCTATCGGCGATATGTTGGCGCAAATGCATATGGTGGGCGATAAGTTTAAACATCGGCGTGCCACAGAGCGCGGTGCCGATTGGCGCGAATCAATGGCTGAAACATTACTGCCACACATGTCTGCAGAACAAGCCGATATGCTTCAAGCCGAATTAGATTTTCAACGTCCTTACAATGATCTGGAATTACCGTGGGGCGTCACGCATTCCGATTTATTCCGCGATAACGCTTTATTTGTCGACAATGACTTGCAGGGTATTATTGATTTTTATTTTGCCTGTGATGAATTTCTGATTTATGACCTAGCAGTGGCGGTTAATGACTGGTGTGTCAACGAACAAGGCTTGATTGATCAAGAACGTTACCAGCGATTGATGAACGCCTATCTGCAACGCCGACAACTCAATGAAGCCGAACAGTCTAACTGGAATCTGGTTTGCCGCGCTGCGGCTTTACGCTTTTGGTTATCACGGTTGCAGGATCAGCTTTTCCCACGCGAAGGCGAAATTACACAGATTAAAAATCCGGGTGCATTTCTGAAAATCCTGCAACAGCATCGACATAACCCATTATCTTTAAATAATTTGCAAACGACCTGATGACTTTGAATCAGGCGTTTTTTGGTTTATGAAAGTCCTCATCATTAAGCTCACATCCATGGGCGATTTAATGCATGCGTTACCGGCGTTAACCGATGCGGCAAAAGCCTTTCCCGGAATTGAATTTGACTGGGTGGTTGATGAAGCGTTTGCCGAAGTCCCCAAATGGCATCCTAACGTCCGTAAAGTGATCACCACCTCGCATCGACGCTGGAAGAAATCTGCCTGGCAAACACTGACCGGTGGTGAATTACGCCAGTTCTATCGGGAACTGAATCTGGACGATTATTATGCGGTTGTTGATATGCAGAATAATCTGAAAAGCGCGTTGGTCAGTAAGTTACGCCGCGGCCCGGTCTATGGTCTGGATAAACAATCCTGTCGTGAACGACCGGCCCATCTGGCTTATCAATACCCGATAACAGTTAATCCACAGCAACATGCCGTGGATCGGATGCGGCAGATCCTGTCACAGGCACTGGATTATCCACTCCCCAAAACACCCGCCAAATATGCGGCGAATTTCAGTAAATATCCGTTACCGGAGCTTGAGTTTGCCTTACCCGAGCGTTATCTGATGTTTGTGCATAATGCTAGCTGGCTGACCAAACTCTGGCCGATTAATTTCTGGCAACAGCTGGTTTTTCAGGCGCGATCTGAAGGCTACGCGGTGCTGTTGCCTTGCGGCAATAATGAAGAATATCTGCGTGCTCAGCAAATCGCCTCGGTCGATCCAATGGCGTTTGCGCTACCGCGTTTAGGTCTCAATGATATTGCGGCGATCATGCATCACTCGGCAGGTGCCGTGTGTAGTGATACTGGATTAGCTCATCTTGCAGCCGTGGCCGGAACGCCAGCATTAACCCTCTACGGTGCTACAGACACAGCGTTGATTGGCACTTATGGCAAACATCAGCAGCATTTGGTCAGCGAATTTAACTGCGCACCATGCTATAAACGCAAATGTCCGTTACCTGCCTCACGCAATGGCGAGCCAGTGTGTATGACCGAAATGACACCGGAAATGGTTTGGCATGGACTGCAACCGCTTTTAGCCGCACAATAACCGCTTTCTCTAATCAATAAATCAAACGTTATGAAAAATGCATTCCCGGATTTTCGGCAGGCCAATGTTGTTGTCGTTGGTGATTTGATGCTGGACCGCTTCTATTTCGGCAAAACCAAACGTATCTCCCCTGAAGCGCCGGTGCCAGTAGTGAATGTTGAGCGATTGGAAGATATTCCGGGCGGTGCCGCCAATGTAGCAATGAATATTGCTTCACTCGGCGCCAAATGCAGTTTGTCAGGCATTACCGGTCAGGATGAAGCGGCTCAGGTATTACAACAGCGACTCAGTTCAGTCAGTATCCAATGTGCATTTCATCAAACCACACAACATCCGACGATTATTAAATCCCGCATTATCAGTGCCAGTCAGCAACTCTTGCGGATGGATTTTGAAAGCCGTTTCACCGTCGAAAGTAGTGAAGGTATGGCTGATAAGGTTGCACCATTGCTAAGCAATGGTGGTGTGATGATTCTGTCAGATTACGATAAAGGCACGTTGCACGACCCACAGCAGTGGATTGCACTTGCTAAAGCCAATGCCATGACCGTGCTGGTCGATCCGAAAGGTAATGATTTCAGTAAATACCGTGGCGCGGATTTAATCACCCCCAATCTCACCGAGTTTGAAGCGGTAGCGGGTGAAATTAAGTCGGAAGCGGATCTGATTGAGAAAGCAAAAAAACTGATTGCGGACTTTGTTATTAAAGCCGTATTGATCACCCGCAGTGAGCAGGGCATGTCGTTGATCACCAATGACAATACCGAATTCCATCTACCGGCAATTGCCAAAGAAGTTGCCGATGTCACCGGAGCAGGGGACACCGTCATTGCTACCTTAGCGGCAGCATTGGCGGCCGGACAATCTTTGCAACAGGCCGTGACCTTAGCCAATGTGGCGGCCAGTATTGTGGTCAGCAAACTGGGCACATCAACCGTCAGTGAACCCGAATTGTTTGCTGAATACCAACGGCATCAGGGAACCCATCAAAGTGATCATTCCTTTGCAGGTGCGGTGACGGTCGAGCAATTAAAAATTGCTGTCGACCAAGCCAAAAAGCGTGGCGAGAAAATCGTCTTTACCAATGGCTGTTTCGATATTCTGCATGCCGGTCATGTCAGTTATCTGCATCAGGCGCGGGCGCAGGGTGACCGATTGATTGTGGCTATTAACTCCGATGAATCGGTCACCAAACTCAAAGGCAAAGGCCGTCCGATCAACACTTCAGATCGACGTCAGATCGTATTGGCAGGTCTGGCAGATGTGGATTGGGTTACCGTCTTTGAAGGCGATACCCCTGAAGCTCTGCTCAGAGAAATCCAGCCGGATATTCTTGTTAAAGGTGGCGATTACGATAAAAAAGGCGTGGTTGGCTGGGAAATCGTGGAAGGTTACGGCGGCGAAGTCAGAGTCATGGGCCTAACTGAAAACTGCTCGACTACCGCTATCGTGAATAAGATCCATCAGGATAGATAAAAGCAATTTATCTGCGGATTATCAGGATATTTTTGGTAGGTTGGATTGAATGCAATTAAACCCAATAAATATCGGAAATACAGGCTGAAAATGTTGGATTTCGCAAGCTCAACCCAACCTTCCCTGCAGTTTGCTAACGGCAATAGTGAATAAGATTCATCAGGATAAAACGCAGTTCATTTAATTCGATTGAACATTCACCCCTTGAACCAACAACAACTTAAGCTGCTGTTGTTCAGCTATCTCATAAATGATGCCATGAAACAGTTGATGCCCGGCAGCATCAAGTTTTGCTGGCAGCTGTGCAATCAGGAAACTACCCACCTGAGCAATTCGCAAGGGTTTATGGGATTTCATGCCGCTCGCAGTTAGCTGGGTATTAATCTGCTCGCGAATTTCTTCAGCAGGTGCTGCAAACAGAATCTGCCGCAATGCCTGAGAAATCATCCGAATCGGAATGTACGAGAAATACCCGGCGATTATCAGTACCATCAGCGGATCCGCATAACGGGCGTAATCGGCAAACGGTGAATGACTGATGGCAAATGTCATCACAAAACCCAACAATACCGCCGCACTCAACCAGGTATCCATTTGCCATTGGCGCTGTTCTGCAGCGACCAGCGTCGTATTCAGGTCCTTTTTACGGTGATAAATGTAGGCCCAGGTAATCGCACAACCGATGACATTGACGACGCCAAACACTAACGCGAGATCCAGATTAACCTCTCTACCACCTTGCAACAGGCTGACCAAAGCGAAGATCATTGAAACAAGACACACCAAGGCAATGACAATACCCTTCACCAGAACCGCAATAGGCTCAATGGTAAGACGGCCAAAGGGATAGTCATTGTTCGCAGGCTTATTCGCCAGTTTTAATGCCAGCAATGATAATGAAGCCAGTGCTAACGAAAGTAACGAATAAGCACTATCAAATAAAATCATCACCGAACCACTGAGTAACCCCAGGATCAGTCCTGAAATAGAGAAGATGGCGGCCGATATCGCCGACACCATCAATACTCTCCGTTCTATATTTATCCGCATAACCGCTCCTCAACTAATGGCATGTACTTTAGAGGGGGCCAGGCATTCGACAAAATCGCTCAGCGCCAATATAGTTAGCGCTAAAGAAAATATTGAATAGGACTGAATATGCGAATTGAACAAATTGAAGCGTTTGTGAAAACAGCAGAAAGCGGGTCCTTCGCAAATGCCGCTATCGCATTAGGAATGAGACGAAGCACCGTAAGTGCTGCGGTTTCTGCATTGGAAGATGAGCTGGCAATCCACCTTTTTCAACGCTCAGGCAACAGTTTGCAGATAACCCCCATTGCACAATCTTTATTGGCGGACAGTCAGCGTTTATTGCAATCCGCCAACCGTATCAGACAACTTAGTAATCAGCATCTGGAAGGTATCGAATCAGAACTTCGTATCGCACGGGATGATGCTTTGCCTGAAATATTCTGGCATCAGTGTATGCATGATTTACATGTGGAATTTCCGCAAACCTCCACCTCAGTTTATTTGTTACCCACTCAAGAGCATCACGAGTTTATTGATAATGGAATTGTTGATATCAGCTTTGGCGTTAATAACGCGGTAGATCCCGCCTTTCGGTTGGGCATGATCGAACAACGCACCGTCGTCAGTCCAACACATCCGCTAGCCAATCTGGCTCAGGTGACAGAGAGTGATTTAAGCCAATACACACAGATTTGCCTAACCTTCCTGCAAAACGGACAGTTAGTGATTCAGAACCAGATTGGCCGGCAATATTCAGGCCTCACCATGTATGAACTCATCCGGGATGCCGTATTAAGAGGTGATGGCTGGGCCATTTTACCGACCACTTTGATCCTGCCGCATATCAAACAGCAACAGCTAGTCAGCTTAGCCACCGAAACGGCGTTATCGGCGACTTACTTTCAATGCCTGACACGTCAAGCCAATCGCAAAGTATCGACCTGGTTAAAGAATCGTGTATCGCATGCATTAACGCATGACTTTAAAGGCTGGTAGGTGTAAAGAATTTATCCGCAGATTACGCAGATTATTCACTGAGATTAATAACCTTAGAGAGCACAAGGCAAGATTGGATTGTTATGTTACCGGTTTTCCCAAAGATACATGCTCGCTTTTTTATTGAGCACCCGTAATTCATATGATTTTGAACAGGCCGTTGCAGCAAATCCATAACAGACGTGAAGGGGAAGCAAGTGCTCTTCTCTTGGGTGGCAATAGCGTGCAAAAGGTGCTGACTGCCAATTGATAAGCCTTTGCTCTCTTTCCGTTTCAGTCAGCTTTTCATCACAACACGTTTCAAGTAACCAAGCTTCAAATGACTCATTCATATCTTTCGATTCATCCGTCTCCGGCGTGAAAAAAGCCCGCATATTGTGAAAGGAAAACCCGGAACCTATCAGCAGCAAGGATTGATCGTCCAACGTTTGTAGAGCTTGCCCCATCTTGATATGCAATTCAGGATCAAGACTGTTGACCAGAGACAATTGAACGCAGGGGATATCTGCTTCTGGATACATGATTTTCAACGGTACAAACAGACCGTGATCAAAACCTCGGCTATCATCAAGCTTTGCTTCAATACCAGCATCCTTCAACGCTTCAGCCATTGACTGCGATAATGTCGGAGCGCCCGGACAGGGATATTAAATTTCATAGGATTCTTTGGGAAAGCCGTTGTAATCATAGATAAGCGAAGGATTTTCACCAGAAGTAATGGTTGGAGATGATTGTTCCCAATGAGCGCTGACAACGATAATTGCAGATGGTCGATCTATGGATGCGGCGATATTCTTCAAACAGCTAACCATCTCATCATGACTTTCATCACCCAGTAATGGCATTGGTCCACCACCATGAGATAAATATAAAGCTCGACGTTGATTGTTCATTGGGCTTCCTCACTGATAAATAAACCATAGAGACATAGAGGGCACAGAGGTTTCAAAGAAATTTATCCGCAGATTACGCAGATAGACGCAGATTATTAGGGTGTTTTTGGTAGGTTGGATTGAATGCAATGAAACCCAACAAATAAATAAACGCCATATTGATTGTTGGGTTTCGCAAGCTCAACACAACCTACCTTACTTTGCACCATCCACCTTGAGCGATTGTTATAGCTGAACATTGTTCATTCACATGGCCAATTTCTGGTAAGTGAATCTAAAATCAAAGGAATAGAGTTTTCTTCGGTTTGGTATTTTTGTTTAAGAGTTATAACAACTACGGATCTCAAATCTTCAAGTGAAACAGAAGGAAGACAGAAAGATGCGTTACCTAAATATGATGTTGCATTTGAAACGCCTTGAATATATGACACACAACTCATTAAAGCCCTTTCATACCGACCTCTTGCAAATACTTTCTCGATCTCGGTTTCAGCAGCTTTAAAACCAATATATCCATTATCTTCAACAGTGCATGTTGCAAGAAGGGTTTGAGAATTAGATAAATCCAGAGCATTTGCTGAAGGTAGACCGATTAATGATATAAATATAAATCGAAGTATATTCATATTAAGCTTATTCCTAATTAGGGTGTGGTTTGGGGCTCATAAGTTCAAGCCAACCTACCTTGCTGTGTTATAAATTTTCCCGTACGTACTGCTCCACGCCAAGGGGATGCTCTTTTAATTGGTAATGACTTTGTAAGCTGTAGGCCATTTTTTCTAATGGAGCTCCATCGTACCCAAACTCCTCAATCTCTTGGATGTAGCGTCGGATAAACCCCTCAGGAGAGAGTTCCTTCCATTGAACCACATGCACTAGTTCATGGAAATGAAGGCTAAACTCATTAGCTGAACCTTTCTTAACATAATATGTATCGTTGTAAGTGATACCCCCAAACTCCATGTCTATGAAGTCTCCCAAACCTGCTTCACGCAATTCGGGAAAGTCAGGCTTTGGAATATTGTCGGTAACAACAAAATAGGCTGTCTCAAGAAATTCGGGCGAATAAAATCCCTTGAAGTGCTCACGAAAAAAACTGCAAGAACGACGCTCCGGCTCGTGAAAGATGTTTACTTGGCGAATCCATTCTTCAATCATTTCGATCACAAATTCACCTATTTATAACTGCCCATTAGTTAAGCTGATGTTCTCACAAAAATTATCTAATGATAAATCTTCGTACATCTGCGTAATCTGCGGATAAATCTTTAAACCCCAAAAACCTCTGTGCCCTCTGTGTCTCTGTGGTTAATTATTTATCAAAAGCCGCAATAGCCTTAGCCACATTGTCTGCCAAATGTAATGGATTAATCGTCCCAACAACCACACTGGCCACCGCCGGGTTAGCAAAGATCATTTCAAAGCTGGCACTGACGCTGTCTTTGGTCGAGTTAACAGGCAAATGCCCACTGGCAAAGGCTTTTTTGATAAAGATGGCTTTATTGAGCTGTTCGGCCGTATCAATCACGATTTGTTCGTCCTGATAGGCGAGGTTATGGGTGACCATGACGATATCGGACTGTTGCAGGGCGAGCAGGCCGCCATCGACGGTTTTGCTGGATATGCCGGTAGCGCCAATCAGACCTTGTTGTTTTAACTCATTGAGTGTTTCCAATGCCCGATGCTGTTCGATGATCGGCACATCATTGCCGTCGGAGTGAATCAGCACAATATCAATCATTTCTCGATTGAGACGTTGCAGGCTTTGTTCAACACTTCTAATAATCGCATCACGGGAAAAATCAAAATGTGATTCACCGGTGTCAGCATCAAATTGTTCACCGGCTTTGGAGCAGATAATCCAGTCATGTGGCAGTTGTGGCAATAACTCGCCAAGTCGTTGTTCACTGTTGCCATAGGCGGGGGCGGTATCGATCAGATTAATGCCCAGATCCCAGGCTTGTTGCAGCAAGGCGAGGGCAGCTTGATCATCCGGGATAGTAAACGCTTCGGGGTATTTAACCCCTTTATCCCGCCCTAGTTTGACTGTGCCGAGTCCCAATATTGAAACATCCAGTTTGGTGCCGGGAATATTTTTTTTAGGTAGCTTGTTCATTTATTAAAGGCCCGATCCCAAAGCGGTTCAGCCAGTTGAGCCAAAGGCAAAATATGTTGTTCTGGTTGCGTTGTTTTTTGCACTTTTTGCTTTGCCAGTGCTTCAATGACTTTATCGGCCAGATCGGGGGAGAGCGCCAATTTGGTCGGCCAGGCAATATGCAGATTGTTATGGCTGCTAACATAGGCGCTATCGGGACGTGCAAAACCACTCTGTTTGGGTTCGGCACGATTAATATTGTGGGTGGTCCATTCCAGTTCCGGCAGGGTAAACCATGGCAGGATTTGTTTGAGTAAAGCTCTCGCTTCCTCAATCAAACTATCTGGATCTTTGCCGACACCGTCTTCAGCAATATTGCCGCCCAGATACCAGACGATATTGCCGGTTTTATCGGGATGGCTACTGATGGTGGCAATCGGTTTGCTGCCACTGCCGAGGCTATGCGCATAAATCTGTGGTAAAGGATTGGCTGGATCTTTGGCTTTACAGAGCAGCATTTGTAACGGCCGTGTCTGCATCTTGGGTTTGCTCAGTTGCAGGCTTTCTAACAATTCACCGGTGCCTTCGCCGGAAGTCAGCACAAACTGCTGTGCCTGAATTTCCAGTTCATCACCGAAACGCATGGCGGTGATGTTGCCATCCTGTTTGATCCATTCGGGTGATGCATTCGGTGTCTTTAAAATCGTCGCGGCATAGGGTTTGATTAAGGCTTTGAGCAAACTGCCGACATCCAGCACCGGTTCATCCAACTGGTATAACGCGCCTTTAAAACCGTCATCGGCAAACAAACCGCTGCGCTCTGATTTGGGAATATTCTGCATGCGGCTTTGCAGCGCCTTGCTGGCAAAAAACGATACCATTTTGGAAGACAGGCTTTGGGTGGACCAGAGCAGCTGATGTTCAGTAAACACATTGACGCTGGCTAAATCGATATCGCCATTGCCTTGTAGACAGGCTTTCCAACGAGCAGGCATGTTACTGATGGTTTGCGCGGCGTTCGATAAAATACCGTTTAACGCATATTTGCTGCCGCCATGAATAATGCCTTGGGCGCTCAGGGTCTGGGCATGGCCGATTTTCTGGTTTTCCAGCAACAGGCAGTGATAACCCAGCTGGTTTAGCCGATTGTGTAACCAAAGACCGGCAATGCCGGCGCCAACAATGACGACATCTGCGGTGATGATATTTTGACTCATGCTTTGCTGAGTTTCTCGTCCAGAGCTTCACACAACCAATGACCAATCAGGATATGCCCTTCCTGAACCCGGGCGGTTTCGGTATCAGCGACACAGACACAATGATCAGCAATGGCTTTCAGTTGACCGCCACTTTGGCCGGTAAAAGCAATCGTCGCACAACCGGCTTTTTTCGCGGTATTAATACCGTTAATCACATTGGCACTGTTACCGGAAGTCGATAAACCAATCGCCACATCGCCGGGTCGGGCCAGCGCCTGAATTTGTCGATCAAATACGGTTTCAAAGCTGTAATCATTGCTGTGTGCGGTGAGAATCGATGTGTCAGTGGTCAGCGCAATTGCGGCAAGCGGTCTGCGATCTTCTTTATAACGAATCACAAATTCCGCGGCCAGATGCTGGGCATCAGAAGCGCTGCCACCATTGCCGAAGAACAACACTTTATTGTCATTCAGCACGCAGTCGCTGATAAGGGCCAGCAAATCATTTAATTGAGGCTCCATATTAAACAAGCTTTCAATCATTTTCTGGTGGCGTTGCAAGGTTGATTTAAATGACACGGCTTACCTCATTTTAGCTCTGGTGGTAGTATTTATGGTTTCCTGCAAACAGTGTAACAAAACGCTGTGCGCGTTCGCACAACTCACTGCACGGCATAGCCTTTAGATGGCCTTAATGAAAAAGAATTCCTGTTATTTGCGACAAGATTTGGCTCAGGTATGGGCCGATAAGTCCGTGTTCGATATTTTGGCCAACATCAATGGTGAAATCTTTCGGGATAAAGAAGGGCGCCGTACCTTACGTTTTGAGCTGAATGATCGTTCGTATTTTCTGAAATATCATCAAGGTGTCGGTTGGGCGGAAATCATCAAAAATCTGTTGCAGCTGCGTTTGCCGATCATCAGTGCGCGTAATGAATGGCAGGCGATTCACTTTCTCGAAAAACATGGCATTGAGACCATGACGCTGGCCGGTTATGGTGAAAAGGGCGTGAATCCGGCGACATTACGGTCATTTGTGATTACCGATGATCTGGTGAATACCATGAGCCTGGAATACGTTGGCGAACAATGGCAACAACGGCCACCGAGTTTTGCCACCAAACAGGGGCTGATCCGCAAGCTGGCCAATATGGCGGGCACTATGCATAAAAACGGCATGAATCATCGCGATTTTTATCTGTGTCACTTTCTGCTGGATGAACGCTTTGCCGAAAACAATACCTTCGATGACAACACGCCGGTTTATCTGATTGATTTGCACCGTGCGACTATTAGACATAAAACACCTAAACGCTGGCAGATAAAAGATCTTGGAAGTCTGTTTTTTTCGGCTTCTAGAGTATCTTTGACTAAAAGGGATAAATTACGCTTTATGCAGATTTATTCAGGCTTGCCACTACGTACATTGCTAAAGGAGCAGGCTGATTTATGGCGTGAAGTTGAACGTCGCGCGCAGAAGTTGCTGGCGGAATAATGGTCATGTTGACTGCTCAAAGTTTATTAAAAGAATTACCTGCCGCTTTTCCAATTGAGTTAGAACTGGGCGGCACAAAATATCAAATTCTGTCGGTATTACGTTTTCTGGCCGGGCGGCGAATTGTTTTACATGCCAGCAACGATAGTGGCGAATTTGTGCTCAAGTTGTTTGCTGCCCAAGGTAAAGGTCAGCAGGAATATCAACGCGAACTGACTGCGCATCAACATTGCAGCCAAGCCGATATTGCCGTCGCACCGATTTTGCAGCATGCCGCTGATCAGCTGGGCATCAGTTTTATCGTCTATGCTTTTTTGCCTAAAGCTGTGACTTTAAATGAGTTGTCGGAGAATGCATTTCCGCTGACAGCATTATTTGATTTGTTTGGCCGTTGCCATCAAAACCAGTGCTATCAACAGGATCCGCATCTGGATAATTTTGTGTTTTCCAATAACATCTTGTATCTCTTGGATTTGGCTTCAGTGATTTGTCCGAAAAAACCGCTAAAAATGGCGACTTGTCTAAATAATCTGGCACGGCTGATGGCACAGTTTCCATTGGAGCAACAGGAATGGATGTTGGATGGCTTACCTGCTTATTTTTCGACGAGAAATATGCCGCTCGATCCTATCGTTGAGCAGCAATTACTCGGCAAGATCAAAAAAGCCCGCGACTACCGGCAAACGCATTATCTGAAAAAACAGTTTCGATCCTGCACCATGACCCGTTATCAAAAATCACTGATGCTTGAAGCTGCATGGCGTGGCAATTTATCTACCGCTTTAGCAGAGCAGCCGTTAACGTTATTAAATCAAGCCATGCAAGATGGAATCTCTTTGAAAAAAGGTAACTCTGCTACCGTTGTCAAAAGTGAGCTGGCTGGACAGCAGGTGGTGATTAAACGCTATAACATGAAAACGGCATGGCATTTCTTACGACGTTGTCTGCGAAAAAGTCGCGCCAATGTGTCCTGGTACAATGCCAATTTGCTGGAGTTTCTGGGCATTGCCACACCGCAGCCACTCGGCTTTATCGAACAGCGGTTTTTCGGGCTGAGGTATAAAGCCTATTTTATCTGTGAGCATATTGCCGGTCGTTCGTTGGCTGACCTTTCTGACTCGGAAATTCAGCAACCTGAAATGCTGCAGCAAATCAGCGATTTGTTTGAGCAATTACATCTGCATCATATTTATCATGGGGATTTAAAAGCCACCAATTGGCTGGTCGATAATCAGCAAAAAATCTGGTTGATTGATTTGGACGCGATGCGGCAAATAAAAAAAACCGGTTTCAAGCGTTTGCATAAAGAGGATCAGCAGCGATTTTTACGCAATTGGCCAGTAGGCGAAACTCGTCATCTGTTAACCAAAGCGATCAAAGCATAAAGGTAGTAATGCAGTGTTAAACGGAACGCACTTATGAAGCTGGCGGTATGCCTGTATAAATATTTTGCCTATGGCGGCCTGGCACGGGATTTTCGGCGAATTCTGGAAATTCGCCGCGATGCCGGAGATGAAATCGATGTGTATTACATTGAATGGCAAGGCGAGCCCATTCCCGGTTTTAACCAAATTCCGATTAATGTTTCAGGGCTGACCAATCATGCCAAAGTACGGGATTTTTATAATAAATCGCAGCCATTAATCGCCGCTGGAAATTACGATCTGGTGATCGGCTTTAACAAAATGCCTGGACTGGATTTGTATTACGCTGCTGACCCTTGTTATCTGGCGCGGGTCAGGCAAGAGCCAAGCTATATCATCAAACAGTTTTTTGGCCGAGTAAGATTTTATGAAGCCTGGGAACGGGCCGTTTTTGGGCCGCATAGCCATACCGTGTCGATGATGATCTCATCGGTACAGCGCAAATTGTTTGAGCAGTATTATCAGACACCACCGGAAAGACTGGTCGACCTGCCGCCCGGTATCGATCCAGATAGAGTGCGTCCGGATGACTGGCAAATACAACGTCAGCAATTTCGCCAACAGTTATCGTTGAATGATGACGACTTTTTACTACTGATGATTGGCTCAGGTTTTAAACGTAAAGGCGCTGATTTTGCTATCGAGGCCATGGCCGCTTTACCACAGGCTTTACGTGAAAAAACACATTTGTATGTGGTGGGTGATGATAATGCCAAACCCTTAGAACAACTGGCGCAAAAGCTTGATGTCGCTGAACGAACCCATTTTATGGGTGGACGCGATGATGTAGCGAAATGGCTGCTGGCGGCGGATGTGTTTTTACATCCGGCGCGTTCTGAAAATACTGGGACTGTGATTCTTGAAGCCATGGTTGCCGGATTGCCAAGTTTGGTCAGCAGTGCCTGCGGTTATGCCAATTATGTTGAAGACTCGAACGGGGGAGAGTGTATCGACCAGCCGGAAGATACAACAGCTTTTACACAGCAGTTGGCTAAAATGCTTGATAAAAAACGCCTACAAAAAATTTCACAAAATGCTTTGGATTATGCGGGCACGCATGATTTGTATAGCATGCCGCAGCATGCTGCCGAGTTGATAGAAATGTTAGCTATAAAGCAGTAAGCCAATATATTTACAAAATAATTCAAGAAAATTTCAATAAATGCAATTAGTTAAAAGAATAGCAATTGTTCCATTCCCTGCTCTTGGTGATGTGACCATTTGTTTGCGATTAGCACAAAATCTGACAAATAGTGATTACGAAGTAACGTTGTTTGCAAATTTAATTACTTCAGCTGCTTTAAATTTCCCATGGCTTAAGCTGAGCGCATTACCTACGAATCCTGATGTCATGATGTCATCATACGATCTGATCCTTCTGGATATATTGTCGCCGTGGGTAAAAGATCATTTGGACGATTTAGAAGTTTCGAAAAATATACTACTGTTCACTTCAAAGAATTATTCTAAAAGCCTTCCAACTAAAACTTTTTCAAATAAAAACTTAATTTCTCAATCATCCGGTACTTTTACCAACCGTCCACTTTGTTTGGATAAAAACAGTACCAGAAGTATGGTTGACTGGGTTGATGAGTATGGGATGGAGGTATTAGGTGTTAAAGCCGACTCATTGTTACCTGCAGTTACTTTCCATCAGCCTAAGCAATTTGAAAATTTAGTGGTGATTTTTCCAACTACGCCAAATCCAAAAAAGAACTTTTCAATCAAAGGCTTTAAGAAACTTGCAAAACAGCTAGTGAACATGGGGTTTCAAGTAGAAGTTATTGTTATGCCCGATGAAAAAGAACTGTTAAAAGATAAGTTTGGGATAATAAACGTTAAAACATTTCAGGAAGTCGCACATTTAATAGAATATCTGCGATCAGCTAAAGTGGTGATTAGCAATGATTCAGGTGGAGGACACCTTGCAGCAATGTTAGGTATCCCCACAATAACCATTACCCGTAAAAATAAAAACTTCGTATGGCGTCCAGGTTATAACCTGGGAAATGTCGTTTCACCAATTGTTACTCTGAAATTTGGTGGCGAACATATCTGGCGACCATTTATTTCAATTAAAAAAATTGAAAGCATCACCAAAAAAATTATGCGTAATAGTTAAACTTTGGTTATCAGAATATCTTCCATCACCAGATATTGCAGATCGGAACCGAAGAACATATTCAACGCATCAGTTGGGCTGCAGACCATCGGTTCACCACGGCGATTCAATGAGGTATTCAACACCACGGCATTGCCGGTCAGTTTTTCCATTTCTTCGATCAACTCGTAATAACGTGCATTGGTCGCACGGGTCACGATTTGTGCCCGGGCGGTACCATCTTCATGGACAACTTCTGGAATTCGTGATTTCCAGCTTTCTGCCACGTCAAAAGTAAAGGTCATATAAGGACTTGGATGCTCTGTTTGCAGAATCTCCGGCGCCACTTTATCCAGCATACTTGGGCAGAATGGACGCCAGCGTTCACGATATTTGATCTGGGCATTAATCCGATCAGCAACGCCTGAATGATTTGGTGACCCCAATATACTGCGATTACCCAAGGCCCGGGGGCCGAACTCCATACGGCCCTGAAACCAGGCAACTGGATTGCCATCAGCGAGAATTTTTGCCGTATCCACACACACATCATTCAAATATTGCCAGCTAACTGGCTGTGTATAACGCTCACAAGCATCAACGCATTGCTGGGTGGTATAGGAAGGGCCGAGATAAACATGCTCCATTTTCTCGACAGGTACACCAGCCAATTGCGAAGCATAGCTGGCCGCGCCAATGGCCGTACCTGCATCACTGGAAGCCGGTTGTACGAACAATTCTTTTACACCGGGCATGGCAATGATGCGTTGGTTAAGTTTGACGTTAAGCGCTACGCCACCGGCATAAGCCACTTTGCCGGTTTCACGAATGATATCGCCAAGATAATAGTCAATAAGGTGTAGCGCACATTTTTCCAGCAATGCCTGAATACTGGCCGCGTAATCAATGTAGGGCTCGTCTTTTTCGTCGCCTTCACGCATTGGACCAAGCCATTCAATGAGTTCGGGACTGAAAAAATAACCTTTGCCATTCTTTTTGTAACGCCGAAAGCCAACGGTGTTGACCAGCTTGGTATTCACTTTGAATTCACCATTTTCACAATGAATCAAACGTGAAAAATCAAAACGGTTCGGATCGCCATAAGGCGCCATTCCCATAACCTTGAATTCGCCATCAAGCATTTCAAAGCCCAGGTACTCGGTCATCGCTCCATAAACGCCGCCGAGTGAATCGGGGTCATAGAATTCTTTGATTTTATGAATTTTGCCGTTTTCGCCATAACCAAAAAATGTTGTGGCGTATTCACCTTTACCATCTATACCGATAATCGCGGTTTTTTCCTGAAAACCACTAAGGTGATAAGCACTGCTGGCATGGGCTAAATGATGTTCAACCGGGACAAACTTGACTCGTTTGGAATCAATGCCTAAATCATCCAGCAATTTCATGACGTTTTTGTGATTTCGCCAGTAACGACGATTACCTGAAAATAAGGCAGTTAAAGCTCGATCGGGTGCATACCAGTGACGTTTGGCATAGTGCCAGCGTGCAGGTGATTGCAAACCGATTTGGGCGTAAGGAAAAGCGACAATATCGATTTCATCAGGACGGATTCCGGCCTGTTCAAGACAATATCTGGTGGCTTCATAAGCCATCTTGCCCTTGGCGTGTTTGTCACGAAGAAAGCGTTCTTCTTCGGCAGCTGCCACCAGTTTTCCATCAATATACAAAGCAGCTGAGGCGTCGTGATTTACTGCGCCGGAAAGGCCTAAAACGATCATAAATTATCTTCGAGTTGCGTAAAAATGTTGTTCAGTATATCAAGCGTGAAGGCGAGAGAACATTTAACCTTGCATATTGTCTGGATTAATCGAAGTAAAGCCCTTCGAGGAGATCTGAAAACCATTTTGACGTGCCTGATCGATATCGATTTTTACTAGCCGATCTAATGAAGACCATGCAGCTGGTGCTTCACGTAGTTTTTTTGGCAACCAGCGATTGGATTTCCAATTCATGAAATGAAGATACATAAATTCCCGATTATCTCTGTCATTAGTCAGGCGACCATCTTTCCAAAACCACTGCTGAGGATGATCTGAACTACCATCCAGCCATTTTATTGGTGAAAGAATAGTGCTGTATTGTTCCTTGTACAAAACCCGTCTTTGATAGCTTGAACTGTATGACCATAATTTTTGCAGCCACAATGGGTGGTTTTTATGACGGACAAATAACTTGGAGAATTTGGACTCATCCAATCCCAAGTGTTTATCCATTTCCATTAGATTTTGCCAATCTGGAATTTTGCGAAAAGCTTGTCGATATTTATCAATGTTGCGAAAAATTGCAAAATGCCCTGATAGGCGACGTTTATGCGTACCAATAACATCATACCTTCGCAGAAAATCGTCAGTTATAAAGTCTCTTATCTGACCATAAATTATATCTATATCGCCCACCGCAAAAAAATCATAATCTTGAATATCTAGCTCATGTATAAACCCTAAAGCTGGCTTCAGATCACAAAGTTTGTAAGGGCTCGAAGGATTAAATCGAATGACTAAACGTTCGCTTACAAAGCGTTTGTATTCATCAAAAGAAATATGTACAAACCTGACGTTTGGAGATTTAATTTTGGGTTCACCGCAATCCGTGTAGAACAGCCAGTTGATTTGAGGATTGTTTTTGCAACTTTCTATATATAACTCGAACCATTCTGGCCACTGACCAAAATATGGAATAATTTTGATGATCTTATGGTGTTGCATTGTTCAATTAAGTCCAAACTAAAAAATAATGCTTTGTACTTCCAGTATTCGACATTAGTTCAAACATATTGTTGTTCTATGAACTAAAGTTTTATGTATGGCTTATGAAAGTCCAATGGGGGATTATGCTGTATAATTTTGGGATTTCCAACAAAGCAAATTAGATGGCAAAACGAGATATTTCTGTCCTTCAACTACATCAAGGTTACAACATAAAGCCGATTGATGTAGCTGACCTCGCTGAACAGGTAATCAAAGCACTTCCACCTGAAAAATTCGCTTCCACGACTTTATTTGTTACAGGGAAACCTCAACCCGGTGAAAAAGAGAGCTGCGCGGAACGAACCATCTATCTCGATTTGCCAAAAAAAAATCTAAGGGGTTTGAGGCTGCGAGCTCTCTACGAATTATTCAATACTTTTAGAAGAGAACACTTTGACGTTGTAATTTGTAATCGATTCAAACCCACTTCATTAATGGTCTGGTTACATTTGTTTATTGGCCGACCAAAATGTCTTTCGGTGGTGCATATCCTTAGTGATTATCGACCATTTATGCGAAGACTAATGATTAAGCTAATTGCACATAAATGGCATTTTGTTGCGGTTTCAGAATCAGTACGACAAGGACTTTTTGCGCTTAATTGTGGTTTTAATGAACGTAATGTCACAGTTATAGAAAATGCGATCGATTCCCAACAGATGCTATCGCTGCTCTATCCAGCAGACGTTTCCAGAAAAACACTCGACTTGCCAACGGAAAAGACCATTGTGGGCACGATTGGCAGGCTTGATAAGCGTAAAGGCCATATCGACCTTGTAAGAGGTTTTGCCAAGATCCATCAACAGTTCCCTGGTGTCTTAATAGCAATTATTGGTGAAGGTAAAGAACGTAAAACACTAGAAGCTGAAATCGCAAGTCTAGGCTTATCAGAGAAAGTATTTCTTTTAGGTAACGTAGATGGAGCTGCTCGCTATATAAAAGCTTTCGATATTTGGATTATGCCTTCTCATAGTGAAGGTCTGCCGCTGGCATTAATGGAAGCGATGACGGCAAAACTTCCCATACTGACTACATCAATTCCCTCTATGGATTACATTGTTCGACCGGCTGGCGGAATGTGTTTTGACGTTCAAAACCCTGATGATTTAGCAAAAGTTCTGAGTGATTGTTTGAAGTTGACTCCAGAACAAAGAGCAGAATTGGGCGATCAGTCTTTTAAATACTTACAAACCCACTTCTCTTTACAACGTTATCGAAATGAATACCTATCTCTAATCGAGAGACTTTTGAATGACCGTTAGAACCTATTTCAGTTGGATGCTCGCATTCTTTGTTGCAGCTTTTTTAGTATTACCAACCAGTAAGATGGTGAACAATTTTTATTACGTATTCATTGCCATTCCTGGGCTCTATTTATTACTCAGAAATTACCAATTACTTAAACCGAGTAATTTTACAGAATGGGTTTTTGTACTTTTATGTGTTGTGATTAGCTTCTATTCTTTTTTCACTTATCCCCGAGTTATTGTTCATTCGCTCTACATCCTAGTGTTTATTTATTCGATATCTCGATTTGTAGACACGAGTTTTTTTAATACTAAAACGTTTGCACGAATATTGTTCTGGGGAGGGTTGGTATATCTATCAGTATGTGCCATATCTTTTTATATTTTTGGTAATGACCCTTTTGGAACGCGACTAAACCCTGGTGTATCAAGACTTTATAGCCCTATTCAAATCAGCATGTTTATCAGTTGTAGTTTGTTTGTAATAGGTCCGCATTGGATTAAAGATAGAAATATTGGGGAAGGTCTTATTGGCTTTAGCCTAGCCTTTTTGGCTATCGCTTTAATTTTGCAAAGCCGTACGGGTTTTATTGGAATGGGAGTCTGGGGACTCTTTATGTTGGTTATCATGCTTCGAGGGTTTGGTTTGAAGGGGGGGCTGTTTCTACTCGCAGGACTACTAATCGTAATGATTATTTCAATTCCGGTGTTTGAATTGGCTGGTCAAACTACACAACTCATTGAGCGTGCTGATTCATATCGATTAGCGATATGGAGTGGCTATTTGTTAGCTTGGCAAGATTGTGGTGTATTGTTAGGTTGCGGTTTTCCGGAAACACCTTCATCCCACTTAGTTTGGCAACCTGATGGAAGCGAAGTTTTTGTAACGCACAATATACTTGTCAATTTGCTTTATCATTTTGGTGTTGTGCCATTCATCATCTTTTCAATCATGATTTTGAGTGTATTACATGTGGCATGGCAGCAAAGAAATTGGTGGGGAGGATATCTTCTTGCTGGGGTATTGGCTTTGATGCTAGATAGTAACCGTATCATCAATAACCCTGATGAAGTTTGGTTAATGATGTGGTTCCCTTTTGCTTTAATTCTGGCTGAAGAGTGGCAAAACAAAAAAGAAACTATTAAAAAGAGTATTAACTGGGCTGGTAAACCTATAGTTGATGCCAACTAATTCATTTCAAGACCTATGGCTGATCGAGTTTAAGTATCTGTTTAAAAAATGAATTTTTTGCTGACGTATCAGAAAAATAATTTTCAAGTCGTTCCTCTATTAAATACTCGATTTGCTTCTCACTAGTTGCCAAATTAGCTATTGCATCCGCAAGTGCAACCGCATTTCCGAGCTCAAATAACAAACCGGTATCGCCGACGACCTCTGGTGCTCCACCACAATCTGAACAAATAATCGGCAAGTTTGCTGCCATAGCTTCTAATAAAACCATTCCAAAAGGTTCATGATCCGAGGCAAGGACAAAACAATCGAAAGCCTTGAAGTATTGTCTTGCCACAGATACTCTACCTAGAAACAAAACATTCTTTTCAATACCCAATGAATGGACAAGTTTTTTTAGCTCGTTTTCAAGTCTGCCTGTGCCAATCATGGCCAATAGCGACTTTTCAGGTAATTTTTCAAGCGCTAAGGCAAATCCGTGGATTAACGTTTTTGGATCTTTATCAGGATGGAGACGTCCAACGCTGCCAATAATCCAGGCTGATTCAGGTAACTTCAGTGCTTCTCTGGCTTGAGTACGAGACAGAAGTTCACTGCGCACCTTTTCAACATCAATATGGTTATAGAAAGTGACTATTTGTTCTGCTGGCCATCCAGCTAAATGGAGTCGAATTTCATCTCGAACAGCATTTGATACAGCCAGTATTTTTACCCTATGACGGAAGCGATTAATCATCCAGCGCCGGCTAGTGCGATCAAAGTCCCCAAAGCTATGGCGGATACTATAAATCGGTAATTTTGTAGCTAATAAACCTACGTAAGCAGATTTAGCCCGGTGCGCGATACAAAACTCAAAAGGATATTGTTTTGCAATTTGGTGAATTTCACGAATAACTTGAAGTTTTAAGCCCCGTAGTTTTTTGCTGGAGTGTCCCAGAAAAATGACTTCATCCGAATCCGCTGCTTTTGCAACAGCATCGTCTGGTTCACCTGTCATAAATACAGTTACTATCCGATATTTTGTCCCTTTAAAGATCGCGGAAAATTGACGGGCACAATCAAGAAATGGATCATAATAACAATGACAAATTTGAAGAATATAAGGCGTATCATCACTATTAACAGAAAGGTTTCCTTCAATATCCGTCATTACTTATTCGCCATTTAGTAACCTTGCCACATTTTAATCCCTTACTCTTTCTATTTTAAGGTGATGATAAAAATCAATTTGTTAAAATCATTTTGGTTATGGTGGCAGAAGAAATCTCCTGCATACATTTGTGATGACCTAACGGGCAAGTCCGCTTAAAACAGGGGCTGCACTCAATAGGAATTTGCACCAGTTGGGAGTTATCTGAAAGCGGTGGTGTAAAGGCAGGTGAGGTTGGGCCGTAAATCGCCACTAATGGTTTATTGAGCGCAGCGGCAATGTGCATTAATCCGGAATCATTACTGACAACCTGATCGGCAGTAGCAATCAGGTCAATGGCTTCACCCAGTTGGGTTTTACCACATAGATTTATAACGTTTTTTTTGTCGGTAATACCGGAGACAATTTGTTCTCCGACGGCCGCATCGGCCTTAGACCCCATAATCAACACCTGCCAACCTTGCTGTGTAAGCTGCTCTCCGAGAGCAGCATAATGTGTGGCAGGCCATTGTTTGGCCGGGCCGAACTCTGCACCCGGACATAGAACCAAACGCTTTTGTTCTGCCGCTTTAGCGGGATTCAAAATATCTGAAACCGGTTCGGCAATCATTTTTGGTGGCAGATATTGCGGGGCAATATGTGATTGGCTGGCGGGATGAGCAAGAGAGACAAATCGCTGCACCATTAACGGTAAAGCCTGTTTATTGAGCTTACGCGGATCATTGAGCAGACCATAACGCATTTCGCCTAGCCAGCCGGTACGAATGGGAATTTTGGCAAACCAAGGAATAAGCGCCGATTTCCAGGAATTGGGTAGAACAATCGCTTGGTCATAATGTTTATGTCTCAAACTCAGGCCGATTTGCCTGCGTTGTTTCCAGCCAAACACTCCATGTGTTACCGGCATGCTAATCGCTTCACGGACTTCCGGCATACGAGCTAATAATGCACGGGTCCATTCCGGTGCCAGCACATCAATATTCCCAGTCGGATAGCGCTGTTTAAGCGCAGCAAATAAAGACTGCGCCATCACCATATCACCGACCCAAGATGGGCCTATGACCAATATATCGTGTTTAGCTGGCATTAATGCAGCGTGCTATGAGCCAGATAAATGAATACCACGCCTGCAGCAATTAGCGAGATTTGCTGCAACGTTTCAGAGGGTTTCACTTTGTTGTGCAGGCCTGGAATCAAATCAGCGACGGCAATATAGATAAAGCTGGAAGCAGCAACCACCAGAATATACGGCAGAATATGTTGCATATCGGCTAGCAAGAAGTAGGCTGCTACGGCGCCAACCACGGTTGCCATACTGGAAAGCATATTGAAATAAAGTGCTTTACGACGTGAATAACCACTGTGTAACAAGATCACAAAATCGCCCAATTCTTGTGGGATTTCATGGGCTGCAATGGCGAGTGCAGTGACAATACCTAAATGCACATCCGTTAAAAAGGCAGCGGCAATCAATACACCATCAACAAAGTTATGTATGCCATCGCCTATCAGGATCAATGCGCCTGCTGCTTTTTTAGGATCTTCGTGGTGATGGTGGTGATGATCTTCACCCAGTTCTGGAATATGTTCATGCCCGTGATGACTGTGGCAATGTCGCCATAACACCATTTTTTCCAACAGGAAAAAACTCAATAAACCAATCAGTAAGGTTAGGCCTATGTTATGTGGATCCACCGCATATTCATGTTCAATAGCATGTGGCAACAAGCCTAAAAAAGAAGCGCCAAGCAATGCACCAATCGCAAAGCTCACCAGATGGGGAACAGCATGTTGACGGGTATTGGCAGGCAATAATAAAAAACTAGACGCAATACCAACACTCAGTACTCCACCAAGAATACTGAAAATAATAATCCAGATTAGTAAGTCCATACGTACCTAACCGACAAAAAGAATGCGCAAATCATACCTTATTCAGCTTCAATCCATATCAGAGTTGCCATTCGGCCGGTAACGCCATCGCGTCGAAACGAGAAAAAACGCTGTTTTTCGCCGAACGTACAATAATCTCCACCATAAATTGCAGTAATACCCCGCGCAGTTAAGCGTCGCCTTGCGAGTTGATATATATCCGCTAAATAACGATCAGCATGTGTTGATACAAAAACAGATTCGGCTAAAGGATCAACAGCTAAAAACGCTGCTCTTACCTCAGGCCCGACTTCGAAAGCTCGAGGACCAATCGCTGGCCCCAGCCAGACCATTATCTCTGATGGTGGCGCTTTGAATTTAGCCAATGTGTTTTCAATAATCCCCGCTTGTAAACCTCGCCAGCCCGCATGCACAGCAGCAACCTGTGAGCCTGTTCTATCCGTTATCAATACCGGTAAGCAATCAGCTGTCATCACTGCACAAACTATGTTGGGGGAATTACTCATAATCGCATCAGCCTCTACCTCGGGCTGCCATTGATTAGCATCAATGGCATTGATACTGTGAGTTTGTTTTAGCCATAACGGCTCGCTTGGCAAATAAGCGTTCTTAATTAATATCTGTCGATTCGATGTGACCAAAACCGGATCGTCACCTACATGATCGCCTAAATTAAGCGAATCATAGGGCGCTATGCTTTGTCCCCCGTTACGGGTAGTCGTTATTGCTTTGATGTGATTTGGAGCCGGCCAATTAGCCGTCAGAAACGATTCAGCCATCGCAACGGGGTACATGCAAATAATCACGCCACGCGGCAAAAAGGTTTTCGTCAATTGCCGCACATGTTGAGCGAGGCGTTAAACTGCGAGTGAAAACCGCTTCGTTATCCAAAGTACAGGCAAAAGCACCTGCTTCATCAACAATAAGCTGGGCTGCAGCGTAATCCCATATTTGCTGTCGGCCATGCAGATAGAGTTGAGCACGACCTGCCGCTAACCAGCAAAGCTCCAAAGCAATTGACCCCAAACTGCGTTGGGACCCATAAGGTTTTTCGTCAATCAGTCTTTGAGAAAGGGATTTAGGTAAGCGTTTGAAATCAATAATCGCCAAAGTCTGACTCAGTGCCAAACCAGAAATCTCAGCTTTTATTGATTGACCATTTAACCATGCCCCGGCGCCTTTTTTGGCGGCAAAACATTCGTTCATCACTGGGTCATATACAAGCCCCAAGGTCACTTCACCGTGTTCAATTAATGCTAATGATATGGAAAAGAAGGGCATGCCTGAGGCAAAATTACTGGTACCGTCAATGGGATCAAGACACCATAACGGCTCGCCAGTGGTTAATAATTCTGCTTGCTGACTAGCGCTCATTTCTTCGCCCAGCAATTTAATCTCAGGAAAATCGCGCTGTAAAACGTCTGTGATAGTTTGTTGCATCAACTTATCAGCAATAGTGACAACACTGCCATCATGCTTATATTGTCGGCTGACAGTATTGAATAACGGCATCAAATGTTGCTGAACCGTGTCAGTCAGGCATTGTTGTAGTTTGGCGAGGTCAGTATCCATGGACAAAAAGTATATCAGCCATTTAAGGATAATTATTCAAACTCTGCCATGCACTCTGTAAACTGCTGATTCATTTTGCTAGTTGAAACTTAGTTTATGCGTATTCCTCGTTTTTATTGCGCGAACCTCGCGCCCAATACAACGCCGATGATCTTGCCGGATGATGTGTTTCGCCATGCCATTCAAGTATTGCGTATGAAGCCTGGTGCTTTATTAAGCTTATTTGACGGCCAGGGGTTGGAATATCAAGTTCAGTTGGAGCAAGTTGACAAACGGCAAGCCAGTGTGAGTCTGCAACTACAGATAATGACTGATAACGAATCGCCGCTAGATATTCTATTGATGCAGGGGATTTCACGTGGTGAACGGATGGATTATGCCATCCAGAAAGCCGTCGAATTGGGCGTGAAACGTATTATGCCGGTGATTACTGAGCGCTGTAATGTACAGTTGTCCGGAGATCGTGCCGAGAAAAGATTGAACCATTGGCAAGGAGTGATGATCAGTGCCTGTGAGCAAAGTGGACGAAGTTTTTTACCACAGTTAATGCCCATCACCTCGTTAGATATGGCTTTGGAAAACGTAAACGATGCATGCAAACTGGTACTGGACCCAGAGGCGACAAAAAGCTTTTCCAGTGTAAATAAAGTAGATCAGATTGCTTTACTGATTGGGCCTGAAGGTGGCTTAAGTGAAATAGAAGTACAGCGGGCAAATGATGCGGGTTTTACCGGTATCAGTTTGGGGCCGAGAATCTTGAGAACTGAAACGGCTTCTGCAGCCGCATTAGCCATGGTACAAGCAGGCTGGGGAGATATTGGATGAATGATAGTACCATTGTGTTGTTAATTCTGGCTGTAATCGGCTGGATATGGTGGGACAGTCGTGGAGCCGCGGAACATGCCAGTCGCGTGGCGAGTCAATATTGCCAGTCGATGAATGTTAGCTTTCTGAACGATACTGTAGCCTGGAAAAAAATTCGGCTGAAACGCGGCGGCAACGGCAGAATGCAACTGGAACGCACCTATTTTTTTGAGTTTGCCAGTGACATGCAACAGCGTTATCGTGGCGAAATCGTTGTGTTGGGGAAACGAGTGAAGTCGATCCAATTGGATCCGCATCGTTTTAGTTAAGTCATCAGAGGAAGAGCTATGACAGATAAACTTGCACTGGTTGTAGATGATTCACGCGTTGCCCGCATGATGTTATGCAAACTGCTACAAGCTTCTGGATTTGCAGTAGTTGAACAAGGCAGCGCTGACGATGCATTGGCTTGGTTGGAAACAACAGCTCAACCGCCAATAGTTATTTTTATGGATTTGATGATGCCCGGAATGGATGGGCTGACTGCCACCCGGCAGATCAAAAACAATGTGCGCTGGCAATCCATTCCGGTTGTTCTCTGTACCAGTAACGACAGCGAAGCCGATAAATTATCTGCTCATGAAAGTGGTGTATTGGCGTTGTTGTCTAAACCACCAGAATCACATCAATTACAAACAATTCTCGACGATTTATCTTCTGCGGATGTTACTGCAGAGATTAGTACAGATGTCGCGGAATCTTCATCGTTTACGGAAAGTCCCGTAGCGCCATCTATTGAAGAAGTCATTGCTCAGGTTGAGCAACAATTACTACCCAGCTGGCTGCAACATACGCAGCATGCCACAGAGCAGATCAGTCAACAAATTGCCGAGAATATCGCCCGGCAATTGATTGATGAAAAACTCGATGGACTCGCGGAACGACTGTCAGTCGAATTAAAGCAACAGATAAGTGCTGGGGTGCAAGACAAGGTCGAGCAACAGTTAGCAACCCAAGCAATGCAAATGCAGACTGTACTCTCCGAAAAAGCGGCCGATGCAGCCGAAACGGCAATGCAAAACCTGAATCAATCAAACCATTGGCAACAACAAGTCACATCGCAGACAGAACAATGGTTAGCCAGTCAGCAGCAAATTATTCAGCAGCAGTTGCTGACGGCATTACAACCCAAAATCGAAACGGTTATTTATGAACAGCTTGCTGCTATTCCTGATTCAGTAGATCCAAGGATAGAAACACTTCAGCAAGAGCTAGCCCAACTTCAATTGATGTATGAACAATTGGTTAAACGGCAGCGCACCACGAGTGCCTTGCTGATGGTTGCTTTAGCTGCTGGCGTATTTGCATTGTTACAAATCAATTTGTTTTGATGTGATGGTTTAAAAAAGTATGACCATTCAAGAGGCTTTGCAGTGGGCCAAAAATCAGCTGGCTGCAAGCCCAACCCTACGCTTGGATATCGAAGAACTGTTATGTCATGTTCTGCAATGCCAGCCACTCCGATTCATCACTCATCCAGAACAAACGCTCACTCCTCAGCAACAACAGCAATTTGTGTTACTGATTGAACAGCGTCAGCAGGGCTTACCCGTGGCCCATTTAACCGGCGTTCGGGGGTTTTGGTCTTTGAATATCGAGGTCAATCAACATACGTTGATTCCACGGCCCGATACGGAACTTTTGGTATCGCTGGCGTTGGAGAAAATTCAGCCAGGAATGCGGGTTGCCGATCTGGGGACGGGTAGTGGTGCGATTGCTCTGGCAATTAAAGCCGATTGCAATGATATCTGGATGCTTGCAACGGATTATTCCGAACAGGCTTTGATGATGGCCAAACACAATGCCGAAATAAATCAATTGCCGATACATTTTGTTCGAGGCCAATGGTTGAGTGCCATGCAGCCGGCAAGTCTTGATATCATCATATCTAATCCTCCTTACATACGATCTGATGATCCGCATTTAACCAATGGTGATCTCCGCTTTGAACCACTGTCGGCGCTGGCCTCAGGAGAGGATGGCTTAGAGGATCTTCGGCAATTGGTTCGCCAATCTGCCGTGATACTAAAACCTCAAGGTTGGTTAATGGTAGAACATGGTTATGATCAGTCATCATTAGTTCAAGAACTATTCCAACAGAATGGTTTTATTGAAATTCAGGCTTATCAGGATTATGGACAGCAAGATCGCGTGGTGATCGGCAAACAAGCGTAACGCTCGCCAAGCCACTATTTCAGGTAACATACTGCAAATGAACGATGAACAATTGCTGCGTTATAGCCGCCATATTTTATTGCCCCATTTTGATATCACCGGTCAACAGCGAGTGCTGGAGAGTCGTGTATTGGTGATTGGGTTGGGTGGTTTAGGATCACCAGTAGCTCTATATCTGGCAGCAGCGGGAGTGGGGCATCTGGTGCTGGTGGATGATGATAAGGTTGAGCTGACGAATTTGCAGCGACAGATCGTACATCGCCAAGCGACAGTGGGTAAAAGTAAAACTAGTTCAGCTGCTGCTACTTTACAAAGCTTGAATGACACCATTAAGGTTGAGACGATTGATCATCGTTTGAGTGAGCCTGAACTAAGAGATCAAGCCACTCTGGCTGACGTTATAGTGGATTGTACTGATAATTTCAGTAGCCGGTTTTTAATGAACCGAATCAGTAAACAAACTAAAACACCCATGGTCTCAGCGGCGGCAATACGCTGGGAAGGACATGTTTCGGTATATGATGCTAGACAAGCAGACGCGCCATGCTATCGTTGTTTATATGACGACAATGCTGGTGATATTCAGCAAAGTTGTGCCGAGAGTGGGGTGCTCTCACCCTTGCTGGGCATGATGGGCTCCATCCAAGCGATTGAAGCACTTAAGTTACTTGCCAAAACTGGAGCTTCTCTCAGTGGTCGATTGTTAATAGTCGATGCCCTATCAATGCAGATACGGGAAATAACATTAAAACAGGATCCGGCCTGTCCGGTATGTCACGATAATGAGAATAGCTAAATGACAGTTAAAACAACGATACGTTTACCACGCACTTTGGTGAATGAGCTATTACATCAGGCACAACTTTCACCTAATCAGCAAGTTTCTGGATTAATCGGTCGTCATGGGCAACGGTGTATGTGTTACCCGGTTGATAGCGTCAAAACTGATGCCAGTGTGTTATTTGCATTAAGCGCTAGTGAACAATTGGCCGCGTTGAAAGAAATGAAAGAACGTAATCAAGAACTGTTTGCTATTTATCATTCCCATCCCGATGCGCCAGCGTTGCCATCGGTCATTGATGAGGATGTTGCAGATTATCCGCAGGCTTTGTATCTGATTATTTCATTAAATACCCGCGGCGTATTGGAAATGCGTGGTTTCCAAATGCATGGAAAAAACATCGAAGAGGTAAATTTGATCATATGAGTAAATTGGACGCATCACTACTACAAAATGCAGCGCAACAGGCGCTGGATGCAGCAAAAAAACTGGGTGCGACTGCTGCCGAAGTTGGTATCAGTCAAAGTCTAGGTTTATCAGTAAACGTCCGCCAAGCTGAAATTGAAACGCTGGAACATAACAAAGATACCGGATTGGGTGTAACAGTGTATTTGGGACAAAGCAAAGCCTCTGCCAGCACATCTGATTTACGACCTGAAGCCATCCAGGAAACGGTGGCCATGGCTTGCAGCATTGCCAAACATACTCAGGAAGATAAATTCGCGGGTTTAGCCGATGCAGAATTGATGGCTACCTCTTTTCCAGATCTGCAGTTGTATTATCCATGGGAGTTATCTCCGGAACAGGCGATTGCCCTGGCGATGGAATGTGAACAGGCAGGGCGTGATTTTGATTCACTTATCAGTAATTCAGAAGGTGCCAGTGTTTCTTCACACGAAGGGCAACGGATTTATGCCAACAGTCATGGTTTTATTGGTCAGACGCAATCCACTCGGCATAGTTTGTCATGTACGTTAATTGCTCGTGATGAAACCGGTATGCAACGTGATTACTGGTATGACGTTGCTCGTGATAGTCAGGATTTGGCGTCTGCCATTTCTGTGGGTCGTAAAGCGGCTGAGCAAACATTAAAACGACTGAACGCCCGCGAAATTGAAACCGGTCATTATCCGGTCATTTTCGCTGCTGAAATTGCCTCTTCATTATTTGGTCAGCTGGTGGGTGGAATTCGCGGTAGTGCTTTATACCGAAAATCTAGTTTTTTGCTGGATAAGCTGGGCGAACAGATTTTTCCATCGTTTATGCATATTCATGAGCAGCCACATTTACTCAAAGCATTAGGCAGTTCCTCGTTTGATTCGGAAGGTGTTGCAACGCAAAATCGTGACATTATCCGCGATGGCGTATTACAAGGTTATGTATTAGATAGTTATTCTGCCAGACGCCTTAATATGACCACCACGGCGAATGCTGGTGGAGTACACAACCTGACTGTTGATAGTAATGATTTATCATTTAAAGACATGCTTAAAGCCATGGATCGTGGCGTGATTGTCACTGAAACCATGGGCATGGGTGTCAATATTGTGAATGGTGATTACTCTCAAGGTGCCGCGGGTTTCTGGGTAGAAAATGGTGAAATTCAATATGCCATTGACGAATTCACGATTGCTGGGCAGTTGCAGGATATGTTCAAAGGTATCCAAGCGGTTGCTAATGATGTGGATTTACGCAGCAATATTCGTAGCGGCTCGGTGTGGATCGATAAAATGATGGTGGCGGCGTAATTTACGACTCAAAGCTATCTCGAACTAAATCGGTAATATCGGTTAAATAGGCAACCGCAAAGATTGAAAACAACATTTGCCGGAGGTTTTTTATCCGGTGAGCACTGTGGCTGCGCAATGCATTAATTTGACGAATCAAGTCTTGCTCGTCATTCAGCCAATCTGTTTTGCTGTTGACCAGCTGGCAGTGAAAGACAAAGTGATTTTCTGAGATAAACATTCGGTGTAACAACAGATTTTTGGCTTCGGTTGATTGCAGTTCATGTTCACAAATAATCTGCCAGGGTTGTTGTTGCGAGCGATAGCAATACAATCCCATGCTGTGTGTTACCAGATTATCGGTAGTGGCTGTTTTTAACTGTAGTGTAATACGCGGGATAGCGTTCGAAATCGCTTGCCACAATTTATTATCAGTTTGATCCAGAGTCTGAGAATGACCAACCACCGACTGCAGAATACGTTTTTGTTGATTATCTAATCCAAAGAATAAAGCCGTATTGAGCGGCGCATGGCTCAGTAGATCCAGATAAACCCGACTGTATTGCATCTGCAATAAATCATCCTCTCGACGGGCCAACGATTGTTGATTGCTGGAAATGGCTTTTTCAAAAAATTGATTAAGGGCCAGCGGGCATTGGGTCACCAAACGTTGCAAGCCCAGTTCAGTTTGCTCAGCAAATTTCTGCACCCGTTTCACTTCATAGGGCACACTGCGTAAATTCAACAGTGGCCGTTGTGCCTGCCAACGGGTGAAATGCAGTGCCACCCGACTGCCAACCCGCACGGGCAAATCAGCATTGACCGATAGCGACAGTCCATTTATTGAAACTTCGTTGGTCTGCGATGCATATTCTTGACTATTTAAAAACAAATTCACTGGAGTAAGCACGGTATAACGGCTTTGTTGTCGGCGAATAAATGCTTTTAGCGAACTGACAGGAGGCAAGTCGAAAGCCGCTGCCGTTTTGTCGATAATCACATCGGCATCAGGTTGAGGCTGATTACTACTTAACTGTTGCAAACAGGCAGTCACATTAGTGATTTCGACCAGTTTTTTTAAATTGGATATTTTGCGTGAAAAGTCACCAGCAATACGTGGATCGACCTGAGCAATAATGTCTAGATTTGCATGATAAAGTGTCTCATCAACCCGCAGTTCGGTCACATTGAAAAACCATAAGGCCGTATTGCTTTGCCATGGCCAAAACTTTTTTAGACGCTCTATCTCGTTGTCATCAATAACCATCATGCCAGTTGGATACAGCGCTACAAATCCACGGGTTAATTTGCTCTGTTCAATATGGCTAAGCAATCTTTTTACTAATGACAGTAGATTGGGAGCGTCGAAAAATATCCGGTCACAGACCGTGCTGCTATGAAGTGCCGTAACGGTGGGGGTTAATAGCTCACCCATCCAGCAGAGCATGCTGGGTAGTTGCTGACTGTATAAACGCAATAAACAATTTTGGGTTAAGTTGAGAATTTCATTATTCAATTCTGCCTGACTGTGTTGATTATGATTACTTAACCAGTTTTGCCAGGCCTGACGCACATCATCACCGACCGAGTCATTAAACCGCAGCACGGCAGTGGTTCGCTGTTCATCATGATCCAGTCGGGTAATATCAAATTCGATTTGAGTCGGCTCAGCATTTTTGCCATCTGGAAAATGCTCAAAACTCACACTGACGGTATCGTTTTTCTCCAGCGTCGACACCTGTTTCATGCTGACACGAATCGCATCTATACTCACGTCCAGCGTCATCGCATGATAGCTCAACTCAGCATTTTGTATGGTGACCGGTAAGGTCAGTAACACACGCTGTGCGTGGCGTCTTATCGGTTGATCTAACCGAATAAGTAATACACCACTGTCTTCAGTGGGAGTAGCTTGTTGTTGCTGGGTTTGCTGTTGATAGTGACGGACAGCTTGTAACAGTGCCTCATAGACGCCGACGGTATAATTTCCACCAACACGTTCAACCAGCTGTTTGAGAATTAAATAACTGCGGTCATCAAGGTAATGGGTAATACCGCCAAATTGATAAGGCTGACATTCACCGCTGACTTTGCCACGTAAATCAATAATGCGTAGGCAGGGTTTTTGTAGACGTTGGCGTTCCAGTTGAGCCAGAAAGGTTTGGTTTTGAACTTTGCTACTTTCTGTGGCCATTGTGCTGGATTATGTTAGTTAAGTTCAGCGGGTGTTTTGGCTTGAATACTCAGCGCGTGAATGGCTGATGGCAACAATTCAGCTGCAGCCTCATAGACTAGCCGGTGGCGTTTGAGAGGCGATAGACCTGCAAAAGCTTCACTGACAATAAAAACAGTAAAGTGACCACCTCCGGTATTGCCCGCATGTCCGGCATGTAGATGACTATCATCGGTAATCTGAAGCTGTACTGGATTCAGCTTTTGAAGGGCCTCTTCCAGTTTTTGTTGTGTCGTGCTGCTCATGGTAAGACCTTGCGAAAAGGTTTAACAATTACGTTAGCGTACACCTCTGCCTCAATATAAGGATCGGCTGCTGCCCACTCTTGCGCACTGTGCAAATCATCAAATTCGGCTACCACAAGGCTACCAGTAAATCCTGCTTCGCCCGGATCTTCGTTATCAATTGCCGGGTGAGGCCCGGCCAACACTAAACGGCCTTGATTTTGCAATTCCTGCAAACGAGCAAGGTGAGCGGGACGCACAGTCAAACGGCGTTGCAGACTATCAGGCTTATCCTCGCTGATAATGGCATATAACATCAGGAGACATCCTTTGAGTTACCGTTTTCATTAATGTGACGCGAAAGATAAATCGCCTGGCCAGCAATAAAGACGATGGTAATGGCCAAAGAGCCGAATAGTTTAAAGTTCACCCAGGTTTCTTCTGAGTAGTAATAGGCGATATAAATATTCAAGAATCCGGAAAAGATAAAAAACAGAATCCATGCAGTATTTAATCTTGACCAGACGGCAGTGGGCAGTTGCAGATGCGCAGCCATAAGGCGTTCAAGCAGCGTTTTGTCAGTAAATACTCGGGCACCGATAAAGGCTAATGCAAACAGCCAGTTCACCGCAGTGGGTTTCCACATCACAAATTCCGGGTTCTGCAACCAGAGCGTGGCACCGCCCAGCACCATAACTAAAATAAACGTAATTAAATGTTGTCTTTCCACTTTGCCGTGACGCAGCAACCCATAAATCACTTGTGCAAAGGTCGCCAGCATCATCACTGCGGTGGCGACATAGATACCAGCAATGTCATATTCCTGTCCATTCCAATGGTAGATTCCACCACCAAATTTATAGGCGATAAAAAATAGAATAATGGGCAAGAAATCAGTAAATAGTTTCATCTTTAATTTCAGTTATTAGAGAGATGGCACATTCTAACGTAAAATCAACACCATGACGCACTATGACCTGCATTGCCACTCCACCGCCTCCGATGGCGGCCTATCTCCAGAAGATCTTGTTGAGCGCGCCGTTCAACAAGGTGTCGATGTGTTGGCGTTGACCGACCATGACGGCACAGAAGGTATCGCTGCAGCGCTTCGCGCGGCTGAAGCCTTGCCTTTAACCCTGATTCCAGGGGTAGAAATTTCAGTCAGTTGGTACAGCAGCACGGTTCATATTGTTGGGCTTAATATAGATATTGAAAACCCTAAACTGCAAACCGGTTTAGCCAAAATTCGTGATTATCGCCAACAAAGAGCTGAACAAATTGCGCAGCGTTTGGAAAAATCGGGTATTTCGGGGGCTTTGGAAGGTGCCGCTCAATATGCCTCAAAGACGATGTTGGGGCGAATGCATTTTGCGCAGTTTTTGGTCGAAAAAGGCCATGCCTCAGATACTAAAGATGTGTTCAAACGTTTTTTGGTGCGTGGAAAACCGGGATACGTTCCTGGGCAATGGACAGATTTACCCTCCGCAGTTGAATGGATAACGGAAGCTGGGGGGCAAGCGGTTATTGCCCATCCATTACGTTATAAAATGACCGGCACCAAGCTGCGTCGTTTAATTGAAGATTTTAAAACCGCAGGCGGACAAGCAATTGAGGTCAGTTCCGGGCATCAACATCCAGATCAATTAAGGAATGTTGCAGCATTGGCTAAACAGTATGGTCTGCTTGCTTCCTGTGGATCGGATTTCCATAGCCCAGATCAAAGCTGGAGTGAACTCGGACGGTTTTTACCTTTGCCTGCGTCATGCACACCCGTATGGTCGTTGTGGCAGTGAAGCAGGCATAAAGACTCGACTATGCTATATCTGTTCAATATTTCGAGAACTAACGAAGGTTTTATATGAGCCAGTATTTTCAAATTCATCCCGATAACCCGCAGCAGCGTCTAATTAAACAAGCCTGTCAGATCATCATGAAAGGTGGTTTAGTGGTTTATCCGACTGACTCTGGTTATGCCTTGGGGTGCCATTTGGGTGATAAAGCGGCGATGGATCGCATTCGCCGATTGCGGCAACTGGATGATGATCATAATTTCACTTTGGTGTGTCGTGATTTATCCGAACTGGCGGTTTACGCCAAATTTAATAATGCAGTATTTCGGTTGATTAAAGCCCACACACCGGGTCCTTATACGTTTGTATTACCAGCCACCAAAGAAGTACCTCGCAGATTACAGCATCCAAAACGTAAAACCATTGGTTTGCGTATTCCGGTCAATAATATTGCTTTGGCTTTATTAGAAGAATTGAATGAACCGTTAATGAGCTCAACCTTAATTCTGCCCGGTGAAACCATGCCGATGACCGAAGCTGATGAAATCGCCGATCATTTAAGTAAGCATGTCGATTTAATTATTGATGGTGGTGCTTGTGGTCATGAACCGACAACGGTTATCGAGTTTGTAAATGATTTACCGGAAGTGGTTCGCGTTGGCATGGGTGATCCTGCACCATTTGAGGTGGAATGATCGTCTATATCGGCTTGTTCTTTTTAATCGCTTTCAGTATCTGGCTCATCGGTATTTTAAATGCCGAAGCTGATTGGGGCGGACCGTCCGTTAATTGGCTGGATGGCTGGACGCGACTGATTTGTCGTTATATCCAACGTATACCGGATAAGAAAATAGCTTTACCCGAGATAGGGCCAGCCATTGTGGTCGCCAACCATGTGTCAGGTGTTGATCCTTTATTACTGATATCCGCCAGCAAACGTCCGTTACGCTTTTTGATTGCCCGCGAAGAGTATGAACGGCCTATCGTTCATTGGGTGTTTAAAAAAGCCGGCTGCATCCCGGTGGATCGTACCGGTCGCCCGGAGCAGGCATTAAGACAGGCTTTACGAGCCTTGCAACAGGGCGAGGTTATTGCCTTGTTTCCCCACGGAAAAATCCATCTGGATAGTGATCCGCCGAGAAAAATCAAAGGTGGCGTCGGCCGATTAGCAAGCTGGTCATCTGCACCTGTTTTTCCCGTTCGAATTGATGGTGTCAGCGCCCAAGGCAAAGTTTTTACTGCGCCATTTGTCCCCAGTAGAGTACAGCTGACGATGAGCCCGGCATTGCATTGTTCTACTGAAAACATGCCACAATGTTTGCAAGACATCAGCACAGCTATTGAGACACCGGCAAGCATTAAAAAAACTTAAACACGGTTTTATCATTGTTTAATAATTAAATTATTTTCAATAACTTAGTGTTTTAATCAAAATAATTATTTTTCTGTGGTCGCTCACTTGATTTCCAATCGTCACCCCCCATTTTGTAATTAACTTATTTTTTACAGGGATATTACGATGCAAATCGATAAACTCACCAGCAAATTTCAGGAAGCACTGGGAGCAGCACAAAGTCTTGCGGTCGGCCGTGATCATCAGGTCATAGAGCCAGCACATTTATTGTTGGCATTACTCAATCAGCAAGGTGGCACCGTGAAACCTTTGCTGGCGCAAAGTGGTGTCAATGTGCCAGCTTATCAAGCTGATCTTGAAGCACAGTTAAAGCGTTTTCCTCAGGTTGAAGGCGGCAATGGCGATATTCGGATTTCTTCTGAGTTAAGCCGTTTGTTAAATCAAACTGATAAATTGGCCCAGCAACGCCAGGATCAATTTATTTCCAGTGAGTTATTTGTGCTGGCAGCAGTTGAGGATAAAAATCAAACAGGTGAATTGCTTCGTAAGCATGGCGGCAATAAAACCAACATAAACAATGTGATTGATAAAATTCGTGGGGGCGAACGCGTGACCGATCAAAATGCAGAAGAACAACGTCAGGCGTTGGAAAAATACACAATTGATCTCACAGCCCGTGCCGAAAGCGGTAAGTTGGATCCAGTGATTGGGCGGGATGACGAAATTCGCCGCACTATCCAGGTTTTGCAACGTCGTACCAAAAATAACCCGGTGTTGATCGGTGAACCGGGGGTCGGTAAAACCGCCATTGTTGAAGGACTCGCCCAACGAATAGTCAATGGTGAAGTGCCAGAAGGCATGAAAAACAAACGGGTATTATCGTTGGATATGGGTTCGTTGATTGCGGGCGCCAAATTCCGTGGTGAATTTGAAGAACGTCTAAAAGCAGTGCTAAGTGATCTATCGAAACAGGAAGGACAGATCATTCTGTTTATTGATGAAATCCACACCATGGTTGGTGCTGGTAAAGCCGAAGGTTCAATGGATGCCGGCAACATGCTTAAACCGGCTTTGGCGCGCGGTGAATTGCATTGTATCGGTGCCACCACTCTGGATGAATATCGCCAATATGTGGAAAAAGACGCTGCTCTGGAACGTCGTTTTCAGAAAGTGCTGGTGGGCGAACCTAGTGTGGAATCGACCATCGCTATCTTGCGTGGTCTGAGTGAGCGCTATGAAGTGCATCATGGTGTGGATATTACTGACCCGGCCATCGTTGCCGCAGCGACCTTATCACATAGGTATATCACTGACCGAAATTTGCCGGATAAAGCGATTGATTTGATCGATGAAGCCGCCAGCCGGATTCGAATGGAAATTGATTCCAAACCGGAAGTATTGGATCGGCTGGAAAGGCGTTTAATTCAGTTGAAAATTGAACGTGTGGCGTTGCAGAAAGAATCGGATGAAGCCTCGAAAAAACGTCTCGATACGCTTGAAACAGAGATGAAAAAACTGGCGCGTGAATACACTGATTTAGAGGAAGTATGGAAATCGGAAAAAGCGGCTTTGCATGGTAGTCAGCACATTAAGGAAGAGCTGGAAAAAGCCCGGTTGGAGCTGGAATCAGCTAACCGTAGTGGCAATTTAGAAAAAATGTCTGAGCTGCAATATGGTCGTATTCCTGCGTTGGAAAAGCAGCTTGATATTGCCACACAGGCTGAAATGCAGGACTTCACATTGCTGCGGAATCGAGTTGGCGAAGAGGAAATTGCCGAAGTGGTTTCTAAATGGACTGGTATTCCGGTGTCCAAAATGCTGGAAGGTGAACGCGATAAATTGCTAAAAATGGATGAAGCTTTACATGAGCGCGTGATTGGTCAAGACGAAGCCGTTGATTCAGTTGCCAATGCGATTCGTCGCAGTCGTGCTGGCTTGTCTGATCCTAATCGTCCTAACGGTTCATTTTTGTTTTTAGGCCCAACTGGTGTGGGTAAAACCGAACTGTGCAAATCATTAGCAACATTCTTATTTGATACTGAAGATGCCATGGTAAGGATTGATATGTCCGAGTTTATGGAAAAACACTCAGTTGCGCGTCTTGTCGGCGCGCCTCCTGGTTATGTGGGCTATGAAGAAGGTGGTTATCTGACCGAAGCAGTGCGCCGTAAACCTTATTCAGTGATCTTGTTGGATGAGGTTGAAAAAGCCCATCCAGATGTTTTCAATATCTTGTTGCAAGTGCTGGATGATGGACGTTTGACTGATGGTCAAGGTCGGACCGTGGATTTCAGAAATACCGTTATCGTGATGACCTCAAATCTGGGCTCCAATGTGATTCAAGAGATGGCCGGTGAAGACAATTATGACGCTATGAAAAATGCGGTGATGGAAATTGTCGGCCAGCATTTCCGCCCGGAATTTATTAACCGTGTGGATGATGTGGTGGTGTTCCATCCGCTACAGAAATCACAAATTCGTGCTATTGCCGATATTCAGTTGTCACATTTGCGCCAACGTTTGGCTGAAAAAGACATGGGACTTGAATTATCCGATGCAGCGCTGGACATGCTATCTGAAGCGGGATTTGATCCGGTTTATGGTGCACGTCCTTTGAAACGCGTTATTCAGCATCAGTTAGAAAATCTGCTGGCACAGGCCTTGTTATCCGGCCGATTTGTGGCGGGCCATGTTATCAAAGTGGATGTTCAGGATGAGGAGCTAGTGTTTACCAGTGAATTGAGACACTAAGCGATGAACAAACTATTGCCGGGATGGATGCCTAAATTTATCCATCCCGGATTTATTTATCATTAAGAATTTAATTAAATTTTAATTTACTTTTGAAGATTCCAACTTCATTCATAAAGGTTTATAGACGCTTTAAAACTTCCACCTTTCTCGGGAAGCAATCCCTGAAAAGCTTTGCAACTCACTGATATAATGCCGGACTTTCTCCTTAACTTTCACAGGTAACAATCACATGTCTGATTTCGGCAAGTTTGTCGATGCCTTCACGCCAGCGGAAGTCGCCGAAAAAGTCAAAACCGTCGGGGTCGATAAGGCCAATATGTCTCTCATCCCATTGGTAATTTTGTCACTGATGGCCGGCGCCTTTATTTCATTTGCTGCAATGTATTACACCGTTGTCATGACCGATGCTGGCGCTGCTTATGGATTAGCAAGATTGGTCGGCGGTCTGGTATTTGCCTTGGGCTTTATTCTGGTGGTGATCGCCGGAGCAGAGTTATTTACCGGTAACACGCTGGTCGTGATGGCATACGCTAAAGGTCAGGTAAGCTTTAAGTCATTAATGCGAAACTGGGGAATTGTTTATGTCGGTAATCTGGTGGGGGCGCTGGTTACGGTGTATCTGGTATATCTCTCAGGCTATTTAAGTGATGGTAATCTCGGGGTCGGTGTCACGGCCATTAAAACGGGATTGGCTAAAGTTGATCACACGACCACAGAAGCTTTTGTCAGAGGGCTGTTTTGTAATGTGCTGGTCTGCTTAGGTAGCTGGATGGTGTATGCCTCACGTAGCGTGACCGATAAAGTGATGGCGGTGTTATTCCCCATCTCTGGCTTTGTGGCGATGGGCTTTGAGCATTGTGTGGCAAATATGTACATGATTCCTATTGCGATAATTGCAGCAACGGATCAGGCCATTGTAGCGGCCGGTCATTTTGATGCAGAGCAACTGGCAACACTTGATTTTGGTGGGTTGATGGGTAACCTAATCCCCGTTACGCTGGGAAATATTGTCGGTGGTGCTGGTTTTGTAGCGATGGCCTATTATCTGGTCTACGTTTACGCTCGGCCAACCCGTTAAAGTTGAGGGTGCACTGTTAATACCTGTACACCCTTTATTATCATTACCACGACTTATACGGTAAAAATTTTCCATCTAAAGTAATGACAATCCGATCACCTTTAGGATCAGGTTTTTTCTCAATTTTCATCGCAAAATCAATAGCGCTAACAATGCCATCACCGCATTTTTCATGCACAATTTCTTTAATGGTCGGGCCGTAAACCGACATCATTTCATAGAGACGATAGAGCAGTGGGTCGGTAGGAACCGTTTGTTCCCATTGCTTGTTTGGATATTTCTGCAGGGCCAATTCGACTTCAGTTCCCAGATCTAATACCTGACAAAGCTTTTTGGCAGTATCGGCTGGCATGCTATTCATACCGAGGCAAGCTGATGCTGTCCATTCTGCTGACATGCCAGTTGCTTCACCGATTTTTTCCCAAGTCAGTTCTTTGGTTTCTTTTGCCACCATGATGGCTTGCGTCATAGCAAGTTTATTCATTGTTACTCCAAAATGTCTTTTTGTGTTCGAATAAAAAACCTGACACCCAGAACAGATGCCAGGCCAACGAGGAATCAGTTCATTTTTTCAGAAAATTCAGCGGTAGGTGCACCCGTTTTGTAATGTGTCGCATACAACATGCCACCAGTTAGTACTAAGCCACCCACTAGATTACCGAGGATGACCGGAATTTCATTCCACAATAACCAGTCAGCAATGGTGATATCAGCACCCATCAGCATGCCCATCGGGAATAGGAACATGTTGACTACCGAGTGTTCGAAGACCAGCCCGAAAAACACAGCAATGGGTAACCACATAGCGATCACTTTGCCGCCAACAGAGTTCGATAGCATCGCACCCACAACGCCGGTTGAAACCATCCAGTTACAAAGGATGCCCGCCACGAAAACAGTCAGCCAACCTGCGCCACCATGCGCTGCAAACCCCAAAGTACGTGCTTCAGCTGCTTTCGCAATAGCTTGACCTGCAGCACCTGGTTCGGTAGTGAAGGCAAATGTCCACGCGATTCCAACAAGTAATACGGTTGTTAATGCACCGAATAAGTTACCCAAGGCAACCAACATCCAATTTTTTAACATTCCCCGAAATGTGCAGCCACGCCTTTTATCTAACAAAGCTAATGGTACCAAAGCAAACACACCGGTTAATAAGTCAAAACCCAGTAGATTTAACAAAACAAAACCAACAGGGAATACTAGCGCCCCCACAATTGGCAAACCAGTTTGTACTGCAGTGGTCACGGCAAACGCGACTGCAAGAGTCAGGATAGCTCCTGCCATATAAGCTCGAATTAACACATCCCGAGTAGCCATTTTGAGTTTGGCTTCTCCGGCATCGACCATTTTTTTGCTAAATTCGCTGGGTAAGAGATATGACATAAAAACTCCAGGGTAAGATTGATATTAAACAGGTAAGCAGTTTGCATGTTTTATGCCTAAGTTTATTTGTTTAACCATTTCAATTGCTTATGGGGTTTATGTGTTTTCCGTGGGGGTGTTTTTGCACCAATTTGAAACGAATGAATTTTCTCAGTGCACAAGCATGAGGCACAAAATTGACAAATAGATCACTTCACAGAGGGGGATTCCAAACCATTGCCTCCAGCAGCTCTGGCTGTGGTCGGCCAATGTAGTATCCTTGGGCGAAATCAACGCCATAACCTCTGAGCAGCTGCAGAATTTCAGCGTTTTCAACAAATTCGGCAGTGGTCTTACGGTTTAATCCTTTGGCAACATCTACTAAGGCCTTAACAAAAAGCTGATCATCGGCATTTTTATCCAGGTTTTTAATGAATATTCCGTCGATTTTGATGATATCTACCGGAAGTTCTCGCATATAGTTAAATGATGAGAACCCAACACCAAAATCATCCAATGAAAAGCGACACCCCAATGCTTTAATTGAATGCATCATTTCCTTGGCTTGTTGTAAATTGGAAACCGCGACTGTTTCAGTGATTTCAAAAATGATAGCGCTAGCTTCCACTTCATATTCAGCGATGGTGCTTTCCAACAAAGGCAATAAAATCGATGTATCAATTACTAAGCCAGATAAATTAATGGCAAAACTGACATTACGCTGCTGTTTTTGCAGCGCGCCTAACTGTTTCAGAGCATGTCTGATTACATAATGATCAATTTGCTGAATCAGGCCAACTTGTTCGGCAATTTGAATAAATTTGCCAGGTAAGCGCATTTCACCCGTTTGCGGATCACGCATACGCAGCAATACTTCGTAGTGCTCTATTTTGTCAGACTGTAATTCGAGGATGGGCTGATAGAACAAGACAAACAAGTCTTGCTCCAATGCTTGTTCAATACGATGTTTCCACAGCACACGTGCTTCTAGTTGCTCTCGAGTACGATCATCAACCGAAAATGTATGATAAACACCTTTGCCGACTGCTTTAGCTTGATACATTGCCAGATCGGCAAATCCCATTAGTTCATGAATGCTGGCATCTTGTAACGGGAAATGCACGATACCAACACTGGTAGACACCTTATGATGAACAGCTCCATATTCAAGCTGAATCGTACTGAGTTCATGAATTATCTTTTTCGCCAGAGTAATGGCGCCAGCAGCGTCACTTTCCGGTATCAAAATGGCAAACTCATCTCCACCTAATCGGGCAACTAAATCGGTAAAACGGGTGACCCGTTTAAGAGCCCTGGCCACCAGAATTAACAGTTCATCCCCGGCTCTATGTCCGCTGGTATCGTTGATATCTTTGAACTGATCCAAATCGAGATATAACAAGGTATTGTGATGGTGATAACGAATTGCCATCCGTAACGATTTTTCGAACTCTTCAATAAATTTACGACGATTGCACAAATCAGTCAGTGGATCATGCTCTGCCATCCAAACGATACGTTTTTCGGCCTCTTTTTTATCCGTCATATCTAGACCAACAGATAAAATAACTGCCTGCTGGTTATCATGTTCCAGCCGAGAATGTAGCCAGGATATTTGCCGAATAAGCCCATTTTTATCAATAAGCTCAGCATCTTGTTGTGCTATACGTTGATGACCAGCTAATAATTCATTGAAGTGGATATTGGCTTGTGTCCAATGGCCTGCAGGAAACATTCTGGCCACATTGGTTTCGAGCATTTCTTGTTTGCTATAGCCAGTGATGTGTTCGCCATAATCATTAAAAAGCGAAATTTCAAATTGTTTGTTGATGGTTAAAACGATTAACTGTGCCGTATCGAGCAGACTTTTAATAAAGTCGCGCTCTTTTTGCAGTTCACGATTTATAATTTGGACTTGTTGATTACGTATTCGACTATTCTGATCTAACTGATCGAGTACATTAATCAACTGATTGGTGATATTTGATAAATCAATAACTTCCTGATCGATATTGCTACTAGTCTTTTCTGATAATAAAACCCGAGCTTGTTGATATTTTTTTGCTGACAACAGCGGTAAAGCCAGTGATATCTGTTCGATCTGGTTTAACGGACGGGAAAGGCGTCGTAATACCCATAGGGTTAAAGCTGTTGAAAATAGCAGAATCAATAAAAAGGGTGGTAAGTAAATGCTCCACAGCTGGGACGATTCAAAATGCCCATTTTTAAAGTTTAAATAGGCAATCAGAGCCAGAATGATTAGGCCTGTCAGGCAGCTGCCAAAAAAAATGCTGTAGGCCGTTTTCCAATGAAGTTGAAGTTTTGACATCCTGGCCATTTTAATCACATCCATGGGAAGTATTGTGCAGGCGATTATGGCATATCACTGAGGTTAAAAAATGTGCGCTAATTATTGTTGTTCGCCTCGCGAAACTCTGTTGAGTACCCAATCCAAAGCTCTAGCCGGTAAAACACGTTTGAGATAAGCAAACAGATAAGTTGGAAAGGTGACGTAATAACGGATCTTAGGACGTTCTGCTTCAATGGCATGCAGTAATTTATCAACTACAGCTTTGGCTGGTAGTGTAAAAGGCGCTGCGGGACCGGGCGTTAACAAGCGTTTTTCCATTGCGTAATACGTAGTCTTATGGGCGCTGATATTTTTATCAATATGTTGCTGATATTTGGCAAAGGCATTTTGCCGAAACTTGCTGGTTATTGGACCGGGCTCAATAAGCGAAATATCAATTCCTGTGCCTTTTAATTCCAGACGTAAGGTATCTGCCAGACCTTCGATGGCAAATTTACTGGCATTATAGGCACCACGATAAGGCAGCGCGATTAAGCCTAAAACAGAGCTGTTATAAACGATTCTGCCAAATCCTTGTTGCCGCATTTGTTTGATAACCAGATTAGTCAGTTCTTGTGTGCCAAATACATTGGTCTCAAATTGCTGACGCAGCGCTTCGCGGGTTAAATCTTCTACTGCACCTGGCTGGCCATACGCAGCATTATTGAATAACACATCAATTTGACCCTCGAAGGCCAATATCGCTGCCGCAACCATGGTGTAAATCGATTCACTGTCGTTTAAATCACAAAGTAAAGTGGTGACACCTGCTTCAGCAAGCAAGGCTTGATCGGCTGGTTTTCTCACGGTAGCAATTACATAATAACCGCGACGTTGTAATATCTGAGAAGCTTCCAAACCAATGCCGCTGGAACATCCAGTGATTAAAATATTGCGACGTGTCATATTGGGCTTGTTTTTTGGCATATAAGCAATCAGAGTATATCTAAATCATAATGGCTAAACATTTAAGCATATTGACCGCTAAATGCTATAGACCAAATTAACAGGGTGGGCAAATCGCAGTTATGTTACAAGGAAATAGCATTAGTCAGACCGACTACGAGCGGTTTCGGCTTTTTTTGGAACAAGCCTGCGGCATCGTTTTAGGTGATGGTAAACAATATTTAATTGTCAGTCGTCTCACTAAATTGTTACGTGATGAGAATATTCCTTCGGTAGCCGATCTGTTAAATGCTATTCAACGAGGCCATCCGCGGCATTTACGTGATTCAGTCATTGACGCGATGACCACCAATGAAACCTCATGGTTTAGAGATGGTGGACCCTTCGAAGTATTTGAAAAGATGACTCTGGCTGATCTGGAAACCCGGGTAACGCCACCCTGCAAAATCTGGTCTGCTGCCTGTTCGTCGGGCCAGGAGCCATACACTATCAGTATGATCCTCAGCGAATACATTCGTAAGAAGCCTGACAGTAAACTCAAAAGCACACAAATTGTTGCCACCGATATTTCCAATAGCATGCTTACACTGGCGAAACTAGGCATTTATGAAGAGCACGCGTTAATCAGAGGGATCTCTGCTGCAAGACGACAACAGTTTTTTAAACAGCATGAAGGACGCTGGAAAATTGCAGATGAAATAAAACAACGGGTGCAATTCAAAGAGCAGAATTTGTTACAGAGTTATACGGGGTTAGGTCGGTTTGATGTGATTTTTTGTCGCAATGTATTGATTTATTTTTCTATGCAACGCAAGACGGACATTCTGACTCGGCTTGCCCAGGCAATGAATCCGGGGGGGTATTTGTTCCTGGGAGCTTCTGAAACCATCAGCGGTTATACCGATGCGTTCGATTTACAACGTACTCCGCATGGCGTTGTATATCGCCGTCGTTAACGTTTCGTTTCATCGGTTACTGATTTCACAATTAATGGTTCAGTTGTTTTTGTTGAAATGTTTTCAGCTTTTTCCGGTTTTTTGCACCTTCCCAGCCAATTGCCGATATATTGCAAAACCGTTTTAATTAACCGCCATAGACGTGGCAACAGCCATATCATCAATACTACAAAAATTAATAATGCCGCCAGAAACCAAACGGGATGTGTCAGTGCTGTCCATAATCCAGCAATCACCAGCAAATCTTCGGTTATTGAGGCGCTCCAGTTACTAAATGGCTCAGGAGAAGTATTGATCAACAATCGGCTGCCTGCCTTAGTCGCGTGAGTGGCTGCAGCAAGACCGCCCCCCAGCAGGCCGGCAGTAAGTTCAATTGCTGGACTCACATCACCCACTGCACTCGCTGCCAACATAGCTCCAGCCGGAATCCGGATAAAGGTATGTAACGTATCCCAACCAGTATCGACGCCCGGCACTTTATCGGCAAAAAATTCCACAAAATACATTACCGCTGCAGCGGTCATCACCAATGGATCGCTAAGTACCTGCAATTCTGCTGGTAGAACGATATGCCCGGTTGTACCCATATAACCCAGCATAAATACGGCGGCATATAAGTTGATACCACTGGCCCAGGCGGCGCCCATACTCAGCGCAATAATACTCACAGCATCCATTTTAAGACTCCTGTTTGTTATAGTGGCTAGGGTTTGTTAATTTTTCAGAGCAGCCTCTGAAAGATAAGCAGACCCTCTAGTTTTTATGGAGTGAGATGGATGATAACCCGAACAGAGCTGCACGCCTATCTTGATGAACAATTGCAAATCTCAAGATTTCAGGACTATTGTCCAAATGGTTTACAGGTTGAAGGAAAACCCGTGATTAAGGTTTTGGTCACCGGCGTAACGGCGAGCCAAGCTTTATTAGATGCTGCAGTGAAGCAGCATGCCGATGCTATTTTGGTTCATCATGGGTATTTCTGGCGCGGAGAATCCCAAACGGTGACGGGCCTTAAATATCAGCGCTTAAAAACGTTATTAGCCAATGATATAAACCTGATGGCCTATCATTTGCCTTTAGACGCTCACCCAGAGTTTGGTAACAATGTGCAATTGGCGAAAATACTGGATCTTCAAATAGACGGGGTTATCACGGGGACGGGGGAGCCAGCAATTGGTTTACGTGGCAAACTAAAAGCGCCGCAATTGTTAACTGAATTTTCATCCTATATTGCCAGTCAACTAGGTCGTGAGCCCACCATCATTGCTGGCCATGATCGTGTTATTCGTACAGTTGGTTGGTGTACTGGTGCTGCACAAGGCTATATTCAGCAGGCAGCAGATTCCGGCCTTGACGCTTTTATTAGTGGGGAAGCTTCTGAGCAAACCACGCATTTGGCTCGAGAGTTGGGAATTCATTATATTGCTGCAGGGCATCATGCTACTGAACGTTATGGCGTTAAATCACTGGGAGAGCATTTAGCTCAGCAGTTTGACTTACAACATTATTTTATCGATATCGATAATCCAATTTAATGGATCAAAAGGCCATCAGAATGGTTACAAAAATGAACGCCTATATAGAAAAGATAAAACAGTTTTTCCAAGTTCAACTTTGGCTGGAAACTGCTGAAAGTGCCAGTAGAGCAAAACGCATGGGACGTCATGCGATAAGGGTCGCCTACGTCATGGTTCGGCAATTGTCGACTGGCGAGTTAAATTTACGAGCGATGAGTTTAGTGTTTACCACTTTATTGTCGTTGGTGCCTTTGATTGCTGTGGCTTTCTCAGTGCTGAAAGCATTTGGTGTGCACAATCAAATAGAACCTGTATTGCTGAATTTTATGTCGCCCCTCGGTGAACGGGGTGCAGAAATGACAACCAACATTATCGGTTTTGTCGAAAACGTTAAAGTTGGTGTACTCGGGTCGATTGGTTTGGGCATGTTGTTTTATACGATTATTGCATTGGTGCAAAAAGTCGAAAGCGCGTTCAATTACGTGTGGCGAGTTAAACGTCCCCGAACCCTTGCACGCAGATTCACCGATTATCTTAGTGTGGTCATGATTGGTCCTGTTTTAGTGTTTTCGGCTCTGGGCGTTGCCGCTACCGTAATGAAACACGATGTAGTGTTAACACTGCAGTCAATCGAACCCTTTGGCACCTTGTTATTAATACTGACCAAGTTATTGCCGTATTTGATGATTGTGCTGGCATTTACCTTTTTATATACCTTTATTCCTAATACCCGGGTGAAAATCGCACCAGCTTTAGGCGGTGCAATGGTCGCAGGGGCTTTGTGGATTGGTCTAGGTACATTATTTGCAACTTTTGTCGCTTCTTCTTCCAATTACACAGCAATCTATTCCAGCTTTGCGATTTTGTTTTTCTTTATTATCTGGCTCTATTTGGGCTGGTATATTTTGCTGACCGGGTCACAAATAGCGTTTTATCTGCAACATCCAAGGTTTGTATTGATGGGTGGAAAAACACTGGTACTAAGTCCGCGTTTACGTGAAAAAAAGGGTTTGTGGATAATGACAATCATTGCTCGCCAGTTTTGCGAGCAAAAGCCTGCCTACACTCTGTCAGAGCTAGAGCAGCTCACCTCATTAAGCAGTGAAAATTTAGAGGACTTGTTGGGTATGTTAGAAGATGGGGGATTCCTGGTCGAAGTGGTAGGCGATAAAATTGCCTATACTTTGGCGGGCGATGTCAGCAAAATCCGGGTCAGTGAAATATTGGCTTGTTTGCGAAGTGCTGAAGAAGTCGGTGTTTCAAAATTACAGCAACATACAGAGCCCGGTATTGAAGCATTTTTTACCGAGATTAGCGAAGCACAAAATGATGTACTGGATGACTTGAGTTTGCGCGATTTAGCTATAGGTAAACAAGCAGCATGAGCGAGAATAATGCTTTGCAGAACAAACATATTTTGCTGGGTGTCACTGGCAGTATTGCTGCTTACAAAGCAGCAGATTTGGTGCGAAGGTTAAAAGAACTGGGTGCCGAAGTGCGGGTGATGATGAGTCAGGGCGGCACACAATTTATTACGCCACTTACGATGCAAACAGTGAGTGGCAATCCAGTATCAGTCAATTTCTTTGATGCCGATGAAGAAGCTGCTATGGGGCATATTAAATTGGCGCGTTGGGCCGATTGGATTTTGATCGCACCTGCAACAGCTGATTGTCTGGCAAAGCTAGCACATGGCCATGCTGATGATTTAATCTCAACTGTATGTCTCGCCTCAGAAGCGCCGATTATGGTTGCACCGGCTATGAACAATAAAATGTGGTCGCACATTGCTACCCAACATAATTGCCAATTGCTCAAACAACGAGGTGTAGAATTTATTGGTCCAGAAAGCGGTGATCAGGCCTGTGGAGAGCAAGGTGAAGGGCGTTTGATGGCGGTTGATAATATGCTGACGTTCTTGTTGGCAAAGCTTCAGCCGGGTCCGATGGCAGGGAAAAAGGTCATTATCACCGCAGGTCCCACTCATGAACCTATCGATCCGGTTCGCTTTATTGCCAATCGTAGTTCAGGGAAAATGGGCTTTGCGTTAGCTCAAGCCTCTGTTGATGCTGGAGCAGATGTCACGCTGATTTCTGGCCCGGTAACGATGAGTACCCCCACAGGTGTGAATCGGGTAAATGTGGAAACAGCTCAACAAATGTATGACGCTGTTATGCAGCATTTAACACAAACAAACATTTTCATCGGTTGTGCTGCGGTGGCCGATTATCGGCCGGCAACCCCAGCTAAAACTAAATTAAAAAAATCTGCTGATGTCGATTTATCACTGCAACTTGAATTGAATCCCGATATTATTAGCGCAGTCGCTAACGCAGACGGGCGGCCGGATCTGGTAGTCGGTTTTGCTGCAGAAACGGATGATGTAGAACATTATGCCCAACAAAAATTACAGCAAAAACGACTAGATATAATTGCAGCGAATCGGGTGGGGGATGGACTGGCTTTTAGTCAGGATAACAATGCGCTGGAAGTTTTCTGGGAGAGTGGGCATAAGTCTTTGACTAACGCTCCGAAACTTGACATCGCACGCGAACTCATAACATTAATAACAGAGCGCTATCATGCAAAAAATTCAATTTAAAATTCTCGACCCGAGATTAGGTAAATCCATTGAGCTTCCCGATTATGCAACAGACGGGTCAGCTGGTATGGATCTGCGTGCTTGCCTAGATGAAAACCTAACATTACATCCCGGCGAAACTATTTTAATACCGACCGGAATCGCCATACATATTGATGATCCTGCTTTAGCGGCAATGATTTTGCCGCGTTCGGGCTTAGGCCATAAACACGGTATTGTATTAGGCAACTTGGTCGGCTTAATTGACAGTGATTATCAGGGACAAATTTTTGTATCGTGTTGGAATCGTGGCGATACACCCTTTGAAATCGTAGTGGGGGAACGGATTGCTCAAATGCTATTTGTTCCAGTGGTTCAGGTTGGGTTTGAACAGGTTACCGAATTTACTGCCAGTGAACGCGGCAGTGGCGGCTTTGGTCATACCGGCAGAAACTGAGCACAGCTGTGCTACTAACTCTGCAAAACTTGAAAATCTTTCGCAGAAGGCTAAGTTCTTTAGCCGTCTTGCTCATGATTTTGATCCTGGTCTCCGGGCTAGCTGCGGCGATTTGGATTAATGACTTTCAAAAACAATCTGCTTTAAAGACGTTCAATCAAAAACAAACGGAAAAACTGGCACTTGCAGCGTCAGGATTAACGGATTTGTTACAAACATGGCAGCAACGTTTTGCTGAGATGCCGGCAGAAAATGTTAAAGATCCTGTTTCCTATGGTTGGCCTGAAGCATCAAGCGCATGTGTTATATCTGCGATACCCTCTGCTCCCACAACCGATGCCTGTATTCCTGTGAGTTTTGGCACGATAAATAGTCTACGTCAGGCAGAAAAACAAGGTATAGCTGATATAGCGGTTATGCAGCCAAATACCCCTCAGGCACATATTTTACTGACTAAAAAATTGGATGATGGTGTTGGATACCTGGTGTTAACACTCCAAACAACGGAACTGGAAAATAAACTCAGAGAACGCTATTTAACGATTGGTTCGGGAAGTTTGGCTTTGCAACAAGGAGCACAAAACTGGTTAACCTTGCTGGAACAAGGGGATACAAAAGTACAGCAAACAAACCCTATTTATACTCAGGCACTTCCCGGAGCCTACTGGAGATTGGCTTTTTGGCCTGCTGAGCGGGTTGCTAAATCGGCGACTTGGTCAGCATTAGCTATGCTGACCATTATTGTTTTTGTATTGTGTTGGCTGGTTGCCAACAAATTCAGTACATTGCGACCCAAAAAGCAAGCGCAAATCGGTGCCCGTCCAAGACCTGTGGAATATGTGGAAAATGAGGTCAACATCGATAATACGCCTATGCCTGCAGTAATTCGGGTTGCGGCGCCAAAAATTAGTAAAACTGAGGCGGTCGATAGAGTCAGACCGGTAGATATTAAGCCCGTTATTTTTAAAGCCTATGATATTCGGGGCATTGTCGGCACCCAGCTGAGCGAACCGATTATGCGAGTATTGGGTTTAGCGATTGGCTCAGAGGCGCAACATCAAGAGCAGACGCGGATTATCGTTGGGCGTGATGGAAGGCTTTCCAGTGAAAGTTTTAGTGATGCCTTAATTGAAGGTATTTTAGCCAGTGGTTGTGATGTAACTGATATTGGCGGCGTACCAACACCACTGGTGTATTTTGCTTCTCAACATATGCGAACAAATTGTGGGGTAGTGGTCACCGGCAGCCATAACCCTCAAGGCTATAATGGCCTGAAGATCGTTATCAATAACAAAACACTTTCTGGTGACGCTATACAAGGGATTTATCAGCGCATACAACAATCACGGTTGTACAGTGGTGAAGGGCAGTTACGACAAGCGGATATCCTTGACAGCTATATTGAAAAAGTGAAACTGGCTGTACCTATCTCCCGTCCGCTGAAAGTAGGGGTTGATTGTGGTAATGGTATTGCTGGCCGGGTAATGCCCAAATTATTAACAGCGCTCGGCTGTGAAGTACATGAGTTGTTTTGTAATGTGGATGGTCATTTTCCCAATCATCATCCAAACCCCGCTCAACCGCAGAATATGCGTGATATATCCAAACTTGTTAGAGATAAGCATTTAGATATCGGTCTAGCATTTGATGGGGATGGTGATCGCTTGGGGGTAGTTAATAGCGAAGGTGAAATTATATGGCCAGATCGTCTATTAATGTTATTTGCTACCGATATTCTTAAACGTCATAAAGGGGCCACTATCATCTATGACGTTAAAAGCTCAGGATTATTGGAACAGGTAGTGACTAAAGCTGGTGGCAAAGCCATCATGTGTCCTTCTGGGCATTCTTTAATTCGCGCCGAGATGCTAAAACATGATGCCAAGCTGGCTGGTGAGTTAAGTGGACATATCTTTTTTAATGATAATTGGTATGGTTTTGATGATGCCTTATTTGCTGCTTGTCGATTATTAGCCCTGATTGCCGATGATCCGCAACGTCGTGGCGCTACAGAAATTTTTGCAGCTCAACCACAGAGTTTTAACACACCGGAAATTTTAGTTGATTTAGATACAGCAGAGTGCCGCCGTTTTATGACACAATTCACCCAAAATGCCCAGTTTGATGGGGCTGAAGTCATCACCATTGACGGTGTAAGGGTAAATTTTGACAAAGGTTGGGCGCTCGTTAGAGCTTCAAATACTGTTCCTGGTTTGACTTTGCGTTTTGAAGCTGAGACCGAAGCCGATTTAGAGCAGATTAAACAGCAGTTTATTCAACAGATGTTGCAGGTGAAACCCAACCTAAGTTTGAATTTTTAGAAAATTGACTAAAAGAGTTTAAACCTAGTCAATTTGGTCGTAATTTTGCATAAGCAAAAATAATAAAAAAAGAGCCCTTGCTAGATAGCGTGGGACAAGGAAGAAATTGTTGATGAGTTTGAATACACAAAAAGCGTCACATATTGCTCAGGTACTGACGGAAGCGCTGCCTTATATACAACGTTTCTCGGGTAAAACGCTGGTGATCAAGTATGGCGGTAATGCCATGATTGATGAAACTTTGAAAAATAGTTTTGCCCGCGATGTCGTGTTGCTTAAAGCCGTGGGAATTAATCCGGTTATTGTGCATGGTGGTGGTCCACAAATCGGTCAGCTGTTAGCCAAAATCGGTAAAGAGTCTGAATTCATTAACGGCATGCGAGTGACTGATACTGAAACCATGGATATTGTTGAAATGGTGCTTGGTGGACAAGTCAATAAAAGTATTGTGAACCTGATTAATAATCATGGCGGTCGCGCGGTCGGCTTGACGGGTAAAGATGGCAGTTTGATTTTTGCAGAAAAAATGAAATTTGCGTCATCTGATGATGTCACTGTTGATGCGCCAGAAATGATTGATTTGGGTTTTGTTGGTCGGGTAACCAGTATCGATACCAGCGTCATAGATATGTTGATCCACAGTGATTTCATACCCGTTATTGCGCCAATCGGTGTAGGCCAAGATGGGCAATCTTATAATATCAATGCAGACCTGGTTGCTGGCAAAATTGCTGAAGTATTGCAGGCCGAAAAGTTAATCCTATTGACAAATACACCCGGGCTGCTAGATGCTGACGGAAAATTGCTCACAGGCTTGAATGCAAAACAAGTCAATGATTTAATTGCGTCAGGTGTCATTTACGGTGGAATGTTACCTAAAATTGGCTGTGCGTTAGATGCAGTTCAAGCAGGGGTGACCAGCTCACACATCATCGACGGTCGTGTACAGCATGCGGTCTTATTGGAAATGTTTACGGATGAGGGTGTAGGTACGCTGATCCGTGGAGGCGGTCGATGACGGATCAACAATCTACGCGTGCCCAAAATAAACAGTCGCGTCATCAAGCCATACTGGAAGCATTAGCATCGCAGCTTGAACAACATCCTGGAGAACGCATAACTACAGCACAGTTAGCTGAAAGTTTAGGGGTATCAGAAGCGGCGCTGTATCGCCACTTTCCTAGTAAAGCAAGAATGTTCGAAGGTCTTATCGAATTTTCAGAAGATACGGTCTTCGGTCTTATCCGCAGAATTCTTGACGAAGACGATAATGCGGTTTCTCGATGTGAAAAAATCATGGCACTGATGCTGGGATTCAGCGCAAAAAACCCGGGTATAAGCAGTGTACTCGTTGGTACAGCGCTAACCGGCGAAACAGAGCGGCTTCGCCAACGAGTCAGTCAATTTTTTGACCGATTAGAAACACAATTCCGGCAAATACTTCGTGAGCGCGAATTAACTTTGATACAAGCTGGTGGGAGACCCGTGAATGAAACGGCTAATCTATTGCTAAGTATTGTCGAAGGACGTTTGCAACAATTTGTTCGTAGTGGATTTCGCCAATCACCACTTCAGGGATGGGAGCAACAATGGCAGCTTATCAACATGATTCTCAGGACATACGCATGATCAACGTAGTGGTGATAGGTCGCTCTATACCGAGTTTAATTAATTTGGCGGTTCACGATGATCTAAACATTACTGTGATTGAGCCCGATACAATTGATGACGCGGTATTGGAAATAAAAGCCGCAAATACCGATATAACCGTGTTAGAGCAACATAATGATCGTATTAATACGGATATTTTGTGTTTGGTATTGGCGACTAATTACTCCCATAATCAAACAATTATCCTGTCAGACAAAGTGCCAGACTTTGATCAGTTAAAAGCAACAGGGTTTAGAGCTCGAGGATATATAACCCCCTCTCAACATGACAAATTAGTAAAAGCTATTCGCGCTGTACATGATGGAGAAGCCTGGCTGCCTAGGCGCCTGGTTGCCGATATGCTCAATCATTTTGCCGCCGGAGAATTTGGCCAGTAATAGAATAAGGCCAATCTTTGAGTTCAACTGGCTGAGATTTTGCATTAATTAATACTGAATATTTTAAACATTATTTAATATTTAGTACCAATGTACAGTAGATCGGTTTTCATGGTCATGGGAGACTATCTGCCAAGTTGGTCACATAATTCATGTTGACTCAAGGAAGCAGCATTTCATCGGAGAAGCATTATGGCTACAGAAGCCGGTATTATTTCAGCCTTAATTGGCACCGCAACTGCTACAGCAGTCGATGGGACTGTAAGAAATTTACAAGTTGGTGACAAGGTTTATCCAAACGAGATCATTACCACGGGTCTTGCTGGCGCCATCGAAATCGAATTTCCTGATGGCAGTGTGATGGATCTGGGAAGAAATTCACAAGCGGTATTAGACAGTGAAACATTTGAATTTGATGTAGCAGGGGCTGAGACACCAACGCCTGCTGCTGAAGTCGTCGACGAAATTGAAGCCATTCAACAAGCATTACTGGCTGGCGAAGATCCAACACAAATCGCTGACGCTACCGCAGCAGGCCCTGGCGCACAGCCAACCAGTGAAGGTGGCAGCGATGCGGTAGTTGTTGATTATCTTGCTCCTCGAATCACACCTGATTCAGGCTTTGAAACCACAGGACCAAGTGTTGATTTCTTGGACCCGCTTCCATTTGAGTTTTTGGTTGATGAATCGGATGATTTGGATCCTGTAGATCCTGTAGATCCTGTAGATCCTGTAGATCCTGTAGATCCAGTGGATAATACTCCACCATTGGCAGACCCAGTTTTGACTTCTTATCAGTTTGCCGCTGACATTGCTGGATTACCAACAGACGCTTTTGTTTTTAAACAATTCAGTGTTGGCGGCGGAATTGATGATTCTGAATTAGGTACTACATATCCCACCGAATTTGAGGCCGATCCTTCATTGGGGGGCCAGGATGCAGAAACAGTGGAATCAGATTTGATTTTTACATTAACTGCAGAACCAGAATTTGGTCAGTTATACATACTCGTTAATGACGAATGGCAAGAGCTTACAGCTGGTGATGAATTCACAACTGAAGACAGTATTGTCTGGACGGCGACGCTTGAACAATATAATGAATATATTGCTTTAATGCCTACTTTGGATTTTGGTGGGGTTAAAGGTAGTGCAGCCTGGAGTGGAGTCACCCTTACAGCCACTGATCTCAATGGGCAAGAAGCTAAGATTGCCTTTGACAATGATGGTATCGGCGTAGCTGGCGGTACAATTGTGCCAGGACAGTTGGAACATCGCGGTGATGCTTCAGAAAAAATTTCCATGAAGTTTGATAATCCATCAACAGCAGCTGAGATTAGTGTTACCAGACTGATTGCGAGTGAAAAAGAAGTAGGGCAGGTTCAAGCTTGGTTAAATGGGGTGTTGGTTGGGACATGGACATTCACCACCGCAAATGGCACACCCATGGTGAACGGAGAGGCTGTTGATTTTTCTTTAGCAAATAATAATCTGACAACTGATCCAAATGGGCCTGCTGGTAATGCTACTTTCAAGCTCCCTGAAGGTATTGTATTCGACACATTAGAATTCACCGGCATCGATTATGCTGATGGCAAAACCAGTAGCACAGATAGCAGTGATTATTATATTCAAAGTGTTTCAGTAAAAGAGATTCCTGATGTTGCAACAGAGTTTGAATATTCTGTTACGGATGAGGCCGGGAACGTAAGTGAACCTGTTACGGTAGTCATTAATGCAGGAACCGGTACGATTATTCCCGGTGAGGGCGAACCAAACACACCGAATGTGATTAATGGCACTCGAGGTCATGATGAATTGATTGGTACTGACCAGGATGACATTATTACTGGCGGGCAACGTAATGATATTTTAACTGGTGGTGAAGGAAAGGATATATTCGTTTGGAATGCTGGAGATGATCGTTCATTTATCGGCCAAGATCCAAGTGACATCGTAACGGATTTTAATATTGCCGAAGGTGATGTTCTGGATTTCTCCGACCTTCTTGTTGGTGAAGAGGCTGGTAATTTAACTGACTTTATTTCAATTACTGAAGACGGTTCGGATATTGTGATTGAACTGAAACCTGATGCAGGAGATGTGACACAGACAGTTATTCTGCAAGGAAGATCATTAGCAGACTTAGGTGTGGGGGGGGTTGATACTTCAACTCAGCAGGCTGAAATCATCAACAAGCTGGTGCAAGATGGCCATGTGAATGTTGATAGCTAAAATCCAACTTTAGTTATAGAGTTCCAAACAACTAACCCGCGTTAAGCGGGTTTGTTGTTTTTATGAGCGATATTCTTACCAACAATTTGGAATAACTACACCACTTTTTTTGGCTTCTCTTTGCCCAACCTCGGTGATAGTCATTGTGCCACAACGATCGTTGCTTTGGGCTCCAGTTGGAACCGCTTGAATAGTATAAGAGTTTGCACCAGGGTTAGCAGGAGGGAAGCTTAAGTTGTAAAAAGTTGAGCCGCCCTGTTTAGGGGATGTATTGAAAGGTAATACTGCACCAGTATAGCTAAATCGCTCTGTATAATAACGCTCCATATAGCTTGAAAGCTCTAATAAATCAGCTTGGGCATTCGCCCTACGAGTTTCTCTAACTTGTTCCTGATAAGATGGATAAGCAATTGCAGCGATGATTGCAATAATGGCAACGGTTATCATTAACTCAATCAGAGTAAAACCATTGTGATATTTATTCATCGCTAGTTCCCTTAATTATTATTATCCAAAATATCAAAATTGGAAATCCAGTTGTCGCCATGATTGCCTTCCTTCAAACCCCGGGCCTGGGTTTTCTACAATAACCTCAATATTACCGGATGAACCACTAGTGTATTTAAACTCACGTTGTCCACCAGCTTCATTGGCAATACTTGGTGAAGAAATAATCCCTACTTCGGATTTTTTACCACTCGCTGGTACATCAACGCGCTCTGGATCTGGGTTGCCTTCTGCATCTAGCTCACAATTCGCAATGCAAATATAATCAACACTATCAAAAGCACCATCTCCATTAATATCAAAAGGAGAATAGGCTAGTCGTGCCCCCGAGGCAAAATCTAACTCCATCAGCCAACTAGTGCCACCATCACGACAGGGATCATCTGATGGTAATAAAGTAGTAAAGATCACCTTGCCATTGCGGATAACAGCATTACTTACTTGCCGCTCTCCCAAATTACTTGCTGCACCTGGACTTATCAAGTCGATATACCATCCACTTTTATTGTTCCAATTGATTACTGTATCTGAGGTGATCCGATAATCTGAGCCTGATACTTTTACTTCAGATAAGATATTTTGTCGTAGTAAATCACTGCGAACAATCGGGGTTAGCGTTGCCTCTGCTTTATCCCAAATTGCATAAAAACTTTGCGTTACCTGCCCAGTTGCACTGTTATCACCTACTTCAAAATATTTACCTGTTCCAAACATCACAAGAAATCCCTTTGAAGTTGGATGACGCACAATTTGGGGACGAGTGGTAATTGGTTGAACATTAACCTTATCACCGCCAGTACAATTGTTTCCAAGACAAGCTTTATAGAGTGGCTCAGGAGCATCAACAGTACCAAAGGCAAATCCCCATTCGTCTGTTGTAGACTTGCTCACATCAATTTTCCACATATTGCCAAATAGATCTCCGGCATAAATGTAATCAACAATTGAATCACCATCAATATCTACTGCGGCGGGTGAAGCAAACCCATTTGGACGATAATTTCCAGATGGATCATTCTCGGTACCTTTTTTCGTATCAAATTTGGCAATGAAAGAACCATCAAAAAGATCAACTAAATAAAGTACTGCGTTGCCTGTTTCACTGTCAGAATTATCTTCCCCATCTCCGTTATTATCTACAATATTGTTATAACCACCACTAAACAGAGCAGCCCATTGGCCATTTTGTAACCTTACGATGCTGGGTTGGCCAAATGTATATCCCATATCGTGACTATGTTTAGTAGGGTCAATATCACTTTTATCTTTATCTGTCTCATCGGTATATTCCCAAAGCACCTTATTTGCTAATGTGCTTTCAGTAGCACTTAAAGCAATAGGTTCAGTCACGTCCAATGCGAAAATACCTTGTCCTCCAGCTCCTAGCCCAGAAACTAGTATGGATTTCCAGATACCATCACTTTTATCAAAAGCATCAACAATAGTTGGACTTCCATCCACATAATAACGGTGAGCGTAATTGGGATTAGTTAGAAATGACAGATTGCTATATACCGCACCTGGTACATAACCGAAAAGTTCGACACCGGAACTGGCATCAAATGCGTGAAGCATACCGTCATTTGCGCCTACATAAACGACGGGGGGCCTTGATTTATAATCCTCACGGAACTCTGAATATGGTGCTGCGTTCTCTTCGGCTTCTGCACCCCAATTATCCGGGTACCGTTGTACAGGTGCCGCAACTAGTGCAGGGTTAGAGTTAATGATATCGCCCAACAAGTAGGTACGATTTCGAAATACGTTATTGTTGCTGATTTCATTACTTTGATCGCCTCTTAAATAGTCGAGCGTTGCCTCATTTACAATTAACTCCTGTTGATCTTCACTGATATCTGAATAACGAAAAGGTCTACCATATGGTTTGCCATTTGCATCATTGTAAGTAATGATTTTTCTACTATCTGCTTCGGGAATAAGGTTTCTGGCATCCCACTCGGCTGGCATTTTTAAATTACCAAGATTTGCTCCTGGTGTGGTGTTAATTTGGTATGACAGCAATTGACCACTCCAATCACGGGGGTCAAAAAGCGCTTGAAACACTCGACTATCATCTGAGATAGAACCCGAGTTCAGTGCAACGGAAGATGCCGAAGACTCTTCTCGACCTTGAATGGCAAATAATACATTTTCAAGTTCAGTGGCAAAGGTGTCCGGATCTGCCGCACTGAAAAAACCACCACGAGAATTTACTGCGGCATGAAGAAAATCATCTTGCCTAGCGATACATGCATCGCCAGTACAATTAGCGGTACCATATTCGGGATCGCCCCAATCAATAGATGTTCCTGACTCAATAGCAGCAAATGCGTCATCTGGATTAATAGAACCTGAAACCCCTAATCCAACAGTAAAAGTTGTCATATGCTGCCAAAAAGCCGAATCTGTATTGTTGGTTGGTACTCTATTTTCTAAATCAGTGCGAAGATCTCGTTTCCAATAATACATCGCCACATCAGCTAATGTATTACTACGATTATCCTGAAACGGATGAGCAGGAGAGTATGAAAAATCTGGTTCACCAACTTCAGGGTTGGTATTAGTTGATGAGTTATCAGAAGTCCCATCATTATTATTTGCTCTTGCCCCTGTTGCTGCATTTCCCGAGTCCCCTGATGCCGCTCCATCAGACATTAAAATTGTGTAACTTTGACGACAAATTAAATCTTCACCGCCGGCCTTTCCAGGAGTTGTATTCCATGGCCCCTGGGGATCTGGAGTCGATCTTGAAAAATAATCTCCAGCGCCTTGCAATGCACGTCTTAAAGGTGTTCCTTGTGCTGGGATATCAATGGTGTAGAGTCTATTGTAAAAATCTTCTGCGCTTTCAGAAAAAGCTCTTACGCCTGATATTACTGCCGCCGTACTTTTACCATCTATAGTTGTACTCCCTTTGTTGATTGCACCAAAACCTACCCGTAACGAGTCGGGTTGAGAGGAGAATGCTCGACCTATACCAGCCCGAGAAGCGAAAATACGATTACGATGGTAGGTATACCAATTGGCAAAGTTTTGGATTTCTTGGCCATAAGTACATACACCCGCTGTGCAATCTTCCCTTTTATCACGCCCTTCTCCACTATATGTTGGCTTATTCGAACGAATCTCAGTTCGAGTATAATTGGCCACGGTCCATAATGGGCTTGCTGCGTCTACTATTGCAGCATTAATATCAGCTATTTCTGGACCAATATAAGTCGAGTAAACGGCAGGGTAGAATGTTCTGGATTCACTGTCATGGCTATTCGTTCGATCGTCTATCCAACGAGCAGATTGAGTATTAGTAACGGTTAAATTGCGTGTTCCGAACTCTGTAAATAATGGACGGTTGGGAGCTTTCTCAGGAGCTGCGTCGGGCATGTCCTTCTCTTTATCTTCACCATCCACCCAAGGCCGATAAGTTACTGCAGGATTATAATAGAGAGTATTTACGTAAGCGGACCGATAAGCTAGTCCCATAATACTGCCTGCTCTGAAGCTGGGTACGCGAGTAGCGTTTGCATAATCCCCATCACCGTGCAAACCACTTACTCTTGGATACACCCACATTTGATAATTAGTACAACAACTCTGAGAAAATAAATTTGTCAGCGTATCCGGCATGGTTTCAAATTGCATTGACCCAGAGTCATCAAGTAAAAACATTACATTCGGTGCAACGGAGCCTCCAAGATACAACGGTGTATTACTTAAATCTAATGGAGCACTGTAAGCACTGATTGGAGCAAACATTAAGAGCGCAAGAAGTAACGGCACAAACTTAGTCTTATTCATGATTAAAACCTCTTAGCCATTGTGCTTTGCAGCATTACGCGGGATTGATTGCTACCACCAGTACCACGAGCAGTGACACGATAATATACGCGGCCAGTTGATGGTCCGCCCCCTGTCCCAACAACCAAGTCATCTGTTACAAATTGTTGATATTCGATGATGTATCTGGGAGTAGTAATCGTGGTTGTTCCAGCATTCGTATCGAATGTGATGTCTGTCGCATGTGCAATTCCATTGGCTGCCCACCAGGCTGCATTTCGTTCATGCCACCAACTTTCAGGATTGTTCAGATCAGGATCCATTGCATCAGCTGTCCAAATGTTATTGGAGCCAGTATCGTTTGGATCTGGCTCGGCGGTTAAGGCCGCGACCCAGGATTCTGCATCACGTAGGGCTATTTCCGTCGCTTGGAAAGCAATTTCAACATCCATGGTATTTGCCGCCATTTTTTCTGCCATTGAGCTGGTGCGCATCGCAGCAAGGCCGATCATGGTCATAATCAATAGAATGACTAAACTTACTATGAGCGCTGCGCCAGTTTGTTTTTTCATTTCACTTCCCTGCTACGAAACACGATTACGTAATGTTACGGTACGTGTAAATACTCTTCTCAGCCTTCGGTCACCTGGATTAACAAGCCCCCCTTCTAAACGATAAGATTGACTTCCATTCACAGTTAGGTTGTTTTCAAGGCTCACCATTACTAAACTTATTCGTACACTGACAACGTTATTCCAGTTACCAACTTGATCTGCTGTTTGATATGCATCTGTAGAGCCGTTACCCGTTGTATCAACACCATATCGAATTTGTAGGGATTCAATGCCTTCAACCAGCTCAACTGCGTCTTCCCCCGCTGTTTTTCGGTATAACGACGGAATCGGAGCATTCTCACGTAATCGGATGTAAAAGCTGTTGGTGGCAATCTTATTTACCCAACCTGCACCAAAGTTATAACCTAAAGTCGCAGTGGCATTGCCGGGAGTCTTTGATGTTCCTGCACCCTGAGCATGTGCTAGTGTGCCATTACTGGGTGTAGCGGATGTTATTTCAAAAATAGCTCCAGCGACACAATCATGGGCTAACACAATATCCCCTGTAGCAAGGCCATTACTGCCATTTACAGTGATATCTGCACTACCAGGTAAACCGGTCGTGGGATGTGATACCACCCTTAGCTCAGGTGGTTCAATTGTGCGAATGGTCAGAATGTCACTACCACCAACGGGTTGCGTTATGCTGGCATCTGCGGCGGGTGTCCATGAATTAGCACCTGTAGCTTCTTGCCCTTCAATAGGGGTGGTGATATCCCATAAGTAAGCGTTTGGAGTGTTGAGCACATTTGTAATGTTTAAAGCGGAGCGTGTTGCGCAGCCCAGATAGCCAGCTCGTTCAATTGATTGTGAAAGGATTTTTATTGCGTAGCGGCCATTTTCCTGTAGCCGAGACTGAGCATCCTGAACGCGATAAACCTGTCTATTATTGACAAATAATTCGATTACACCTGCAACGAGAATTAAACCCAAAACGATGGCAACCATCAATTCTACTAATGAAAAACCTTGCTGTTTTACTTTGTGATGCATCATATTGCTCCACTAATAGTGAAGGTTGAAGTGCCAAGTGTTCCATAGTTGTTGCCATCATTTTGCGTTTCAGTCCAGCTGATGGTGATATCACATACAAATTCACTGTTAGCATTAAACGCACCACAGGCAATTTGGCCTATTCCATTGGGTAAATATTGAGAAAGATTACCTCGCCAATCGACAATGTCAGCATCAGCAATAGTATTAGTGTTTGCAGGTAGATTGGCTCCTACCGCTAAAGCATAGTTTCCATTTTGTGCTGCCTCACGATTAGCTCGCATTCGGTCCAACATATCCGCAGCAAAAAGAGCGGCTTGTGTACGATACTCAGCACTTTGATTGTGTTTCAGTGATGTTATTTGCAAATGTGCCATTCCAAGCAAGCCAATCGCCAAGACAAATAACGCGATCATCACCTCTAACAGTGTAAAACCTCTTTGGCTTAAGGACATAAGTTGACCCCTTGCTCAATTCTTGCTCTGCCACCAGGCCCAACAATAATATTTCGCTCAACCGTATCAGGAATACATAAAGTAAATGTGTCATTACCTATTGCGCCACCTGCTCGTCTTACTTCACCGGAGGGTAAAAACATCACACCAACCGCGTAGTTTCCACCTGTTCTCAACGTTATATTATTTGCTAACGCTTGCTGTTCCATTAATAAACAATCCTGACCGTCAATACTGCAATCCTTTACAGCTAAATCACCATCGAAAACCCCATCTCCATCCCAATCGGTGAATATGCGCCAGCCATCTTCCCAAACACTATTGGTATTACTCATACGTCGCATACTTACCCGGACCCCACGATTAATGGCTTCAGAACGAGCGACTTGTAGGGAGGAAAGAAGATTATTGGCTTGAGTGGCCGCACGACTGTCTCGAATCATGGAATTAAAGCTCGGTGCTGCAATGGCGACTAGGATTATGACCACCACTAACGTGATCATTAACTCAATCAGGGTGAAACCATTATTTGCCGCAAACTTTTTCACTTTGGTGACGCTCCATATAGGTCTTTGGTTTTAACGCTAAAAGCATTGTGGGTCAAGCACTTATGGCGATTAGCGACAATCTATTTTTTAAATACGTGAGCCAGTTGGCAAATGTATCGTCCCATCCGGGATTTTCTTCAATTAATACTCTGTAGCAGACGAATTATAGCAATAGAATCTTACCGATTTTGGTGAGTGGCAATTGCTTGCCGCTTTGCATTATTTAATTTGCCGCAGCGTATTTAAGTTATTGATAAATAATAAAAATAAAATATGGCATGCAAGATGCTTAATCAAATAAAAGTAAATGTTCGTTGGAGAGACAACATGCCAATAAATTTTGATTCTGCCTTGGGAATTCATGCTGATGCATTGCGAATCCGTACACAACGGGCAGAAATGCTGGCGACAAACTTAGTTAACGCCGATACCCCTAACTTCAAAGCGAAAGATATGGATTTCCAAACGGCATTGCAAATGGCAGCATCAGGGCAAAAATCTGCCGCTTTAAACACAACCCATCAAAAGCATATTGCCGGAAATGGTGAGAACCCGTTCGAAGCTGCAACACAATACCGTACAACGCTTCAGGATTCATTAGATGGCAATACGGTTGATGAGCAAGTCGAACAGGCACAGTTTATGCAAAACGCAGTTCAGTACCAAGCGAGTTTGGAATTTTTAGGTTCACGCTTCCAAGGGCTGACCAAGGCAATCAAAGGAGAATAATCTGCCATGTCATTATTTAATATTTTCGATATTGCAGGCAGTGGAATGAGTGCTCAGTCATTGCGACTCAATACTACGGCGAGTAACTTGGCGAATGCCGATAGCGTGAGCAGTAGTGTCAATGAAACCTATCGTACCCGCCAACCCATTTTTGCCACAGTCCTAGATGATGCTCAAGAAGGTTATAAATCGGGATCAGTGCAAGTCTTGGGAGTTACCGAAAGTCAGGCTCCAGTTCGACAAGAATACAATCCTGCCCACCCGATGGCGGATGAAAATGGATACATTTATCACTCAAATGTGGATGCCATTGCTGAAATGGCAAATATGATGTCGGCTTCTCGTTCGTATCAGAACAATGTTGAGATTGCTAACACTTCTAAACAATTGCTGCTGCAAACATTGCAGCTTGGCAAGTAACGTCAGGGAGTCATCGAAATGGCAATAAATGGTGTTAGCGACAATCCCTATGCTTTTCTTAATAGTAAGAACACGACCAGTACAACGGAAGAAGAAAACGATCCTGGCAAGTTGCAGATGGAGGATTTTATGTCCTTGATGACGACCCAGCTAATGAATCAAGACCCACTCAAACCAATGGAAAGTGGTGATTTTCTGGGACAAATCGCTTCCTTCAGCACAGTGAGCGGGATCAGTGATTTACAGGATTCGTTCGCAAGTTTTGCTAAAGCTATGCAATCTGATCAAGCGTTACAAGGCTCTTCATTAGTGGGGCGATCAGTGTTGGTTCCTTCTTCCATTGGGGTGATGACGGCTGATTCTCCAATGCGTGGACAGATCAATGTTGAAGAGCCTGTATCTAATTTAGAAATGAAAATATTTAGCGATACGGGTGAGTTGGTTCGAACCATTCCTATGGGAGCTGCATCGGGCTACACCAATTTTGAATGGGATGGTTTGAATAATGATGGTGAAGCCATGCCTGAAGGTGTTTATCAATTTATGGCAACAGGCACCGTTGATGGACAAAATACCGCCTTTGCTACTGCAGTAATGGCTAAAGTAGATAGTGTATTGGTCGGGTCGGGCGGTCAAGGCCTAACAATTAATCTGGCCGGTATCGGTTCAGTACCGTTCAGTGAAGTTCAAGAAATTATTTAAGGGGTAAGCACCATGTCATTTAATACAGCTCTAACCGGCCTCAATGCCGCCACTGCCGATTTGAATGTGAAATCGAACAATATTGCCAACATCAACACCATTGGTTTTAAAGGTTCGCGAGCAGAATTCGGTGATGTTTACTCCTTATCTACTTTTGGAAATAGCAATACCGCTATCGGTACTGGTGTTGTATTGAACAATGTCGCGCAGCAATTTAATCAAGGAAATCTTGAAACAACCAACAATTCACTGGATTTAGCGATCAGTGGTAATGGGCAAGGTTTCTACGCGCTTTCCCCTGCTTTGGATTCTCAGCAAGTTTTATATAGCCGGGCTGGTGCATTTAATATCAATCGTGATGGATACATTACGAATAGTTCAGGACAGTATTTGCTTGGTTTTCCAGTGAATGCTGATGGAAGTGTATCTTCAACAGCGTTGGGCGGAACAAATCCAATTCGCCTGCCAGTTGCTGCTGGTGTTCCTCAAGCCACAACGGAAGTAGATATTGCAGCAAACCTTCCTTCGACTGCTCCAGATATTGATCCAGTCGCGACGCCAATTGATCCTAATGATCCAGAGACCTATACCAACTCAACCTCCAGCAATGTTTTTGATTCTTTAGGTAATGAAAGTACATTGACCTATTACTATCAAAAAACCAATGTAGCAAATGAATGGAATGTACAGGTTTACATTAATGAACCAACAGGCAGCCAAACTCTGGTGGAATTTGGCGGGGGACAAACCACCAAAACACTAACATTTGATCCCGCTTTAGGTGGCGCATTGGATGCGGGTGTTACTCCTACTGAAACGTATACTTTTTCGGGATTGAGCAGTGGTGCAGTGGATTTGAATTTTGAAATTAATTTTGCCGGCTCAACACAAAACTCAGCAGCCTTTACGGTGCTCGATACCGATCAAAATGGTTTTCCTACTGGACGCTTAACGGGCTTGGATATCGATGATACAGGTTTGGTACAAGCCCAATATTCAAATGGGCAAACAACCAATGTAGCCAAAATAGTATTAGCAGACTTTCCCAATCCACAAGGATTAAAACAAATTGGTAACACCGCTTGGGAAGCCACTTTAGAGTCTGGTGACGTTCGTATAGGCGAAGCAGGAACAGGCAGTTTTGGCCTGATTCAGTCTGGTGCTTTGGAATCGTCAAACGTCGATTTGACTAAAGAGTTGGTTGGTTTGATTACCGCACAACGTAATTTCCAGGCTAATTCAAAAGCGATTGAAACCAATAATGCCATCACCCAAACCATTATCAACCTGCGTTAGGTTGGTAGTGGTTAATGTTCGTTTTGAAGCGTTAAGAGGCTAATTATGGATCGCATGTTATACATCTCAATGAATGCAGCGCAGCAAACTATGTTGGCGCAGGCGACCAATGCTAATAATTTAGCCAACGTGAATACCACGGGATTTCGTGCCGATTTGGAACAGTTTCGTTCGATGCCGGTATTTGGCGAAGGTTTGCCGACACGTGTGTATTCCATGACAGAACGTCCCGCTACGGATTACCAACAAGGCAGTGTGCAATCTACAGGTCGTGAACTGGACATTTCTGTACAAGGCGAAGGTTTTATTGCTGTAACAGGCAAGGATGGTCGGGAAGGTTATACCCGCGCCGGTGATTTACATGTTAATGAATTTGGTCAGTTGGTTACCGGAACAGGTTTGCCGGTGATGGGTGAGGGCGGTCCAATTGCTATCCCGCCAGCTGAAAAAATGGATATTGGTGCTGACGGCACTATTTCCATTCGCCCGATTGGAGGTGCTGAAAATGAAATAGCAGTGATCGACCGAATTAAACTGGTCAAACCAGATTTGCAAAACGTGTTTAAAGATAGCGATGGCCTAATGCGTATGTCTGATGGCACTGAAGCGCCATTGGATGCCACAGTCAAAGTTGCCTCAGGCACCATTGAGGGCAGCAACGTTAACGCTGTAGGTGCTTTGGTCAATATGATTGAGTTACAACGTAAATATGAGATGCAAGTCAAAATGATGAGCACTGCAGAAGAAAATAGCGCCGCTTCGGCACGCATGTTGCAGATAAATGGTTAGTAACATGGCAACGGCGTATTTAGGAGAAAGTTTATGAACCAGGCATTATGGATTGCGAAAACCGGGCTTGATGCTCAGCAAACAAGGATGTCGGTGATCTCGAATAATTTGGCGAACGTGAATACTACGGGTTTTAAACAAGACCGCGCCGTGTTCGAAGACTTGTTATACCAGACCATTCGTCAACCGGGCGCTCAGACAACCACTGACAATCAATTGCCATCTGGCCTAATGATTGGTACCGGTGTACGCACTGTCGCCACTGAAAAGCTGCATACCCAAGGTAATATTATTCAGACGAATAACGCTTTGGATGTGGCCATTGATGGTCGTGGCTACTTTCAGGTTTTGATGCCTGATGGTGATATTGCTTACACCCGTGATGGCACCTTCCAAATTAATGCCGATGGTGATGTTGTGATGTCAAATGGCTATTTGTTGGATCCCGGTATTAACATTCCAAATGACGTGCAAAGTGTTACGGTCGGTGTTGATGGAACGGTGAGTGTGACCCAACCAGGTGATAATGAACCAACGGTTATTGGTGAAATAGAATTAGCTGATTTTGTGAATCCAGCTGGTTTACAACCAGTAGGTGAAAACCTGTTTAAAGAAACCGGCGCCAGTGGTGTGCCTATTGTGGGTACACCAACTCTGGATGGTCTTGGCCGAGTCATTGGTGGAGCATTAGAAACCTCAAACGTTAATGTGGTCACCGAACTGATTAATATGATCGAAACCCAACGTGCTTATGAAATGAACTCAAAAGCCATTTCTACAGCGGATCAAATGCTGCAATACGCTAGTCAAAATCTGTAATCGCCTTTACTTAGCCCCGATAGTGCAATTATTGCACTATCGGGGTTTTTTTATACTTGTGGTTCAGCCGTTCTTTTTATCAATTTAAAACACAATTATGGCATGGACTCTGCAGGTTAAATTCTGAACATAAAGTTGTTTGGAGATTCACATGAAATTTATTAACCGACTATTAGGGATAAGCTCTCTTGTTTTACTTTCTGCCTGTGTCAGTAATGAAGTAAAGCGAGACCCTGCCTATGCTGCAGTGCGTCCAATAGCCACGGAGTCGGTAGAGCGTAATGACGGTGCCATTTTTGACACGCGTAGCAATATTACATTGTATGAAGATTATAAGGCTCGTCGAGTTGGCGATATTTTGACAGTGCGTTTGGATGAGCGGACTGATGCTGAGAAAGAAGCTACCACTACAGTCGATAAAAGCAGTACCAACAATATAAATAATCCAACCCTATTTGGTACCACGCCACAATTTAGTCTGCCAGGTGTATTACCGTTGGCAAATACGGATGATAATAATCTTGCCTTCAGTACCGGATCTTCCAACAGTTTTGAGGGAGAAGGTGAAAGTGAGCAAAATAATCGTTTAAGCGGCGATATCAGTGTTTCTGTGGTTGAGGTGTTAGCCAACGGCAATATGATTGTTCGTGGAGAGAAGGTTGTTACGATTAATCAAGGTAATGAATATGTAAGGTTAACCGGCATGATCAGTCCACGTGATATTGACTCGACCAATACTATTTCATCCATTCGAATTGCTGATGCACAAATTACATACGTAGGTGATGGTCCGTCTAATGACTCTAATTCAATGGGGTGGTTAAGTCGGTTTTTCATCGGCTCGTTAATGCCTTTCTGAGGTTAGGATAATGAAAACAACAATAAACACGTTATTTGCCGCTTTGTTAATGTTGATGATGTCAGCTGCTCAGGCGGAACGTATCAAAGATTTAGCCTCTATTGGTGGTGTCCGAAATAACCAATTGGTGGGCTATGGATTAGTCGTTGGTTTAAGTGGCACAGGTGATAAAACAGCATTTACTGGCCAGACTTTACGCAGTATGTTGCGTGAAATGGGGGTGACTGTACCGGCAGGAGTGGATCCTAAAAGTAAAAATATAGCGGCAGTTTCTGTACATGCCGATTTGCCGCCTTTTGCCAAACCTGGCCAAACTATTGATATTACGGTGTCATCTCTAGGTGATTCAAAAAGCCTGCGGGGGGGTAGTTTGATCATGACTCCGCTAAAAGGTGCTGATGGCGAAATATATGCCATGGCGCAAGGTAACCTAGTGGTGGGTGGTTTTGGTGCTGAAGCACTTGATGGCTCACGTGTCACCGTAAATATCCCCAGTGCCGGTCGTATTCCAAATGGTGCCACGGTGGAGCGGACGGTACAAAATGCCTTAAATGTGGGTGATCACATTATTCTAAATTTACATCAGGCGGACTTCACTACTGCCAGCCGATTATCTGATGCGATTAATCAAACATTAGGACGTGGTACAGCTAGTTCTATGGATGCTAGTTCTGTTCGAGTCAACGCCCCAAGAGATCCCAACCAACGTATTCCATTTTTATCGTTAATTGAAAATCTGGAACTTAGTCCAGGAGAAGCTGCAGCAAGAGTCGTGGTGAACTCACGCAGTGGTACAGTGGTGATTGGTCAAAATGTTCGAGTCAGTCCTGCAGCGGTAACCCACGGTAGTTTGTCGGTGACAATTTCAGCCAATCCAGAAGTGTCGCAACCTAACGCTTTCTCCGCTGGAGAAACGGTTATTACGCCAAACTATGATATTGAAATATCAGAAGAAAATAGTCGAATGTTTGTATTTAACCCCGGTGTTTCGTTAGATGAAATTGTGCGTGCGGTGAATCAAGTAGGTGCTGCGCCAGGCGATTTGGTTGCGATTTTGGAAGCCTTAAAACAAGCAGGCGCTTTACGCGCTGAACTGATAATCATTTGAGTTTTGTTGATTAACTCATGACGATTTCTTCCGATATCCAGCAAAACGCAGTTGATTTTCATGGCTTAAATCAACTGCGTCAATCGGCATTGAATTCAGAGAATGATGGTCAGACCATGCAGCAAGTGGCTGCACAGTTTGAAGCTCTTTTCACCACAATGATGTTGAAAAGTATGCGTCAAGCAAGTTTGGCTGAAGGCATTTTTGATTCAAATCACGGAAAAATGTATCGTGAAATGGCCGACCAGCAATTAGCGATGGATCTCTCTAAACGTGGCGGCTTAGGACTGCAGGATGTGATCATTCGGCAACTGGGTGGCGAAGTGAAATCTGATATTCCAGTTGGTGGTCAAAGCTATAGTTTTGACACTGTGACGGTTCGCCAAGACTTACGACGCATAGTGAAAGAAATCCACGAAAATGCTGATAAACCCTCTGAAGAAAGCATTGACAGTGTTGATAGCAGCAAGTTGAACGCAATGCCGCAGCGTTTTAGATCTCCTGAAGATTTTGTCGAACAACTTTGGCCTTTGGCACAAAAAGCGGCAGATAAGCTAGGCACCACAGCAGATGTCATCTTATCCCAGGCTGCATTGGAAACGGGTTGGGGTCGATATGTGCTTAAAGATAATGAAGGACAATCCAGTTTTAATTTATTTAATATCAAAGCAGATAGTCGTTGGGATGGGGATTTTGTTGCGAAAAACGCGCTGGAATATCGTGATGGCAAGCCTGTAGCTGAACAATCCCGCTTTCGTTCCTATGACGATTACCAACAATCCTTTGATGATTATGTCAGCTTCCTTCAATCACAACCGCGTTATAAAGATGCCTTAAGACATGTTGGACGTCCGGAAACTTTCGTTGAGAAATTACACGAAGCGGGTTATGCCACCGATCCACAATATGCCAATAAAATAAAACGCATTATGAATAGCGATACTCTGGCACAGATTTCGCATAAATATATTCAGAATCTGGGGTATTAACCCAGCGAAAGCTCGCAGAGGATCATCTAAATGAGCATGCTGAATATTGGTAGTTCCGCTTTATTAGCCGCACAGACAGCACTGGCCACCACCAGTCATAACATTAGTAACGTCAATACCGTAGGGTATTCACGGCAACGTACTGATCAGGGCACTCAACCAGCCAACTTTGAGGGTGGATATTACATCGGTAATGGGGTTGGTGTTACGGGTGTTGACCGTATCTTCAATCAGTTTCTAGTCAATCAATTACGAACCTATACCTCTGCTGAATCACAGCAAGACGGTTTTTTGACATTTTCCAAGCAGGTTGATGATTTGCTGGGCTCTTCTTCCCTGAGCATTAGTGGCGGGTTGGAAGCATTTTTCAACTCTGTGCAAGAAGTCGCCAATGATCCGACTTCAATTGCCGCCCGCCAAGTCATGCTCACCCAAGGAGAGCTGTTGGCTAATCGTTTCAATACCATGGATAGTCAATTACAAGAATTAGATAAGCAAATTGACAGTACCCTCACGGCATCGGTCAAAGATATTAATGTTCTGTCACAAGGTATTGTCGATTTAAATAGATCCATTTCGGAATCTTTAGCGGCGGGGTATCAACCCAATGATTTACTGGATAAACGCGATAGATTGATTAACGATTTATCTGGTTTGGTTTCTGTAAACGTAGTTGAACAAGACAACGGCGCAGTCAATGTATTTATCGGTAATGGACAAGGGCTTGTTGTTGGTAATAGTCGTGTAGAGCTTTCAACGATTGCCGATAATAGTACCAATCCACCGCGTACAGCCATCGGCTATGGATCTTCACAAATTAATATTACTCAGCAATTAAGTGGCGGTGAAATAGGCGGTGCGATACTGGCACGTAGTGATGTAGTCGATAGCACACGAGCTGAGTTGGATGTATTGGCGGAATCGATTGTTACCGCCTTTAATACTGCTCACGGCAATGGTATCGATCTCAATGGCAATGCCGGAACAGATTTTTTTGATGCTGGCGGAATTACCGCCGCGACCATGACCATGGCGATTACGGACACCCGTTTAATTGCGGCTTCATCCACCACCGATTCGGGTGTAGGTAATAATGAAAATGCACTTGCCATGGCATCATTGCAAACAGATAAAAGCACCGTAGTACTGGATCCCGGTCCACCTGCAATCACTCGCTCATTTAACGAGCAATATGGCTCAATCGTTTCTCAAGTCGCGACTCGCACCAATCAAGCGACAGTGACTCAGGAAACGCAAGCTGGACTGGTGAGTCAGATCCGCCAACGGGCGGAGAGTGTATCTGGTGTGAATATCGATGAAGAGGCGGCAAACCTGATCAAGTTCCAACAAGCCTATCAGGCTGCATCACAGATCATCACGGTTTCCAACACTGTATTTAATTCGTTAATCAACGCATTTTAGGAGATTAACCCATGCGTATCTCCACTAATAGTATTACTCAGCAAGGCCTTGAAGCCATGCTGAGACAGCAAAGTGAATTGGCCAAAACTCAATTGCAGGTTTCTTCAGGTAAACGGATTCAAACACCGTCGGATGATCCCATCGGTGCAGTCAAAATGCTGGACTTGCAAAGACAAATTGGTCTGTCACAACAATATCAAGACAATGCCGATGTAGCCGATAGCCGTTTGAGCACCACCGATGGAACCCTGAAAAGTGCTGGAGATATCATGCAGCGTATTCGAGAGCTGGCAGTCCAGGCGTTGAATGATACTAATAGTGATGAATCACGTCAGGGTATTGCCGAAGAGATTACACAATTAAATGAAACATTGGTGGCATTAGCCAATACGACTGATTCCAATGGCGAATATTTGTTTTCTGGTTATCAATCTGACGTTCAACCATTTGATACCACAACCTTTGCCTACGGCGGTGATGGCGGTCAACGACAATTACGCGTAAGTGATGGTTATTTGGTAGCGATTAATGAACCCGGCAATGATTTGTTTATTACGCAAACTGTAGCCGGACCTAACCAAGCTATATTTCAGACAATCCAAGACTTTACCAATGCCCTCTCTACTGGAACAGTTGGAACGGCGCCTAATGATGGCGATTTTCTCGCGAACATGGACTACGCCATGGATGCATCTCTGGATGCCCGTACCCGGATTGGTACACGCCAAAATGCAGTAGAGCAACAACGCGAAATCAATGACAGTTCGCAGTTCAGCATGACCACCACGCTTTCTCAAATTGAAGATCTTGATTACGCTGAAGCTATTACACAGTTAAATTTAAAATCAGTTGGCTTGCAAGCAGCACAACAGGTCTATGTCAAGGTACAGGGATTGTCTTTGTTTAACTATTTGTGAAACACTTAAGCCCACCTTAATCACAGTAGATTAACTATGAAAGCAGTCATTCTTGCCGGCGGTTTGGGCACCAGAATCAGTGAAGAGTCTCATCTGAAACCTAAACCAATGATTACCATTGGTGGCAAACCCATTATTTGGCATATTATGAAACAGTACTCCCACTACGGAGTGAATGAGTTCATTATTTGCTTGGGTTACAAAGGTTATGTTGTTAAAGAATATTTCGCCAATTATTTTCTGCATATGTCAGATGTGACATTTGATATGGCTAATAATCAAATGCAAGTCCATGAAAAACATGTAGAGCCTTGGAAAGTCACGTTGATTGAAACTGGAGAACACACCCAAACGGGCGGACGTTTGAAAAAAGTAAGAGAGTATATTGGCAACGAGACTTTTTGCTTTACTTACGGTGATGGCGTTTCTGATATAAATATTCAAAAATTGATTGAGTTTCATCAATCTCATGGCAAGTTAGCCACAGTGACGGCTATCCAGCCACCAGGTCGATACGGAGCGCTTAATTTAAACAGTGAGAGTGTTGAACAGTTTCAGGAAAAACCAGCGGGTGATGGCTCATGGATCAATGGTGGTTTTTTTGTGCTGGAACCCGAGGTCATAGACTTTATAGATGGTCCGACGACAGCATGGGAAGAATCTCCACTAAAACGACTAGCAGATCAGCAGTCTTTAATGGCCTATCGCCATACAGGGTTTTGGAAAGCAATGGATACGCTGCGAGATAAAGTCAGCTTGGAAAATCTATGGCAAACCACAGCACCCTGGAAGGTTTGGGAGTAATGTTTGCTGACATTTATCGAAATAAAAAAGTATTAGTTACCGGACATACCGGGTTCAAGGGAAGTTGGCTGGCATTTTGGTTAACCCAGATGGGGGCTAAAGTCTATGGTCTTGCATTGGAACCCAACACGACCCCCAATCATTGGTCTTTATTAAATCTCGATATCCAGCAAAAGCTTACGGATATTCGTGATTATCAAACAATTTCAAAGGTTATTTCTGACTGGCAGCCCGATATCGTTTTTCACTTGGCGGCTCAACCCATTGTCAGGCTTTCATATAGCGAGCCTATCGAGACTTGGTCAACCAATGTAATGGGGACGGTTAACCTGTTAGAAGCTTGTCGCCATGTACCTTCAGTGAGGGCAATTGTGGTTATCACCAGTGATAAGTGTTATGAGAACCATGAAAAAAAAGAGGGATACACGGAATCTGATCGTCTGGGTGGGCATGATCCTTACAGTGCTTCCAAAGCGGCGACAGAACTGGTGGTTGATAGTTACCGAAAATCTTATTTTGAAAAGCTAGGGGTTTTATTGGCTTCTGCCCGAGCAGGTAATGTGATTGGTGGGGGAGACTGGTCGGTAGACCGATTGATCCCGGATGCTGTCAGAAGTGTGGCGAAAAAAATTCCCTTAGAAGTTCGTTCTCCAGAATCCTCAAGACCATGGCAACATGTTTTAGATTCATTAAGTGGTTACTTGTTATTAGGGCAAAAATTATTTGAGCAAGAGAATACTGTTGCTCAGGCCTGGAACTTTGGTCCTACCTCTGGACAATTTGCCACGGTGAGTGATGTGCTGGAGTCTATACATGCTCACTGGCCGGCATTTACATGGCATATTGCAAAACGAGACGCACAACATGAGACGATTTGTCTTGGAATTAATAGTGATAAAGCGCGTAAACAGTTAGGTTGGAAACCTGTCTGGGACTTGAATAAATCTACTGAATCTACAGCGCTTTGGTATAAAGCATTAGTAGAAGATGGCCGTGTGGATACAGCAAGTCAATGGCAACGTTACATTGACGATGCCAATAAAGCAGGTGTCTGCTGGTCATGACAACGCAACACATATCATTGGATATTGCTTATGCTTTTGTGATCAAACAAACGTCGTTTACAGATCAGCGTGGACAGTTTTCCAGATTGTTTTGTCAGAAAACATTGGCTCCCTTTCTTGCAAAGCGTGAAGTTAAACAAGTGAATTTCAGTCGAACGACAACTGAGGGTACTGTTAGAGGACTGCATTATCAGCGTTCTCCTGAGGCGGAAATGAAGTTTATCCGTTGTATTCGAGGCGCCGTATGGGATGTGATAGTGGATTTACGGCCTGACTCACCCACTTTTCTTCAATGGCATGCAGAAGAATTGAGCCAGCAAAACGATACGATGATTGTCATTCCTGAAGGGTGTGCACATGGTTTCCAGGCCTTAGCGGCAGATAGTGAATTAATTTATTTTCATACCGCTTTTTATTCTGAAGCGGCTGAAGCCGGTGTTCATGTTCAAGATCCTGATTTAGCGATCAATTGGCCACTGCCGGTAAACAACTTATCGGAAAGAGATGCCGCATTGCCGACAGTGGAAAAGTGGTTAAAGGGTTCAACCGAATGAACTGCAGGCATTGCAAAAAACCATTAACCCATACCTTTCTGGATCTTGGTGTCGCACCACCTTCAAATGCCTATTTAACGGCTGAACAACTTACCCAGCCAGAAACCAAGTTTCCTTTAAAGTTGTTTGTATGTGACCAATGTTGGTTAGTGCAGACCGAAGATGTTACTGCAGCGGATAACTTATTTACCCATGATTACGCCTATTTTTCGTCAGTCTCACAAAGCTGGCTAATGCATGCAGAACGCTACTGTCAGCAGATTACCCAACGCTTGCAACTTGATCAGACTAGTTTGGTGGTCGAAGTCGCGGCAAATGATGGCTATTTATTAAAAAACTTCGTGGCTGCGTCGATTCCATGTTTAGGCGTTGAGCCTACCGACAGCACTGCTGCCCATGCTGAAAAGTTAGGAATTCCCATTATTCGTGAGTTCTTTGGTCAATCATTAGCACAAGAGCTTGTCGAAAAAGGCAAACAGGCTGATCTCATAATTGGGAATAACGTCTATGCGCATGTACCGGATATTAACGATTTCACATCGGGATTAAAGACCCTGCTTAAAAATGAGGGGACTATTACTTTAGAGTTTCCTCACTTGATGCAGCTAATACAGCATCGACAGTTTGATACTGTTTACCATGAGCACTTTTCCTATCTTTCCTTAATTACGGTCAGTCAGATATTTGACAAGGCAGGATTAAGAATTTTTGATGTGGAAACCCTTTCAACACATGGTGGTAGCCTACGAATATATGCGTGTCACGACTTTGATAAACGCAGTACTCAAATCGCCGTGAATCGATTATTAGAGGAGGAAGAGACATTTGGATTATCCACCTTACATACCTATACCGGCTTCCAACGTTATGCGGAACAAATTAAACAGGCTTTAATCGATTTTTTGATAGAGCAAAAGCGATTAAATAAGTCGGTGATAGCCTATGGTGCGGCAGCAAAAGGTAATACCTTACTGAATTATGCCGGGATCACAACTGACTTATTACCTTTTGTGGTGGATGCGGCAGCGTCAAAACAAGGTAAATTTTTACCCGGCTCTCACATCCCGATTTTAGCACCAGATCAGATCACAAAAAGACAACCAGATTTTGTGTTGATTCTGCCTTGGAATATTGCTGAAGAGGTGATGCAGCAACAGTCACATATCCAACATTGGGGTGGCCATTTTGTGACGGTTATTCCGGAATTAAAAATTTCATCATGAAGTTACTGGTGACAGGTGCGACCGGTTTTATTGGAAACCATTTAGTCATTCAAGCACTTCGACAAGGTCATCAAATCACGGTCATTGCACGAGATAAATCGCATGTTTTCAATATGGAGTGGGGGCATCAAGTCGATTGTGTCGAGGCCGACATAGAACAACCGAATACCGAGTGGCCTGAATCGATAGCCAGTTATGATGCTCTCTTTCATTTAGCATGGAGTGGATTGCCAAATTATCAACAAAGCTTTCATCTTGACGTTGTTTTACCTGCACATAAGCAGTTTTTACAAACCATGCTTGAGACTGGAATCAAACAGATTCTGGTGACAGGAACTTGCCTTGAATATGGCAAACAAGAAGGACAACTCACGGAATCTATGCCAGCATTTCCAGATGTCCCGTATGCTCAGGCTAAAGATCATCTTAGGCAATGGCTGGTTTCTCTGCAGAAACAGCGACCTTTTACACTCCAATGGTGTCGTTTGTTTTATATGTATGGTTCAGGTCAACATGCTAACAGTCTGTTATCTCAATTAGAGCAGGCAATTGAAAATGGCCATCCAGTTTTTAATATGTCGGGTGGCGAGCAGGTCCGGGACTATTTGTCAGTTGAGACGGTGGCGCAATATTTGCTTAAAGTCATAGAACAACAAGATTGTAACGGTATCCTCAATATATGCAGTGGCGAGCCGATAACTATTTTAGAACTAGTTAAACAGTTTATAACTGCACGCCAAAGCACTATAGAACTTAATCTGGGATTTTACCCATATCCAGATTATGAAGCTATGGCTTTTTGGGGTAATGCAGACAAATTAAAACAATGGATAATATCTTGAATAATTCGAGATTAGGGGAAACAAATGAAAGCTGAAGTTAAACCTAGAATAAATCTGGAGGAGCGCACTCCTTTACAGGATGTCATCCCTTTGGCTACGCCGATGATCCTATTTGTTGATCCTGCCAGTGCCTGTAATTTTGAATGTACTTTTTGTCCGACCGGCCATAAAGATCTGATCAAAGATACTGGCCGTTTTGTCGGTAGAATGAAGTTCGAAGTATTTCAGAAAGTCATTGATGATCTGGCGGGTTTTATTAAGCCGATAAAAGTGTTGAGAATGTATAAGGATGGCGAACCATTATTGAATAAAGAAATGGCGAAGATGGTTGCCTATGCTAAACAAAGCCCATTTGTGGATTATATCGATACCACGACGAATGGCTCTTTGATGACCCCAGAGCGTATGGGACCTATCCTTGAGGCTGGCTTGGATAAAATTAATATTTCTGTCGATGGGATGAATAAAGAGCAGTACAAAAAATTCACCAATTTCAATTTTGATTTTGAAAAGTTTGTAGAAAACGTCAAATGGTTATATGCCAATAAAGGCGATTGTGAAATCGTTATGAAAATTCCTAAAGAGTTGATTACCGAAAAACAGCAACAGGAGTTTTTTGATGTCTTTGGTGACTATTGTGATCGTATTTCCTTAGAAAACTTTGCGCCTTGTTGGCCACAATTTGATGTCGAAGAAAAAACTGGGTTTAAGATCACAGAAGGAATTTATAACCAACCGATTACACGAACCGAAACATGTCCATACATTTTCTATGGCATGTCAGTCAATGCAGATGGTTTGGTGAGCTCTTGTTTCCTTGATTGGGAGCGACGCTTGATTGTAGGTGATGTACGTGAGCACAGCTTACGGGAAATATGGAACTCGGCCGAGTTTAACGAGTTACGTCTGCAACATTTGGAAGGAAGACGCAACGAACATCCTGTATGCAATAATTGTGGCCAGCTGACGCATTGCCTACCGGATAATATTGACCCTTATCAACCCGTCTTACTCGAACGATTTAAGGCGCATTTGGCGAGTCGCTAGTGAAAGTAATTCACCTCACTCCACATTTGGGAGGAGGGGTTGGACGCGCATTATCAGGTTTGCTCCAACCATCAGAACATCATGTGGAGCATGTGTTTGTTTGTTTAGAACAGGCAGAAAAAGATCATTTTATAAAATTGATCATCGCTTCTGGCTATCAAGTGATCGTTGAACCAGATGAGCAACATCTGAAACAACTGATAATCGATGCAGACATTGTGCAACTGGAATGGTGGCGCCATCCAATCACGATTTCGGCCTTATTAAAATGCTCTCATCTGCCAATGAGGCTGGTGGTTTGGTGCCATGTTTCTGGTTTATATAATGAAATTATTCCTAACGCACTACTGGAAATCTCCTCACGCTTTATTCTGACGTCAGCCTGCAGTTATCAGGCTGAATCACTACACTCGATACTGGAATTACACAGCGAAAAGCTGGCGGTTATTCACAGTAATAATGGTCTGGAAAATTGGCCCAGATCGACAGCCTGTCAGCCACAAAACCCATTGTCTGTAGGTTATCTTGGTAGTTTTAACTTCGCTAAACTGCATCCAGATTACATTTCTTATCTGGCTAAAATTGAGTTAACACCTTTTACAGTGACAATGATTGGTGATGCACTGAATGCTGACACATTGATGGCACAAGCGAAGTCTTTAGGCAGAAAGGACTTATTACGGTTTACCGGTTACACCGACGATGTCGCCAACTCGTTAGACGACATTAATGTGTTGGCGTATCTACAAAATCCAAGACACTATGGAACAAATGAAAATGCCTTGCTGGAATCAATGGCTATGGGCATTGTTCCAGTAGTGTTAGATAACCCTGCTGAATGTGAGATTGTTGAGCATGGTAAAACCGGACTGGTGGTTTACGACCAGACGAGTTTCGCGCAAGCCATTTTATGGTTGGAACAACATCCACAAAAGCGAACAGAAATGGGAGAAAATGCCGCGGCATTTGTTCGTGAGCGTCATGCCTCAGGGAAAATGCAGAGAGCCTTTGACGAACAATACAACTTAACGATGCAAACACCAAAGCAAACAATTTCCTTTGAGAATATTTTTGGAGAAATGCCTTCCCAGTGGTTCCTATCCTGTCAACAACAAGCAGAATTGTTTAAAAACGATGGCGTTGTTGAAAGTCCAGATGATGATTATTTATGTCACAGTATGATGGAAAAAACAAAAGGGTCTGCAATACATTTTCACCATTATTTTCCACAGGATGAGTTACTTGCCAAATGGGCCACAGGAGTCACTGCAATATGCTGAGGCGATTTGATTCGTTACCTGATATGACATTGGCCAAACAGCTGGTGCATCAACTGGTGCAACAAACGATCGCCGATCCAAGTCGTCAAGTGGATAAGCCTCTGGTGTTATACGGGGCTGGGAATTTGGGCAGGATGGCTAAACTGTATTGTGACCGACTGGGCATTGATATTGAGGCCGTTATTGATCTGCAAGCAGAGAGGCATCGCCAAGATCTATTTTGGCAAGGATTGACCATACTGCATCCGGATCACGTGTCAGAAGAATTAAAACAATCCTCTCTATTAGCCGTATGTGTCGCAAATGGTGTGTATTCCCAGTTATGGGACACGTTGACGGAGCAGGGATGGCAAGATGTAGTGCACTTCTATGATATTAGTGAAGCCTATCGAGATAGACACCCACTCAGTAACGGTTGGTTTTGTGCCGAGCTTTCGGCTGAAGACGGAGAACAAATTTTAACCGTAATGAACCGCTGGGATGATGCACCTTCTCGGGCGTACCACCTTCAATTCGTTGCCTGGCGGCATCTGCGTCAGGACTGGGTGTTCGCTGAGGCGGAGATGCAATTGGATAACCGCTATTTGATTCCCCAAGTGACGTCAGTGATAGATGAACGAGAGGTTATTGCGGATATTGGCGGTCATCAGGGAGAAACTACCTTATTGCTTTTGGATGCTGTCAATCAGCACTATCAATCTTTATGGATCTTTGAACCTGATCCGAACAATTTATCGCAGATAAAATCGAATTTGGCGACCTTGATAGATCGAGATAATGACAAACTACATCTTTTTGAAACAGGCTTGTCCAATGTTTCCGGGGGACGTCAATTTTTTGCTGGCGCGGGATATGCATGCCAGCTGACTGAAATCGGTGATACAACTATAAATGTTAAAACATTGGATAGTTTTGAAATCCCTGCCACTTTCATGAAATTGCATCTGGAAGGCGAAGAGTTGAATGTACTTCAGGGAGCTGAAAAGACATTACTAAAACACCGACCCATCGTGGCCAGCACGGCCTATCATAATAGTTTAGGACTATACAAAATGGCCGCCTGGTTAATGAAAACATTAGACAACTATCAATTCTTTTTTCGGATGCATAGTGGTTGCGGTACAGGTGCTGTGATTTATGCCATACCAATAGAACGTTATCAGCGAGCCACCCATGCTGGAGCCAACAATGAAAGCTGAAGTTAAATCAAAACTTAATCCAGAGAATCGGGTTGAATTACAGAAGGTCATTCCTTTAGAAAGCCCATTCTTACTGTATGTTGATCCGTCCAGTGCGTGTAACTTTCGCTGTCAGTTTTGTCCGACAGGTCATATTGATTTGATTAAAAATTCGGATTACAAGCGAAGTCTGATGGATTTAGGACTATTCGAAAAGTTAATAGATGGACTTTCTGAATTTTCGCAGCCGTTGAAAGTAATGCGAATGAATAAAATTGGTGAACCATTATTAAATAAACAACTTTCTGAAATGATTGCCTTAGCCAAAAATAGTGGACGCGTTGAGCATATTGATTTGGCGACTAACGGGGCACTATTTACCGAGGAGCTGTTAACAAAAATGCTGACAGCCGGCTTGGATCGTCTGAATATCTCATTGGAAGGCATCAATGCAGAGCAGTACTTGAAACATGCAAAAGTAAAAATAGACTTTGCAGAATTTGTTAGAAAAATCAAATGGCTATATGTTAATAAAGGGGACTGTGAAGTCACCATAAAAGTCCCCGGAAATTATCTTACCCCCGATCAGCAAAGTGAGTTTTACGATACCTTTGGCGAGCACTGTGATCGAATTTTTGTTGAAGGCATTGCGCCCATCTGGCCGGGATTTGATGTTGAGGAGAGAAGTGGCTTTGAGGTAAAGATGGATCAAGGTCAATATCAGCAAGATCTAGAAGAGAAAAGCGTGTGCAGTTACCTTTTCTATGCCATGGCGGTGAACTCCGATGGAACCATCAGTGCGTGTTGTCCTGACTGGGATCAAAAATTGGTCATTGGGGATTTGAAACAGCAAACGATCAAGCAAGTATGGAACTCTGAAAAAATGCAGGAGCTTAGACTGCTCCATCTAGAGGGACAAAGGAAGATGAATCCGGTTTGCCGTGACTGTGGGCATATCAAATATGCACAGGTTGATAATATTGACCCGTATAAAGAAGTGCTTTTAAACAAATTGAAACAGAGCATGTAGACAGATGATGAAAGACAGCACTTGTCCTGCTTGTTTAGCATCGGCACAGCATTTGACGGATTGGGACTATAGTGGTCTTGATGACTCCATCTTTAATTACACGGCCAAATGGCATAGTTGTAAACATTGTGGGTTGGTCTATGTGTCAAACATAAATGATCAAATATTGGCACGGTTTTATGCGAATGAATGTAGCTATTTTGAGAATGATCATTTTGATATTACCTCTCCAGAAAATGTCGCTAAATATCAGCACTACCATGACTTCCTATCGAAAGCGGGTTTAGAAAATACTCCAATCACCGATATTGGCTGCGGCCGTGGTGGCTTCTTGCAATGGCTAAATAAACAAGGCTGGCAAGCGAAGTGTATTGGCGTGGATGTTGATATAAAAAGTATGCCGGTTAGTAGTCAACAGCAAAATAGTGATGATTCACAGGTTAATTTTTTAAAGGGTGGTGCTTTGGCATTACCATTTGATGCGAATAGTCAGCAGTTATTGACTTACTTTCATGTTTTAGAACATATCCGAGATGTAGATTCTGTTCTCAACAATGCTCAAAAGGTCCTAAAGGATCAAGGATATGTGTTGATTGAGGTCCCCGATGCTGAAAATTATATGCAACAACCTGTTGGAACAGCGTTTTGGATGGGTATACGTGAACATATCTATCATTATTCAGCTCAATCATTGAGCGATGCTTTACGCCGGCACGGTTTTGAAATCGTTGCTTGTCAAAGAGCGATGTTACCCACTCCTGAGTTTGAGTATCCTTCGTTGATGATTCTCGCTAAAAAAGTTGAAAATCCTTCTCCTACTGCTTTTGAGCTTACGGACAATATTGCAAATTATGTGACGGCTTCCAAGTTGGCCCTGGAAGAACAGGCAGAGAAGCTTATCAATTTGGCGCTGCAACATTCTCAATTGACGATATGGGGGCTTTCAACTCAGATATTTAGTTTATTGCCGAAACTCAAAGGAATTGACTATCGATTATGTGATGCGAGTAAGCAAAAACAACAAAGTCATTATCAGCAACAGTCGATATTAGACCCAACTGTCATTCAGCCGGGTTCAGCGCTGATCATTGCACCTTATTTACATGCTGAAAAAATTAAAAATGCCGCATTATCTTTGGGCTGGGCTCCTCAGTCTGTTTATAAGCTGCACTAAATGTTAAAAGCCAAGAATGGAATATGAAATGAAATATAGATCGGATGATGTTCTTGAACGCGTTAAAAGTTTAGCCCCATTAGTCGACGAAATAGATAAAGGGTTTGTGGAGGGGGGCGTCATCTACGGTGCTGGATTTGTAGGCACATGGGCTTGCGAGTATCTACAGAAACTAGGTTGTAACGTAGACTTTTTTTTGGATAGAGATGCTCGAAAAACAGGTTCAAAAATCCATAACGTGTTGGTTAAGTATCCCGAACAAAAGGACCTCGAAAAAGTTTCTGCCATGCTTATCGCTGCAAGACATGTAGTGAAACAGGTTGCGGATGAAATGAGCGAGCAAGATTTTCCTATCATGTCTTTTGATGGGTATTTTGTGGTCAAGAATTACACCAGACTTGCCAGTGTCAGAGATAATTTTTTTCAGGATGAAAGATCGGTAGAAACGTTTAATGCATTACTGATTGCCATGCTGACGGGCTCGGTTGAAAGCTGCCTGCAAGTGATGGAAAAAGATATGTATTTTGGCTTGCCAGAGTTTGCAGGCAATTTTGATGAAATATTTGTCGATGCGGGGGCGTTTGTTGGCGATAGTGTTGAGAGGTTTATTTGGGAAAACCTAGGTACTTTTCGACATCTTTATGCTTTTGAGCCGGGCTATAAACAGTTTGCTGCCATGACCAAAAGGATGGAACGGTTATCGCAGGAATGGGCGATTGATGAAAGCAAAGTTTCATTAGTAAAAGCCGGACTATCCTCAGAACAAGGGCGTATGAATTGTACATTTGTAAATGATGATCCGCTGCGGCATGGTTTAGCTATTGCCGAGGATGAAGTTTCAGAAATTGATGAGCGTACCAGTTCTGCGGTGTGGACCTTAGATGCTTATCTTGCAGGCAAACCCATTACGTTTTTAAAGGCGGATGTTGAAGGGATGGAGATGCCTCTTCTCAGGGGCGCTGAAGAAACCATCAAGAAATATAAACCCAAAATGGCATTGTGTGTGTATCACTATCCGAGCGATCTTTATGAGATTGCTGAGTATGTCAGGCAGCTAGTACCAGAGTATCAATTCCGTTTACGTCAGCATGCCCCCCTTTTTGGTGATTTTGTTTTGTACTGCTACATCTAATCGATAGCGGTCTTATTAAAGGTTAAGTAAGCATGGAAAAAACACCGTTAGAACAATTTAAACAAGATATTACGGAGCGTGTTAGTCAATATCCCGACAACCAGCCATTACAATCTGCTTCTCAAGAGTTTTTTAACCAGATTGGGATTGGAAAAGCCGACTACGTTTATAACTTTACCTGGTTAGGTGTACCGATAATTCAGATACCTCAGGATTTATATGCTTTGCAGGAAATCATCTGGAAGGTTAAGCCTGATTTGATAATCGAAGCCGGTATCGCTTGGGGAGGAACCTTAATCCATAGCGCTTCAATGCTCGCGATTCTGGAAGCGTGTGACGAAATAGATAAAGGCCATGTGCTGGGAATAGATGTTGAAATCAGACCACACAACAAAGCTGCTTTGGCTAGTCATCCCTTAAGTAAAAAAATTACCATGATAGAAGGCTCGAGCATTGATGACAGTATTATTGCTCAGGTAAAAGATTTTGCGAGAGGTTACAAAAGGATCATGGTTTGTCTGGATAGTAATCATACCCATGATCACGTCTTAGCCGAGCTTGAAGCTTATGCACCTCTAGTGAGCCAAGGAAGTTATTGTATGGTGGGCGATACGGTAATAGAAGATGCCCCTGAAGGTATGACATCTCAACGTCCCTGGGGAAAGGGAAATAATCCCAAAACGGCTGTTTGGGCCTATCTAAAAAAACTCGAAACGGAATTAGTTGAAGCAGCAGATGGAGACAGGCTGTTGTTCGAAATGGATAAAGAGTTAGAACACAAAGTGGTGCTGACAGGATCACCAGATGGTTATCTGTTGAGAAAGTAAATTCATTTAGCCCAACATCAGATAACACCCCAGGAAGAAACAATGACAATAATAAAGCAGGACGGAATATTAACGATCGGAATCACCAGTTATAACTATGGACATTTTATTGGTGAGGCACTTGAGTCAGTTATCAATCAGACATCTCCTCATTGGAAGTTAATGATTTACGATAATGGCTCAACCGACAATACGTTTGAGGTGATCGAACCCTATCTTGAAGATCCTCGTGTGTCATTGTTTGTTCATGAGAAAAATATTGGTGGTACGGCAAATAGCATTTATGCGATTCGACAAGCTGATAGCCAATATTTTTCCTTCCTTCAGGCTGATGATTTTCTAGAACATAACTTTGTTGAGGATGCACTTGAACAATTTAAGCTTCATCCTGAAAGTCCCTTTGTTTTTTTCAACTGGCAACAATACATAGAGCAAACGAAAACGCGATACGATCACAATCGTTTTCCGTTTTCCCCGGATCGTTCCGGCCCTCTTTTTATCGGTCCTTTCCTGACTATATTCAACTTTGTTCCCTTGCATATGGCAGCGTTCAGAACCGAATGCTTGCAATATGGATATGAGGCTTTAGTGGCGTCACCATTAAAGCAAGTAGGTGAACAGTTTGTCTTGAAATTACTAGAGGATAAATACGGTATTGGCTGTTATACCGGCACAATGGGTGGTGTCTGGCGCCGTCATGACGCTCAAATGACGGCCTTACATGTGCAAAACAGTGTGGCTTTTTTGGAAGAGCCAGCTGAACGTCATTGGTATATTAAAACAACGCCCAATCCCAACTATATAAATGTGTTTATGGCACTTGCAACCTCCATGTTCAAACTTTCTCCGGGGAGCTTATTGAACACAGCTGACTGGTTGACCCATACAGAAGGTCAACGTTATGCAGAGAGCTTTGGGGTGCCCATTGAAGCAAAAAGAGACAACATTAAACGCGTCGTGCTAGTGGTCCTACTTAAAGTTGCTACCTATGCTCAGTTGACGTTGTTTCAAGAGGCTGATTTGGTCAATTGGATGAAATCATTAGGCTATGAGTTCACTGAATCGGCATTGAAAGAATTGTTGTTTGATATTTTATCCACTGAAGGTGAGGTGCTACTGAACCTAAAAGAAATTGAGCAAATTTGTCAGTTTTGTTTTAAAAATATTCAACCGCAGCATATCAACCCCCAAGCGGAAAAAATCCGGGACCTGATTTACAGTCAACTCTTACCTGTACAGAGTCAAACGGGAATTTCATTACTTTCTATTGCCCGATCAATGTTGGACAAGAAGAAAAATATTTTCTCTTCATCTGAAGACAGAGAACTGTTTTTAATCACTGTTTGTAAATCGGCCTTTGATGGCATTGTTCAGCGTTATAATCATGCAATGAGTCCTGAGGATGCCGTTGAACTACATGATTTGATGAAAGCTCTGCTTGATCACAAACGAATTGTTGAGCAAAAAGCGCTGGCACTTCAACTGCGCTCAGATATTTATGAATGGCAGCTAAATATTGATTATCAACATTGGATTAACAATCACGCCTTATTAGAAATTGATGCTCAGCTTCACGCAGAAAGAATGATGAGATGGTCGGTTCAGCCAACCTTCCATTTATATATGTTTATGTTTGAAGGTGAGGAAACGCTTTTAGCGAATACCATTGATTCACTTGCAAAACAGTTCTATCACAATTGGAAGCTAACGGTTATAGCTGATGGACCAGCACCAGATGTCATGTTTGATGAGTTGGATGTTTTGGAGTGGCAGAGCTTCCCTGCAGAACAAGATCCATACTTTTTTCTGAATAATTTGATACTACAACAACACGATGGTTGGACCATGTTTGTTCCGGCAGGCGTACAGTTTGAAGCGCATACATTGTTGAGTATGGGGGATTATATTGATCACTATCCTCAACAGAAATTGTTTTATACGGATGATGATTTAATTTCTGAAGATGGAACAAGGCACTCTCCACGGTTCAAGCCAGACTTTAATCTCGATATGTTGAGAAGTAGTGATTACGCTGGTTTAGTGCTGTGCGAATGCAACCTCTTCAAACGTCTGGACGGATTTGACATGCTTCCCGCGCATGAAAATTATGGTCTCACGTTTAAAGCATTTGAATTGTTGGGAGCCTCTGCAATAGGCCACATTAGTGATGTATTGATTCATCTTCCAGAAACCATTCATGGACAAATGAACCAACCCACCATGCAGATGGCTGTAGAACAGCATTTACAGCGTTTAGGAATAAAGGCTTATCTTGAGCCGGGACTCGCCAAAAACAGTATTCGAGTGGAGTATGATTGGCCTGTATCTCCTCTAGTTTCTATCATTATTCCAACAAAAGATAAGATTGAATATCTTCGTCCATGTGTTGATTCTTTGCTGCTGAAAACCACTTATTCAAACTTTGAGCTGATTATTGTCGATAACCAAAGCGAAGATCCCGACATTTTGGAATACATTAATGTCCTTCAAGCAAACTATGGTGAGCGAATTAGACGGCTGGAATATCCCTACCCATTTAATTATGCAGCTATTAGCAACTTAGCTGCAAAAGAGGCAAACGGTGAATATTTACTTTTCTTAAATAATGATACGGAAATTTTGCATGCCGAGTGGTTAGATCGAATGGTCAGGCATGCACAGCGGCCGGAAGTTGGCATTGTCGGAGCACGCTTAGTCTATCCTGAGTCTGGTTTAGTGCAGCATGCAGGTGTTGTTTTGGGTATGGATAGTGTTGCGGATCACATTTTCTTGGGTGTGCGGGACATACATGAATCCGGTTATATGGATCGTGCACATTTAGATCAAAATTTTTCTGCGGTAACCGCTGCCTGTTTGATGATTCGAAAATCTATTTATGATGATGTCGGGGGCATGGATGAGAAAAATCTGGCCATCTCCTTTAATGATATAGATTTATGTTTACAGGTCCGAGAAAAAGGATATTTGGTAACTTGGACTCCTTACACTGTATTAGTACATCATGGAAGCATCAGTCAAATAAGCGAGTTCTCTTCTAAAGCCGAAGAAAATTCCCGAAGATTTATGAGTGAAAAAACATTCATGTTGAAAAAGTGGCTTCCTCAGATAGCCAATGATCCCTACTTTAACCGTAATTTGAGTCTTGCAGGCAGAGAAATCCAAATAGAAGCTCAAATGCCAACTAATTGGGATACCAATTTCCATGATAGAAATCGTGTACTAGGGCTACCATTAGCTGGTGGAAGTGGCGATTACAGAGTGATTCAACCGTTTAGCGCTCTCAGTCACGCAGCATTGGCACAATGTGAATATTATCGATTTAACCGTAATTTTACTAAACCGATTATGCTCTCGGAATATGCCCGCATTGCACCTGGGACAGTGCTGTTTCACGCAGCGTTAAATGATCTACAGCTAAAGCAATTAGAGCAGATTAAAGAATTTTTACCGGATGTTTTCCGAGTTTATAGTATTGATGATTTACTTACCAATGTCCCCGAGCAGAGTTCAGCTTATAAGGAAATTAAGCGTCATTTTGCTGACGCAAAATCGCGAATGAGGCGCGCGTTGCAAGCTTCGGATCGATTAATCGTCTCGACACAACCTTTAGCAGACCTTTGTGTTGGCATGATTGAAGATATCAGAGTTATTCCCAATCGCTTACCAAAAGAACCATGGCTATCGGTCACTTCTTTATCTAACCAAAGCGAAAAGCCTCGTGTCGGTTGGGCCGGTGCACAACAGCATCAAGGTGATCTGGCCATTATGGCTGAGGTAGTAAAAGCGACTGCAGATGAGGTTGATTGGATATTTATGGGGATGTGTCCCGAGGAAATTAAGCCCTATGTGCATGAATATCACCATTTTGTCCCTATTGCCGACTATCCGGCAAAACTTGCCAGCTTGAATCTGGATCTGGCTGTGGCACCTCTGGAAATACATCCATTTAATGAGTCAAAAAGTAATCTTCGCTTGCTTGAGTACGGTGTATTAGGGTGGCCAGTTATTTGCACAGACATTTATCCGTATCGCACCAATAACCCGCCTGTCGTTTATGTGCAAAATCAGGCAGATCAATGGGTGGCGGCAATCCGGCAAATATTGGCCGACAAAGCGGCATTAGCTGATGCAGGATTAGCTTTAAAGGCTTGGGTTCTAGAGCACTACATGCTGGAAGATCATCTTGATGAGTGGCTTGACGCTCTAACTAGAAATTAATAACGATCATAAAGGGCCTGTTTGGCCCTTTATTTTTATGGGTTTACCGCTATTGCATTGAAAAAATAAAGATTATTGGCACGAACACTGCTTAGTTGATTTTATACCTGATCGGAACGCCGACAGGTTCTGAATAAAATCGCTCAATTAGGGAGAGTGTTATGGCACTAATCGTCAATAGTAATCTGGCATCTTTGAATGCTCAGCGTAATCTGAGTACCTCACAGAATGATCTGAATACGTCTTTACAGCGGTTATCATCCGGCTTGCG
>NZ_JBLWYR010000010.1:0-107681 GCF_048266885.1 Methylophaga sp.
TCCTGCGGAGTATAGCGACGACGACGCTGTTCGCCAGTAAAAATTTCAATACGTTCCATAGTCACTCCTTAAAGATAGGTCTAATCCTATCGCTTAATAATTGAGTGTCCGTTTTAAAAGGGGGCTATTACACTGATATTGGGTTGCCTTGCCTGGTGAGCAGTGTTTTGCCTGTCCAGATGGCACGCACCCCATCGTATTTTTCACTGACCAAATAGTTACTAATGTCACTGACATTATCCTGGTCATAAACGTTTGCCAGTTGAACCTGTGGTGGTGTCTCTGCCTCAACGACAAAAACTTGAACGGTGAGAAACAAAATCGCTAAAGATAAAAGAATCTGTTTTGACATAAATGCATCCTTGCTTGTCAGTTATGGTGGTAATCACTAGGTGAAAGATAATCGGTCGAGAGGACTTATTGCTCCTGCATAATGTTGGTCAATAATGTGTAAATAGATATTTGTTATGCCTGCATCGCGAATCCAGTTCAGCTTTTAATATAGCCTGATCATTGATCTCAATTCCGCAAATCATGTCTCATAGTTAGTCATTTCATCGCTGATAAAGCTGTCTTAGTTTCAAGAACATAATGTAACCAATGTGAGAGTTATCAGGCATCGCGATAAATAGCAGATGAATATTCTTGCGGATACACTAGGAAAGGTTAGGAGTGCTCATAAAGATGCCGATCACTCTAATTGAAGCGCCGCGAGATTGCGAAGAGTTGGTTTCAAATTTGATGCTTAACTAATATTCTGAGAGGGTAGTAAGCCTTGATATGCACGACCGCAGTATTTCATAACACTTCTCTAAAAAGCGCGTCATAATATTACAGGTCAGCATCTGGATTGGGCCCTGACCCTTAATTATCACGCTTTAATCATTGGAACATCGAATGAAACATATTGGATGGCTGCTTTTCGTCTTGTACAGTTCGAACGTGCTGTCTGCGGACGAAGTTGAAATCCCTTTGCTGGCTGAAACCGCTCATCTCCAGACTGCAATCAGTCGCGCCCTTGAATTTGATGAGAATGGCCAGAGCACCATTAGCAACGACCCATGCAATCGGATTGAGCTGTCCGATATGCTGGTGGTGACCGAGGATGCCCAATTATCTGTAGGCATGGCATTGACCGCCACGACCGGTGCCTATGTACTCGGAGCTTGCCGGGGGCCGAAACCATGGCAGGGCCGTCTTGCACTGAAACTGACTCCCCAGGTTATGGCATCGGGACAGGCCATAGAGTTTGTGCCTGATTCAATCGTATTGTTACGCCCAGATAGTAGCCCTGGCCTTTTGAGTAAACCCGTTCAGCTCATTGCCGATACGCTGATACTGCCGCGCATGAAGAGCGTGCAAATTGACCTGGCCGGGCCACTGAACGGCCTTGATGGATTGATCGTGCAAATGCTGGGTCAGAGTAGTGTGCAAGGTGGTGAGCCATCTCTGGTTCAGCGAACCCATATTACCCGCCTGCAAACTGAAGAAACAGGCGTCAGGGCCTGGCTGGCTTTCCAGGTTCGGGCTCCTGAACCTACAGATCAAGTGCCCGAACCCATTTTGGATGACAGCGAGTTTGCTCAATGGCAAACACTTGAAGATGAGTTAGACGGCTTTCTGACCACCATTATTTCGGCGCTGGCTTACTCGACGGAGTCCCGTGCCTTACGGCTTAAATTACTCGCCGTGCTGCTGGACGCCCGACACGCGATTGCTGAGGCGCTGACGGTCGATGATCCTGAATATGATCCGGTTCGAGAACTTTTTCTGTCGACGTGGGATAGCTTGCGGCCATTGATGAGCGAACTTGAACGTCTGAAGACTCCAGGTTTGGATGCTGATTTCAAGCTTGCTACGTTTATAGCAGGTGGTGACGCTTTGCGTGCGCTCGACGCCCTCGGGCCAGAGTATGGATTTGAAATCACCCGTGATGGGCTGCGTCGGCTTGCTCGATTGCTGCTCGCCGAATCGGTGCCTCCGAGTTTTACACCTTTGCCTTTGGAGGTCGATCCAGAGTTTCGTGATTTATTTGGGCTAAATGCCAAAGAAGAGGCCGTATTTACTCCTGTAGAACTGACGGGACAAATTTCCAGTTGGTTAGGGTCTTGGCTGTTGCCGGCCGCTCATGCTGACAGCATCTCACCAGCTGAGGCATTAAAGGGCTTATTTCCGCGAAAGGATAATCTTACTGACTACCTTGAGCTGGTCGATAGCTTACTGCAAGAACAGTCCAATGCCTGGCTGGCTAAAAATGATGGCATTCCGGACATGATGGCAGAGCGACTCGATCCTATGGTTCGTGCCACAGCATGGAAAGAATCCTGCTGGCGTCAGCTTGTAGATTCTAATGGCGAGCCCAAAGTTTTGCGTTCAGCTGGTGGAGCTGTTGGCATGATGCAGATCAACGGCCGAGTTTGGCGACAAGTCTACGATCTGGACCGCCTCGTTGACGAGGTCGATTACAATGTGAACGCCGGTATCGATATTCTGACCCATTACATGATTGACTATGCGATTCGGAAAGGCGAGCACGAACAGCCTGGCGGTGAAGACAATTTGGTAAAAGCAACCTATGCCGCTTATAACGGCGGTCCGGGACACTTGGCACGATACCGTCGTGAAGACACCCCCGCCCAATTAAAGGCCATCGACTATGAGTTCTGGAGGCACTACACCGCCATAAAGGAGGATAAATGGCCAGATATCTCAAGCTGCTACGCAGTTGGTGGTTAATTACCAAATAGTACCGAGAGTGTTCAATAAACTCCTGTTAAGCAATCAGGTTGATTCATCAATAAGCAAAAAGCCCTGTTAGAATGAACAGGGCTTTATGTCTTAGAATTTATCGATTAATTATTTCTGTCTAAAGCTATCAAAACGGGCAATATGTTCTTCAAGGTTTTGATTTAGCATTTCAGCATAACGTTGGGTGAAATATTCAATTGCGGCTTGTTTTTCGGCTTGTAGATTCTCTGCACTCTCAACAGAACGGGCAACGCTGAAAGCATTAAAGCGAGCGGCTGAAAATAGAATTGATGTATTGACGTCGTCTACACTGCTGTCTGCTGCTTGTTGATTCGCAACGGCAATGAATTCATCGACACGTTGTTGAAATGTTTTTGTTGGGGAATTTTCACTCATTCTTTCTCTCTCATTAATGTTATTGATTTGAAATTTGATAGCAGTCGTGATGAGGTTTTTATTGGCTATGTAAGCCGATTGAACGGAACATATAATATCAGAAAGAAAAACCTGAGCAGTTTTAGGTTAATCGAAGCCAGTAAAAATCGTCAGATTTTTTTGGGACTAGAGCTCATCAGTTAACTCAATCTGTTCTCCTTAAGAGTCCTTTATTAAATCATTAGACCGAATATGAACTATGCGTAAAACGGATAAAAATATTGATAACGAACTTCGGCAAAAATTGACCGATGTATGTGAGCAGGCATTAAAAGATATCGCTGGTTTTCAGTGGCTAACGCACTTGGTGAACTATGATGATTATCCAAATAGCTTAATGGTGGTTTGTGTATTTGATACCAACGAGAATTTGAAAAATTACCTCCAATCAGATGACAGCCAAGCATTGATATCCCTAATTGAAGCTGAATTTAAAATGATGGATATCAAGCTCAAACGCCTTGGTGATCATATCGCATACGATTCTGAAGAGAACTGTAATCAACATCACAATGGTAATTGGGCACTTAGATTGGGTTAAAGTAAACTTCAATTGTGCTTTGTAAAATATGCTTTCATCAGGCCTCGCCGTTCTAAACAATCGGCTGTAGTCTATACTGACCCGTATCTTTTACTGGATACGTCTGAGCGATAAAAATCGAACAATGAAAATACCAAAACAAATTCAGCCGCTTGTTGATGATGGCCTTGTAGATGAGGTGATTAGTCGCTTAATGAGTGGCAAAGAAGCCGATGTCTATGTCGTGAGATGTGGTGATGAAATACGCTGTGCCAAGGTCTATAAAGACGCCGTCAAGCGTAGCTTTAAAAAAGCCGTTCAATATCAGGAAGGACGAAAAGTACGTAATAGTCGCCGGGGCCGGGCGATGGAAAAAGGCTCCAAGTTTGGACGTCAGCAACAAGAAGAGACCTGGCAAAATGCCGAAGTCGATGCCCTGTATTTGCTTGCTAGTGCCGGTGTGAGAGTGCCTCAACCATACGATTGCATGAACGGCGTGTTATTGATGGAGTTGATTACGGATGAGGAGGGTGATGTCGCGCCTCGCCTCAATGATGTATCGATGTCTGCCGAGCAAGCCATCGAAGACCACATGATGGTAATGCATTCGGTGAAAAAAATGCTCTGTGCGGGTTTAGTCCATGGGGATTTATCAGAGTTTAATGTGCTGGTCGATGCGTATGGTCCCGTGATTATCGATCTGCCCCAGGCAGTCAATGCAGTGGCGAATAATAATGCACAAGCCATGTTAACTCGTGATGTGCAAAATATGACGCGTTACTATTCTCAGTTCGCTCCAGAATTACGTAAAACGCATTTTGAAAAAGAAATATGGTCGTTATTTGAGAATGGAGAACTACAACCTGATACAGAGCTCACTGGCCTATTTGAAGAAGACACGCAAGCCGCAGATGTGGATGCTGTGATGTTAGAAATTAAAGCGATCCTGGAAGAAGAACAAGAAAGGCAATTGTGGTTACGTGATAAGGATGATTAAGGTTTAACTATAATTAAGTTAAGAAACAATCAAGCTGAGCCCGACCAAGAGTAGTTGCTTTGTAGATCACGTTTTTTTACCCTTTAGAACAGCACTATAAATAAAGCTCATGTATTATTTTTTTGAATACATGCAGCATGCCGTAAGAATGGCCTGAATAACCTAAAGGGTAAAAAATATCATGGCGAGTTTGGATACTCAGCAATGGGTTATTGAAAACAGCAAGGTAACAATTGGACCATGTACCTATGGCTATGAGTACTTGGAGGTATTCGGCGCCGAGAGCGTTTCGTTGACGATAGGCAGTTTCTGTTCAATTGCGATGAAAACCACTATATTTCTTGGTTCAAATCATCGAACTGATTGGATCACTACCTTTCCATTTGGTCATCAAATGGCTGATGAGTTAGGAGGTCGGGAAATAAAAGGGCATCCGGCTAGTAATGGCGACGTCGTCATCGGCCATGATGTTTGGATTGGATATGGCTCAACTATTGTATCTGGCGTAACAATTGGAAGCGGAGCTGTAATTGCTGCCAACGCACACGTTGTAAAGGATGTTGCTCCCTATGAAATTGTCGGTGGAAATCCTGCAAAACACATTAGATACCGATTCGATGAGGAAATAAGAGAGTTACTTTTGGAGCTGAGATGGTGGGATTTGCCCATCAGCATAATAAAGGAGCTAAGCCAAACCTTTTCATCTGAGCCATCGTTGGATTTACTTAAGTCTCTGGTTGCTTCTTTTAGAGCCTGATAATGATTGATGGTCGGTACAACTTCAAAGCTGTCGTTCTAATATGACGTCGAGCCTGATTTGGTGGGAATAAAGGGGCAGCCAACATGATTCATGATTGTGTGATGTGAGTTTATTTCTTTATTAACTTCATTTATTGTTTACAGGGATAGGGAAGTAGCCGTCTCCATAATTCCCACCTCTGAATAAAGGCGTCAAAGGCGACGCTCATACCCCGCAAGTTTTATGCGGGCGTTATCAACCTCTATTAATAGAAGAGATCCTATGAGCAGCCTTAATGCCTTTCCTAATGTAATTCCAGTAGATGACCAAAACATCTTTGAAAGTATTTCCAGCCGAATGTCCGGCTTTTTGTATCGTTGCCGCATGGACGATGACTACACAATGCTTAACATGTTTGGCAATGTTGAAGAGCTTACTGGGTATAAACACCATGAGTTGATTGGTAACAAATTTACCTCATACGTAAACCTGATCCACCAAGATGATGGACAAGCTGTCGATGATGCCGTGGCGGCGGCTATCGAACAACACAAGAACTGGGATGTTGATTACCGCTTAAAATGCAAAATGGGAGAGCCTATCTGGGTTAATGAGAAGGGCGGCCCAGTATTTGACGAGAATCAGCAAGTGGTGTTTCTTGAAGGAGTGGTGACCACTATCCAAGCCCGGAAAATGCAGGAGTTGGAACGGCAATCTAGGATGGAAGAGGTCGAAGGCCATAGCTCAGACATCGTCAAACAAACCCAAACTATTTTGGATATGTTGAAAACCCTGCGCCTGCTTAGCTTGAATGCCAGTATTGAAGCCGCGCGGGCAGGGGACGCCGGTCGAGGTTTTGCTGTCGTTGCATCCGAGGTCAAAAAACTGGCCGAGAACACTGGTCATGCCACTACTGAAATTACCCGGTTAACAAAAGAACTGGACGCACTGCTCAAGTGATCCTTTATCTTACAATCATAAGTAGACCCCGATGGTGAGCGAACAAAAGGCAGTCAACGTAATTTAAGTTTGATTGAATAAAAGGGTAGCTCCCACTTTTACTTAGTTGGGTGTTCCTTTTGGCCCTTCTGAGCCTCTAAGTACTTTGCCTTTACTACTTTCCAAAGTATTGTTTCAGTTCGTCTTGTCCACCAATACGTTTTCCGTTGATAAATGTCTGGGGTGTCGTTTCTACATCATGCTGCTCTTGGAACGCGTCAGTTTGCTCGCGGGAAGTCAGCCATTTATCCTCCACCTCGAAACCTTCACTCTTAAGCAGTTCTAGAGATTCCTGGCCATAAGGACAGACCTGCTCGGCCATGACCATACGGTAAAGCGTTGCTTGTTTTGTTGACTCAGATGACATTGGTTTTTCTCCTAATTTATATTCAGGGCTTTGTCTTTTGGGTTCTGACACGCCTCATAAGTTCCTATAGATTAAGCCGATGCTGACCATAATTGATCACATCTATTGCAGCATGACGCTTGTCTTAAAAGTACCTGAACATCCAAAGTCCCATTACGATCATCATCAGGTTTTCGGTCAGCGATACAAATCCCAGTGGTACCTTGCTGCCACCCCCCACACATGCACATTTGAGTTCACGTTTATCTATATACACCGCTTTAAGTACTGACACCGCGCCAACCGTACCGATAAATAATGCTACTGGGATAGCCAGCCACAGCATTGCCCCAGCCACCATCAGCACACCCGCCAACAATTCACCAAAAGGATATACATAGGAGTAGGGCACGACGCGACGAGCCAGCAGGTCGTAGTTGAGAAACATGGTCGAAAAGCTTTCAACATCTTGCAATTTGAGCAGCGCCAAAATGCACATGCTGATGGCGATAAACAGTTCGGCAGTACGGATATTCAAGAGTCCTTCACCCAGCATCCAGCTTATCGCCAAGGCCAGTAGGGCGGCTACGCCAAATACCGCCAATACTGGCTGGTAACTGGTTTCGTCCTTGGCCTTTACATTCTTTCCGAAGTGCCGTCTAAGTTCATCATAGCCACCAATGCGTTTTTCGTTGATAAACGTTTGAGGTGTTGTTTCCACATTATGCTGCTGCTTAAATGCGTCGGTTTGCTCGCGGGAGGTCAGCCATTTATCCTCCACCTCGAAACCTTCACGCTTGAGCAGATCCAGAGATTTCAGACCAAACGGACAAACATGCTTGTCCATGACCATACGATAGAGCGTTGCGTGTTTTGCTGAATCAGATGACATCGAATCATTCTCCTTGTTTTTAGGCTGATGACTTTCTCTTGGGGCCGTGGCATGCCTTAGAAGTTCCTCTCGGTAATGATATGGCGTGACTTCACCCATTGGTCTTACACGAGCAGCAGTTGTACTTCATCATGGCAAATCACCTGCATTTATTTTTTTCCCCAAAGACAATAAAGAAATAGTAGTATTTGCAACATCGAGATGGCTGGTTAAGCCCTTGATTTGTTCACTCCCACAAACGTCACGTAAGGACACACTATGACTAAAAGAATCCTGTTGCTTATCGCCATCACCCTGTTAGCTGGCTGTGCATCAAATCCCATGGTAGTCGCACCTCAGCAAGAATTACTTAAACCACAAAATAATGAGTCACAAGTTGTTTTCATGCGCTCATCGTTTGTGGGAAGTGCTATCAGCGCATCGTTATACGAAGTGACCAATGGCGATATAGAGTTTATTGGGGTAATTGTTAATGGAACAAAAGTTTCCTACAAAACGACTCCAGGTAAGCATGTATTTATGGTCGTTTCCGAAGCAGCGGATTTTATGGAAGCAGATCTGAGTTCGGGTAAAAACTATTACAGTATCGCTACACCAAGAATGGGAGCTTGGGCTGCCAGATTTTCACTGTGGCCTATAAAAAATGATCCTAATGCCGATTTCCACACAGATATGCCCCAGTTTGATGGTTGGCTAAAGGATACTAAATTGGTTGAAAACACCGATAAGTCGTTGGCTTGGTACGAAGCGAATAAAGAAACTGTTAGGCAGAAATATGAAAAGTATTGGCCAGTATGGAAAACCAAGTCGGATGCCGATCTTTTAAAACGAACGCTAATGCCAGAAGATGGAATGTAATAAGCACGATAATGATGACGCCGGCAGGCTCTCGTCTATTACATAAGTAGAGTGAACTTGTTTGGATATCGATCGCCTCATTTCTTTACTGGTCCGACAGAGGACCAGTAAAGAAATCAACGCGGTAAGGTGGTAGCAAGATCGATTTCCAAAGTTACTCACTTAAAAAGAAGGCACCAAATTCGATTGAAAATGGTGCCTATTTTACGTGTTATTACACACTAAGCTGTTTGATAATGGCTTCTCCAACTGCGTGGGCACTAGCCGGGTTTTGACCGGTTATGACACGACCATCTTCAATGACAAAGACTTGCCAAGGTTGTACTTTGGTGAATTTTGCCGCTTTTCGGGTCAACGCCTCTTCTAGTAAAAAAGGGATATGCTCAATCGTCCCGTAGTCAATTTCTTCTTCACGTGTAAATCCCGTCACGGATTTACTGGCAAGCAAGGATTCACCTGATGACAGTTTAATCGGCAAAAGACCGGCGGGTCCATGGCATACTGCACCCAGAATTCCCCCATCCTCATAATGGGTTGCCGCCAGCTTGGCAAAACTCTCATTGGTGTTTAAATCGGATAACAGACCAAAACCACCGGGATAAAATATGGCATCGTAATCGGCAATGTTAAGTTGAGAAACCGGGATAGTGTTATTGATACGGTTTTGAAAATCTTCATTACCCAGCACATTGTTATTCACCGCATCATCTTCAATATCGGTACCATAGATGGGTGCCTTGCCGCCTTTAATGGAGGCAATATCATAATCTACGCCATGTTCGGTAAATACATGGATCGCATGGGTTATTTCGGGTGCATAAGTCCCATTTGCTTGGTCGGTATCGCCAAGCGTGGGATGGTTGGTTACTGGGATTAATATTTTTTTCATGATCATTCCTTTTTTAATGGATGGTTAGTGAATGTTTTTTTCCACGATGTCACTTTAAAATATTTCTATATAATTGATAATATGCTGTTTATGGTAAACACTATTGCTATATAGCAATAATAGGGTGCTGAATGGAGAGTTTTGAGGGAGTCATTGAGTTTGTCGCGGTTGCTGAATCTCGTGGCTTTTCAGCAGCAGCCAAGCAACTGGGATGCAGTACCAGTCATGTCAGTCGGCAAGTGGCCAGACTGGAAGAGCGATTGGGGTGTGCTTTGCTGGCGCGTTCGACTCGCCAAGTCAATTTAACGGAAAACGGCACGGACTATTACCATCAATGTAAAGAACTGGTGATTGGTTTACAGCAGGCGAATGAGCAGGTCAATCAGCAACAGTTACAGCTAAATGGAACATTGAGAGTAAGTGCTGCTGGTGGATTTGCAGAACATTTTGTTGCACCTGCACTAATGACATTTGCTCAACAACATCCTCAATTGACGGTTGAAATAGACTTTAATAGCAGAATGGTTAATTTTGTAGATGACGAAGTTGATTTTGCCGTGCGTTATGGTGAGTTAGCAGACTCCAGCCTTATTGCCCGTAAATTGATCAGCCGTCCGATGATGGCTGCCGCCAGTCCCGAGTATTTAAAGCAGTATGGCACCCCAACGCATCCAAACCAGTTAAAAAATCACAGCTGCATCATTTCCAATAATGATCATTGGTTATTTGCTGTTGATGGAAATCAGAAGAATATTCGGGTTAGAGGTCGCTGGCGAAGTAATAATGCCAATGTGGTCGCCAATGCCTGTGAACAAGGTTTGGGTATAGCGTATATGCCTAAAAGCACTTTTAACGAGGGCATTAAAAGCAACAAACTTGTCGCCATACTTGAGCCATTTTGGGGCAAAGGGGCAAGCAGCTGGATCGTTTACAAAAACCGCCATTTTCAGCCACTTCGTGCCCGCTTAGCGATTGATTTTCTGATAGAACATTTTTCCAATTGGGACGATGTTTAATTTTGAGGTAAATCATCAAACAGATCCACATCGACACACTTCAAGTTTAGCGATTTTGCCAAAAAATATATGCCAATCTTCCAGCACTATGTTATTAGTTTATCTAACGCGGATGACATTTTGGCAAGGCATTCATTTTTGCTCCCTTTATTGAGCGCAGCCATTGCATTATCCGATGAGTATGAATTATTGGCGCTATGTTATCGGAGAGCGATATGGAGTTTGTCGATAAATTATTAGATGGCAACTTTATGCCACATGGACATTGTCTCAAATGGCTTCCCGATCTCTTATTTCTTCATGTGATGGGTGATGTATTAACCGTCATAGCTTATTTTGTTATCCCCACCGCACTGATTTATTTAGTTAAAAAAAGGACTGATCTCGCTTTTAACTGGATATTTGTCATGTTTGCTGCATTCATTTTTCTCTGTGGCGTCACCCATTTAATTTCTTTAGTAAATATCTGGCAGGGATTTTATTACATTGAAGGCATCGCGAAATTTACTACGGGTCTTGTTTCCATTTTAACAGCCATCATGATCTGGCGATTGATCCCCAAGGCCCTCGCTATTCCGAATAATGAAGAGTTTCGCACTAAAAATGAGGCATTACTTCAGGCGAAACATGAGTTGTTAGAAGCCAATCAACTATTAGAACGTCGAGTACTGGACCGTACTAAAGAGCTTGAACATTTAGCCCATACTGATGCGCTCACAGGCGTAATGAATCGTGGCGGATTAATGGATGGTTTGGCTATAGAGATTGATCGAGCAGTTCGATATCAACATAAACTGAGCTTATTGATGGTCGACCTCGATCATTTTAAAGAGGTGAATGATAAGTTTGGGCATCTTTATGGTGATACCGTTTTAATTGAAGCTGCCACCATATTGTCAGATGCGTGTAGAAGCATGGATATATTAGGCCGCTATGGTGGTGAAGAATTTCTTTTATTATTACCAGAGACCAATAATGAGGAAGCAAGAAAGCTTGCAGAACGCATTAGGAAAAATATTGAGCAGCATCAATTCTGTAAAGAGGATGGATTTGAGATTTCTCTGACATGCAGTATTGGCGTCACCGAATTTGAATTAGATCAGACTCAGGCAAGCTTACTTCAAAGTGTGGATCGTATGCTCTATAGCGCTAAAGATTCAGGCCGGAATAGAGTTGTTGTAAATGAAAATTGAAAAGCTAATCATGAATTCCTAAGAAGATTTTCCTCCTTTATGAGGAGGGTGCTTAATTTTAAATTGACGATAAATTAGTTATATAGTTAAATTTAATTGTGAGCTAAGTCACAATTTATAAATTGCCAAACTTGATGTGAATCAGGGACGGAAAGCTTCAGATCTTCAGAGCTAGAAGATGGCTGAGTTGCAAAAATATGGAAATACATAATGAATCCTAAACATATTGCAACAACTCTATTTGGAGCCCTCTCACTGGTCTCAATATCAGCAAATGCAGCAACAATTGGTTGGACTGACTGGACAAAAACATCAAACAAAACAGCTACTGGAACGATGGCTTTTGGTGGTGATAATGTTGGTGTGGACTTCACCTCAAGTTCTGATACCTACTTCATTGAATCTGGTGCGGCAGATACTTGGTGGGGTAATGCATACACCAAAGGAACAGTTAGTAATTTACCTGACTCCCGTGAAATTATTGGTTTGGGTCTTGGCGGTACAGTCGAAATAAAATTTTCAGAAACTGTCTTAAATCCTTACATTGCGTTAGTTAGTTGGAATGCAAACAATGTAGATTTTGGCGATACAAAAATTAAATTTGATAGTATCGGTCTTGGTAAATATGGTTCAGGATCGCCGAGTATTTTCCCAGACGCTACAGGGTTTTCGACGACCACCTTTGCTGAGCTACATGGTGTAATTATCCTGGAAGGCTTGTTCGACTCATTCAGCTTCACTCATCTTTCAGAAGGTTGGCACGGCTTCACTGTTGGTGCATCGGCAATTGCTCCTCCATCAGAAGTACCCGTTCCAGCCGCTGTATTTATGTTTGCCCCAGCATTGTTTGGTTTGATGGCATTGCGTCGAAGAACAAAAAATATCACAGCTTAAAAAATTCATTTTTTTTTAATAAAAGCCCAAAGCCGAAATGATTTAGTTCATTTCGGCTTTTATTTTTTTATATACGACTTTATATAAATCAGGGATTAAAACATATTGACGCAATGCATATTTTTTTGACTATCCCGGAACTGTTGCATTCTCCCTGATATAGCGGGCTCTCAGAAGTTACTTGGTCGAATGTTGCAATGTCAGCTTGGTGAGTAGCAAAGCTGAAGCAGCCTTTCTTGTATCGTGTGACCTTTACACGATGACCCAGCACGATATCGACAACGTACGAGAGATTTCTCTAATAAGCTTAGCCATATGCAGATCCGGTGGGTCATAATTCCAAATCGCAGAGTGTGAGTGCAATGTAGCAATTGCTTAACGGCTAGACATTGTTGAAAAAACGGTGAAGTCGCAGGTGAGTGGTTTTTAGATAAGCTGGGTATGTTTAGCCAATTACATTTGTCAGTATGTTCATAACATCTCAATGCTGGAGCCGCTTCTCACAATTAAACTCGAAAGTAGTACTCATTAAGTCTGGTATCGGTCTTTAGACCTATACGGTAACCTATCATTTCACCCAAAATGCCCCCATAGCTTTATCCATCGATGGTTAAACGCTTTACTGCCTTTGAACTGTTTGGAGCAGACTCTATGATGCTGTTTTTCGGTCTGTTGACCGCGTTAAGTTTTGGAATAGCCGATTTTCTCGGTGGGTTGGTGGGGCGAAAATTGTCTCCAATGACTTTGACCTTGTACTCACAATCCATCGGATCGGTGGTCATTACTTTGTTGGCAGTTATGTTTGGAGGGATGCCAAATCTTACCGATCTCGCTTGGGGTGCGGCGGCAGGCGCCACGCTCGGTTCAGGCTTTATTCTCTATTATCGTGCCCTATCTAATGGAAGGATGGGGGTGGTGGCAGCTGTTACGGGTGTGTGGACAGCCATTATTCCTTTTGTGGTTGGTTATTGGCTGGGGGAGCGTCCTTCGACGATGGCAATATTAGGGATAATGTTAGTGGTTATGGCCATTGCCTTGGTCAGTAGCGGCGAAAAAAACACAACTGAAAACGCCTTCAAACAGGTAAAGCAACCGGCAATACTACCCAAATTTTATGCGTTGCAACGCGGATTTCTGGCTTATGATCGCAGCATTCTGCAAGCCACAGGCGCGGGTTTATGGTTTGGGCTTTTCTTTGTTTTTCTTGGGCAAGCCCAATCCAGTTCTCCGTTATGGCCAGCAGCGTCAGCGACTATTACATCAGCATTGATTGTCGCGGTTTTGATCCCGGTGCTGAAACCTGATTTGTTTTTTGATAGGAGCAATTTGCCGATAGTCGTGGTGGTTGGCCTGTTCCAAACTTTTGGCACCCTTACATTCGTTATTGCTGCCAATTTAGGCATGCTTTCCGTGGTAGGAGTTGCCGGTGCTTTATCTCCGATTCCCACAGCCATTCTCGCTTTTATAATACTCAAAGAGCGAGCAACTTGGGTTCAAATGACTGGGGTTGCTGCTGCGCTGGCCGGTATCGTGATGATGCAAATTTAACGGAAAATAATAAACCAGCGAATTTGATTTACAGACCGCTTGCTAGAATATATGATCCGTATACGTTTCGTATGTTTGGATAGGCAATGGGTATCGTTAAAATTAGTGAAGAGCTACACGAAGAAATTCGAAAGTCCAGCTCGGTTATGGTCCGCTCCATCAATGCTCAAGCGGAATATTGGATAAAAATAGGCATGCTGGCGGAGACTAACCCGAGCATGTCTTTCTCTGAAATTATCCGTGCACAAATGAAGCATGCCGATGTCGATATAAAGAAGATTGTTGGTGGCTAAGGTCACTTTGAAAACAACCGCGGAATTAACATTGATGCGCGAAGCCGGGCGGCTGCTGACAAAGGTTTTCAGTTATCTCGATAATCATTTGCAAGCTGGTATCTCTACAATGGAAATCAACCATCTGGCCGAGAGATATATTGTTGATCAGCTAATGGCTCGTCCAGCAAGTAAAGGGCAATATGGTTACCAGTATGTATTAAACACCTCAGTTAATCATGTTGTGTGTCATGGAGTTCCTTCCGACAGCCAGACACTAAAATCGGGCGATATTATCAATGTGGATATCACACTGGAAAAAGGGGGCTATATCGCTGACTCCAGTAAGATGTACATGATTGGTGAAGTCAGCCCATTAGCACGACGGTTAGTGAATAAAACCTATGAAACGATGTGGGAAGGAATTCGAGTCGTAAAACCTGGAGCAACATTAGGTGATATCGGTTATGCGATTCAGCACTTTGCCGAGAAGCATGGATATTCAGTTGTACGTGAATACTGTGGCCACGGCATCGGTCGGGAGATGCACGAAGAACCTACGGTTTTACATTTTGGTCAGCCGGGAAAAGGCTTGATGTTGCAAGAAGGGATGACCTTCACCATTGAACCAATGATTAATCAGGGTAAGGCAAAAGTGAAAGTAAAAAAGGATGGTTGGACAGTCGTCACCAGTGATAAAAAGTTATCTGCACAATGGGAGCACACCATTGCGGTGACTTCAAACGGTTATGAAGTGCTAACGCTTCGAGATGAAGAGCGGTAAATTTTGCTAAGACGGAACCGGTGCATTGTCCTCGATCAATCCTTGTCGTTTAGCTGCTTCCCAAAATTCGCTTGGTACGTTGGTGGAAAGCGAAGCCATATTTTCACGAATATGTTCAGGTTTGCTAGCACCGGGCAAGATGGCACTGACAACATCGGGTGTATTACAAAACTGCAAAGCCGCTGTGCGTAAGTCCACATCCATTTCTTTTGCTAGCTTTAGATATTGCTCACGCCTTTGATGGATGTGTTCGGGCGCACCTTTTTTATAGTTGTAATAATTGTTACCGGCTAAATAACCAGAGTTAAGCGGTGCGCCCAGCACAAACGACACATCACGTTGTTCGGCCAGTGGGAATAAACGATTCAGCGCATCATCATGCTTAAGCAACGAATATTGTGTCGCGAGAAGGATCACATCAGGATCGGATTGCTCAATGGCGGCTCGAGCGGGAGGAATCGTGTTAACACCCATACCCCAACCTTTAATCAGGCCTTCCTCACGCATTTTGTTCAGTTCTGGCATAGCGCCTTTTAGGGCTGTCTGAAAGTAGTCTTTCCAGTTCTCACCCATATCTTCGTTATCGGGCGATAAATCGTGAATAAACACCATATCCAGACTGGGCACACCCATACGTTGCAAACTATCTTCGATAGAGCGGCGAGTGCCGGAAGCGCTGTAATCATATTTGTAATTAAAATTGTTAACCCCTTTCCAACCCTCATGGTTGTAGCCAGGGTCCGGCTCTAGCAGGCGACCAATTTTAGAAGAGATCTCATACGAGCCTAATTCCTGAGCAGCAAGCAACATAGCGTGTCGGCGTTCACTGATGCCTAATCCATACCATGGCGAGGTGTCATAGTAGCGAATGCCTTCCTCCCAAGCAGTTTGTAACAGTTCAAACGCTTCTCTTTCAGTTAATACACGACGCATGTTGCCCAATCCAATCGCGCCGCCCAAACCAATACGGTATTTGGGACGATAGCGTTTGGACCCGCCACTATTCATGGGTAATGCTTCGGGTGCTCTTACTGAACCCGATTTCGCTTGTGCTACTGAAAGTAAGGGTGACAATGCCAGGCCAGTGCCTGCGATAGCCGTCAGAAAATCTCGTCTTTCCATGCTTTACCTCCGGTTGTGGAATGGTTCGCTCGGTGGGTTTTAAATAAGATAGTAATTTTGAATGTTCAGGATAAAAATAATTGGGTCATACCCAAACTTAAATGGGATATATTTGTTGTAATCTGATGGTAACACTACCTACATTTTGGATGAAGAATGAATCGACAACTTAGTAAAAAAGTCATTATTTCGCTGGTCATACTGTGTATTGCTGCTGCATGCATAGGTTTATATTTAGCGATATCCAACCAAGACTTGTGTGGCGTCAGTACGGATAACGTTATGGCGATGCTGTCTATTGGTTTGGGGCTGGGATGTATGCCGTTGATTCCAGGAACAGCTGGCGCGTTGGGTGGCGTTGTACTCAGTCTTTTGATCAGTCGACTTAGCATCACAAAACAATTTGTAGCCGTCGTTTTGCTAATTCTTGTCGCCATTCCGATAAGTGACAAAGGTGAAAATTACTTTGCTAGTAAAGATGCCTCAACTATTGTGGCAGATGAGTTACTGACCTTTCCGCTGGCAACGCTTGGTCTTCCCGTTCATCAATATCCTGTGATGCTGGCAGGTATTTTTATCACCAACCGAATTGTTGACTGGACCAAACCTCCACCGGCACGAGCAGCTGAATCCATCCCCGGAGGCGTGGGGATTGTGCTGGACGATGTGGTTGCCTCCTTATGGGCATTGCTGATATTTAGCATTGGCTGGCGATGGTATCGTCGAAAATTGAAGCAGAATTTAGTTGGTTGAAAACAAGAACAACTATTTTATTGGATTATTCTTATATAATTTGAAAGAAAAATAATCATCAAAACGATCAGAATTACGTTATAAGAAGGAACTTAAAAAGTGTTGAAGAACAAAATGATGTTGATGAGTCGCTCAAGTTATTCTCTGGTCTTTGTTGGTGTTTTAGGTGTTATGACCAGCGCTCAGGCCCAGACCCTTCAGAATTATGATTGGTCTGGACCATATATCGGGGGAAGTCTTGGGGTAGCCCATAGTCGTACCTCATTTGATGCGTCAACATCTGATGGTTTTCCGAGGTCTTATTTCACCACCCCTGATCCTGAGCAAATTGCCGGGGAGGCCGATAAAAGTGCTTCGCAATCACGTCTAAGTGCTGGTTTATATGGTGGCTATGGTCAGCAGTTTGATCAGTTATATCTCGGGATTGAGGCGGGCGTGAACAGTTTAAGCTTTGATGAATCCTCTTCATCAGCCGGCATCTACGAATCAAATCCAGCGAACTTTAACAATAAAATCTCTGTAAAGGCTGACTGGCAAGCATCACTTCGAGCTCGTTTAGGCTGGGCTGAGAAACGCTGGTTGGCGTACCTTACTGGTGGTGTAGCAGCAACAAAAATCAGAATGGATGCAACATTTTCAGATGACTTTTCTGGGGCAGGCGCATTTGGTCGTAATTCAGATAATGAAACCAAACTAGGCTGGGTAATTGGTCTGGGTGGTGAATATGCGCTTACCGATAGTTGGACCATTCGAGGAGAGTATCTCTACGCAGATTATGGAAAAGCCGACACCACAGCAGTTGTAACCAATCCAGCTTTTCCAACGCTTGCTAATGATCTGAAAAGTTCTGTTGATGTTAAAACCCAGATTCTTTCAGTTGGTGTTTCTTATCGTTTCTAATCATGGATCTTTTCAGTAGGAACTGCACGACAGTATCTACATAACTGTAAACCACGGGTATCACCAACAGACTGAGAAAGGTCGAGGTGATCAAGCCGCCAATAACAACAATGGCCATTGGCGCACGAAAGCTGGGATCACCGCCCATTCCCAATGCTATAGGTAGCATGCCTGCACCCATGGCAACGGTTGTCATCACAATTGGTCTGGCACGTTTGCGACAAGCGTCAATGATGGCATCATGACGTATAAGCTGGTGATCGCGGGTGGCAATGATGATGTAATCAATCAGCAGGATAGAGTTTTTGGTCGCAATTCCCATTAACATGATTAAGCCGATCATGGCAGGTAGAGAAAGTGTCGAATTCGTCAGAAACAATGCCAGAAAAGCGCCGGGTACCGATAAAATCAACGCGGTAAGAATGGTGACAGGCTGTATAAAATCTTTAAAGAGTAATACCAGCACCATATAAATACAGATAACGCCGGTGAGCATTGCTATGGCGAAGCCGGTGGCTAATTCCCCCATCATTTCCGCATCACCCAAAGTTGTTTGCGAAACGCCGGGAGGTAGTGTTTGCAGACTGGGTAAAGCCATTACAGCCTGCTCAACAACTCCCAATGGCTGATTATTTAATTCCACTTCGAAATTGATATTACGCATACGGTCAAACCGGGCTATTTCTGCCGGACCGCTGCCTATTTCAAGGCTGGCAACATTCTCCAATGCAACTGGTCCACGTGAGCCGGGCACTGGCAAACGTTTGAACGTCTCAAAATCTTCACGGGCGATATCACTCAGGCGAACCACTATCGGAACCTGACGTTCACTCAGATTCATTTTGGGCAGATCCTGATCATAGTCACCAACGGTAGCAACACGCAGCGTATCGGCAATGGCGGACGAGGTTACACCGAGATCGGTGGCGCGGGCAAAATCTGGCTTTATGATTAATTCTGGCCTAACCAGGCTGGCACTGGATGTCACCGCACCAATACCCGGAATAGTGCGAAGATCGCGTTCAACCTGAAGGGCATATTGCTGCAAAATTCGGCTGTCTTCGCCGGCAAGTACTAGCTGGTAGTTTTCACTTGAATCACCCATACCTACTTTAATTCTTGCGCCTGGTAAGACGCTCAGCGTTTCACGTAATTGCTGTTCAATCTTTTGTTTGCTTAACTCTGGACGTGCCTTGCGATGGGTAATAGTCAGGGTAAGCACTGCGGTACGAACATTTGTTGCTGCGCCACCCGGTTCTTCTGACTCACCAGTGCTACCACTGCCGATAGCAGTGTAAACCTGTTTTATATGCTCATTCTGCTGCACCATTATGCGAGCCTGTTCTGCCAAAGCGACGCTGTCTTCAAGTTTACTGCCGGGCTGCAGTGTCAGGGTAACCTGTGTTTGTTGATCATCATTTGCTGGTAGAAAGTCGCCGGGTAATATCATGGCCAGCATGATTCCGCCTGCAAAGAATAGGACAGCTGCGCTGATGGTGATGCCTTTGTAGTGTAAACACCAGTTCACCACATTCAGGTAATAGCGTATCCAGCCAGGTTCCGGCTTAACCAGATTTTTGGGTGAGCGCAGCAGATAGGCGGCCATCATTGGAGTAAGTATTCGGGCAACCAGCAGCGAAAACAGTACGGCAATAGCTGCTGTCCAGCCAAACTGGACGAAGAATTTGCCTACTACACCACTCATAAAGGCGGTGGGCAGAAATACCGCGATCAGCGTAAAAGTGGTGGCAACTACCGCCAAACCAATTTCATCAGCTGCTTCCATAGCTGCCTGAAAGGGTGTTTTACTCATCAATAAGTGACGCTCGATATTCTCTATTTCAACGATAGCATCATCGACCAGTACGCCAATGACCAGTGACAGCGACAACAGCGTGACCATATTCAGCGAAAAGCCCAGCATATGTATAACAGCGAAGGTAGGGATAATTGATAGTGGCAGTGCTACTGCGGAAATAAATGTGGCACGCCAGTCACGTAGAAACAGAAATACCACCAGCACTGCCAGCAGGGAACCTTCATACAGCAGCTGAATGGATCCATCATAATTCTCTGCTACCGGGTCAATAAGGTTAAAAACTTCAGTGATGCGGATATCCGGCCGCTGCATTTGCAGCTGTAGCAATGCTGTACGCACCCCTTCTGCAACTTCAATTTCGCCATAACCAATAGCGCGTGTTATTTCAAATCCTACCACTGGTTCACCATTAAGAAATGCTGCAGAACGTTGCTCTGCGACAGTATCGGTCACTGTTGCTATCTGATCTAAACGCAGATGACAGCCATCACTCAAAGTGATTTCCATATTGGCAATCTCTGCAGCAGATTGCACGGTAGCGATCGTCCGTACTGGCTGCTCCATGCCGCCAAAAAGAGCACGACCGCCAGCTGCTTCCTGCTGCACCAGCCGCAACTGCCTTGAAATATCAGCCGCTGTGGTATTGAATGCCAGCAGTTTGGCAAAATCTAGTTCAACCCTGATTTCACGATTAACACCACCCACCCTGCTGATCGCACCAACTCCTTTTACTGAGAGCAGTGCTTTACTCACATCATTGTCGACGAACCAGGACAGGGCTTCGTCGTCCATGCGTGGTGAGCTAAGGGTGTAAGTCAAAATAGGTGAGCCGGATAATTCCTCTTTTTTAATGACCGGATCGCGTAAGTCAGTTGGCAGATCAGCACGAATGCGTGATACCGCATCACGGACATCATCAAGTGCTTCCTGTACCGATCTTTCCAGCCGGAACTCAACCGAAATGGTGGCTTCGCCATCAGTAAGGTTGCTGTAAATATGCTTAACACCTTGAACTGTGGCTAAAGAACTTTCTATTTTGCGAACGACATCGGTTTCAAGTTGGGATGGGGAAGCGCCTGGCAGCGAAAGACTTATCGTTACGGTGGGAAGCTCTAGATCAGGTAGATCCTGAACTTTCATGGCCTGAAACCCCAAAATACCGGCAAAGGTCAGCAGGATGAAAAGCAAGATGGACGGTATAGGGTTGCGGATAGCCCAACTGGAGATATTATGATTCATCAGGATTCCTGTTTAGTTGGTCGTTTGTGGTGGTGTGCCAGGATTGTTCAGACTGCTGGCATTGGCAGTCGGCAGTGTTTCAACTACCCGCACCAGATCACCATCGCCAAGAAAGGCGCCACCGCTTTCCACCACCTGATCGGCAGGGGTAATGCCACTAATAATTTCGACCAACTCTGCTGTCCGCCGGCCTGTACTGACTTTGGTTTGCATGACTCTGGAATCGCTGTTTACCCTCAGCACATAGCTAAAACCATCTCGCAACAGCACGGCACTTTGAGGCAGCGTTAGTACTTCAGCAGCACCAAGTTTGAACTTGCCGCGGGCAAAGGTGCCTGCACGGAGGGTGTTATCAGCAGGAAGATCGATATAAGCCAAACCGTTGCGGGTTTGTGTATCCACGACAGGTGAGAGTATTCGCAGTGTTCCCGTGACAGTTTCACCACCCACCGGCATGACTTCTACCCGCTGGCCCGGTTTAAGTTTTGGCAGATCTTCAGCAGAGACTTCTGCCCGCCATTCCAACCGACTGCCTCTGATGAGACGAAACAGTTCTTCCCCGACAGGAGGGACGGAACCGACAGTGGCATTTCTGGCCGAAATAATGCCATTGTCCGGTGCCAAAACCTGAGTTTGCTCAAGCCGTAATTGTTGGGTGTCCAGATAGGCTTGTGCAGACTGAAGTCTGGCTTGTGCCGTTTTTTCAGCGGTGCTGTATTGCTGAATCTGTTGTGCTGAAAGTGCACCTGTCGCTTGTAATTCAATAGCACGCTTTACGTTGTCTCTGGTTTCAGCCAGAACTGCTTCTGCTTCAGTTAAGGCTGCCTGAGTTTGTGCCAGCTCAACCGTGACAGTTCGGGTAGAGAAGGTCGCCAGCAGTTGACCACGCTGAACAATATCACCAATATTCACTTTAACGTCATCCAGTTTTAAACCATTGGTTTCATTGCCAATGCTGGCTTCCTGCCATGCATTAATATTGCCATTGGCCGTTATGGTCATTGGCAACAGGGCAGTTTTGGGCGTGATGACGGTCACTGCCAGCGAGGGCCTATCCGTTGTTAACAGCATGTTTTCCGGTGGTGTGCCAGCACTATTAGCCGTGGCTATTAAGACAGTGATAGCTGTCATTATTAAAGCAATAAAAAATACCACCTGATGCGACCTTTTCATTAACGGGTTCCTTATTTTTCTCTTATTGCTCAGGCTCCGGCAGCCTTCGACTGTCGGTGAATCGTGTTCTGTGGGAAGTTTGTTATCTGTTGTAATTCAGAGGCGTTCCAACCCCCACCGACAGCACGGTAAAGTGCAATCCAAGAGGCAATACGCTCACGCTGCAATTCAATGGAAGTGGTTTTGGCGCTAATCAAGCTGCGACGGGCATCTTCAAGGTCGAATAGGCTGGCAATTCCAGCTTTATAGCTGGATTCAGTTGCCTGAAATGAACGTTCAAATCCGGTTTCGGCGATATCGGCATCCATGCTGCGTGTAGCAGTGCTTTGTAACGTTACCAGCGCGTTTTCCACTTCCTGGATGGCTTCACGCAGACGGGCAGCATAAATTGTTATCGCAACGTCATAACGAATACGGGCTGCTTCAGCATTGGCACGACGTGAACCTCCATCAAATAACGGCACAGTAACCGCGACGGGACCGATGCTCCAGGTAGAGCCATCGGTACTCACTCCAATGGTTTTCATGCTGCTGGCGCTGATATTTCCCGATAAGGTAATGCGTGGCCACCGTTGAGCCTGTGCCTCATTTGCATCAGCACTTGCAGCGGTGACCTCGCGAGCGGCGGCATAGATATCAGGACGTTGGCTGATGACTTCAGCCGGAACTGATGAAACTGTCAGTTTGGCCGCTTCCGGTAGCATGGCATTTGCGGCTGATAGCTCATGGCGTAAGGCTGTTTCGTCCTGTGCTGTTAAGGCGGTTAGTGCTTTTATCAGTAAATCGCACTGTGTCTGCTGCTGGACTAAAATCATTTTGCCTTGAGCCGCGCTGGCTGTTGCCAGATCAGCTGCTGCTGGTGGTCGAAAACCCGCCTTTACAGACAGTTTGGTCAGTCTTGATGTATTAACCCGGGATATTGCGTCCTGTTGATATTGTTGAACGTTAGCCTCACAGGCACGTAGATCGGTATAAGTGGTGGCCACTTCAGCGGCTACTAAAATTCGGGCATCATGCCAATCTGCCTGACTGGACGCTAGTCTTGCTGAGGTTGCGTCGGCAGCAGCGCTGTTTGCGCCGAAAATATCCAACTCCCAGCTTGCTTGTAATCCGGCGGATGTTAGGTTTATTGGCGAGGCCGAAATGTCTGAACGGGATCTCTCTGCATTCACACTGCCATCCAGTGATGGAAGCAAAGCTGCTCGGCTAGTGACAACTGCTGCCCGTGCATCGGCTATATTGGCAACGGCCTGTGCCAATGTCGGACTTACTTGCTGCGCGTCAGCAATAAGCTGAAGCATAAGTGGATCATCGAATTGAGCCCACCAGGTCTTAAGGTTGGCAAGCTCACCATGGTGAGGCAATGGCTCGTGCCAGTGGGCGGCCATTAAAGAATTAATATCGTCAGTTGCCTGCTCAGATAAAACTGATGCACAAGCTGACAACAACAGCACGCTGCTAATAACCAAGCCTTTAGGTATTGATGAATGGAAACTCTGATATAGCCTTATCAATACAAAACAGATTATGGGGGTGGAATGCATCTAAAACTCTTACCAGTAGCAGAACGTGGATTGCACTATCTGATAGGAAGCCTTTCAGGGAACTTACTGACAAAAAACAGCAAAAACCTTTTTTGGTAAGTTCTATGTAAGTCAGGAGATGGATGATGGAAGCTCTTACATCACCTGAAAGGACTTTATCAATGCAAACACTATTTACCGGCGGAGCCGCTTTACGGGGCATGGCTGCTACGCTAATGATTTCTAGCCTAGTTTCCCCTTTATCTGTAATTGCTGCAGATCAGCAGCCCGATATTGAATCGCCATCTTCGACCTGGGGGCTGGGGTTCGCAGTAATGAGCAAGCAAGACCCCTATACTGATATCGATCGTGAGACAGAGCTGTTGCCGATAGTGACATATGAGAACAAGTACATTGAACTATTGGGGCCGCAGCTGGAATTCAAATTACCCAGTTGGGAAATTAATGATTCAAATAAATTTGAATTCAGAGTTGTTGGTAAGTATGAGTTTATTGGTTACGAAGATAACGACGCCGATATTCTTGAGGGGATGGACGATCGTGATGGTGGATTCTGGATGGGGGCTAAGGTCGAGTGGGAAAACCCAGTGGCAGATATCAGTGCTGAGATAGTCACTGAAGTTTCTGGAGACAGTGAAGGTAGCAGTTTTAATCTCGGCTTAGAAAGAAGCTGGGATTTAAATGAACGCTTTACGCTTACCCCACGGGTGGTAGCCAGCTGGTCTGATAAGGATTATGTTGATTACTATTACGGTGTTCGCCAGGAAGAAGTGAATGCTAATCGGAGCTTTTATAAAGGAGATTCCACTGTCAATGTTGAAGCAGGGATTCGTGGAGATTATATGTTCAACGAAAAGCATTTTATGTTTCTGGATCTGAGCGTGACCAGTTTGGGATCGGAAATAGAAGATAGTCCATTGGTTGACAGTTCGACGCAAAGCAGTGTGTTTCTTGGCTATATCTACCTTTTTAAATGAGCCGCATACTGTTACTTGAAGACCACGAGCGTTTAGCCCGCTTGATATGCCAGGGCCTGGAATCTGCAGGTATCGTTGTGGATGTGTTCAGCCGCATGGACCATGCTTTGGTCGCTCTTCAGCAAATATCTTATCAGGCGCTGGTGATTGACCGGGGAGTGCCGGACGGCGATGGTTTGTCAATGTTACGGCATTTACGGGCTGAAAATAATGCCATTCCCTGTCTGGTGCTGACCGCCCGTAATGCATTGAATGATCGGGTTGAGGGGTTGGATGCGGGAGCAGATGATTACCTGGCAAAACCATTTGCTATGGAAGAAATGGTGGCACGGGTTCGAGCGTTGTTGCGTCGTCCGTCGATAGAAGTTCGCTCACTGGATCCGGGCTGTGGTGACATCATTTTGCGGCCGGGAGAAAGCCTAATCTGTTGTGGAAATAAAAGCGAAACTCTGGCGCAGGCGGAGATGCAGATTTTGCTAGTGCTGGTACACAAATATAAAGAGGTGGTGCGACATAGTGCATTGGAGGCCGCAGGCTGGGGCTTTAGCGATATTGTTACGCCTAACGCGTTGGATGTGGCTTTGCACCGAATCCGCCGTAAGTTACAGCTCATTGGTTCGCAGCTAAAGATAGTCAATATAAGAGGGATAGGCTATGCGCTTCAGGATAGCGAGCCGGTTGAATAGTATCAGTTTTAAAGTCTTGCTGGCTTTTGTTATTGGGATGGTGCTGAGTGTCAGCCTTATCACTTTGGTGTTGGTCACTGCTTGGTGGTTTAAAAACAATATTTATTCAGAACTGGAAGCCATAGATGCTTCTCAGGAACTGGCTGAAGCCCTGTCCTTTAATGCAGAAGGTATACCAGAAAAAATAGAGTTTGATACCGATTACAATTGGTTGTTCGAAAGTCTTTCTCAAGAGTTGGCTTATCGAGTAATCGACCAATCCGGCAAAGTGATTATGTATTCTGCGGGCGGTCCCTCATTTTGGTCTTCTATTGATATTCCGGATCATTTAAGTACAGGCACTTTTGAATTCCAGCGCGACGGCATTTGGTTGGATGCAGCTACTGGAATGGTAAAACATGAGGGGAAAAGCTGGTTTGTGCAAGTAGCTGTTAGCAGGCGCTTTATCTATTTTGCTCATGATGCTTTTGGTTTGGGTTTTTTAGAAACTGGGCTATGGGTACTGTCAGTCGTCTTGTTTGTCGTTTTTGGTGGCTGTGCACATTTTACGCTTAGGCATACACTCCGGCCGCTGCGAGAATTATCGGACTCGGCTTCAGCAATATCACCCCGCTCATTGCAGGCCAGATTACAGAACAACAATATACCAACGGAAATTGCACCGTTAGTAAACAGTTTCAATCAGGCTCTTGATCGGCTCGAACATGGTTATCGCGTACAGCAGGTATTTCTTTCCACCGCAGCCCATGAATTAAAGACACCACTATCATTGATTCGCGCTCAGCTGGAATTAATGCCGGAAACCGATGAGCGTAACTGGTTGTTGCATGATGTCCAGTATATGTCCCATCAAGTGCAGCAATTGCTGCTATTGGCAGAAGCAAGTGAACCCCAAAACTATAAATTTATTACAGTAGATTTACAGCAAGAAGTGGCCGAGGTTGTCGCTTATATGGAACGGGTGGCAGAGACGGCGAATGTTAAGCTTAATTTGGTATTTTATAGTGGTAACGTAACCTTACAAGCTGATAAAGGAGCATTGTTTACCTTACTGAAAAATTTGCTGGAAAATGCCATTCAGCATGCTCCACCAGCAGGTCAGGTATGGGTGGATGTTTTTTCAGACAAGATGGGGGTCTGGGATTGGGGGAAGGGTATTGATGAAGTTGATTTGCCTCGGCTGTTTGATCGTTTCTGGCGGGGCGAACATCGCCGTGATATTGGCGCCGGTCTCGGATTGACGATATGCCGCGAAATTGCTCTGGCACATGGTTGGTTACTAACGGCTCACAGAATGGAGCCGGGTTTGATGTTCCAACTGATGTTTAATGCTGAGGATGAAACGAAGGCTTAATGGTTCAGTAATTTACTTTATGTTGAGCATGCATGCCGCGCCAGTAATCTGCTTGCTAAAGTTTGATAGTGCTTACAACTACCATGGCACTTCTGAAGACAAATCGAAGAAGGCGAAACTCTCTGCATTGATTAACTGGGAAAGCCCTTTCCGAAAAATCAAAACGAACATGCCGGTACGCAAAAAGCTTAAGTAGTTGGCAAACGATTACTTATTGATCCTTTTGTTCATTCAAATCGTACTTTAATAAATGATAGTTCTTTTTGCTTCAGTGAAGTCGACGGGCATTATCTTATCTAGCGTTGCAGCGTTAGAACCTAGCTAATCAATACTCATGGATGCTGATTGTGCAAATGAAGACAATTCATTCTCTTAAACAGAATACCTCTCGAATTGATACGTTCGATCTGGCACGAGGCCTGGCGATTCTTTTTATGATGTTGGTGCATGTTCTGGATTTTTATGGGGAGCGTGATATTCGAACGAGCATTTTTGGTGATGTTATTACTTTTTTGGGTAGCCCCCCTGCCGCTCCAGTGTTCATGTTTATTATGGGATTATTTATTGCGTTCTCGAACCGGCTTAATATTGCTACTGGATTGAAGCGAGCAGTCGGGCTGTTTGTTATCGGTTACATCCTTAACTTGGTGCGGGGTTCAATCCCATTGTGGTTATCGCTGAAAATGGGGCTGGTTAGCTATGCTGAACTGGAGGCTGGAGGTATTTCACCTCTTAGCGAATTGCTAATTGTCGATATTCTGCAATTCGCTGGTCTTGCTTTTGCAATCTGTGTTTTATTCAAACACTACCTTCCAAATCCTAAATACTGGCTTGCGACAGGCGTTATGGTCATTTTAATTTCTCCAGCACTCTGGGATATTTCGAGTGGTTGGCTGGTTTTTGATGAAATATTGAAGTTACTGTGGGGAAACAAGGGGCAGGGGGCGATGTTTCCTTTATTTCCTTGGCTGGCCTATCCGCTGTTTGGTATGGCACTCGGTTATTGGTTTAAACAGGCTAAATGTCATGATCGTTTCTTTCGGCAGACTGCCTGGCTGGGATTGATTTTATTGATCATCGGTACCGTAGTGACGCTGACGAACGTTGACTTTCATTATGCTTATTTCCTGCGGAGCGGTCCTGGAGCAACTATCTGGATCACCGGTTTTGTGCTGGTCTGGTTATGGCTATGTCGATGGGTTATCGACAAGATGGCTGCCAATCGTGGTTTTAATCTACTGTTTTTTTGGAGTAAAAATGTCACCGCCATTTATATTCTGCAATGGATTATTATCGGGTGGGGGCTAATGTTGGTTGGGGTACAGCAACTCAATTTTATCGAAACGCTGTTGGCGATGTTTGTCGTTATTCTGCTTTCAGACCTGAGCTTACGAAGCTGGTTATGGTTTCGTAAATCACCAATGTTGTCTCGTTAATTACGATATATATTATCTAACAATATTTTCAATCTTGCCTGTAGCCAAATTTAGCGTTATTTATTTCAAAGGTAATCGCTATCAAGGAGAAAATCATGAATGAGATAACAGAACAAAGCGGCAGCTGTCTATGTGGTTCGGTTAGTTTAGTCGCAACACCCAAGCGTTATCATGTTGGCGCTTGTCATTGTGAAACCTGTCGAAAGTGGGGTGGTGGGCCACTTTTAGCTGTGGAGTGTGGTGGTGATGTCCGGTTTGATGGTGCCAAAAATATCTCGATTTACAATTCCTCGGAATGGGCCGAACGAGGCTTTTGCCAGCAGTGCGGCACACATCTTTTTTATCGCTTGAAGCAAGGCGAAATGTACGCCATCCCAGTTGGGTTGTTTGATGAGAATGAACATTGGCAACTTACCGAGCAGGTGTTTATTGAAAGTAAACCGGCTTTCTATTCATTTGCTGAGAAGACTACAAATCTCACTGGTGCAGAACTTTTTGCTCAATTTTCTGGTGAATAAATTAGTACAGATTTCAAGCTAATATTTTGCCGTGGATATGTAGTTACATAGCTGGTCGATGCTGTTCATCATCCATACTGGCGTTTTGTTATGCTGCAAATTAATTTTTATAAATTATATTATCGATCAAAACATAGATTGGGGTGCTGAGTGGCGAAAACTAGCCACACAACACGCTATTCCAATAAGCCTTATTGATAAAGTCGAATCCACTCTTCGATTGTTGTTATAACGAATTCTGCATCCGTTATCTTCAAAATATTTATATTTCAGCCACGGCTTCCATACACTCCGGTAGCGTTTGTCCGCCATCAACAACTATTTGTTGGCCGGTGATATAGGCGGCTTCATCGGAAGCAAAAAACAATGCCGCATTGGCGATATCTTCTACAGCACCAAGTCGTTTTAATGGAATCGCTGCGGCCATGCTGTTGAGATAATCTTCACCCAGACTGGCTAAACCTTCCGTGACAATATTGCCCGGCATAACGGCATTAATAGTGGTGTTATATCGTGCCAGTTCCATCGCTGCGGTTTTCATAAAGCCAAGTTGACCAGCTTTGGTCGCGCCATAATGCGCCCAGCCCGGGTAACCGGTAATGGGGCCTGTTATCGATGATGTGACCACAACGCGACCTTTACCCAGTTTTTCAAAATGAGGAATACAAGCTTTGACACATAGGAAAGTGCTTTTCAGGTTAGCCGACATAATATCGTCCCAATCTTCTGGAGTGAGGTCGACAATCTTCTTTTGTGGGAAGGTGCCAGCATTGGCGCAGAGGATATCAACCGGCCCGAAAGTGCTTGCTGTGTGTTCAACCAGTGCCTGAACCTGATCCCAGTTTGAGACATCACACAAATAATATTCAGCGGTGCCACCTGCTGCTTTGATTTCTTCGACAGCCTCTTTTGCTGCACTTTCGCCACGGGCAGCAATCATCACTTTGGCTCCCTGTTTAGCAAAGATGCTGGCAATACCTTTGCCAATCCCTTTTGAGCCACCAGTAACAATAACCGTCTTGTCTTGAATGGATGTGAGCATGAAACCTCCAGAAATTGAGTTAATAATTTAAAGGTATTTTTAGCATAAATCTTTTTCTTTGCAACAAAAATATTGCAAGTCGGACATTTTGACGTTATAAATTATTTCACTACTGTTTATCTGGGTTTAAGTTATGAGCGGTTTATATAACAACGATTATCTGCAGCAATTGACTGGGGAGGTCGAAAAATTACTGGGGCATTGGAATATTAATGAAAATGCCAAGATTGCATTATTGACAGTGTCTGAAAATGCCACATTTATGGTGATCGATGAGGAGAGCGATGAGCGCTTTATAATTCGTGTACATCGTCCCGAATATCATTCCAAAAATGAAATTATTTCTGAATTACGTTGGATACAATCGCTTCGTGAACAAATGCTACTCAATACCCCTGAACCGTTAACACTTCATGATGGCTCAATGGTGGCTTCATTCAATGATGATGGTGTTGAACGTTACGTTGTGGCGTTTGAGTTTCTGCCAGGCAACCAGCCAAATGAAGATGAGTCACTAATAGAAGGTTTTGAAATATTAGGTGCGACCTCAGCCAGATTGCATCAACAGGCAAAACAATGGACGTTGCCGGAAGGTTTTACCCGTAAAAAATGGAATTTTGACAGTGCTTTTGGGGCGAATCCGTTATGGGGTGACTGGCGTGAAGCGCCTGGGTTAGATGTAAAAGGTCAGGCGATATTAGAGCAATTATGCGACGTGTTGGAAGCAAAATTACATCACTATGGTGAGAGCCCTGATCGCTTTGGTCTGATACACGCCGATCTACGATTAGCAAACTTGCTGGTCGATGATAAACAGCTAAGTGTGATTGATTTTGATGACTGTGGTTTTAGCTGGTTCATTTATGACTTTGCTTCAGCAGTATCGTTTCTGGAAACTTCGCCTTTATTGCCTGATTTGGAACGTGCCTGGGTACGTGGATATAAGTCGATAGCGCCGCTTTCAGCCGAAGATGAAGCGATGATTTCAACTTTTGTGATGTTTAGGCGCATGTTGCTGACGGCCTGGGTGGCAAGTCATCCGGAAACAGAAACCGCGGCTGAAGCAGGTTTTGAAGCTTACACCCATGGCACCATTGAACTAGCAAAAAAATATCTGCAGCAACAGGCGCAAGAGAACAATGGATTAACTGAAAAACGTATTCTCGATATGAATGCTTTTGAAGCCAATCAGGGTGAACATCAGCAAAATGTGACACGACGTTTAAATAATCTGGGTGCTGCCTCAGTGTTGTTTTATCAGGAGCCTATTGAAATGGTTTCGGCACAAGGTGCCTGGATGCAGGCTGTTGATGGCAAGCGTTATCTCGATTTTTACAATAATGTACCTTGTCTGGGACATTGCCATCCCAATGTGGTTGAGGCCGTCTCAAAGCAAATTGCTACGCTAAATGTGCATACCCGTTATCTGGTCTCGGGGGTCGATGATTATCTAGAATCGTTAAAGGCCAAGTTGCCTGACTCTATTACCAATATTGTAATGACCTGCTCGGGCAGTGAGGCCAATGATCTGGCGATGCGACTGGCAAAACAGGCTTCCGGTGGTGAGGGTTTTATTGTTACTGAAGATGCCTATCATGGGAATACCAGTTTGGTCACAGAGGTCTCTCCATCAATTATCAAACAGGGCAACTTGCCGAAACATGTTGTGGCAATACCGGCCCCATCTGTTGAGGTCTATGGTGAAGATATAGAAGTCGGCTTTGCGGAAAAAGTCGCTGAAGCCATAGAGCTTTTACGAGAACGAGGATTTAGAGTCGCAGCTTTATTAGTCGATACCATTTTTTCATCAGACGGTATCTATACCGAGCCCAGAGGTTTTCTAAAAAAAGCAGTGGATGTAGTGCATAACGCAGGGGGCGTATTTATCGCCGATGAAGTACAGCCTGGTTTTGCCCGATTAGGTGAAGCATTCTGGGGTTTTGATTTCCACGGGGTTACACCGGATATTGTGACAATGGGAAAGCCGATGGGTAATGGTTTTCCAATGGCAGCGGTCGCAACAAAATCAGAATATCTGGACAGGTTTTGTGCTGATGTCGGTTATTTCAATACCTTTGGTGGTAATCCGGTTGCCGCTGCAGCGGGTCAGGCAGTCCTGAACACTATCAAGCAGGAAAACCTGCAGGATAATGCCCGGAAAATGGGGCTTTATTTAAAAACGCAGTTGAAGTCTATTGCGAAACAATCGGCTTACGTTAACGAGGTGAGAGGGCAGGGACTGTTTCTGGGAATTGATATTGGCAAACAAGACAATAAACATATCCCCGATCCGCTCAAAACCAAACAGGTGATTAACGGTTTAAAAGCGGCCGGTGTTTTGATTGGTGCTGCAGGACGGTTTGGAGCCACCTTGAAATTACGCCCATTATTAACCCTGACACAATCTGAAGCCGATTTCTTTTTAGAAGCATTTTCTCAGCAGGTTTAATGTAGGTCAGCAAGTTCAACTATTGGATGGGCGCTGTAATGATCTGAACTTGCTCATTGGCTAAAGCTTTTTTAAGTGGACCACTGGGTTTTTGATCAGTGATTAAATGGTCAATTTCATTCCACTTTGCATAGCGCGCCGTGGCCATGCGATCGAATTTGCTGTGATCAGCCACAATCATATTTTTTGTGCTTTGCCGAATCATCTGTTGATAGACATCTGCGGCATCAACAAGTGCATCTGTCGGTCCAGTTGGCGCTAACCCACTAGCCCCCAAAATCGCCCAGTCGGCAGTGTAATTTGCCAGAAACTGACAAGTCACCGAACCATGGGTAGCACCTTCTTCGGCATGATATATACCCGGCGCCATGATGACTTTGATTGTTGGATTAAATGATAAAACCGTGGCCACCCCAAAAGAATGGGTAATAACCGTGATGTTGCTCATTTCATAAGCAATACGTTTAGCAACTTCAACCGTTGTTACCCCTGAACCTATCATTACTACCTTGGCATCTTTCAGCAGTGGAGCCGCTTTCTTACCAATGGCAGCCCGTTCAGCCAGGTTGGCTTTATGTCGTTCATTAAGTACCGGTTCAACCGCCTGACGCAATAATGCTCCACCATAAGTGCGGCTGATCAGATTTTGTTCTGCCAGTTCTTCGAGGTCACGCCGAATGGTTTCTGTAGTAACTTTTAACGCTGAAGCCAACTCACTGACTCGCATCGATGGATGAATAGTCAGTTCATCAATAATCGATTTGTGGCGGGCCGTTTTTTTTCGTGACATGGTGCTGGACTCGTTGTTATTGGTTTGAAAGGTATCATATTCGTCAACGATTTCGCATATATCAGTTATCAGGCCGATTACCTGCCAATACTGCAATCAATGGTTTTTTCCTGCCATTTATTGTGCTTAATTCCGTATTCATCTTCTGTTGTAGAGGTTTATTCTGCACGTTCTTTACTGGCTAATAGCCGACTTTGAAAAATAAAAAAGCGAAACCTTTATGAGTGAGAGAGATCAGGCCTTTTTTGATAGAGCAGATGCATATATCAAATTGGCTAATGAGCAAATGGAGAAAAGCGTAGAGGCCGGTGAAGTGAGTGCATCATTTATGTATGGATTGGCCAGATACAGTGCTTGGTTTAGTGCATCTGGTTGGACAACTGCCAAGGATATGGCCGATGCACGAGATGAAACCGTCGATTTTTTTGTTAATGAATACCGACGGATGTTGGAACTGAATATGGATGATTATATTCAGAATTTCGACAATTATGTTCAGGCCTCTGAACAACTGCAAAACAAAGGGTAGGCGAAAGCTTACCCTTTTTTATAGCCATTGAAGGAACGCCCTTGTAAAGCGTTTTTCTGGTTTTAATAAGGACAATGAAGGTCCTTTGTCCATCTAAATCATTCATCGATTTATGCACCATTTTGTTATTTATATGCGTTAGTATTCAGCATAGAATAATTTGTGGTTATTAGTTCGTTGATACCATTATTCGAATGCGCTTACCTTACTTTTATACCCATATAAGGTGTAACCATGAAAATCCATTTATCACTCTTAACATCGTTGGTTTTATTGAGTGGTTGCAATGCTGGGGATCCGGTAATGGTTTATGAGAGCCGCAATGCGCTGCAATGTGAAACAACCGGAATATCGCCATCCGAGAGTGCGGCTAAATTATCAGCCGAAGATATTGAGGTAACCGAAACAGTTTGTGGGCGAAGAACCGGTGTTGCCTATCCAGCTGCTTGTGGAATGGGAACAGGCACTATCCTTATTCATAAGATAGCTGAGGCAGACCTAGCTGTGGCCAAAAAAATTGGCTTTCAGAAAGTTGCTGAACTGGTAGACCTTGATGCCGGCACCGGCTATGAATTCGTTGACTGTGAAAAAGAATAAACGCCAACCGGGCATTTGTTAACCGTTTTTGTCACAACTAAAAAGTTAATCGATGCCGAATCGAAATCCACTTACCTTTTATCTTTTATTGTTACTCATCATCTTTGTGGTGGGAGTCGTCATGCTGACGAAGTTTGTAGAAGCGCCGGATTCAGATTTGGAGCCATTTGTTGAAGATACAACTACACCAGAGGTGATTGAGCAGCCGACACCTATGCCGAATATCTATATCGATCAAATTATTATCTCTGCTACCGCTGAAAATCGCCGGGAATTGTATTCGGATTTACTGAATATCTGCCAGGAAGAGGGCGTTTCGATCAAGGCTCTGACAGAAACTGAAATGTCACAAATTGGTACGATTCGTCTGCAACGCTGGATTGATGAAAGCAGAACAGCCTATCGTCTGGAATCATGGGATTATCAGCTGGAAGAACCACAAGAACATCCGCATTGCCACTTTCAGCTGATCAGTAGTGGACGTCATGTATTGATTGATGCGGAGGGGCTGACCGGTATCAATCTGAATGATAATCAGCCTTATGCTATTGCCCCATTAACCAATATGGATGCTAGTTTGTTGTTACGGACACCAGCACGACAGGACAAAAAATCGTCGGGAAAAATGAACGACGTCGCGGGTCAGCCATGTGTCGAGTCCACCATTACGGGGTATGAGGATGCCGTAACCTGTACTTGGTCTGGAGGTGTTGAGTGGGGATTTGAGCCCCATTCTGATGGTGTCGAGTCGGTGGTGGATACAAATCATTATGTTTTTTTTAGATCGATTATTCTGCAGCAGGAGCCGGCTGGAAAGGCGTTGGATAAAATCAGCACGATTACTTTCAACATCGGTGACAAACTTGATGAAACGGCGATGCAACCTGCCCCTGCAACCGCTTTGCCTGCTCAGCAACCATAACCCCTAATTTTCTTGCTGTTAACGCTGTTTTAACATGGCGCTGCCATGATGTAATTATTTTGACAGATTGGGTGATTCAGTTATTTCGCTGCTGTTTTATGTTTAAATGCACTCGGTTTCAAACCTTGTCGAAAAATTACACTCTATAAAGACTATGCTTTCAAAAACCGTAGTGAAGGAAACGCAAGTGATGGAAAATCACATCATCGATGTGCGCAATGTCAGTAAAATTTATCCTTCTGGATTTCATGCATTAAAACAGGTCAATCTGCAAATCAATCGTGGTGAAATATTTGCCCTGTTAGGTCCGAATGGCGCAGGCAAGACCACTTTGATTAGCATGATTTGTGGCTTGGTTAATGTGGGGGAAGGGCAGGTTTTGGTAGGTGGTTATGATGTCGTCAAAGATTATCGGCAAGCTCGCAACCAAATTGGTCTAGTACCGCAAGAATTAGCCATTGATGTGTTTGCCTTTGTCTGGAATACCATGGTGTTCAGCCGAGGTGTATTTGGTTAACCACGTGATGATGCGTATTTGGAAGAGATTTTAAGGGCATTGTCGTTATGGGATAAGCGTCATGCCAAAATACAGTTCCTTTCTGGCGGCATGAAACGCCGGGTGTTGATTGCCAAAGCCTTGGCACATGAGCCGGAAGTATTGTTTCTGGATGAGCCGACCGCCGGTGTGGATGTTGAATTACGCCGTGATATGTGGCGTCTGGTGGAAAAGTTACGCCAGAGAGGCACCACTATTATCCTTACTACCCATTACATTGAAGAAGCCGAAGAAATCGCCGATCGGATTGGCATCATTAATCATGGTGAAATTCTGCTGGTGGAAAACAAGCGAGATTTAATGAAAAAGCTGGGACGCAAACAGCTTATCCTGCAGTTACACCAGCCGATTACCCAGCTACCCGAAGAACTGAAGGGCTTTGTAATGGAGATTGCTGAGGATGGGAAAACCTTGACCTATGATTATGTTGATAATCAATCCACCAATCATGTGACAGAGGTGCTGGCAGCTATTCATCGATCGGGGATTGAGCTCAGCGATGTTCAAACTAAACAAAGCACACTGGAACAGATTTTTGTCAGCCTGGTGGAGGAATCAAAATGAACTGGTATGCCATTAAAGCCATTTATTTATCCGAGCTTCACCGCAGCTGGCGAACCCCTTTGCAAAGTATTGCCTCACCGGTGTTATCTACTTCGCTTTATTTCATCGTATTTGGTTCAGCGATTGGTTCAGCAATGACTGAAATCGGCGGCGTGAGTTATGGCGCTTTTATTATTCCGGGTTTGATCATGTTGATGGTGTTAACTGAATCAACATCTAACGCCTCATTTGGCATTTATATGCCCAAGTGGTCCGGTGCAATCTATGAAGTGTTATCCGCACCGGTTTCAGCATTTGAAATTGTAGTCGGCTATGTGGGGGCAGCGGCGACAAAATCGATTATTTTGGCAATGTTGATTTTGCTCACCGCCAAATTATTTGTGGATTATTCGATTCTGCATCCACTGTGGATGATGCTATTTCTGGTATTGACCTGCGTTACCTTCAGTATGTTGGGTTTTATCCTGGGCGTGGTGGCCGATGGTTTTGAAAAATTACAGGTTATTCCATTGATGGTGGTCACCCCATTGGCTTTTCTGGGTGGCACCTTTTATTCGATCAGCATGTTGCCTGAGTTCTGGCAGAAAGTGACTTTGTTCAATCCTGTGGTCTATCTGGTCAGTGGTTTTCGCTGGAGTTTTTATGGCACGGCAGATGTGAGTCTGACGTTTAGTTTGGTGATGATTTCAACTTTTCTCTTAATATTTATGGTGTTTATCTGGTGGATATTTAAAACCGGTTATAAAGTGAAAGTTTAACAATTAGTTCAGTAAGGCTAAACAAAGACCGATCACTGCCATAGTTGTTCCAGGTGTTTGAAATGCCATTTTGATGGGTCTTCAGGGCCATCTATGGTTTCTTTGCAGCTTGGATGTTCGAGATCAATCACTTGTATTTGGATAGGGGTTTTTGAACGCAGCGAAAAAAACACTTTCACTTTAGGTTTTACGAGTGAAGTCAGCCCGGGTTCGATAACTACGGCCAGTCGTTGTGAGGTTAACCGCACTAATGAGCCAACTGGATAGATGCCGACCATTTTTACAAAGGCATTAAACAGTTGTTTATCAAAATGCCCTTCCCACTGAGCCATTTCGCGAATGGTACCAGCAGGATCCCAAGCCTGTTTGTAGGCTCGTTCAGAGGTCACGGCATCATAGACATCACAAATGGCAGCCATACGGGAAAACAGCGATATTTCATCACCCTGTAGTCGATTCGGGTAGCCCAAACCGTTAATTTTTTCATGATGATGTAAGGCAATATCGACGACCTCAGGTGCTGCTCCAGAGTTTTCTAATAATTTGGCACCGGCCGCAGGATGCTTTTTCATGATGTTGTATTCTGCGCCAGAGAGCTTACCTGGTTTGTTCAGAACTTCCAGCGGCATCAGAGATTTACCCAGATCGTGCATCAATCCACCTACACCTGCCAGCTTAACCTGCTCTTCATCAAGATTGAGCTGTCGCGCTAGTGAGATCATCAACGCACAAACTGCCAACGAATGCATGTAAGTGTAATCATCATGGGTTTTAAGGCGAGCTACACTGAGTATGGCGGCTGAGTTTCGCTGCACCATCAAATCAATTTCATTGACTAACGGTAAGGTTGTTTGTGGGTCAATGGCTTTACCGAGCCTGGCATCTTTATACATTGCCATCACTTGTGGTTTAGCATCATGGAAGAGTTTTCGTGCACGAACAATTTCTTCTTCCATAGAACTTTCAAGGACAGGTTTTTTCTCTTCAGGGGGGGGCTGGAGTAATTCGATGGGTTCTGATGAATTCTCAGCAGCTGTTTGCGTCGCTTCGGTTTCTATGTGCTCGCCTTTTTCATCATCGATCCATACTTCTTTAATACCGGCTTCGATAATACGTTTGATATCTTCGGCATCTTTTAACAAAAAGCTGCCGCGTAAAAACGGATGGGTCATCCACGAACCACCGAGCTTGTGTATAAACATGCCCAGTCGAAGTTCAGTTGAAGCAATAGGCTTAACCAATGTAGTTATTCCTTAAAACGGCAATCTACCTAAAAAATTTTGAAAATCTTAATCTTGTGAATGTGAAAAAAATGTGTTTTCACTATAAAAAGTAGGGGATTATACTTTAACGCATAAATTTCACTGATAACTAACTAACAAAATCATAAAAACATGCCTAATTTTTCTACAAGATAATAAGTCTATAAAATCATATTGAAGCATACCGTTCATTAACGACGGTAGGTGTTAAAGTGAATAGACCCCTTAATAATGGATGCAGCTATGCAAGATGATAATCAGCCAAACGACCAGAAAATGGAACTAGAAGAGCTATTAAATCAAGCGATCGCGGAGGGATTTGTCGAGGTACCTATTCTGCCAGAAATCGCAAACAAAGCATTTATGCTGGCTAATGATAAAGAGTCTGATGCTAGTCAAATGGCGCAACTTATTCAAAGTGATCCGTCCCTTGCTGCCCATGTGATGCGCATTGCGAACTCGGCGGCTTATACACCGATGGCCAATCTGACTTCACTACAACAGGCCATTGCTCGACTGGGTATGACAACTATCAGTGAAATTGCCATTAGCGCAGTATTGAATGCGAAATTATTTAATACTCCGGGATATGAAAGCTATGCAGATGCCACATGGCAGCAGGCGTTGGCGACATCACTATGGGCTAAGGAGATTGCTAGTCATTGCAACGTGAATGTCGAAGTCGCTTTTCTGGCGGGATTAATTTATTCAATTGGCCGCCCAGCGGTGTTGCAAACGCTGATTGATGTTGCCGCACAGCGAACGTTGCCTTTGGATGATGAAATTGTTCATCAGCTGGAAGATAAATATTGGCTGACAGTTTCGCAGATGATCGTTATTCGCTGGCGTATGCCGGCTCTGGTTATTGAAACAATCCAGCATCTTGAAACGCCGTCGACAGACAAGGAGGCGGGTCAATTAGCAGCAGTAATAAATATGGCTAGGTATGCGGCTGCAGCCATGCTCAATGATGAGTTGGCAGATAATTTTCCTCAGTCATGCATCGAGATTGTTGAATTCGAATCAACTGATATTGAGAAACTCTTAACTAAGAAGGGGCCGATCAGCGAACGACTCAAACAGCTGGCGGCTTAGTCTTCCTTATTCAGATAGTGGTTTTTTAACTTCACATAATTCTGACAAGCATAGTGAAAATAATTCAGTTCGGCCTCCGTTAGCGGCCGAACTTGTTTCACTGGCGAGCCAAGATACAGATAACCGGATTCAAGCTTTTTGCCTGGTGGAACCAATGATCCGGCACCGATAACCACATTATCTTCCACCACCACACCATCCAAAATGGTTGAAGACATACCAACCAACACCTGATTGCCGATCGTGCAACCATGCAGCATCACCATATGACCTACCGTGACATCATCACCGATGGTTAAAGGATGACCTTCCGGATTAAACTCACTGGCATGGGTAATATGCAAACACGAGTTATCCTGAATGCTGGTGCGGGCACCAATCCGGATTTGATGCATATCGCCACGAATGGATACCAATGGCCAGACGGAACTGTCATCATCGATTTCAACATCACCAATAATGACGGCACTATCATCTACCCAAACCCGTTCGCCTAATTTGGGCTGTTTACCTCGAAAAGATCTTATCACTGCGTTTCTCTCTGATGAGGAGTGTTATGAAAATTCTATTTCAAACCGACTGCGATTGTCTGCTAGAAAAAAATGGGCTTATGAATTCAATGTGAAAGTAATCGTGATTTCTTTGCTTTTGTTTGAAAAAGTCTATGATTCACGATAACTGGATTATCAAAACTAGGAATCTGATATGGCAAGCAGTTTAGCGTTACATCGCGGTATGGTGGTATCCATTGACGATCCGTTACAACAAGGACGGGTACAAATTCAAAACATTGCTTCGGGTGAACAGTTATGGGCTATGGTGAACACTATTTCGCTGGGGACAATGGAAGTCAAAGCTATTTATCTGATAGGTGATGAAGTGATGTACTTAGCCGATGATTCAAATACTGACGCGCTGCTGATGCATCGGCAAAAGTCCGCGACATGCGATGCCGAACAGCAGAATAGTTCATTAAAAATCGCCTTAAATACTGAAACTGAGATCACACTCGCATTGGAGGATAATTCGTTAACACTTGCTACCAACTTTGGACAACAAGTGACTTTCACTGCAGATGGCGGAATCAGTATTTCAGCTAGCAAAATATCGCTGCAAGCCAGTCGGTTAAGTTTGGCTGCATCTAATCTCACAGTAGATACCTCATTAGCTGATGTTTCCGGTGTTTTGAAATGTGACACGCTTATTGCCAATAGTGTGGTTTCTGCGAAGTACAGTCCAGGTGCAGGCAATGTTAACTAAGCGAATTTAGCTAAACAGTTCAAAGCCGCACATTAGCAATAAGGCTACATTGGCCAACAGGCCGATCATAAAAAACACGGTTCTTGGGCTGGGGTTCTTTTCGGTAGCAATGCTGTAATACAAAGCCATATGCACTATTCGGACAATGGCAAAAATCCAGACAAACACACCGGTCCATAATGCATTGCTGCCAATTAAGATGGCCATAAAGATCGTGCCCAACATCAGTGGCAAATTTTCCAATGAGTTCATAAAAGTACGGTGAGCTCGAAAAACAAACGAATCATGACTAAGGTTTTCAGCAATCTTGCCAGGTATGGCACCGGCTTGTGAGGCTTTGGTTTTGCTGGCAACAAACCATTGCACCAGCAGCGTCAGCAAGATGATAAATAAGCCGGAAAATGCCAGATGATAGATATTTGCGAGTGTCATTTTTTAGTCTCTTCAACGTATAGTTTAGTGCTAGGGGCTATGAAAGATAAACAGCCCCTAGCTTAGCATTGATTTTTGGCGCAAGGCGTTAACTCTGAATAGCTTTCAAGATATTGTCTGCTTGGAGATGTCACTCTTTAATCATATGGATATCAGCTCCTTCAAGGCGTGCCCGAGTGAATAAAGCTTGAGCTTCCACAGTATCCAAGCGAACCCCAAAAGCGGCGTAAGGAAAATCCATTAGTGGAGCACGATTTTCATTAAAAAAAGACCATTGCTTATTTTTACGATAAAAGGTTTCGACAAAGCTGGTTAAGGCGATCACGCCTTGTTGATCGTTGTGAAGGTTCACTATCCAGGGGCCACCTGAATCACCTCGGGTCGGCATTGGTAAATCGAATTGATAGCGCTCATTTTGTACTCGACTGACAGCAAGTAGAGCTGAGGGCGAGCTAATCATCGCGTGTTTAGATAAGAACTGAGCACGAAATTGCAGATGTAATAGCGGATCCAGTTGTTCATAGATTTGTGGGACAAACTGATAAAAGTCTTCTTCTGCGGATAACAGCGTTTTGACAGCACAACTTGGATTATCGTTATCAATATCATCAACCCCCCGACCATAGCCGCATAACAAAGCTTGTGAAGCACTCAGCGAATTAACAACCGGAATCGCTTCAATCCCCTCAGGTGCATCACCATCAAATATCAAAACAGCAAGATCTGTCGCGAGATTGTTTTCAACTTCATTAAATCGATTGTATAAGGCGGCTCTTATAACGGGCACAGGCCGGCCCAGAAAGATTTTGACAATAGGGGTTCGGGTAACTGGATTTATTTTTGAGTCGCGTAAACAATGAGCAACCGTTAACACGGTAAGCGGATGAGTGCCCACCACCACAGAGCTACATTCATCTTGAGTGGTCACCTGAGTGTTCGTGCCACCATACCATTTGAGTTGCTCAACATGAAGTTGGCCGGTTGAAACCCGCTCAATGGGCATAGAATCACCATGAATAACGCCATGAGCAGGCATCATGATGATGCAGCCAAACAATATAGACAGTAAATTCCACATTCAACCACCCTCCTAAAGCCGGAAAGCTGGTATTCAGATAGCTATTTATGGAAGGCATTTTTTTTTGCTAAAAGTTCAACGGGTGCAATTAATTAATTCATCAACAACAAACCACCCCATTTACATGTCGAAAATGGGGTGTTGCCAAACTTTCAGGGTGAAATGAGAGGAAAGTAGCGGGACTGTTATTTTGTCGAGCTATGAATTAAGGTGAACATTCACCAATTCGTTCGCCCTGGTAGTCGGTCTTCATCACCATTGGGCCAAGTGGGGAATTCATATCACTGGTCATTTTGCCTTCTAATCGGTTACCGTGAAAATTCGCATAACCTTTAAACATCATTGTCATACCTTCCATATTGCACGACGCAGCGTAATCTACACGGTCACGTTTAATATCGGCCTGGGTGACATTGCAACTTTCATGGATATTCAACACATCAATACCTTTATCCAATTTTTCCTGTGTCAGGCATTCCTGATTGCTGTTAGTTTGAGGTGGCATGTTCATTGGACCTTCAATCGACGTCTTGCTGGTATATGCCCATAGTCCTGGTTGCAAATTTGGGGTCTCAGCCAAGGTGGATGCACTAAATAACGCTATGCCGGTAAAAAACAGGGATGAACGAAAAACGTGTTGCATGGTTAAGATTCCTTAATGTTGTGCGTAGACTAGCGTATGCCGTCAGTGTGATGAAACTTGCCGGTAAGTTCAATAGACAATAATTTGATGGAAAAAGTATGGTTTTGCAAATAAGTGGTGGAAAGTGAGAAAGTTAACTTGAATCAGTTAAAACTTAACGAAATGATCTGGCAGGTAGTGGCGTTAATACCTAAAGGAAAAGTCGCTAGCTATGGTCAAATTGCCAAGCTTTGTGGATATCCGAACCATGCGCGTTATGTTGGAATGACTTTAAAACAGCTTCCCGATGATTCTGAATTGCCCTGGCATCGCGTGATTAACGCTAAAGGTGAAATCGCTTTCCCTGAGGGCAGTGCCGCTTTTCTAAAACAAAAAACCTTATTAGTGAAAGAAGGTATTACGTTTAATGGCAATAAAATAAAACTATCGCAGTATCGTTGGTAAGGGACGTTTTTCAGTTTATTTCTACTGCTTGTTTTTCCACTGTTTGATGGACTGTTCGGCCTGATGGATTTCGTTTTCGGTCATTTTTTTGATTAATGCCGCTTTGATATGTTGAAGCTCTTCAACACCATTTTGTTCAGCTAAAGACCACCACATATAAGCCATTTGATAATCCTGCATCACCGCTAAACCCTGATAGTACATATTACCGAGATTGCTTTGTGCTTCAGCGTAACCTTGATTGGCGGCCAGTTGCATCCACTTAATAGATTCAGTGTGGTTTTGTTCCACACCTTGGCCAAGTTTGTACATGATGGCGAGATTAAATTGTGCTGGTGCATAGTGGTTATCTGCAGCATGACGGAACCATTTAGCGGCTTGCTGATAATCCTGATCAACACTTTGACCGTTTAGGTAAAGAAACCCCAGCGTATTTTGGGCAATGGCATTGCCTTTGCTGGCGGCACTTTTACATTTTTCCAGATATTCCTGTTGAGATAGTTCTGTGGTTTTAGTCAAAGTTTTTTCCGGTTAACAATTGAGGTGGCAGTCTTTTAAAACTGTTGAACATTAATATGAATTGTGGACATGATACCAGTTCAATGTTTCAACTGAAGCAATCTCAACGACGTACCTTCACTGCTTGCCAGTAATTTCGAGACCAGTAGGTGTTTTTCAGACTGGAAATCATCACGCCACGAGTGGTGGAGGCATGCAGAAATTTATGATCTTCTAAATAAATCCCCACGTGACGCCCGTTACGAAAAAACACCAGATCACCGGATTGCAACTGTGCACGGTGAATAGGCTGACCAACACGTAATTGCTGTTCGGTGGTTCGTGGCAAATCCATGCCAAACAAATCTCGGAAAGTAACCTGCACAAAACCTGAACAATCGATACCCGAACGGCTTATTCCACCAATACGATACGGCGTGCCATGCCATGCCTCGTGTTGTTGATAAAGCATTAGCATGGCTTGAATTTCATCATAATAGTTGGCCTCATCTGTTTTAGAGGAGGGATACACATCTACCGTCTTTGTTGGCTGGCTCGGAGTCGTTCCACAGCCAGAAAGCATGGCAATCACTGACAGCAATAATAAGCCAAAGCGATATTGTGAAGTAATTGAAAATACATAATTAATTCTGATCATCGGATGTATGGTTTTAATTTCTCAACTATTCAAACAAATTAAAATCGATATAGTTCTACTGGTAAAGTTTATTTTCGAGATTAATGGTAATAATATTGCCACGAACTTTCAGTAAATTATTAACTACCAATATTCTATCTGCCGTTCAGAGACCATTACCCTGGTAATGAATAATTTGATTAAAGGTAATTAAATGACAGATCAACTTTCTGAATTAGTCTTAATCCTCCTCCTTGTTGGAGCTGCCTTGGTATTATTTTCAAACAATAGTCGTTGGCGGTTTTTAGATAATAATCAACAGGATAATGAAATAATCGTGCTCTCGATTATTACGCTGGTGAGTATGGTTAGCCTTCCTTTAATTGATGCGACGTTACCGTGGCTGGAATTTGCCGATCTGCGTTATTTCGATGAAATTGCATGGCTTGGTGTGTTCAATGGCAGCTTGGCTGTATGGCTGCTTTATAGAGCTGTTCGTGATTACAGCGGCCCCGGTCAGCGTCAGAAAAAATTTGTTGCTAAGGGTATTTACCGTTATATACGTTATCCATTTTATTCAGCGCTGTTAGTTTTGGCTTTAGCCCAGTTATTGTTAACCCAGAATTGGTTAGCTGGTTTGGCCGGTTTAATTACATTTGCGCTGGTTTATTGTTTGAGAGTGCCACGTGAAGAGGAAGATGGACTCGAGAAATATGGACATTATTATCTCGATTATATGACTCAGACTGGGGATATATGGCCACGGCTTGCTTTAAAATGCCAGGATTGAACATCGTTATGGAAAACACCAATGCTTAATATTCGTCCACTTTCTCGTGAAAAGTTAGCCGCCATGATGGAAAGGGCTACAGTAATCGAGCAGGACAAAAAAGGTCTGAAAGTAGCTGAACTCGCTGATGGCCAATTTTTAAAGTTTTTTTATCGTAAACGTTTTTTCAACAGAGAATTGCTTGCGCCGGCAGCAGTTAAATTTGCCCGGAATGCTCATCAATTAGAACGGCTTGATATCCCAACGCTGAAGGTACAGGCACTACATCGCATCATTGGTGAATCACATACCGTTGCTGTTTATTCACCTTTAGCGGGACGTACTTTACGAGACATTGTTAATTCCAATGAAGCTGATGAAAATCTGATGTACCGTTTGGGAGTATTTCTGGCACTGGTACAGCGGCGTGGAATTTATTTTAGGTCAATCCATCCAGGCAACATCATTGTCAACGACATGGAATTTGGACTTATTGATATTCTTGATATGCGTTTCCAGTCATGGTCTTTAAGTCGTTGGGCGAGACGACGTAACTGGCGGCATTTTTTTCGCTATCCTCAGGAGTGGATAAATCACGGAGATTTGATCCAGGCGCTTATCAAAGGCTATCGACATTCTGCAGATTTGCCACTGCGTGAACTGAGTTGGATCGAACGTATTATCGGTAAAGTCATCTCCACCTGATTTTTAGCCCTAGTCTTTGCCTGACAACTTATCGGTCAGATAGGGCATTTTTGGGTAAAATGCCCGCACATGACGACCTCAAATAAAACTTCCAACCAATACGATGTAATCATTATCGGCGCCGGTGCGGCCGGATTGATGTGCGCCATAGCGGCAGGCCAACGTGGTAGAAAAGTGTTGGTGCTCGATCATGCTAATAAGATCGGTAAAAAGATCCTGATGTCCGGTGGTGGGCGTTGTAACTTCACCAATATGTATTCCGGGCCGGAAAACTTTATTTGCAGCAATCCGCATTTTGTTAAATCTGCTTTAAGTCGATATACACCCTGGCATTTTATCGAGATGGTGGAACGTCATCAGATTGCCTATCACGAAAAAAAGCTGGGGCAACTATTTTGTGATGAGTCTTCGAAAGATATCGTGCAGATGTTAGTCACTGAGTGTGAGTGGGCCGGGGTTACTATCAGGATCGATACGCCGGTTAAAGTACTGGAAACCGCCGGCCAAAAGTTGATTGAAACGCCAGAAGGCAATTTGCAGTGTGACTCACTGGTGATTGCGACGGGAGGCTTATCAATCCCTAAAATGGGTGCAACAGGATTTGGTTTTGAGCTGGCCCGAAAGCTGAATATTCCGGTACTGCCTACTCGAGCGGGGTTAGTCCCTGTGGTATTGGATGATCACAAACTCAAACCGCTTGCAGATTTAAGTGGTATTTCGTTAGATAGCATTACCGAAACGGATACCTGTTCATTTCGCGAAAATATTCTGTTTACACATCGCGGTTTGAGTGGTCCGGCCATCCTTCAGGCGTCCAGTTATTGGCAGCCAGGTGAATCGCTGAAAATTGATATGTTTCCCGGAATTGATCTCACTGTATATTTAGCAGAAATACGCCGTGAAAAACCCAAGACGGCTCTGAAAACCATACTGGCCGAAAAACTGATTCGGCGGGTTGCACAGCTTTGGTGTGAGCAATGGATTGAAGACAAGCCTGTCGGTCAGCTTTCCGATAGCGATATTGAGCAGATTGTTTCCCAATGCCAGCCTTGGACAGTCAAACCTTCGGGTACCGAAGGTTATCGGACCGCCGAGGTGACTTTAGGTGGTATTGATACCAATGCCTTATCTTCCAAAACCATGGAAAGCAAGGAGCATCCGGGCTTGTATTTTATTGGGGAAGTAGTGGATGTGACTGGCCATTTGGGCGGACATAATTTTCAATGGGCTTGGGCTTCCGGTCATGCTGCTGGACAGTTTGTCTGAAGAAATATTGCCAGAAGTTTGAGGCTGTCACTAAAACCCGATAACGTCGCATGAACAATCGTTCAATTGCAGGAGTTCGTCATTGCAGGAATTAATAACTGATTCTCAGTTTATTACCGTATTAGTAACTGCCCTGGTGGTCGGACTGGTTGTGGTTTTTCATTATGAGATCATTCAACAATTAAATCGTTGGAGTCCAAGGCATCCGTCCCCAAAACATCGTCACAGACCGATTATTTTGGCCACAATGTTTGCATTATTATTTGCTCATATTATTGAAATCTGGTTATTTGGCGTCGCCTTTTGGGGCTTATTAAGTCAACCAGGTTACGGCGTCATCAGCGGTTACGATCATATTAGCTTGTTGGATAGCGTATATTTTTCTGCCGCCACCTATACCACCGTTGGTTGGGGTGATCTGGCCGCTGCTGGTCATATTCGGTTTCTCGCCGGTACAGAAGCCTTAGTGGGATTTATGATGATTACCTGGTCTGCCTCCTTCAGCTATCTGATTATGGCGCGGGCCTGGGGTAGTGAAAACGATTGAAACTAACAAGAAAAATTAAGCATGGGATTTCAACTATTCCGAATAATATTAATTTTTAAGGTGGTCGAGCTCTTTACCAACATAATTCGATTTGCTTACGCAGGAAAGCTTCAGCAAGCCGATTTATTTGTAAGTGAAAAAAGTAAGGCTGTTTTGTTTGGATAATGACGGGTGACCTTAGATAAGATTCTGTTCCGATTGATAATTTAGAATACGGCAAAGATAAATTAAGGCTTGCGATACGCTTAAAACTGTGAAATATTTCACAAAAAAGTTTTAAGGATGCGACTGATGCGTATCGAACTTTTCCTTTCAGATGTTGCTGGACCCTGATGGTTCATAACACATCATTTTGGCTGAACAGCCTGCTTTCAACGCATTGGCTATGCCGTTACACACCCATTTCCCCCGATTGTCTGTCAGGACAATTCATCTCTTGCGGTTTTTCCCTGTTCTTTGAAAAGGAGTTCTATAAATGAATCCTAGAAAGCTCTGCGTGATTCTGATGCTGGCGGGTATGGCATTGCTGTTGTTATCACTGGTGTGGTTTTTTGTAGCCTATGCTTCCCCTTTAGATACGATGAGCCGTTATGGTGATAAGGATGTCACTTTACAGTTGATGGCTTGCATCTATTCCACACCGCCAATTTGTCAGGGAGCGGCATTTTTAGGTGATGGGCCGTCTTATAGTCCCATGTTGTTTTGGCTGGGACTGCTGTTGTTTATTGCTGGAGTGATTGTATTTTTTGCGTTGAATAAACAGATAAACCAAACGTCTTTTGACCCTAAAACTGGGCCAAGCATTACCAGTGACAAACTCTTGGGATTTATCGCGAGAGAAAAATACACCTACTACACTTATATTCTTTTTCTGGTGGGGGCCGGTGGCGGATTGTTATTACCGCCTCTGGCCATAGCGGCATTGCTGGGATTTGTATTGGCAGTATTAGGGTATTTTCTCTATCCACAACAGTTAACCAGTTTGGATAAAAACCATCTAGCCGCGCTAAGTGTGGTGTATCTCGCATCGACCCTGTTGCTTTTCCTAACCATTGGCAGTGCTTTATTTATTCTGATCGCGCTGGCACAACTTGTTTTGTATTACATCGGTTTTAATAGTTATCGGCTTGGCCATATTATCAATATGAATAACCTTAAAGAAGAAGCCATCCTTGCATTTAAACCGATACGCGAGCGTTTTTCCTCTGGCGAGAAAGGCTAATTTTGTCGTTTTCAACGAGTAATTATTCGAGGTAGGTGTAATGAAAATTTTAAAAAGCTTATTGCAACCGTTCAATCCCGCACGTTTAATCCCTCTGTTCTTGGCGATAACACTCACGGCTTGCGGTGCTGATTTTCAAGAAGGTGCTTATGTCGATCCAAAATATGGCACAGGCTATGAATTTAATACGGAAGGTCAGGGCCAGTTGATTGGTGGCGTTCCGGGTTCATATAGCTTTACTTATAAAGTGGATAGCGATGAAGTAGTGACATCCGGTGATATCAACCTCACCTTTAAACGCATTGATGATAAAACGCTGGAACGACCTGATGGCACTCTGCTGATCTTGAGAGAAGAATAAGCCTAGAGGTTTGCTGGTTTGAATTTGGTTTTTTCTTCAAATCGTTGGATCCGCCAGACAAAGAAAATACCGGTGATCATCACTGCCGCTGCCATCCACAATGCTGAAAGATAATTGCCCGTCAGCGTGGATAAATAACCCGCCAAAGCGGGAGCTATAAGTTGAGCGATGCCATAACTTATCGTCAGTTTGGCCATGGCTTTGGCAGGGTTATGAGGAAATTTATGGCCGACATAGACCAACATAAGGCTGACTATTCCGGCAAAGGTGGCGCCAAATAACAACGCGCCAATCACATTAAACAGCAATGATTCACTGAATAAGGGAATCAGGATAGAAAGCAATATAATCGAATAGGCAGTGATGATGGCCCTTGTCTCACCAATGCGCTCAGTCACTTTGTCCCAAATAATGCAGGATGGGATGGCCGCAACACCCAACATCACCCAGATGAGATTGCCATGGCCGGACAAGCTGGGCATTTCTTCAAGAATCGCTACGATAAATGTCGCACTGATCACATAACCCACCCCGGCACAGGCGTAAGCAGCAATCATTAACCGCATCCATTTATTGTTGGGCGCTGCAAAATCAGCAGTGGGAGCCTGTTGTGCTGCAGGTGCTGGCATCAGATACCAGGCCGGCAGGAAAAATAAAATACCGAAAATCCCCATAACCAGCCATTGCTCAGCCCAATTGAAATAAGGTGTTATCAAAACAATGACCAGTCCTGGTATCGCAATACCGAATCCCAAACCGGAAAAATGGATACCTAATGCTGATTTGTAACCATTTTGTTTCAGCCAGCCCATTACAAATCCGGCAGCGAGAATGATGCCTGCGGTGCTAGAAAGTCCACCGATAAAGCGCAAAATACTCCATACAACGATATCAGTGGTAACAGCCATTAATAGGGTGCTTAACACCGCCAAAATCAGGTTGATTCGGTAGAACAGAAACTTGGTTTTGAGGCTGGTTAAAAATGAGATCAACACTACGCCTGAAAGATAACCAATGTAATTAAACGTGGCCAGCCAGCCTCCGCTTAATGTATCCAGTGAGGTTTCATTTAACATGATGGGTAAAAAAGGCGTGTAGGCAAAACGGGCAATGCCGACGGTTAAAATCAAAGCACAGATCCCAGCCAGAATGACCTGATGTCGAGGAGAAAGTGGAAATCGATTTGTGATCATAACCAGAATATTACCTGAAGTATTTTAACGCTCTACCTTTTACCACAAGTCTTTATTGGGTGTGTTGTCGTGATAATTCCAAATAGCGATGTATAAATACGATGTATAAATACAGAGCATTTTTAATGGAAAGATTGTCATCTGCTCTATTAATCCCCACTTAATCCTTTTGAGTTACAGTCTCAACGCAAATGCCTTCCGGAGTTATTAATGAAGAAAATTATCGTCCCTGTAGTGTTATTGGTTATCGGATTTGGCAGTTATTTTGCACTAGCAGAGCAACAGGAACCTGAGGTTATTAGCTACATCAAACAACAGGGCGTGACCATCGTTGATAGCTTTGAAACCCCTGCGGGATTGACTGGTTATGCCGCCAGTGTAGAAGGGCAGCCGCTGAGTATTTATCTGACAGAAGATAAAAAATATGCGGTGATTGGCAACCTGATCAATGCTCAAGGAGACGATTTGGGTCAGGAAGCACTTTATGAACTGGTCAGTGCTCCTCAGAATGAAAAGATTTGGCAGAAGCTCGAATCAGCTAAATGGGTTCTTGATGGAGATAAAGATGCGAAACAAATTATTTATACCTTTACCGATCCCTATTGTCCTTATTGCCAAAAATTACGTGAAATCGCTGATCCCTACATTGCTAAAGGCGAGGTGCAGTTGCGCCACATTATGGTCGGTATTCTGCAGGAAGATAGCATCCAAAAAGCCGCAGCAATTTTAGGGGCTGACTCCCCAGAACAGGCTTTGCAACAACATATTCAACATGCAGATAACAACTCAACCGATCTGAATGATGAAGCGCTAATCAACGGTACGTTACTGGTAGAGGAAAACAATCAGTTAATGGAACAGCTGGGGTTTATGGCGACACCGACGAGTATTTACAAGGATGAAAAAGGTCATGTTAGGCTGATTGAAGGTATGCCAATGCGAGACGATGTCAGCAAGCTGTTTGGACCATGATGTCGATTAATATCGGCCCGTTTGCTTTGCCTCTCGAACCTTTACTTTTGTTTGGCAGTGGGTTGCTGGGAATTTTGGTCGCAGCCATTCTGGCCAGAAAAAAAACAGGTTCGGTCACCGATCCGTTGTTAATGATGCTGTTATTCGGGCTGGTGATTGGGCGAATCGTGTTTGTCATTAAATTTGCTGATCAATACGACTCTTTCTGGCAGATGCTCGATTTTCGGGATCGAGGTGTTGATTGGGTGTATGGCATGATAGCCATGGCGTTATTTTTGTTCTGGCAAATCAAACGCCTGCCCCAGCAACGTATTGCCTTATTCGGTGGGGCTTTATCCATTTTGCTGTTCTTCTCGGTGACCTCCATATTATTGAATTCGGGTCGTGAGCAAGCTGTGATAACGGATATAACGCTAGAACAATTAGATGGTGAGCGAGTTTCGTTGGTTCAGCTTGCTGAAAATCATATTACCGTAGTGAATTTATGGGCAAGCTGGTGTCCACCTTGTCAGCGTGAAATGCCTGCTTTTGAGAAAGCGCAGCAACAGTATTCCGATATTCGTGTTGTGATGCTAAATCAACAAGAGTCTGCGGAAAAAATTGAAGATTTTCTGGCTGCTAACAAGCTGACCTTTAATCATGTGCTGCTCGATAAATCTGGCAAAGTCGCAGATGCATTTGGTGCTTACGGTTTGCCGGTTACATTGTTTTTTGATCAGCAAGGCAACTTGGTTGAAAGTCATATGGGCGAAGTTTCGGCTGCTTCGTTAAGTGCAAGCTTAAAAAGGCTTTCACCGTAATTAGTCAGACATGAATATCGGGTTTAATTGACTTTCCAAAAGGAGTTTTTATGGATCTGCAACTGAACAATAAAACAGCTTTTATAAGTGGCAGCACGGCGGGCATTGGCTTTTCCATTGCCAAAGCGCTGGCCGATGAAGGAGCGAATGTTATCGTCAATGGTCGTTCTGAAGCTTCAGTTAAACAGGCTATTGAATCCCTTAAATCTACAGCTAAAGGCAGCGTAGATGGATTTGCAGGAGATCTTTCGATAGCGGCTGAAACCGAGAAACTGACAAAGCAATTCCCCGAAGTCGATATCCTGATTAATAATCTGGGTATCTTCGAGCCAGTGCCGTTTGAAGATATAGCGGATGAAGACTGGCTACGTTTTTTTGATGTAAATGTGCTCAGTGGCGTGCGGTTAACGAGAGCGTATCTGCCCGCAATGAAACAACAAAACTGGGGCCGGGTGATTTTCATCTCCAGTGAAAGCGGGGTGCAGATCCCCCATGAAATGATTCATTACGGTATGACTAAAGCTGCTCAGATTGCTATTGCACGCGGTCTGGCAGAACAAGTTGCCGGTACTAATATCACTGTTAATTCTGTATTGCCCGGACCGACCAGTTCACGAGGGGTCGAAACCTTTGTCAACGAGCTAGCCACCAAAGAAGGCCAAAGCATCGAAGCATTTGAAAAAGACTTTTTTGAACATGTCAGACCAACTTCTCTGATTAAACGTTTTGCGACCACTGAAGAAGTGGCCTCAATGGTCTGTTATCTCTCCAGCCCATTAGCCTCAGCAACCACGGGTGCAGCTGTTCGCGTAGATGGTGGTGTGATTAAAAGTGCTTTTTAAGCATGTTTCGAATTCGTAATTCCAGAAATTTTTGAGTTTTATTCTTTTAAATGAGATTTTTATGACAGCATTGTTTACTGAGTTTTCACTGAAAGATGTGACGTTACGCAATCGTATTGCGGTTCCACCTATGTGCCAATACAGTGCCGATGACGGCCATACCAATGATTGGCATCTGGCGCATTACACTCAATTAGCACGCGGTGGTGCGGGTCTGGTAATTGTGGAAGCCACGGCAGTCAGCCCTGAAGGAAGAATTACCCCAGGTTGTACTGGGATCTGGAATGACGCCCAGGCGGAAGGCATGGCAAAAATTGCTTCGGCCATAAAAAAAGCGGGTGCCCGTGCCGGTATTCAAATTGCACATGCTGGACGTAAAGCCAGCGCTAATCGTCCATGGGAAGGCGATGATCATCTTGCTGACAGTGATCCACATAGTTGGCAAACCATAGCGCCTTCTGCTGTGGCATTTGGTGCCAATTTACCGAAAGTACCTCAGGCTATGACCCTTGAAGATATTGAACGGGTTAAGGCTGACTTTGTCGCCGCTGCCAAACGCGCCAAAGCGGCTGGATTTGAATGGCTTGAATTGCATTTTGCGCATGGCTATCTGGCACAAAGCTTTTTTTCAATTCACTCTAATAAGCGAGACGATCAATATGGTGGCGATTTAGCTGGTCGTAGTCGATTCTTACTGGAAACGTTACAAGCCGTGCGCGAAGTCTGGCCAGAAAATCTGCCATTAACCGCTCGCTTTGGCGTGATTGAATATGATGGTCGTGATGAAGAAACCTTAAGTGAGTCCATTCATTTGACCCAACAATTTAAACAATCCGGTCTGGATTTGCTCAGTGTCAGTATGGGGTTTTCGACTCCCAATGCGGACATTCCTTGGGGACCAGCTTTGTTAGCGCCAATTGCTGAACGTGTGCGTCGGGAAGCTGAAATTCCAGTCGCGTCTGCCTGGGGAATTGATGAACCTAACACGGTGAACCAGGTTATTACTGATCAACAAATGGATTTGGTTATGGTGGGACGTGCTCATTTAGCCAATCCACACTGGCCTTACCATGCAGCTAAAGCCTTAAAAATTGCTGATCCTGCCTGGGTATTACCTGCACCTTATGCACATTGGCTATCGCGTTATCATGCTCCAGATAGCTGAACATTAAACAATAACCAGCAATGCAATGATCACTAAAATAGGAAAAACTCAAATTCAGCCACACCACAAAGGCTGTTGCCATTGTGGTGAGGTTGAATTTGTCGTGCATTTGCCAAACGGTATAAAAGATCCTCGTCGCTGTGATTGTTCTATGTGCCGAAGAAAGGGCGCCATTGCGGCTTATGTTCCGCTTTCTAGCCTGCAAATCACCAAAGGAGCCGATAAGCTTACGCTTTATCAGTTCAATACCATGACGGCGAAACATTATTTTTGTTCAATTTGTGGGATTTATACGCATCATCAAACCAGAGCGAATCCTGAACTTTATGGCTTTAATCTGGCCTGTCTGGATGGTGTGAATCCTTTTGATTTGGGTGACGTAAGAGTGAATGATGGTATTAATCATCCATCAGATCGAGGCACTTCAGAGTAAACCAATCCTGTTCTGTAAATTGGGTTAACGACGACTTTACCCGTCGCTCAAAGTTTGTTTTGCCAAATCAGCTAAGTAGGCGTAATTTGCTGCTACTTATTATCAATCCCTCCAAATGTAACCAGGATTTATCTTGTTAAGCTACCGCCATTCATTTCATGCCGGCAATTTTGCCGATGTGCTTAAACATATCGTGCTGATTGAGATTTTGCAGCACCTTGTTAAAAAAGATAAAGCCTTTGATTACATAGACACCCATGCAGGTGCGGGGCTTTACCATCTGGCTTCAGCTCATGCGGAAAAACTGCAGGAATATCAAAATGGTATTGCTAAATTAACGCGTTCTGACTGGCCTGAACTGACAGCTTATTTTGCTGTGATTGATGCCGTTAACTCAGGCAAAACGCTGGAGTATTATCCTGGTTCTCCGTTCATTGCTCTGCATTGTATGCGACGTCAGGATAGGGCGTGGTTGTATGAGTTACATCCAGAAGATGCGAGCTTGTTATTACAAAATACCCAGAAGGTTAAGCGGGCCAGAGTCATGCGTGAAGATGGTTTAAAAGGCCTGTTGTCGTTATTACCACCTGTATCAAGACGTGGGCTGGTGTTGATTGATCCATCTTATGAAATCAAATCAGATTACGATTTAGTGTTTCAGACCGTCGAAAAAGCGCATGCAAAATTCCCTACCGGTACTTATGCAATTTGGTATCCCGTAGTGGAGCGCAGCCGAATTGTACGAATGGAAAAGCAGTTCATCAAGAGTGGCATTAAAAATATTCAACGCTTTGAGTTAGCGATTACAGCTGATTCGGATGAGCGTGGTATGACCTCTTCCGGCATGATCGTTATTAATCCGCCCTGGCAATTAATCGACACCATGAACCAATTACTGCCCAAACTGATTAACGCACTGGCAGTTGATGCGAGCGCCTTTTATAAATCTGAAGTGCTGGTGGCCCAATAGTTGATCGGCCAATGGATAGGCAGAGATAATCTGCATTAAAGTCAAAGACCTTATTCTCATGACATGATAGCGCTGGATTTAGTTTTCCGGACGTTAAACCATCATGAGCAATCCGATCATTTATAGAAAACCTCACGGTAAAAGCTTTACCTATCTTTATGCCAATGGCAAAACCGTTAAAAATGCGGCCTTAAAACGCTGGATAAAAAGTCTAGCCATTCCGCCGGCATGGCTGGAAGTTGAAATTCAACAGGATCGAGATGCCAAAGTGTTGGTGACCGGGCGGGATAAACAAGGTCGTAAGCAATATATCTATAATCCGCATTGGGTCGAAACGGGTAGCGAGCAGAAATTCACCCGCATATTACGTTTTGCCGAACAATTGGAAACCATGCGACGGGTGACCGGCCAACATATTCAACGAAGACCAATAGATCAAACGACCGTTCTCGCCTGTATGACACGCATGTTAGATGATGCTTTTTTCCGTCCCGGCAGTGCCAGCTATACTCGGCAAAACCACACTTACGGCCTGACAACGTTACGAGCTAAACATATGACCATCAAAGATGATCGTGTCGAATTCGAATATGTGGGCAAGAGTCATCAGCAGCAATTTCGCACAGTGAATGATGAACAAGTGCGTGAGGTGCTGATAGCGCTGGAAAATATGTCCGGTTATGAATTGTTTGATATCACGTTGCCGGATAAAAGCCGTAAACACCTCACTGCACAGGATTTGAACCAGTACATCTCTGATGTAATGGGGGAGGACTTCAGTGCCAAGGATTTTCGTACTTGGGCAGGAACAGTGTTGATGGCCGTAGCCCTGGATAAATTGGGACCGGCTGAAAATGAAAAACTCAGCAAAAGTAATATTGTCGAGGCAGTGAAAAACGTGGCTGAAAGGCTAGGAAATACGCCAGCCGTGTGTCGTAGTAATTACATCCATCCCCAAGTCATACTGCAGTATGAAAGTGGGCGCACCCTGGATTATTTCCGCCGTCAGTTCAAACGCTATCGGGGTAAATATCTCAGTTTGGATGAGAAAGCGACAATGAAACTCTTAACCGTATTAATCAATAATGAAAAACGATCCTGATCCTGCTAATTGATGAAGTGAGGAGGTGTCCGGTTGGCTAGGTATTTTGGTTGTTTTACTGATAACATCCCTTGAGTTCTTTATTAAGAACGATTCGCAAGATTGTAACGTTTTCAATTAATAAAATAATCGTTTGCAATCAAATATTGACCAAAGAAGTCAGTTAACAAGGAGAGATAAATGGAAAACTTTTTTATATCGTGGCAGCCACGTGTGTTGAGTATCCTACGCATCGTCACAGCCTTTATGTTTATGCAACATGGTGGTCAAAAATTATTGGGTTATCCTGCCCCACAGCGTAATGAGTTTGATTTGTTTACCCTGTCTGGTGTGGCCGGCGTGCTTGAGCTTGTCGGTGGTTTTTTAATCCTTATTGGTTTGTTCACTAGGCCGGTAGCCTTTATTCTATCGGGCCAGATGGCGGTAGCGTATTTTATCGCTCACGCTCCCCAAGGATTTTGGCCTTTATTAAATAATGGTGAATTAGCCGCTTTGTTCAGCTTTATCTTTTTATATTTGTTTGTCGCTGGTGGCGGTGTTTGGAGTCTTGATAACGTGCTTAAACGTAATTCATAAAATCGATTAAATACAGTTCGTGAAAATGCAAAAAAGCCAGTTGTTCAATACAACTGGCTTTTCCTTCAAGTACATTTATTTCAGAAACTACATATTTTGAAATAACGCTAATGCTGCGGCATATTCCTCACTGTTTTCATCCAGCTCGACAACACTGATACCCGTATCAATTCCCAATTTACGGAATGCCATAACCTTATCTCGGGTATTTGGATCCAGCGCTTTATTGGTATTGAAATAACTTTGTAAATTGGCAACTTGAACCACATCGGTTAAATCGGGGCCATTTTGGCTGTTGCGATTTAAGTTGGCATGTTCAGCTGCGACAGTAATAAGGTTTTCCGGGAAGTCCCAACTTTTAAGAATCGCTTCACCGATTTTCGGATACAGGTTGTCGATTAAAATATCTAATCGGCGGCTGTCTTCAAGAAGTTCCGGCATATCTGCGGCTTTCATTAAAATTGGCAGAGCGCCAATTTGATGCAATAGGCCAGCAAGCATCGCTTCATCATTGGCAATATTAGGCTGTTTAGAAGCAATGACCTGACTTGCTGCGGCAACCTCAATACTGTGTTGCCATAAATCGCGCATGCGTTTTTCAAGCCGTTTGTTGGTAGGTCGGAACATTTGTTCCATCACCAGACTGGTGACTAGATTACGAACCATCGGAATGCCGAGGCGGGAGACCGCTGTCTGTACAGATTCGACTTCAACTCGGCCTCTATAGAGAGGACTGTTCGCGACTTTTATCAGGCGAGCTGATAAAGCGGCATCAGTCGTAATAACGTCAGCAAGTTGTGCCGCACTGACATCCGGATTGTTGGCAACTTCACGAACCTTGAGGGCAACCTCAGGGAGTGTAGGTAGTACCAGTTTGCCCTTTTGGAGATCATTAATGATCGTCGTGTACAATTGGTCTTGTTGACTCATATTAATCCACTGTATTAAATCAATTTGAAGTGTGAATGATTTTCAGTTATTTTGCTTGGTTTGCCAACCGTTTTAGCTAATAGTAGGTGCTCAGTTGAACGACGAATTTCCTAGAATCAAACGTCTTCCGCCATACGTTTTCAACATTGTAAATGATTTGAAGGCAAAAGCGCGTGCGCGCGGCGAAGATATTATCGACTTTGGCATGGGGAATCCGGATAAACCGGCACCCGCGCACATTGTGGAAAAATTAGTCGAAGCGGCACAAAGACCCGATACCCACCGATACTCTGTTTCTAGAGGTATTCCACGTTTGCGTAAAGCGATTTGCGACTGGTATCAGCGTAAATACGATGTGACCCTTGATCCTGATTCAGAAACTATCGTCACGATTGGTTCTAAAGAAGGTTTGGCGCATTTAGCCATGGCAACCGTTGGGCCAGGCGATGCGGTTTTAGTACCTAATCCAGCTTATCCGATTCATCCGTATGGTTTTGTTATTGCTGGTGCGGATATTCGCCATGTGCCATTAATGCCGGACGTCGACTTTTTTGCCGAATTGGAAAAGTCGGTTAAAGATTCTTGGCCTAAACCGAAAATGCTGGTATTGAATTTCCCTGGCAATCCCACTACACAATGCGTGGATCTGGATTTCTTCCAACGGGTTGTTGATTTTGCTAAAGAGCATCAGATTTGGGTTATTCATGATTTGGCCTATGGTGAAATCACTTTTGATGGCTATAAAGCGCCATCCATTTTGCAGATCCCTGGTGCAAAAGACGTTGCGGTTGAGTTTTATACCTTATCCAAAACCTACAATATGCCCGGCTGGCGCGTAGGCTTTATGTCAGGCAATCCGACATTAGTTGCGGCGTTGGCACGCATGAAGTCTTATCTGGATTACGGCATGTTTACGCCGATTCAGGTGGCCGCAATCACCGCACTGGAAGGTCCACAGGAATGTGTAGCGGAAATCGTCGAAACCTATAAACAGCGTCGTGACGTGTTGTGTGACGGGTTGAATGCGATTGGTTGGCCTGTTGAGAAACCAAAAGCAACGATGTTTGTTTGGGCCAAGATTCCAGAGCAGTTCCGTGAAATGGGCTCGTTAGAATTCAGTAAAAAATTGCTTAAAGACGCTAGAGTCGCGGTATCACCAGGCATTGGTTTTGGTGAATACGGCGACGAATATGTTCGTTTCGGACTGATTGAAAATCAGCACCGTACCCGGCAAGCAATCCGTGGTATCCGTGACATGATGAAAAAAGGGTAGGGGGCAAAAAGTGCAATCAGTCAAAATTGGTATTCTTGGCTTAGGCACTGTTGGTAGTGGTACTGTCAGTGTTTTAAAGCGAAATTCAAAAGAAATTAGCCGTCGCGCTGGCCGTGGTATTGAAATTGCGCGCGCAGCGGATAAAAATCTGGACGCACCTAAAACCTGTGACTTAACTGGCATTGATTTAACCGATGATGCATTTTCAGTGGTGAACGACCCTGAAATCCAGATTGTTGTTGAATTGATTGGTGGCACGGGTATCGCCCGTGATTTAGTCATGCAGGCGATTGAAAATGGCAAGCATGTGGTGACCGCCAACAAAGCGTTGATTGCGATGCATGGCAATGAACTGTTTGCCAAAGCGCAGGAAAAAGGCGTCACCATTGCTTTTGAAGCAGCCGTTGCTGGTGGTATACCTATTATTAAAGCTATTCGTGAAGGTCTGGCTGCTAATCGTATTGAGTGGCTGGCGGGCATTATTAATGGGACTGGCAACTTTATCCTGACTGAGATGCGTGACAAAGGCCGTAATTTTGCCGATGTACTGGCTGAAGCCCAAGCGTTAGGTTATGCCGAAGCCGATCCAACATTTGACGTGGAAGGTATTGATGCGGCGCACAAATTGACCATTATGGCGTCAATTGCATTTGGTATTCCGTTACAGTTTTATAAAGCCTACACCGAAGGTATTAGCAAAATTTCCCAGGAAGATGTGCAATATGCCGAAGAACTTGGTTATCACATCAAACATCTGGGCATTGCTAAGAAAACAGCACAAGGTGTTGAGCTGCGTGTACATCCGACCTTAATTCCAAAACGTAGGCTGATTGCCAATGTTAATGGCGTTATGAACGCTGTAGTGGTGAAAGGCGATGCGGTTGGCCCGACATTATATTATGGTGCTGGCGCTGGTGCTGAGCCCACTGCTTCAGCGGTTGTTGCGGATATCGTTGATATTGTTCGTGCGCTGACCACGGATCCAGAAAACCGTGTTCCCCATCTGGCTTTCCAACCTGATTCGCTAAAAGACACGCCAATTTTGCCAATGTCTGAGGTCATCACCTCTTATTATTTGCGGATCAACACAGAAGATAAACCGGGCGTGTTGGCTGACATTACCCGTATTTTCAGTGAGCAAGACATCAATATTGAAGCGATCTTGCAAAAACAACCGGAAGAAGAAGAGGGCACAGTGCCTATCATTATGCTGACGCAACCGGTAGTTGAAAAAAATATGGATGAAGCGATTGCTCAAATCGAAGCATTGGATACTGTCAAACACGCGATCATGCGCATCCGCATGGAATCGCTGGGCTGATAAAAACGCCCGTTAAAGAATTAAAGAGGAAACATTTATGTCATTTCGTCCACGTTACACTGGCTTGATTGAACGCTATCGTGACCGTTTGCCGGTTAATGATGACACACGTTTGATAAGCCTCGGTGAAGGTAATACGCCACTGTTGAAGCTCAACAACATTCCTAAACTGATCGGCAAAGATGTTGATATTTACATCAAATATGAAGGTTTGAATCCAACTGGATCATTCAAAGACCGTGGCATGACCATGGCAGTAACCAAAGCCGTTGAAGAAGGCAGTAAAGCTATTATTTGTGCTTCAACTGGTAACACTTCAGCTGCTGCCGCTGCCTATGCGGCACGTGCTGGTATTACTGCTTTTGTTATTATTCCGGATGGCAAAATTGCTCAGGGAAAATTAGCTCAGGCTATGATGCATAATGCCGTTGTTATCCAAATCAAAGGTAACTTTGATGAAGGCATGCAATTAGTTAAAGATGTTGCAGAGCATGCACCGGTAACTATCGTTAACTCGATAAATCCATACCGTCTGCAAGGCCAGAAAACTGCAGCGTTTGAGATTATTGAAGAACTGGGACGTGCTCCTGATTATCACTGTTTGCCTGTGGGTAACGCCGGTAATATCACCGCCCACTGGATTGGCTATTGTGAATATTCATCAGCCAGCGGTGATCATGTCACCGAAGCCTGTGCTTATTGTAATGGTCATTGTAAATATGCGGGTGGAGCCATTGTTGGTAATCGCCCGAAAATGGTGGGTTATCAAGCAGCGGGTAGTGCGCCGTTTATGCGTGGAGCCATGGTTGATGATCCTGAAACTGTTGCTACTGCTATTCGCATTGGTCATCCACAAAGTTGGGATATGGCCTGGAAAGTTAAAGAAGAATCTCAGGGTTGGTTTGATGAGTGCTCGGATGACGAAATATTAGCTGCCCAGAAGTTACTAGCCGAAAAAGAAGGTATTTTCTGCGAACCGGCTTCCGCAGCATCAGTCGCTGGAGCCTTGCGAGACATTCAAACAGGTAAGATTCCTGAAGGAAGTACAGTTGTTTGTACGTTGACAGGTCACGGTCTGAAAGACCCGGACATTGCCATCAAGCAAAGTAGTTCACCCGTCATTACAGTTGATGCTACATTGGATTCAGTACGCGAGGCGATCATCAACAACTTGGCCAGATAATATGACTGAAATGACGGCACCAGAGGATAAGGAAAGAGCGGCGGCAAGAACGCCGCACGATATCTTTCTAACGAACCTGATTGCTAACCACATCCTGTTGTTTACAGCGATTGCTGCAACGGGCAGGAGCTATTTTGAGTTTATCGTGTTGGTGCCGCTATTGTCTTTTTCGTTTATGGGATATACGTTTATTCGTTCCAGCCGAATTAAACGGGAAGACAGTGAATTTGTTTATATCCATTGGCAGATTGCTCGTCGCTGGAGCTTTTTCTTTGCCATAGTGTTATCGGTAGTAGTGACTGTGGCTGTTCTGGGTTGGCTAAGTTACACCTATCTGGGATTAATGAAAGAAGCAGCTTTCGCCTTGGTTGGTGGTCTGAGCTTTTTACCGACGTTGGTCAGCGTGCTGATATTGATTGTGATTGAAATGGACTCGTTAAATCACGCCAGAGTAGGCACATTACCAGCATGGGCAAAGCGCCGTTTTCTAGGCGAAGAATAAGATTTTTACTACTTTTCAGCTTGGCGATGCACCACTGAGTGGATGACCAGCTGATTTTCAAAGTACACATCAAACTTTGAATATTGCCAGCGTGTAATGGCTGGGGTGCCTTTAGGGGCGTATTGTTGTTCTGCTTTGCCAAATTTCTGTTCTACCTGCTGCATCGTCATGCCTCGTGTTGGACGCAACACTCCTGACGCTGAATTAGGGGTGTTATAGGTTGGTTCAGAGATTGATAACACATCGGCTTGTAATGGCGTCGCCACAATCAACGTTATACTGGCAGCAATAAGATAGCGTTTTAACATGATAATAACTCCCTCAAAGACCTGCCACAGCTTATTATTCCGGCAGAAATAGTTCAATCAAACTGTTTAAATAACGTTGGCCTAATTCTGTAGGGCGAATCCACTCGACCGAATAATCAATCAGCCCACGTTCTTCAGCTTCTGCAAGTTGGTTTTTTATCGTTGCCAATGGCACACCGCAATGTTGCATAAATAACGGTGTGGCAAATCCCTCGGTCAGGCGAAGCGCGTTAAGCATAAACTCAAACCCGATTTCGTTGATGCCAACCTGTTCTTGTTTCAGAATACGCTGAGGGCTGTTGACCCTTTCCAAATAAGCTTGTGGCTGTTTTTGCTTAACGAGCCGTTCGATTGACTGTGTAGCGGCACTGGTTAATTTTCCATGTGCGCCCGCGCCAATACCCAAATAATCTCCAAACTGCCAGTAGTTGAGATTGTGGCGGCTCTGACAGCCTTTTTTGGCATACGCTGAGACTTCATATTGCAGATAGCCAGCTTCAGCAAGCCGTTGTTGATTAGTAATCTGCCAGTCATATATCGGCTCATCATCAGGTAATTGTGGTGGGGATTGATGAAAAAACGTATTGGGTTCAATGGTCAGCTGATAATAGGAAATATGCGTCGGTTCAAGTGCGATGGCTGTTTGCACATCTTTTTTGGCGAGCTCTGCTGTTTGTTTGGGTAAACCAAACATCAGATCCAGATTGAAATTATCAAACCCCGCCTGATGGGCGATCTCTGCAGCGCGAATCGCCTGTTTGCCATCATGAATCCGCCCTAAGGCGGTTAATGAATCGCCATTAAAGCTTTGAATGCCAATCGATAAACGATTAATGCCTACAGCACGATAGTCAATGAACTTGGCGGCTTCAAAGGTACCAGGATTGGCTTCCAGCGTAATCTCGGCATCGGCGCGGATAGGCAATAGTGCTCGCAAAGCGGAAAATAGACGGTCATATCCTTCTGCACTGAACAGACTTGGAGTACCACCACCGATAAAGATGGTTTGAATCGTTCGTCCCCAGACCAATGGAAGATCCTGTTCGAGATCTTTAATCAATGCATCGATATAGGTCTTTTCAGGGATCTCATCACCGGCCTGATGTGAATTAAAGTCGCAATACGGGCATTTGCGCACACACCATGGCACATGGATATATAGGCTGAGTGGCGGTAGAGCCGTAAAGTTGAATCTGGCAGCATCAGCCTGAATGATTTTAGTCTGCAAGGCTGAATGGCTCGCGAATTGAGTAGAGTTTTAACACCAGCTAACTCTTAAGGTTGGTGGCGGGTATATTTAAATTCTTCCATGAACTGTCGCATAGCTTTACCACGATGACTAATCGCATGCTTCTGTTCAGGAGAAAGCTCGGCCGCGGTGCAATCTGTTTCGGTCACCCAGAAAACTGGATCATAACCAAAACCTTCATCACCACTGGGGGATTGCAAAATTTGTCCCTGCCAACTTCCCTGACAAATCAGTGGGGTAGGATCTTCGGCATGACGCATAAATACCACTACACATTGAAAACGGGCCGTTCGTTCATTCTCCGGCACATCTTTCATGGCGTTAAGTAAGGCGTGAATATTATCGGTATCGGATGCATCGGGTCCGGCATAGCGCGATGAATAAATACCAGGAGCACCATGCAATGCATCAACTTCAATACCAGAATCATCGGCAATGGCCGGTAAACCAGTCACTAAAGCGGCATTACGAGCTTTGATAATGGCATTTTCAACGAAACTGAGGCCGGTTTCTTCGGCCTCAGCAACGTTCAAATCGGATTGGGCAATCAGCTTCAATCCTAATGGGCTAAGGATCTGCGATAACTCACGCAGTTTGCCAATATTGCCGCTGGCCAGAACAATTTGTGACATTAGTTTGCCAAAGCTTCGCGTTGTTTAATCATCAGCTGTTCAATCCCCTTAGCCGCTAGATCCAACATGGATTGCAATTCATCGGCACGAAACGCATGGCCTTCCGCTGTGCCCTGTAACTCAATATAAGCCCCGGCATCATTCATGACAACATTCATATCCGTTTCAGCAGTAGAGTCTTCTGCGTAATCCAAATCCAGTACCGCTGTACCGTTATGAATACCCACTGAAACAGAAGCGACTTGGCCATGTAATGGGCTTTTTTTGATTTTGCGTTTTTTAATTAAAAAATCAACCGCATCATGTAATGCTACAAACGCTCCGGTAATTGACGCCGTACGCGTTCCACCGTCAGCCTGAATTACATCGCAATCAATAGTAATAGTGCGCTCACCTAGCGCTTTTAAATCGATGGCAGCACGTAATGAACGACCAATTAAACGCTGGATTTCCATAGTGCGACCGCCTTGTTTACCACGGGCAGATTCACGCTGCATACGGGTACCGGTAGAGCGAGGCAACATGCCATATTCAGCCGTAATCCAGCCTTCGCCCATGCCACGCAAAAAAGGTGGAATACGTTCTTCTACAGAAGCTGTGCACAATACTTTAGTGTCACCAAACTCGACCAAAACGGAGCCTTCCGCATGTTTTGTGTAATTGCGGGTAATGGTGATCTCACGGAGTTGATCGGGTTGTCGGCCACTTGGACGCATCTGCTTTATCCTTTACGAAAAATACGATGATTATACTGATGCCACCCAACTCTCGCGTGCTTTTTACGTTCAGTTTTCGTTACCATAGGCGCTCAATAGCTATAGGACAACCACCGTGATACGAAGCATGACCGCCTTTGCCCGCCATGAGCAAGTAACTGAATTTGGTACGCTGATCTGGGAAGTCCGATCGGTTAATCATCGCTATTTAGAACTCGCATTGCGGCTAGAAGAAACATTTCGTCCTTTAGAAATGGATATCCGCAAAATGTTTGCCGAACGAATGGCGCGTGGAAAGATTGAAGCTAGCTTGCGCTATCATCCTTCACAGCAACAAACGGCTTTGCATATTAACGAAAACCTTGCTCAATCGGTTATCAGCGCTTGTGAACAATTAACCCAAATGGCCAATCAGACTTTGCCGATTGATCCGCTACGATTATTGCAATGGCCGGGTGTAGCCGATACTGAACAAGTTGATTTAGCAACATTGAAACAACAATCTGTAGAAGCTCTTGAAATGGTCTTGGCAGATTTTATCAGCGGCAGAGAGCGAGAAGGGCAAGCGCTGGCGGAAATGATTTTGCAACGTTGTGAGGAGATTTTACAAATCGCAGAAGCAGTAAAACAACGTATGCCAGAGATTTTAGAACAACAACGCCAACGTCTGGCACAAAAAGCTGCCGAGCTTGAAATTACTTTGGAACCTGAGCGGCTTGAACAAGAAATTGTATTAATCGCCCAGAAAAGTGATGTCGCCGAAGAGTTGGATCGTTTGCAAAGTCATGTCGATGAAGTCAAACGAGTGCTGCAACGTGATGAGCCAGTAGGCCGCAGGCTCGACTTTCTTATGCAAGAGCTTAACCGGGAAGCCAATACCTTGGGCTCCAAATCGATCGATACTGACACCACACGTAATTCAGTTGATCTAAAAGTATTAATAGAACAGATGCGAGAACAGATCCAGAATATTGAATGATGTGATTTACCCGTTAAAAATGGTTCTCAAACAGAAAGTTAGATTTCTGAATTCTCAGGACTAACTAATACTTTTCGTAAGTATTAAAGACACGGTCTTTTCTGCCGCTATTTGGTTGTGTGTTCGGAACGTTCAAGATGAGGTTCTGGTTTATCAAGCGCTCTACAAGGATGATTGAAAGAGCACTCATTAAGAGCGGCGAATGAAAAAAATAATAATATGTTCTTTAGGGCTTTTTGCTGGTGCTAGCCATGCCACTAACGGTATAAACCTGATTGGCTTTGGTGCTGAATCAACGTTAATGGCGGGAGCGGATATTGCAGTTGCACGCGACACCAGTGCACTGAACACCAATCCGGCTGGGCTGACGCAAATCCAAAATAAACGCTTTGACCTGTACGGCTCCTTATTACGAATTACCGATTTGTCCCATGAAGATCAATTTGGTAATGATAGGCATGCCAGTAATCTTTACACCGGTTTGGGCGGCATGGGCTATGCACAAAATCTGCAAAATACGCCGTGTACTGCTGGGCTGGGTCTTTTTGCCCAAGGTGGTTCGGGTGGGGTGTTTGAAGATATGAATACGGCTTTTGGCACGGAGGACGAGTACTCTGGCTTATTTGCCGTGGGCAAACTCACGGCGGGTTTAGGTTGTAAAGTTAGTGACAAGTGGTCGGTCGGTGGCAGTTTTGGTCTGGTTTATGCGCAGGCCGAGCAAAAGATTTTTGCCGATACATCCGTGCCGCCGACATTCTCAGGTATTGAAATTGAAGATGCCAGCAGTCTACGCACCAGTTTTAAATTGGGCATCCAATATCAGGCAACCCCCAAACTCACGTTAGCTGCGACGTATACTGGAAAGACTGAGCTGCCATTGACCGATGGGCAATTAAAACTCAATATGACCGGTGCCGGTTTGGGCATAGTGAAATACGACGATGTCACGTTAAAAGGATTGGCTTTACCCGAGGAAATTGGGGTGGGTGCTGCCTACCAGATGAATGATAAGTTATTGTTATCACTGAAAGTAAACTGGATAAACTGGTCAGATGCGATGAAAGACAGTGTGTTGAGTGCCAGTAATCCAAGTAATCCTGCATTACCCGATATTAATAGTACTTCTACCATGAACTGGGATAATCAAATAGTGATTGCTACCGGCTTGGCCTATCGTTATAACGATAAAACGACCTTGTATGCCGGCTATAACTACGGCAAAAACCCAATTCCGGATGAGCATATCAATCCGGCAGTTGCTGGGATCTTTGACCACCATCTAACCTTTGGTGGCAGTTACCAGCTCAACAAAGAATGGACCTTTTACAGCGGTATTGAATACGATTTCCGTAAAAAAGTGGATTACACCAATCCCGAACTGCCGTTTGGCAATGATGCTCAATTGCGTAACGAAGCCGTTTGGTTACATATGATGGTTAGTAGACAATGGTAGGCTAATGAACCAGCAGAGTGTCTCTGAGTCTGTTGATCGTTCATCGTTACCTCTAAAAGATCAACAGACCGTCTGATTATTTGTTTATTAAATCAGTGTTAAAGTTAAATACTTTGCCAGCCCAGATGAAGATGACCCAGGCCAATATACCAAACGGCATATAACCCATATAGCCAAGTAGTGGCATCTCTGAAAAAATATGGATGACATTAATATAGGGAATATCGTAGACCCAATAATTTGGATTGGTCACCGGCTGGACGGGATGCGCACTGCCGTAATTCCAAAACTCCCAGAAGAAGCCATTTAACATGGCGGAAAGCGCCATCAGTAAGGCAGGGGACCAGTTACCTTCAGCCATTGCGCTAAACGGTGACCAGATATTGGCACGGATCAATACACCAGAAAATACCAATAACGGCCCAATCCATAGCACCCAGAACAAGGGGTAAGGCCAGAAAACCATTAACGTTAATAATACCAATCCAAGCAGAATTAATAGATTGCCATTCAGACTGAGTTTTGGCCCATTAGCAAAGCGACTGACGAGGCGAGGGCAAGTGTTTAGTAGGGTGTACCACTGGAAAATGGCGGGCCATACCGTGGTATATGCCAACAGAAAAATAATCACAATGGTCTGGTGAGATAACTCGGGCATAGTACTGTTTGGGTAATACCAATTGCCGAGCGCAAAATAATTAAAGTATTCAAATAGATACCAGCCAACCAGTGAAACAATGGCGGTCATCAAAAAGGTTTTAGGTTTACTGGCAAACAACGATTGTCCGTTTGAATAACGATAGACCAAACCATCCAGCACAAAGATAAATCCCCACCACATCGGCGTAAAGGCGTAATAAACCAAATCGCCAAAAACGGTTTCCCGGCTCCACATCAACCACCAGAAAAATAAAGTCACCACTAAGCCAATCCAGAACCAGATGGGCAGTGCGACTGTTTGAGCTCGTGGATTAGGAGCCACTTTTTTAAATCCAAATAAAGCCGGAATCAAATAGAGGGTAATAACCAGAATTTCAGCCAAGGCAATGACACAAAACACCGTGAGATTAAAGCCTGGAGCATCGGCAACATATTGTGGAGGAAACACACCAAATTCAGGTGGCAAATGGGTTTCAGGGTAGGCAAACCAACTGGCTACTAACGGTAACAGGAGTGCCAGTAAAATTGGAAAAATAAGTTTTTTCATATGAATCCTTTCAAATTAAGCTCTATGCCCATTGCGGGTCATTGTTCCTGCGTTTATGTTGATACATGCGTTGATCTGCCAGCATTCGCAGATCATCCACATTCAGTGTTTCTATCATGTTAGCCGATCCATAACTGACGCCCGCTTTTTCAAAACCATTTTTCTGCATGTAATCAATGGTTTCGGCAATCACTTGCTTAATTTTTTCTGCATAGTCAAAGCTTTCACTGGTGATAGCAAACTCATCACCCCCCATCCGATGCAGCACACCAAGAGTGTCTAATTTTGAGGACAAAATAGTGGCAAACATTTGTAACATTTCGTCGCCTTTATGGTGCCCATAGGTATCGTTGTAAGTCTTTAAATTATCCATATCCAGCAGCGTTATCATGCCGTTGGAAGGAAGCTTTTCCAATGTAAGGTCTAATGCATAACGATTTGGCAGACCCGTTAAGGCATCATGATGAGCGATTTGTAAACTATGCTGGATAAGAGATAAATTATTTTCTTTTTCCTTATAAATTTCGGCAAACTGATAGCCCAGCACTAGGCCGATTAGTAATACTTCAACCGTGACGGCTAACAATCCGATGTGCTCGATATAAATGGTATAAACACCTACTAAATCTTTACTGGAAATAGCAATAGAGCCAATCACAAAAAACGCTGCAATCGCCACGAGATAAAAGTAGGCAATTTTATAGCCTTCAAAAGCACGAACCAGCGCAGCAATCAATCCATAAAGCATCATTAATCCCACACCATAGCGAGCACATTCCAATATTAAATGTTTATTGAAAATCGCTACGGCAAGTAAAACTGCCAAAATCCCTAAAATTAATTTCGCTAAATTGTATAGCTTAGGGTGGGTATTGGCCCTTATCTGTAATAAATGCTGGGCAAAAAGGAGGTAAGCAAAATTGCTCAGTAAAATGGGGGCTCCGGCAAGGTAAAACCAATTGATATTAAATAGGTCTGGCGTGATGAGCAGGCTGGTACCATTGAAAATTACATTCATCCAGATAAAAAAGGCGTACATGGTCTCAGTTGTTCGTCTTCTGACATAGGCCAGAATCGCGTAATACACTCCCAAGCTTATCAATACGCCAATACTGACTAAGGTGATGACATTGCCCCATTTTATGGCTTCCCGGTAATGGGAAAGTGAATCCCAATAGGGTTGGGGTTCGGCAATAAAATAGGTTGAAACTAATTCGGTTGTGAGCTGATATTGACCTGGTGGTAAGCGGAATTCACGGCCATGACGCAGAAAAAAAGTATTTTTTGAATCTGATTCAATACCGCCACTAGCCTCGGCGAGAACATTGCCAGTTGAATCGGAAATATAGTGATGAAATTTTCCCAATACACTGGCATTTTTAAAATCTATAACAATCGTTTCATCTGTCTCAGTGATATCAAATGTCGAGCGAAAGACAAAATGGCCGCCCGTTAAATAAGGCGCATTGATAGTGTTGATAGGGGGATCTGGGAAACGCCAATCGGATTTAACTTCATACCACTGACCGATAAATTGTTGCTGAGCAAAACTAGTCGCGGGGGCAATAAAAAAAAGTAACCACAATAGGCTTATGAACAAATACCGAGAACGACCCGCAGCAAATTGCATAAACCGCATCATAATCCGCTATTCGAAAGTCTGATAAATATCAGTATATTCATGTAGTTATCTGTTATTGTTGTTCGGTATGAACTTTAGGGAATTTACCACAATTTAGATGCTAATGTAACAAGACTCGAACCGGGATTCTGTACCTTAAGTCGCATTTTTCCTTTCTTTTACATGGGGCGAATATAAATAAGCTAGCTTATGCTGGTTTCAAACAATTCAATTATCAGAATTTAATTAAGAAAAAATGACAAGTACAAGTCGTTCTAACAAGAATATGTTCTTAGTCATTCAGGCGGATGATGCTGAAACGTGTTGAAGTTAGTTTTTTTGAATATCCATTGATCGTTTATCTAATTGTGCAACCGACAACGGTCTACTGAGATAATAGCCTTGGACACTTTGACATCCGATGTCCGCTAAAGTCTGCATCGCAGCATGATTTTCAATGCCTTCAATGACCGTTTCATAACCCATATCATGCAGCATGGTCAGGAGTGCTTTTACCTTACGACGTTTGTGTGAGTCTTGTTCAAATTGATAAATGACCGAGCGATCTAGTTTCACCACTTTAATTTCACTGAGTTCGGTAATATAGCCAAAGTTAGAGTAGCCTGAACCGAAGTCATCAATGGCAATGGAAACGCCGAGATCGGTGAGATTTTTTAACGCCAATTTGGCATTTTCAAAATGGGCTAACAAAGCAACTTCAGTGACTTCGATAGTGAGCCAGTTTAGTGGTGCTTGTTTTTGCAGTTTTGTTAATAATTCACTGTTATCCGGATCATGTAGTCGATTTAAATGTGCTGGATGCATGTTGATAGAGATACAGAGTTTTTCTGCTTTTTCAGGATGATCCTGCAACCATTGTTCACGCTGTTGAATGACTTGATCGATGACCCATTCATCAAGTTCTGCAGTGAGTTTAGACATCTGCACAATCGGAATCAGCTCTTTGGGCATAATGTGGCCCAGTTGTGGATGATGCCAACGAATCAATGCTTCCAGGGACGCTTCCACATCAGGATTACTGCAATGAAAGATGGGTTGGTAAACCAGATGCAAACCAATATCCTCGCCATCCACCAAACCTCTTTGTAATTCGGCTTCAATTTGTAATTGTTTTCGGAGTTCATCAGAGCGCTCTGGATCAACAAAACCAAAATAGCCTTTACCATTTTCTTTAGCTCGGTACATCGCAATATCTGCATTACGCAATAGAATATCGGGCAAATCTCCATCTTCTGGATAAATCGCAATACCAATACTGGAGGAGATAAATAGAGTTTGGCCGGTAGTCTGATATGGCTGTCTCAAACTTTCAATAATGCGCTGAGCAAAAATTTGTGCATCTACTTCAGATTCAATTTCTTCAAGCAGAATGACAAATTCATCGCCACTGATACGGGCAAAAGTATCACTCTCACGCACCAGTTCGGAAACGACATGAGTGAAATATTGCAAAACATCATCACCGACGGCATGCCCCAGCGAATCATTAATGCGTTTAAAGTTATCCAGATCTAAAAACAATACTGCAAACTTAGTTTGTTTACGTTGGCTGCGCGCCACAGTATCTTTCATGATTTGATTAAGATGCATACGGTTAGGTAAACCCGTCAACTCATCAAACAAAGCCAGTCGATGCAGCTGTTGTTCACGACGTTTCAGTTCTTCAATATCGCTGGCAAGCATTACATAACAAACCTCACCATCTTGCTGATCTTCAACGCGGCTGATTGATACCATTTGAGGTTTTAACTTGCCCTGGAAATAAAAGTTCAGCTCTCCACGCCAAGACCCCATCTGATCCAAGGTTTTCCAAAGTTGATTTATCGTCAGCTCACTCTCTTCATCACAACGCAGAAAGTCATTAATATTCGTTGCCAGAATTTCATCATTTTCAATATCCAGCGTGGTGAGCATCGCGTGATTAGCATAGAGAATTTTCTGTTTATGATTGATGACGAGAATATTATCCTGCGTATTATCAAATACCGATTGAGCCAATGACATTTGCCGGTTATCTAGAATGGACTGGGTAATATCGGATTGCAGCCCGATAAAGTGCGTTACTTGGCTATCTTCATAAACTGGCGCGATACTTAGTTGATTCCAGAAAGTCGATCCATCTTTTCGATAATTCAGAATAGTTGTTTGCAGTGGTTTACCTTCGTTAATGGCTTGTTTAATTGCCTCAATGGCGGATTCCTGGGTGTCTTTACCTTGTAATAGACGACAATTCTGGCCAATAACTTCTTCACTTTTATAGCCCGTCATCCGAGTGAATGCCGGGTTGGTGTATAAGATAGGCATTTTTTTAGTGAGTGCATCAACGATGATAATCCCTTGCTGAGCCGCTTCCATCGCTCTGGCCTGCAAGTTATTTTCGATAAGCGATTTTTTTAAACGATCATAAGTTTGAACTAATTCGGTATTTTCCCAGAACAATAAAACGGCACCATTGATATTGCCCAGATTATCCAAATAGGAATTCACCGAAAGTAAGTAATGTCGTTCACCGGTAATTTGAAACGTAATGGTCTCACTCGTTTGATGAGCTGTTTCAATCAGTTTGACTAGATCAGGAAGACTATAGTCGCTACGCAATTGAGTCAGACGTAAACCCACATTTTCATTTTCCAGCTTGAACAATTGTTTTGCAGCGGGATTAAAGTGCGTTAACAACAAGTTTTCATCTACCACAATTAGAGGATGAGATAGACTGTTTTGCATATTTTGCAGATCAGTATTAAGTGAAATGATCTCAATGCTTTTAACTTGTAATTCTTCATTAACCGTAGTCAATTCTTCATTTGTCGATTGCAACTCTTCATTAGAGGTTTCCAATTCCTCATTGGTTGATTGCAATTCTTCGTTGGCTGACTGCATTTCTTCATTGACCGATTGCAGTTCTTCGTTTGCGGTTTCTAATTCTTCGACAACGGTTTGTAGATGTTCTTTGGTTGAAGATAACTCTTGCTGCAATTGCACGATGCGTTCGTAATTTGCAGATTCGGTTTCATCTACCTGATCGTTATCCAAATAAGTTTGCTCAAATCGAATCAGATATAACGCATCATTAATATCTTTGATTTGCAGAGGCATAACTTCAAACATAAAGGCTTCGTTGCCAAGACGAATGATACGACTGCGGTAGGATTGAGGTTCTTTTTTGGCTTTATAAACCAGACCTTTTATTTCCAACTGAAATTCACTGCGAACCATACTCTGCAGATTAAGACTGGCACGACCCGGCCCTATTTGGGTGATAGGGGAAATATCGCCATAAATAAACCGTATTTCCATATTGTCATCGACCACAAAGGCGTTGGAAATGATGTATTGGGTTACCGCTTTTAAGACTCTGTCATCCAAGGTTTCGACAGTTCGCTTTAAGGTTTTATTTGGCTGAGCCAAAACCCCAACGGGTTGATGCTTAATTTTGTGTCTTCGATATACTTCAAGACTATTCACATTACGGCGAGAAAATGTGCGACCCTCATTCGAATCAATATCGAACAATTCACTATTGGGTAATGATTCGGATTTACCTAAAAACAAAAAGCCATCTTGATTTAACGCGTAATGGAAAGTGGCTTGTACTTGCTTTTGCAGAGGTGCTTTCATGTAAATCAAAACATTACGACATGTCACCATATCCAGTCGCAGAAATGCCGGATCTTCTACCAGATTCTGTTTGGCAAACAACACCATATCGCGCAAAGGTTTTTTGACTATGTAGCCATCACTCAGTGGGGTGAAATGACGATCCAGGCGTTGTTGGGACAAGCCTTTTACTGCCGCTTGTTCGTATTTCCCTTTACGGGCAATAGCCAATGCTTTCATGTCGATATCAGTCGCAAACACCTGAGCACGATAATCATCCAATTCGTGCCCGAGAATTTCACGCAATAAAATCGCGATACTGTAGGCTTCTTCGCCTGTCGCACATCCGGCGACCCAGATACGAATTTCATCGCCTTTATTTTTACGTTCAATAATTCTGCGTAGGAGTTTTTCTAATTCATCAAAAGCCGTTTCATCCCGGAAGAATGCCGTGACCGAAATCAACAAATCCTGATAAAGATTATCTAACTCATAAGGGTGTTCATGAACGAATTGCTCATATTCGTTCCAGCTTGTGGTATCTGTTGCTACCAGTCGGCGATGAATCCGCCGACGCAACGTATTATCCTTGTAATTAAAGAAACTAACGCCCGAGTGTTTTGCTAATAAGCCAATAATGTTATCCAGTGAATCCAACTGACTATCGGCATTTTTAGGTGATTGACTGATTTCTTCATAATTTGCCAGACGTATTAACTCATTGGCTATTTTGGCTGCACTTAATACGCGATCCACACAGCCAGTATCAATGGCCGCTTTCGGCATACCCTCGTACTTGGCTTCGGTAAGCAGCTGAGCAAAAACAAATCCATCGCGTGCTTTAATCTCCCTACAACCACGAGCACCATCGCTACCGGTACCAGATAAAACGACTCCTACGGCACGCTCTTGATATGTTTCAGCCATCGAAACAAACAGATCATTTGCTGAAGGTTTAGGTACACCATGTTTATGAGTGGACTGCAGAAATATTTTATCGTCACTTACCGTGCCGTTATAACCTGGTGGAATAACGACAGCTGTTCCAGGCGTTAAAGGCATACCATCTTTTGCAGTTAAAATTGGGAAATTACTCTCACGAGCTAATAAATTAACCAATAAACTTTCATGATCTGGCGAGAGATGTTGGGCGATAACAATGCACAAACTGTCATGTTTCTCAGTATTTTTTAGCAGGATAGTTAATGCTTCCAGTCCACCTGCTGATGCCGCCAAACCAACATAAAGTGGCTTTCGGCTATTTTGTTTAAGCATGGATTTCTCCATTTAGATCTATGCCCGAACACATCCGTAGTTCGCCATTGCTAATTTTGAGATAGCAGGGTGAGGGGATTAGGCATTGAAGAGTTGTAGAGGTTGAATTTTCGACAACATTACCATTGAGTTAAACAGGTGGGCTTTAACTTAAATTAATAGCGGGAACTCAATCAGATAAAGAGTTAACTGAAATTTTTGCGGTTATTAAAAATTGCTATCAAGGTTGATTTTGATTGTTCCAGATAAATAAAAGCCGTGATAAACACGGCTTTTATCAGGGTTGGAAACTAGGTTATTTAGCTAAACGACGTCTCATTCCCAGCAACCCCATTAAAGCCGGTGCAAATAACCACAATGCTGCAGGTATTGGCACTTCCGAAACGGATGTATTGAAATAGGCAATATGTGAAACATCTTTTCCATCATGCGTTAGGAAATCCACGCTAGATATTGGGGTATCGAATAGGCCGATTAATGTGGTTGTTCCGTATTTCATTAAGAATCCGGAAAATGCCAAGCCTAAAGAAGAGGTATCCAATGTGTTTGAAATGGGATCTTCGATTTTAAAAAAGTCCGTTACCACAAAGCTTGAGCCCGCTGCTGACAATGCAGTTTGTAAATGAGCAGCACTAACCGCTGTTGGATTAGGTTTTGCAAGATGAAAACCTTCTGACACACCCGGCAGAAAATCATTGATATTTATAACCTGAGAAATGTCCCCTGTAAAACCGTTGGAGTCATAAGAGACAGTACCCGCTAATGATAATGTTGCTGCGTTGACTGCAAAAGAAAGGGTTGCCAAGCCTGCCACTAAAAGCGATTTAATGTAGTTTTTCATATAGTGTGCCCCCCAGCGGTTATTAGAATTATTGTGAACTACGTCTCACAATCTAGACCGCCAAAAACCATTTTCATACTGTACTTTGGTACTAATTCCCGACTTTATATGTGAAAAATTCCTGTGTGCACCTTTAGGATTGAAGCTTCAGACTTGACTGAGTTGCACTTGATGCCGTGATGTTGAGGTTTTGACAGGCAAAAAAAAGCCGTGCAGGGCACGGCTTTACAAATACATAAGTAAATTTTGATTATTTAGTCAGGCGGCGTCTAAAGCCTAAAAATCCCATCAATGCTGGAGCAAATAACCATAATGCTGCTGGTAAAGGTACTTCTGAAACAGACGTATTAAAGTAGGCGATATGTGAAACGTCTTTGCCATCATGTGTCAGAAAATCCAGACTTGAGATCGGTGTACTAAACAGACCAATCAATGTCGTTGTACCGTATTTCATCAAGAATCCAGAGAAAGACAAACCTAATGATGAAGTGTTTAAAGTATTGGTAGTAGGATCATTGATTTTGAAAAAGTCTGTTACCAAAAAGCTTGAGCCTACTGCCGTTAAAGCAGTTTGCACATGTGCTGCACTCATCGCGGTAGGATTAGGTTTTGGAACATAAAAGGCTTGTGAGGCGCCTGGCAGAAAATCATTAAAATTCAGTACTTCCGAAATTGTGCCTTTAAAACCATTTGCATTGTATTTGGTTGTACCGGTCAAAGATAAAGATGCCGCGCTGACACTGAAGCTCAATGAAACGCTAAGTGCTAATAGTAAAGCTTTAACAAAAGACATTTTTCTCATACAGGTTTGCGCCTCCGGGGGCAGGTATTTATGTGAACCACAGCGCATAATTTAAAGATAAGGGTAATTATTAGATAGTGTACCTTGGTACTACTTCCCGGTTTTTTATAGGATAAATTCCCACATCACATTCAAGTCAGGTCTGAAAACACAGCTAAATGGTCGGCTTCAAGCCTTATTCCAAGTAATTCGCCGATATCATGCTGATGATGACTTTGTACCAGACAAAGGATTTGCTGACCGCTTTGCAGCTTTAATGTGTAGAGATAGACGGCACCGCGAAATGCTCTGCCGACAATTTCGGCTTTGAGTGGACTATTATCATCATGAATAATATCGTCTGGTCGTAATAGTAAATTTACTTGCTGTCCTGAAGCTGCTGAAGAAGTTATCTTGCCACTGACAATGCCTAGTTCGGTATGGATTTTATTATCGGCTATGATTTCACCGGGTATTAATACACCTTGCCCGATAAAGTCAGCCACAAAACGACTACTTGGGCGATGATATAAATCGTAACCATTACCCCATTGCAACAGTTTTCCTTGGCCTAGAACACCAATTTGATCCGCCATGGCAAAAGCTTCATGTTGATCATGAGTCACCATGATGGCCGTAACCCCATCACGTCGTAATAAATCTCGTACTTCTCTGGCAAGTTGTTCACGTAATTCAGTGTCCATACTAGAGAAAGGCTCATCTAGTAACAGAATGTCCGGACGTGGGGCCATGGCTCTAGCTAGAGCGACACGCTGTTGTTGACCGCCAGAAAGTTGATGGGGATATTGATCTTTAGCATCAGTTAACTCAACCAATTCGAGCAATTCTGCCACTCGTTGCTGACGTTGTTTGCGAGACAATTTTTGCAGTCCAAACCCGATGTTTTTCGTAACCGTTAAATGTGGGAATAACGCAAAATCCTGAAACACCATGCCGATATGACGTTTTTCAGGTGGCAAGAATATCGCTGAGGAGCTGACGGTTTTGCCATGCAAGGTAATACTTCCTTGCATTAACGGTTCAAACCCGGCGATAGCTCGCAATACTGAGGTTTTACCGCAGCCGGATGGTCCAAGTAAACAGGCGATTTCACCAGGCTTTAATTGGAAAGAAATGCCTTCTACAACCGTTTTATCGGCATAGCCAATACTGATATTGTCGATTTGTAATTGGGGTATTTGCATGGGGATATCAGTTTTCATCAATAGCCAATTTTAACTTGCGTGATCGGGTAATGGTTTTACTGAGCAGAATTACCGGAATAATACCGGCAATAACAATTGCTAATGCTGCAGGAGCCGCTTCGGCCAATCGCTCATCTGACGCCAGTTCATACGCTTTGACGGCAAGCGTATTAAAGTTGAATGGCCGCAATATCAACGTTGCAGGTAGTTCTTTTAAAACGTCGACAAACACTAATAGTAAAGCGGTCATCAGTGAAGCACTTAACATTGGGATATGAATTTGTCTGAGGATTTGTAGTGGTCTGAAACCAAATGAACGACCGGCTTCATCCATCGAATGGGTAATACGTGTTAAACCACTGTCCACGGTTTGTAATGAGACGGCTAAAAAACGTGTCAGATAAGCAAAAGTCACGGCAACCAACGTTCCACTCAGTAATAGTCCAGTGGAATAATCAAAATGGCTACGGGTAAGATTATCAATAGTGTTATCAAACCAAGCAAATGGGATCATTACCCCAACAGCAATAACGGCTCCTGGCACCGCATAGCCCATTCCTGCAACCCTTACGGCGCCACTGACTAGTCTGCCGGGATAAAGCCGTTGGGCGTATGCCATTATGATGGCTAACAGTAACGCCAATACTGCCGCAAACGCTGCCAGGGAGAGACTGTTCATCAGTAATCTTACAAACTCGGCATCAATCACCGCATCAGCCACATGGATAGTCCAGCTAAGCAATTGTAATGCTGGTAATAAAAAACCCAGACTAAGAATGAATAGACAAAAAGCAAATGCCAGAAATGCACGACCTCCAGTTAACTGAAATCGACGAAGATCCTGATGCCGACGGCTAGTGTGATGATAACGCGCTTTACGGCGTGAATAACGTTCAATCAGGATTAAAGCAAAGACAAATACCATCAGTCCTGCGGCCAATTGAGCCGCGGCTGCTGCACTGCCCATTCCAAACCATGTACGGAAAATACCGGTGGTAAACGTGCTGACACCAAAGAACTGTACGGTACCGTAATCGGCCAAGGTTTCCATTAAAGCTAATGATAAACCGGCAATAATCGCTGGACGAGCCAGTGGCAGGGCCACTCGCCAAAATGTTTTCCATGGGCCATTGCCTAAAGTCCGACTGACATCTAACACACAAATTGATTGATTGAGAAACGCGGCGCGGCTCAATAGATAGACATAAGGATAGAGCACCAGCGTCAACATGGCGACTGCACCGTTCAATGAACGGATCTGGGGAAACCAGTAGTCTCCATACTGCCAGCCAAACCATTCACGCAACGTCATTTGGACGGGACCGGCAAAATCCAGCATGCCAGTGTAAGTATAGGCAATGATATAGGCGGGCATAGCCATCGGAAGCAATAATGCCCATTCAAATATGTTGCGTCCTGGAAACTGACACATGGTGGTAAGCCAAGCAGCTGTGACACCAATTAACAACGTACCGATAGCCACTCCCAACATGAGTAACAGGGAGTTACGAATATAGTCGGGAAGGACAGTGCTGCTCAGGTGCTGCCAGATATCACCACTAGGCACAAACACATGAGCCAATACCACCACAACCGGCATAGACAGTATGACTGCCAATACAAGAATGAATAGCGGATAGGGGCGATATTGACTTATGGATAACATGAAATTGTAAAGTTGGCAGTTGATTTGGCAAAACCGCCAACTTTACGCATGCAAATACTTATTGCCAACCTGCACGATCCATCAGCCGTAATGCATCAGCATTAAATTCGCCTAATTTGTCCATGTCTAATGGATCGGCACGGAAGTCTCCCCACTCTTCAAGCAACTCGCCTTTTTCAATATCGGCTCGAACAGGATATTCACCATTGGTTTCGGCATACCAGTGCTGGGCACTATCGCTGGTCAGAAATTCCAACAGTTTTATTGCGTTATCACGATGTTTGGCGTCCTTAATAATTGCAGCGCCCGATACGTTGATATGTACACCACGGTCATCCTGGTTTGGCCAGAAAACCGCTAATTTTTCGGCTGCTGCTTTTTCGCTAGCATCATTGCTGGTCAACATACCTGCTAAGTAATAAGTGTTGGCAATAACAATATCGCACTGACCTGCCGCTGCCGCACTTATCTGATCCCGATCTCCACCTTGTGGCGAACGGGCGAAATTAGCGACCAAACCTTTTGCCCATTCTTCAGTTGCCGCTTCACCATTGGCCACAATCATTGAGGCAACCATGGACTGGTTATAGATGTTGCTAGAAGAACGAACACAAATTCTGTTATTCCAACGCGGATCTACTAATGCTTCATAAGTTGAGAGTTCAGTAGGATCGACACGATCTTTAACATACATAATTGGACGCGCACGAAGCGATAAACCAAACCAGTAACCTTCAGGGTGACGGTACGATGAAGGGATTCGTTCTTGCAAAATTTCGGATTCAATTGGTTGCACCAAATCGACTTCTATGGCGCGATGCAAACGGCCGGCATCGGTGGTTAACAACATATCTGCGGGGGTATTGCGACCTTCGTTTTGTAAACGTTGCAATAATTCATCCGCGTTACCGGTAACCAGATTGACTTTGATGCCTGTCTCTTCGGTAAATTCATCGAGTAGAGGTTTAATAAGTGACTCAATTCGGGCTGAATATAGATTGACCTCTTGGATCTCTTGTTGAGCGTCGTCGCTACAACCTGAAACGAGCAATACCGTTAGACCCAGCCAAACACTCAGAAAAATACCTGCTTTGCGCATAGAACACTCCGTGGTTAATAACTGATTCAATGATAATGAGATTTATTTTTGTTTGGAATAGTTGAATAAACTTTTTCTCAAACGATTCACATTGCAAACAGTGGGGCTGACTGTAGTTAGCTCCCACATAGCCTGCTTTTAGCTTTGTAAAAAACTGGCACAAAAAAGCGTAAACCAGTATTGTTTTCATAAACAAATACAGGTTTCAAAACTGAAACTGCGCAATCTGCAAGGTATCAAAATGTCTGGAAGTTTATTTATTGTGGCGGCACCATCCGGTGCGGGGAAAACCAGTCTAGTACGGGCATTGGTCAAACAAGATCCCCATGTTCGGTTGTCCGTTTCCCATACTACCCGGGTAGCCAGAGCGGGCGAAGTCGACGCAGAAGATTACTTTTTTGTCAGTGCAGAACACTTCAATAAAATGCGAGATGCCGGGGACTTTCTTGAATCGGCAACGGTATTCGACAATAGCTACGGTACTTCTTCCGCGGCGGTTCATCATCAATTACATGCCGGAAATGATGTCATTTTGGAGATCGACTGGCAGGGTGCCCAGCAGGTTAGAAAAAACTTTCCCGACAGTAGCAGTATCTTTATTTTGCCACCCTCCAAGCAGGCGCTTGAGCAGCGTTTAAGAGGTCGTGGTCAGGATGATGAAGCGACTATTTCGCGCAGAATGCGTGATGCAGAGAGTGAAATGTCCCATTACGTTGAATTTGATTATTTAATTGTAAATGATGACTTTGATCATGCACTTGCCAGCCTGACTGCGATCGTGATGGCAAGTCGTCACAAACTTGTCGTGCAGCAGTCAAATTACAGCACCTTACTAGCTGACTTGCTGGCGTAAGCCGCGTATCTCTCGTAAAATTACAGGTTTTAACCACAGGACAAATTATCATGGCACGTACTACCGTTGAAGATTGCCTCGAAAATGTAGATAACCGTTTTCAATTGGTGCTAGTTGCAGCAAAACGCGCTCGCCAAATCGCCATGGGTGATGATGCGATGGTGCCGGTTGATAATGACAAACCCACTGTTCTGGCTTTACGCGAAATTGCAGCAGGTCTGGTTGATCGCAGTATCTTGACTAAAACCTCAGCTCGTCAACATGCTGAAACAAGCATGGTCAGCGACGAAGAGCTGCAAAGCGAAATCTAAATTATTGTGAGCGCAAAGCCTTCTGTCGCCTCTGAGCTCGACTTCATTCAGGAGTCCGAGCCTAAGCTCACGATAGATGATCTGTGTTTTGCGACCTCAAATTACCTAGAAAGTCATCAAGTCGAGTCGATTCGACGAGCCTATCATTTTGCAGAACAATGCCATGAAGGACAGACTCGACGTAGTGGTGAACGTTACATCACCCACCCCTTAGCAGTAGCGCATGTACTGGCAATGATGCATATGGATTACGAATGCATCATGGCCGGTTTATTACATGATGTTATTGAAGACACGGAAATGTCTAAACGGGATGTGATTGCTGAATTTGGTGAACCCGTTGCCGAGTTGGTAGAGGGTGTTACCAAACTCGCTCAGGCAGCCTTTGAAACCAGGCAACATGCCCAAGCGGAAAATCTGCGGAAAATGTTGCTGGCCATGTCGCGTGATATTCGCGTCATCATCGTCAAGCTCGCTGATCGACTTCATAATATGCGTACGCTCGGTCATTTGCGACCGGAAAAACGGCGTCGTATTGCCAACGAAACTCTTGAAATATATGCACCGATTGCCCAGCGTTTGGGGATGAATTTGATGCGCTGTGAACTGGAAGATCTTGGCTTCCATGTTCTGTATCCGATTCGTTACCGAGTATTGGGTGATGCCATACGTAAAGCACGTGGTAATCGTAAAGAAATTGTCAGTCAGATCACTGCTTCCATTCTGAACCGTATGGAACAGGAAGGTCTCAGTGCCGATATTCAGGGACGCGAAAAAAATCTCTACAGTATTTATAAAAAAATGGTCAGCAAACAGCTGTCATTTTCTGAAGTCATGGATGTATATGCCTTCCGTATTATTGTTGATGATGTGGATGCCTGTTACCGCATGCTTGGTGTGGTTCATAATCTTTACAAGCCAGTTCAGGGCAAATTTAAAGACTATATTGCTATCCCCAAAGCCAATGGTTATCAATCATTGCATACCGTTTTATTTGGTCCCTACGGTGTTCCAATAGAAGTACAGATTCGCTCACGTGATATGGATCAATTGGCGGAAGCGGGTGTTGCAGCACATTGGTTATATAAAACCGGTGAAGCAGCAGGCAATACGTTAGCGCATCGGAAGGCCAGACAATGGTTGCATGGCATTCTGGAAATGCAGAAAGGTTCTGGCGATTCAATGGAATTTCTAGAAAATCTGCGAATTGATCTTTTCCCTGATGAGATATATGTCTCCACTCCAAGAGGGGAAATTTTAACCTTGCCGCGCGGCTCTACCGCCGTGGATTTTGCTTATGCCGTGCATTCAGATGTGGGTAACAGCTGTGTTGCGGCCAGAGTTGGCCGTCATCTGGTACCACTTAGCTCGCAGCTGGAAACCGGACAATCTGTAGAAATCATTACCTCACCAACGTCCCATCCTAATCCAGCGTGGATGAATTTTGTGGTGACGCCGAAAGCACGAACCAATATTCGTAATTATCTCAAGCATCTGCAAGGCGAAGAGGCAATTCAGTTAGGACAACGGTTGTTGAATAAACACCTAACGGCGTTTTCAACTGCACTGGAAAATATTCCTACCAAACGTATTACCGCCTTGTTGAAAGAATATGAGTTGGAAAATTTTGACCAGCTGTTAAGTGATCTGGGTCTTGGCAATATGTCAGCCTTGTTGGTCGCACAGAAATTATTACAAGAAGAAACCCCCAATAAAGAACCTCAGGCACTGCTGATTGCCGGCACAGAAGGCATGGTGGTTAACTTTGCCCGTTGCTGTCACCCAATTCCTGGCGATCCCATTCATGGCTTTGTCAGCGCCGGACGTGGCATCATCGTGCATCAACGCAGCTGTAAAAACACCACGCATTTACGTGAACAGAATGAAAAATGGCTGGATGTTGCCTGGGCTAAAGAGATCACTCGTGATTTCCCGGTAGATTTGATGATGCATTTACGCAATCAACGCGGGGCATTGGCCACCATTGCATCGGTGATTTCAGAAGCGGAGTCCAATATCGACAATGTCGTGGTCGATGAGCGTGATGGTGGTTATACCCATTTACGCTTAACAATTGAAGTCACCAATCGTCAGCATTTGGCTCGCATAATCCGTCGACTGCGCCAACTGGAAATGGTCGAACGTATTAACCGTATTAATAACTAAATTGTTTAATCTGTCGCCTACAGGGCGACTTAGCCGGAGTTTTTATGTCCCGAGAAATTATCCACACCAACAATGCACCTGCAGCTATTGGTACTTATTCACAAGCCGTCAAAGTGGGCGATGTTGTTTACCTTTCAGGTCAAATTCCCTTAGTGCCGGAAACCATGACTGTCATTGAAGGTGATTTCGCTACACAAGTGCGCCAAGTGTTTGATAATTTATCGGCTGTTGCTACAGCTTCAGGTGGCAGTTTACAAGACGTCGTCAAACTCAATATTTATCTGACCGATCTGGCTTATTTCGGCACCGTGAACGAAATTATGGCCGAGTATTTTCAACAGCCTTATCCTGCTCGTGCGGCGATTGGTGTGGCATCGTTACCCAAAGATGTACCAGTTGAAATGGATGCTATTTTGCATCTTGGCGCATAACCTCGATCGTTAAAGGCAGTGATTGGTGACTGAACTGGCCATAGCCGATCCGGTCACCTCGCTAAAAGGTGTCGGCGCAAAACTCGCAGAGAAGCTGGATAAACTTGGGATACGCCAGATCCAGGATCTCTTGTTTCATCTGCCCTTACGCTATCAGGATCGAACCCGATTAATGCCTATCGGCAGTTTGCGGCCGCAACAAGAAATACTGATTGAAGGTGTTATTCAACTGAGTCAGGTAAAGTTTGGCCGGCGCCGATCTTTGCTTTGTCATATCAGCGATGGCACAGGCGCGCTGGTATTACGCTTTTTTCATTTTTCCAAAAGCCAACAACAGCAATTAGCAAAAGGTCAGCGAATTCGCTGTTTTGGTGAAGTACGCAGTGGCCCATCAGCTTTGGAAATGGTGCATCCCGAATATCAACTTATTCACGGTGAGGCGCCATTTGCTGTTGAAGAAGCCCTGACACCGGTGTATCCGACTACTGAAGGTTTGCATCAACTTTCCTGGCGTAAATTGCTAAATCAGGCTTTGCAACTATTGGATCAGCAAACCATGCCGTCTTATTTGCCGGAAGTTTTGTTAGATCCGCGAGTTGCGCATTTTGATCTGACGCAAGCATTGAAATATGTACATTTACCGCCTCAGGATGGTGATGTTAGTCAATTAATCGCTCGCGAACATCCGGCCCAAAAACGGCTGGCGTTTGAAGAATTACTGGCTCAACAACTGAGCATGCGGCAAATCCGCTATCGCGCTCAGCAACATAAAGCGCCAAAGTTTAATGCTGATATGTTCAGCGAAAAGTTTTTACAACAACTGCCATTTCCATTAACCGGCGCGCAACAACGTGTCATCAAAGAAATCCGTGCTGATCTGCAACAAGCTATTCCGATGCAGCGGTTGGTGCAGGGCGATGTCGGATCAGGCAAAACGGTGGTGGCTGCTTTATCAGCGTTAATGGCTGTTTCCAGCGGCTATCAAGCGGTAATGATGGCACCCACAGAGTTACTCGCAGAGCAGCATTATCAAACTTTTCGTAACTGGCTTGAACCACTAGGAATTCAGATTGGCTGGTGTGCCGGCAAGCAAACAGCAGCGCATCGACGACAGGTTATCGCCGCATTGGCTGCTGGTGAAATCAATATTGCAGTGGGTACCCATGCATTATTTCAGGATGAAGTAACGTTTAATAAACTGGGTCTGGTAATTATTGATGAACAGCATCGGTTTGGTGTGCATCAGCGTATGGCGTTACGCGATAAGGGCAAAGCGGTGGATATCCTGCCACATCAACTGGTGATGACCGCCACACCGATTCCTCGCACGCTGGCGATGACAGCGTATGCGGATTTAAATGTATCAGTAATTGATGAACTGCCGCCGGGCAGGCAACCGATCACCACCGTGGTGGTGGCCGATAACCGTCGACAGGAAGTGATTGAACGCATTCATGTGGCCTGTCAGCAAAAACGTCAGGTTTACTGGGTCTGCACCTTGATTGAGGAGTCTGAGCATTTACAATGTCAGGCTGCAGAAGATACCGCTGAACAATTGCAGCAGGCGTTGCCTGACTTACGGATTGCACTGGTGCATGGCCGGATGAAGTCAGCTGAAAAAGAACAAGTGATGCAGGCGTTCAAACAGGGTGAGATTGATTTGCTGGTAGCCACCACGGTGATTGAAGTGGGTGTGGATGTTCCAAATGCCAGTTTAATGGTGATTGAAAATGCCGAGCGTCTGGGACTGGCACAATTGCATCAGTTACGCGGCCGGGTAGGGCGTGGCAAGGTACAGAGTCATTGTGTGTTGATGTACCATCCGCCGCTGTCGGAAAATGGTCTGGCTCGACTGGCTTGTTTACGTGAAAGTAATGATGGTTTTGTGATTGCCCAGCGCGATCTGGAAATTCGCGGCCCGGGCGAAGTGTTGGGCACACGGCAAACCGGTTTGCCGCAATTCAGGGTAGCTGATTTACTGGCCGATCAGGATTTATTGCCAGCGGTGACTAAAGCAGCTGAAACCTTAATCACTCAGCACCCGGAAAATGTCGTGCCGTTAATCAACCGATGGTTTGGTACCAAACTGAACTTCGGACAAGTATGAGTTCCAATTTTTTATGTTGAAAAGCCAAGCACACTGGCATCCTGCTGCGACCGCCAACCTGCCAAACGAACTGGCTGGCTGGCTGACCGATAAAGGTTCGTTGACCTTGCGATTGCAGCAGACCAGTCAGCAGCTGTTCAGCGTAGATCTACAGCAGTCCGGTTGGCAGAAACCATTAATTGAAGAGTCATTGAAGCTTGAGCAGCCCTTACATGAACATGCCTATTGTCGTGAGGTGATATTACGCGACGGGGATGACGCACGTGTATTTGCCCGTACCATTGTGCCGCGTATCAGCTATCAGGCTTTGCAAGCCCATTTGCATATTCATCATTTGGGAAACCGTTCTTTGGGTGAAATTCTGTTTACAGATCCGGCAATCAAACGCGGCCCGCTTGAAGTGACCAGTTTAAGAGCAGGACAAAGCCTGTTCGAGCAGGCAAAACACCACGGTATTGAACTGGATGATCAAGCGATTATGTGGGCAAGGCGATCCTGTTTTTATTTTGCTGAGAACAGCTTACTGGTCTGCGAAATGTTCTTACCAAATCAGGATTGGTTGATATGACAAGTTTATGGAATCGCCTGCAGCCTTATTGGCAACTGACCCGAATGAATCGTCCTATCGGTATTTTATTATTGCTATGGCCAACCTTAACTGCATTATGGATAGCCGCTGGTGGACTGCCAGATATCAAGATACTGCTGATTTTTATCGCTGGTGTCGTGCTGATGCGAGCCGCAGGGTGTGCCATCAATGATTATGCTGATCGAGATATTGATGGACAGGTGTGGCGAACTGAAAACCGGCCTTTAGCCACTGGTGCATTAACGGCAAGGCAGGCGGTCCTGACATTTGTGACCTTGGCCTTAGTAGCATTTATCCTGGTTTTGCAGCTTAATACCTTCACTATCGCACTGTCATTAATAGCTGTTCTGCTGGCTGGGATTTATCCATTTATGAAACGATTTACCTATTTGCCTCAGCTGGTATTGGGCATGGCGTTTGGCTGGGCGATTCCGATGGCGTTTGCTGCCCAGACCAACGCTTTACCAGCTATCGTTTGGTGGCTGTTTGTCGCCAATATTGTATGGACCACCATGTACGACACTTTTTACGCAATGGCCGATCGCGAGGATGATCTGCAAGCCGGTGTGAAATCCACCGCGATTTTATTTGGCAAATATGACTTGTTAATTCAAGCTTTATTGCAACTGGGCTTTTTGTTGATCCTGATCCTGATAGGTCTGCAATTGCGGCTTAGCGCGGTGTTTTATTTTGGCTTATTGATAGCGGCTATGTTGTTTATTTATCAATTACACCTGAGCAAACATCGTGAGCGAAATGCCTGTTTAAAAGCCTTTCTGAATAATAACTGGGTAGGCGCTGTGGTATTTTTCAGTATTGTTGTGCACTACAGCCTGGTTTGATTGATGGCGAGATATTGTTATTCGGTTTTTCTGCTGTTTTACTTATCTGTCTCGGTCGGTGCCACCGAGATTTATCAATGGACTGATGATAGTGGCCGGCAAATATTTTCTGATCAACCAACCGATCCTGCAGCAGAAATCCTTGATGTCACACCCAATTCGAATCGTTATTTATTTAATGTAAAACGGGTCTATGACGGCGATACATTGGTGCTGGAAAACAATGAACGGGTAAGGCTGCTCAGTGTAAACACACCGGAAATCAGCTCACGGCATCGCGAAGCTGAACCCGGTGGTATTGCAGCCAGGGACTGGTTAAAAAAGCAGTTAAAACAGGGGCAGGTTTATCTGCAATATGATGCTGAAAAACGTGATCGTTATGATCGGTTGTTAGCCTATGCCTGGACACCTGAGGGCGAATTTATTAACGAAAAATTGTTGCAACAGGGGTTGGCAGCACTGACTTTGCAACCACCTAATTTACACTATGCAGATCAGTTGATTGCTGCTCAGCAACACGCCTTGGATCAGAAAAAAGGTATATGGGCAGATAAATATTATCAGCCTCGTAAGGTGTCAACAATTAACGAAAATGACTACAGAGGCTGGCATCGATGGCGATTAATGGCCAAATCACAATCGCAAACCCGGGATTACTGGGTATTAAAGGTCAACAACACGATAAGCTTGCGTATTGCCAAAAATCATCAAGCGCTGTTTCCGTCATTAGAAGACTATTTGAACAAGCCTCTGGAAGTCCGTGGCTGGATGTCGAAACGGGGTGATCAATACAGTTTGTACGTGCATCATCCCAGTGCAATCAAGCTATTGGATTAACGTTTTATTCGATTTCGCTTAGCAGTTGTTCCATGATGTCATTCATTGCCACCAAACCAACCAGGTCGTTATTATTCACCACTAATAAACGTTTCACACGATGTGTTGTCATCAAAGTAGCGACATGCTTAATCGACAAATCTTCTCCCACCGTAATCACTGGCTTAGCGCAGATATCGTAAACATTGAGTAAATCAATATCACCTTCTTCTGCAATGACGGTTTTCAGAATATCGCTATAGGTGACCAAACCAAACGCATCATGATGATTCTGTTTGTCCACCACCAGGGATTTAATTTTGTGGCGTTTCATCAGGCTTAAGGCTTCACGCATTTTGGCAAACGGTGAAATAGTCACCACGTCAGTAATCATAATATCTTTAACTAATCGCATCGGGCGCAATCCTTGATGATTAAGAAGTTTCTCGTAAATGCTGCTGAAATTTTTCCACCTGAGAAGTATCAATACCGGCAAGATGTTCAAGAGGCAGCGTAAAAACCAAACCTTTCGAATCTTGATTATCGGGCATTAGAATTTTTTGGATGGCTTTAAGTACTTGCAGGGACAAGCCTTTTTCCAGCACCATCACTAAAACACTTTGACTGCCATCGTAGCTAAGTCCAAAGAAGGTTTTTTTGGCGTTATTACTGATACCACGAGCTGTCATCAGGGTAATGCCGCCCGCTCCTAAATCCCTCGCTGCATCAATAGCAGCTTGTTCGCTTTCTTCTGGAACAATAGCGACCAGTACTGAAAATTTCATGCGTTTACCTTTTTCAATGTCGTCATGATCTGCATCGCGATAGCATAGAGCATGACTGTGATGATTGGAAAGATAGAGGCAAAGGCGATCAAGCCAAAGCCATCCATTAGAATATTTCGACCTTCGATATGCGTGGCTAGGCCGATACCGAGTGCCGTGACCAATGGTACGGTGACTTCTGATGTTGTCACACCACCTAAATCATAAGCAAGCGGCACAATATATTTAGGCGCAATCAACGTGAGCAAAATGACGAGAAAATAACCGCCGATGATGTAATGATGTATTGAATCACCCGCAATAATGCGGTGTACACCTATAGTTATGCCAACTGCTACACCAATAGCCACCAGAATTCGGATGACATTGCCATTTATCCCACCTGAAGCAGCTTCTTCTGCTTGTTGTCCAATAGCGATCAAAGCCGGTTCAGCCATGGTTGTGGCAAAGCCAATGGCAAAAGCAAACAGATAGACATACACAATATGCTGATTTTTTATTAGTTGTTCAGCCATGCTGCTGCCGATTGGGAACAAGCCCATCTTGAGACCAACCACAAATGCATATAAACCGAACAGCACCATGGCAAATCCTAAAACCACTTTGCGTGGATTATTTAGAGGACGTTTTAGAACTAGATATTGGAAGAAAAGAATCGTGATAATAATGGGCAAGACATCGCCCACCATGCCCAGCAAATCCATCAGCATAGTCATCGGGCCGGAAATCGCCTCTTGCTGAGCGGTATCAATACTGAAATCTGCTGCCGAAGCGGTTTCAGCTCCGCTAAATACGACAATGCCATAAAGCTGTACCGTTATCATTGGCACCATTACTGCCATTGCCACAATACCAAATCCATCAATAAGCGGGTTACGGCCACGAATTGATGTGGCTAAACCAATACCTAAAGCGGCAATTAACGGCACAGTGACGATATTGGTGGTGACACCGCCAGAATCATAGGCCAAGCCTACAATTTCAGCCGGAGTAAAAAAGGTAATGGTCACAACGGCAAGATAGCCAATGATCATGAACCAATGCAGTGGATAACCAAAGAGAATGCGAAACACCCCAAGCGCGACCACAAAGCCTACTGATATGGCCACCAGAAAACGTAGGATTAGTGCATCAATTCGTCCTTCACTGATTTCTTGAGCTTGTTCAGCAACTGCAATCAATGCCGGTTCGGCAACCACCGCAGAAAAACCCAGAGCAAAACCAAACGACAATAAAATCCACAATGAACCACGTTTGGTAAATTGATTGGAAAGACTTTTACCGACCGGGAAAATACTGAGCTCAAGGCCACGCAGGAATAAGGCGACACCAATGGCGACGACAAACAGGCCAATGCTAATTGATAGGGTGTCTTCGGGAATGCTTTGCAATACAAAGGTTTGAAAAATAACCACTACAATGACAATAGGCAGTAAATTTTTCAACGCATGCACAAATGCATCTGAAAACGCTTTCAGTTGATTCACCAGATCCTCTTCAATAGGGTTTGCTTTTGATTGTAGAGACTACCGTCCAACATACAAGCTGTTCTCACGCTTCGGCACTGACCTTTACCTGATTGCGGCCCGATAATTTAGCTCCATAAACCGCCTGGTCAGCAGACTGTAATAAGCGCTTAACTGTCATAGTGCTGCCTGGTTCTAACGTTGAAACGCCAACAGACAAAGTAACTCGTAAGGTTTTACCGATTGAGGAATTGAAATCGGTTTCTGCAACCGTTTTCCGCATACGTTCTGCAATGTCTGCTGCTACTGAACGACTGGCGTCTGCCAGCAATACAACAAATTCCTCGCCACCATAGCGAGCCAATACATCACCTTGCCGGAGGCTATCATTAAGCAGTTGTGCGACATGTTTCAACACTTGATCACCAGTTTGATGGCCATGGCTATCATTAATACGTTTGAAATAATCGAGATCGACAAATAAGCAAGACAAAGGCGTTTTGTTGCGATTAGCTCGACTGAATTCTTCAGTAATACGTTGATCAAAAAAGCGGCGATTGTTCACGCCGGTTAAGGGGTCTCGTAAACCAACCAGTTTGACTTCTTCATGTAAACGCGCATTTTCAATACAGGCCGAGACCACCGCAGCCAAATGCTGCAGGAATTGTGTACCAATATTGGATTGAAATCGGTTGGGGTTGCGGCTGCCTAAGTTCAGGCTGCCAATTAACTGATTTTGACGTATTAATGGTAATAGGGCGACTGAGCCTAATTCACTGTTTGAGGGGAAAAGTTGCTGATGCTGATGCGGTGAAAAGCTCGTCAGACGGGGCACTCGTCTTAAACTGAAGAATTGTTCCAGGCGTTGTACAGATTCTGTAAATAACAGATCGTTCTGCCAGTGTTGTGTCTCAGGCAATGATTCCAATAAACGTTGAAATTCGTATTCAGGATCATGCAACATCAATGTGACAGCTGTCAGCTGAAAACGATGTTTATGTTCTTCCAGGATCAGTTTCAGTAACGGCTCAAGACCGCTGCTATTAAGCAGGCTTAGTTCATATTGCTGAAAATTGAGCTGTTTCCGCTCATTGCTTTTAGCAATACGAATTAAATCATCCAAACGATCTTGAAGCGTCGTCACGTCTTTTTGAGGCATGCAACAGCCTTGAGCACTGAAATTAGTGTGATTGGCCTAATAATGGCGTATTGCGCGGGCAATTGTCCATACTTCTACAGTCTCAACGCCGTTTTGTTGCAAACAGCGACAAGCTTCAGCAACCGTATGCCCCGTGGTATAGACATCATCGACCAAAGCGACATGTTTGTATGGCAATGTTTTAGCGACGGCAAAGGCCTGTTTTAAATTACGTTTGCGTTGTTTGCCGCTTAGCCCCGCTTGTGGTGTGGTGTTCCGCTGGCGAATCAAACTTGTCTTATCAACTTTTACCCTAAGTTTCTGAGCTAGCCCGTCGGCTAATTGAGCGGATTGATTGTAACCACGTTCACGGATTCGGCTGGCATATAAAGGAATGGGAATGATTATTTCGGGCAACGGTTGTTGCTGCTGGCGAACTTTATCGGCAAGCAATCTGGCAAACAGTTGAGTGAATACCAGGTGCTGATGGAATTTAAACGCGGCAATACAATGGTTGATAGGTGTTTCATAACGAAATAACGCCAAACTGGATTGCTGAGGCGGCGGTTGTTGTAGACATTGGCCGCAAATTCCATTTTCATTTAGCGGCAGCGAACATCGTTGGCAATACTGGTCCAGCCACGGCAGGTCGTTGATACAAGCTTTGCAAAGTGCATCGTGCTGACTAAACTCGCCACATAGGAAGCAGGGAATCGGCAACAGTTTGCTGTATAATTCCGCCAAACGATGCGTCAATACGGCACTAAAGTTTCTGACCATCATGTTATTAATCCATTAAATCTGATGAAGAAGCCCATGACTGAAAATATAGCAGAAAAGACCGCACCGCTTCGCCATGACTGGCAGCAGGCGGAAATTGAAGCCTTGTTTGATTTGCCATTTGCGGATCTGATGTACAAAGCTCAAACCATTCACCGGCAGAATTTTGATGCCAATGCTGTGCAAATCAGTACCTTGCTTAGCATCAAAACTGGTGGCTGTGCCGAAGATTGTGGTTATTGTCCACAAAGCGCGCATCACGAATCTGCGGTAAAAGCCGAACCGTTAATGCCTCTGGATAAAGTTCTTGAATCTGCTGCACAGGCCAAATCCACCGGTGCCAGCCGTTTCTGTATGGGAGCTGCCTGGCGTAATCTGAAAGATCGCGATGTGGATCGTGTTGTGGCGATGATTGAAGGTGTAAAGGACATGGGGCTGGAAACCTGTGTCACGCTGGGCATGCTGGAAAATCACCAGGCCAAGCGTCTGAAAGATGCTGGTCTGGATTACTACAATCATAACCTAGACACCTCACCTGAATTTTATGGTGAAATCATTTCCACCCGTACTTATCAGGATCGTCTGGATACCTTAAGTCATGTTCGTGAAGCCGGTATTCATGTCTGCAGTGGCGGTATTGTCGGTATGGGCGAAAGCCGTAAGGATCGTGCTGGTTTATTAATCAGCCTGGCCAATCTGCCAAGTCATCCTGAGAGCGTGCCGATCAATCTACTGGTGCAAGTCGAAGGCACACCGCTGGATGGCATTAACAATCTGGACCCGTTTGAATTTGTTCGTACCATCGCGGTAGCGCGCATCATGATGCCGCAGTCGTTTGTCAGACTCTCTGCCGGTCGTGAAAACATGACCGATGAATTACAGGCAATGAGTTTTCTGGCCGGTGCCAATTCAATTTTCTATGGTGAAAAACTGCTTACTACAGACAATCCAGATACCGATCATGATCAACGTTTATTCAAACGTCTGGGGATCACACCGTTACAAGTCGGTCAGCAGCAACAGGAAGATAAACACTGTTCAGCTGCATAAACCTTTTCATAACTAATTGGATGCTCTGTGTGGTCTTGCCGCACAGAGCATTTCACTTAAAGGCAATCGCCTTTTTAATTGCTTCACGTAGCTGATTTATCGAGGCGCTTTCGTGTCACAACTTCCCTGGCAATCACAACTTCAACAAGCATTAAAAGAACGACAAGCTGCTGGTTTGTATCGTTGCTCGCGTTTGCGTGATGGTGAACAGGGTGTTGAGGTCGTATTGGATGGCCGTAAATTATTGTCGTTCAGCAGTAATGATTATCTAGGCCTCGCTGCACATCCCACATTAAAAAAAGCCTTTACCAACGCATTGGATCGCGAAGGCGTGGGTAGTGGCGCCGCGCATTTACTCACCGGACACAGCCGTTATCACCACCAGCTTGAAGAAGCTTTAGCAGAGTTTACCGGTCAACAGCGGGTTCTTCTGTTTTCGACCGGTTATATGGCCAATATCGGTGTGATTGACGGTCTGCTGGGTAAAACCGATGTGTTGGTACAGGATAAATTGAATCACGCCTCATTACTCGATGGTGGCCGTCTTACCGATGCTCAGCAATTACGTTATCCCCATGCCGATATGACGTTACTGCATCAACGACTGCACTCCGCGACCAACTCCCGAAACAAACTGATTGTCAGTGATGGTGTGTTCAGTATGGACGGGGATATTGCGCCATTACCTGAAATCATGGACTTAGCCGAACAGCACAAAACAGGGGTGTTGATTGATGATGCACACGGTCTTGGGGTGCTTGGTCAAAACGGCGGCGGTGTGATTGAGCATTTTGAATTAACACAGCAAAAGCCGATTTTAGTCGGCACCTTTGGCAAAGCCTTTGGCACGGCAGGGGCTTTTGTTGCCGCTGATGAGGTGGTGATTGAGACTCTGGTGCAACAGGCTCGTAGTTTTATCTACACCACTGCTCAGCCTCCGGCAATTGCAGCAGCAACGCTTGCAAGTTTAAAACTGGTAAAACAGGAGACCTGGCGGCGAGAAAAATTACAAAAAAATATCAAACAATTTCGTGATGGTGCGACTCAATTAGGTTTACCGCTAATGCCCTCACAAACGGCGATTCAGCCGCTGTTGATCGGCGATGATAAAAAAGCGCTTAAATTGGGACAGGATCTGGAACAACAGGGCATTTTAGTGGGCATTATCCGTCCGCCGACAGTACCGAAAAACACCGCCAGATTGCGTATTACCCTGTCTGCTGCACACGAAGCCGAACATATTAATAAATTACTTGATGCACTGGAGCTTAGTTATGTTCATTAAACGGATTGGCCAAGGGCCAAATCTGGTGATGGTGCATGGCTGGAGCATGCATAGTGGCGTGTGGCAGCCACTAACTGATTTACTGGCTGAACAGTTCACCTTACATCTTGTTGATCTCCCCGGACATGGTGACTCAGAATGGCATTCCGACGCATTGCAAATCGACACTATCCTCAGTGAATTAGCGCAAACGGTTCCCGCAACTGCTGCTTGGCTGGGCTGGTCGTTGGGCGGCCAATTGAGCTTGGCATTTGCGGCACGTTTCCCCGAGCGGGTCAGTAAACTTATTCTGATGGCAGCAAACCCGAAATTTGTGACGTCGGACGATTGGCCAGATGCCATGGATTCAGCTGTGTTTTCGGTGTTTTCTGGTCAGCTTGATCATAACCAACGGGAAACCCTCAAACGCTTTGTTATGTTACAGGCGCGTGGTGCGGAAGGTAGTCGGGAGACCATCCAGCTACTGGCTGAGCAAACTGCCGATAATGTGGCCCATCCCGAAGCATTACAGGCAGGTCTAGATTTGCTTGAGACACTCGATTTACGTACAGATTTAGCACAATTAACGCTGCCCGTGAAATGTATTTTCGGTGAGCGCGATCAGCTGGTACCGATAACGTTGGCGGAAACCATAGCCCTTTTAAATAGTACTATTTCAATCGATCGTATTGCCGGAGGAGGGCACGCACCGTTTATCTCTCAACCACAATTGTGTGCCAATAAGATCATTGAGTTTCTCCATGACTGAGCAAACTCTGCGACCGGAAAAAAGCCGGGTGGCGCGTGCCTTTGGCAATGCAGCGAACAGTTATGATGATGTGGCTATATTGCAACGCGATACCGCTGATGAAATGCTGGATCGTCTGGAATTGGTCAAAATCAAACCGCAGCAGATCCTCGATTTGGGTACCGGCACCGGACGTAATCTGAATTTGCTGCAACAGCGTTATCCGGCGGCCCAGCAAGTTGCATTAGACATTGCACCGGCTATGCTGAAACAGGCGAGGCAACGTTATCGTCATGATCAGGGATTACGGCGCTGGTTGCCCGGTCAGCAGATACCCTTGTTCATTGCTGGTGATGCCGAACAGTTACCGTTAGCTGATAACAGTGTAGATCTGGTGTATGCCAATCTAGCCTTACAATGGTGTGATTTGACTGCTGCGTTTACCGAGATACAACGAGTATTACGTCCCGGTGGTTTGTTAATGTTCAGTACGCTTGGCCCTGATACCTTGCAAGAGCTGCGTCAAAGTTGGGCTGCTGTAGATCAATATCCGCATATCAATGTATTTCTGGATATGCATGATGTGGCAGAGGCAATGTTTGCCGCCGGACTCAGTGACCCCGTGCTGGACAGTGATCGGCACAGTCTTTTGTATAGCGATATTATCGGCATGATGCGCGATTTGCAGCAATTGGGTGCCCGCAATGTTAATCAGGGACGGCGCCGGGGATTAACCGGAAAAAATACCTTAAACAAGGTCAAAGCTGCCAGTGAACAATTCCGGGTCAATGGACAACTTCCAGCCACTTATGAAGTGATTTATGGACATGCCTGGGCGGGTGAAAATTCTTTGCATTTGACTGAAGAGGGATGTGTGCCAGTCAGTCTTGAAAAGTTGAGAAGCAAGCTCTGATGACTAAACATGTATTTGTGACCGGTACCGATACTGAAGTCGGTAAAACCCGTATCAGCGTCGGACTAATCAAAGTCTTGCAACAGCAAGGTCTAAAGGTCGCTGCAATGAAACCGGTGGCCAGTGGTTGTGAATGGCAGGATGGTCAATGGAAAAATGAAGATGCGCTGGCTTTAATTCAACAGGCAGATATCAAATTACCCTATTCGCAGGTCAATCCTTACGCATTTGAACCAGCAATTGCGCCCCATCTCGCAGCAGAACAAATTGGCCAGACTATTTCGCTGAATAGAATTGAAACCCAATTTGCTGCCATGCAGTTACAGGCAGATGCCATCGTAGTCGAAGGTGCCGGCGGCTGGCTGGTGCCATTAAATGATAAGCAAACGATTGCCGATTTGGCGAAAGCATTACAGTTACCGGTAGTGCTGGTGGTGGCGATAAAACTGGGTTGTATTAATCATGCTCTGTTAACCGTTCAGGCAATCGCGGATTCTGGCCTGACTCTGGTGGGGTGGGTAGCCAATGATTTTTTGCAGGATCACCAGTCAACAGCGATTATCCAGAGTTTGACAGACCGTATTTCTTCACCATGTCTGGGGATAGTGCCCAAGCTTGCGGATAATGAAGATGCCAGTGCTTATCTGAATTTATAGCGATGATTGTTATGGAGTTGCTGGAAAAACAGTGACTTCATCTCCCGCCTGCCATTGCGGGTATTTATGCATAATTTTTTCGAACAAATCAGACTGGAGATATCCATTTAACCAGTTCTGCAATTTTGGATAATCCGCCTGGCTGAACCAGTCCCAATCAACCAAAGCAAATTGTCGGATAAACGGCAACACTGCAAAATCGACTAAGGTCAGTGAATCGGTCATTAAACTAAGCTGTTGGCTGAGCCGTTGTTCTAATTTTGTTAAAAACTTTTCGCCCTGTTCACGGTAATACTCTGCACTGTGTTCAGGATAACGATCGGCATATTTATACCGATCCAGTATTTGTTTGAAGCTGACATCATTCTCTTCAATTAATATTAACGTTTCTTTGCGTTGTTGCTCATCAAGAGATTGCCAGATGGCGTGGTTTCCCGCGGCCCAAAGCATAATATCCAGACTTTCTTCCAGCAGATCACCATTGTTTTGCCACAGCACCGGAACAGTTCCTTTTGGCGATATCTCCAGCAATTCAGCCGGTTTATCTTTTAATACCACTTCGCGTATTTCCACCTTACGTCCGGCAATCGTGATGGCTAATCTCGCTCGCATGGCATACGGGCAACGTCTGAAACTGTATAAGATGGGTAGGGTAGTCGACATTTAACGTTCTCTTTTAATAGCTCAGAACAACACTATGAATGGAGAGTTGTACGTTGGATGTTGGCGAAAAGGTGAACCGGGTTAAACCTGCTTGCTGTTACGCAGCTCTTCGGCCTGACGATTTAATGTGTGTTTTACTAGAATATTTCTATCAGTTTCACTCATATGAGTAAACGCCATCCGCAGATAGAAGCTTTTACCTTGAGAGCTTTCAATTAATTGATCACAGGCAATAACTTTGGCAATGGCGCGAATATGTAAACCGCCCGGTAATAACTGCATTCTGATTTCCATTGCCGAACGGGGTTGAAAAACACTGTCAGTCATTAACGCCAAACCGCCGGCACTAAGGTTTACCTCATTTGCTGCTTCCGCATTAAGTGGGGTATGCAGCAATTGGACATTCTGGGCCAGTAGATTCACCTTTTCATCGAGCATTCGCAGTGCTCTGGCGACATCTCTATTGGTGTGACCAATTTGGTCGGTCAAATGATTAAAGCTTTTTTGGATAGACGACATTTGTTGAGTCAATTGACCCGATTCAGGGGTGGCATCAATAATTGCCTGACCGATTTGCTCGGCTTCAGCAGTGGTAAGTGGAACGACGGACATAACCAGACGATCATTTATGCGAAAAAATGCTCTGCGATCAGCACCGGTTGTGGATGTATCGTTCATCTTATTTATTCCTGTCTGCTTGAGATCCAGTTATGAATCAATGCTGTCTTTAACTAGTAAGTATTAAACTCGGACGGCACAAAGATTACAATCTCAGTGCCGTCCGATGTCATTTAATGATGCAACAGATTACAAGTTTTCTGAAGCAAAGTCAGCCAGACGCGAACGTTCACCACGCATCAGAGTGATATGACCACTGTGTGGCCAGTTTTTAAAATGATCCACAACGTAAGTCAGGCCCGAAGTAGTCTCGCTCAGATAGGGCGTATCAATCTGCGAAATATTACCCAGACAGACAATCTTGGTACCTGGGCCGGCACGGGTAATCAGCGTTTTCATCTGTTTAGAGGTTAAGTTCTGTGCTTCGTCGATAATGATGAAACGATTGAGGAAGGTACGACCGCGCATAAAGTTCAACGAGCGAATTTTAATCCAGCGCTGCAGTAGGTCATTGGTAGCCTGACGACCCCAATCTCCGCCATCCGTTTTGTTGAGCACTTCGAGGTTATCCATTAATGCGCCCATCCACGGCGTCATTTTTTCTTCTTCAGTACCGGGCAGAAAACCAATATCTTCCCCAACTGGAACGGTGACACGGGTCATGATGATTTCACCATAACGTTTGTGTTCGATACATTGGGTTAATGCAGCTGCCAGCGTCAGCAAGGTTTTACCGGTACCGGCCTGACCCAGCAGGGTGACAAAATCGATTTCCGGATCCATTAACAGATTCAATGCAAAATTCTGTTCGCGATTACGTGCTGTTATGCCCCAGACGGAATGATTTTCGCGCCGATAATCGTGAATTAATTCAATATCCGCAGTGGTGTCATTGCTATTACGCACCACCGCTTCAATCGCGCGTTCCTCACCTGGCGAGTAAATCAGTTGGTTCGGATACCAGTCTTTGACCACATCGCCTTCAACTTGATAGAAGGTGCGGCCATCTTCGGTCCATGATTCGAGGCGATTTAAATCTTCCCAGAAATCGGCTTTCAGTTCACTGGAACCGCGATACAGCAAATCCACATCGTCGAGTACTTTATCGTTGTAATAATCTTCGGCGCAAATACCTAAAACCGTGGCTTTGATACGCAGATTAATATCTTTGGAAACCAGAATAACGTTGGTATCGACCTGAGCCTGTTGCAGATTGATCGCAACCGCCAGAATGGCATTATCAGCTAGTTGTCCGGGTAATTCTTTAGGTAATTCACCGGCCATTTGACGGGTTTGGAAAAATAAACGACCACTGGCATGAGGTACATCGCTATTGATCACGCTGGGGAGTGGGATACCCAGATTTATTGCATCGTTATCTTCTGCTTGTTCGAGTAAATCATCTAGGAAACGACTTACCTGGCGCACATTACGGGAGACTTCTGATAAACCTTTTTTGCCTCTGTCGAGTTCTTCCAATACCACCATTGGCAGGAAAATATCGTGTTCATCAAAGCGGAAGAGAGCAGTAGGATCGTGCATTAGCACATTGGTATCGAGCACAAACAGACGTTTTGTCGCGTCGGGTCGTTTAATCATTCGGAGTAGATCCTCTTGTTGTATTGACGTGCCTGCGTTTGATTATGATCGAAGAATGAGCGTCTGCAAAGGGTGCTAGCAGGATTAATTGAGCTAAATCAATTAGGTCATTGAATAGGATATAAATAATTCTGCTTTGATGATTAATCTCAGTAGGTTTTTAGTAGTTGGACGCTTAAAGCTTAAGCCTTTGGCAATTAAATTAGTTAGTGTCCATCGCTATCAATAGAAAATCGTTCACTTTATCTCACCACTTAACCTTGGCGGCCTATCATTCGGTGTAACATTGCGTATTATTTAGTAACGTTAAAACTAGGTTTATTTAAATGAACGAAAAACTTGGAATTTCACAGGAAACCTTTGCGTTTTTTCTGCCTATTATCAGCTTATTCGGCAGCACTTTTATCTTGTTGCTGGTGGTCCTGGTTTTAAATTCTTTAGCTTCTCGGTTTATTCGCCGGACAGTGACTTCCACCGAATTGCGCCGTAAATGGCTGGTTCAGACGCGTAATGGCATTATTTTAATATTCATCCTCGGGCTGATTTTAATCTGGGGTGAAGAGCTCAGAACTCTGGCCTTATCCGTTGTGGCGATTGCTGTAGCGTTTGTCGTTGCCACTAAAGAACTGATTTTATGTGTCACGGGATCATTACTTAAAACCGGTGCGGGTTCTTTTGATATTGGCGACCGGATTCAAATCAAGGATTTTCGCGGTGACGTTATAGACCAAACGTTATTGGCCACCACCATTCTAGAAGTGGGCCCAGGAAAATTGACCCATCAACGAACCGGTCGGATGGCGGTGATCCCAAACGCCTTATTTGTTTCCGAACCAGTAATAAATGAGAGTTATACCCGGCAATATGTATTGCATGTGTTCACTGTGCCATTTAAACGAACAGATAAATGGCAAATTGCACAGCAAGCTTTATTGGTCGCTGCTTCTAAACATTGTCAGCCTTATTTGGAAAATGCCCGGATTTACATGCAGCGACTCAGTGATGAACGAGGTTTAGATGCGAGTTCAGTTGATCCACGAGTGACCATTCAAGTGCCTACAGCCGCTGAAATTCATCTGGTGGTACGGTTTCCAGTGCGTGCTTCTCAACGCAGTTATATTGAACAACTGATTCTCTCAGAGGTGTTTACCGAAGATTTTTCTGGTAAAGGCAAAAGTACAGAGGAAGAAGAGGAAGACGAAAAAGGCTAACATCTCCTGCCACACAATAGCTTGTTAAGGTATTGTTTTAAAAGTTATTTAGGTTTAGTGTCGCGATTGATGCCTTGAGCAGCTAGCGTGATGACAAAGCTGTAACCTAAGGCTTTGCTGCTGGATAAAACAACCGACGGAGTGCGCTGATGACAAAGCGGATAGTGGTCTGTGCAGACGGTACCTGGAATAGACCGGAAAAAGATCTGGCTAAAGATTTCCCCACCAATGTGCTACGAATGGCGCGCTCAATCGATCCACGAGGCTCTGCTGGCATCACGCAGCAAGTATTCTACGATTGGGGCATCGGCTCTTATTATGAACAAGTATTGGGTGGCGCCACCGGTAAAGGGTTGAATAAAAATATCATGGACGATTACCGTTATATCGTTCAAAACTATCAACCTGGTGATGAGATTTTTCTGTTTGGTTTTAGTCGTGGCGCGTATACCGTTCGCAGCTTAAGTGGTTTGATTTATAACTGTGGCATCCTCAAACGACCGGATGCCAGATTGATTGAAGAAGCGTTTGAACACTATAAAAAACCAGGCTATAGCTATGCGCCAGATGGCGAAAAATCGATTGCCTTTCGAGAAGCGCATTCACATAAAAGTCGGAATATTAAATTTGTAGGGGTATGGGATACTGTCGGAGCATTGGGAATTCCTATTTCATTTTTAGGGTTATTAGACAAAAAAGACGAGTTTTACGATACCAAAATCGGCCCTAATGTTGATATCGCCAGACATGCAATGGCAATAGACGAAGTACGTTCTGACTTTGAACCTACCATTTGGGATCCTCGGGAAAACTTAGATCTAAAGCAGGTTTGGTTTGCTGGTGTTCATAGCAATATTGGCGGCAGTTATGCGCCAGATAAACAAACCGGTGGCTTGTTATCCGATATTCCACTTGAATGGATGATGCAACAGGCTGCTGAAGCGGGGCTGGTGCTCGAACCCCATCTCAAAGGTGGTTTGAACGGCCGTTTTGATGCGACTTTACATAACTCTCGTAAGCATATTTACCGATCCAAAAGTCCGTTATATCGGCTCATTGACCATGATAAAGGCGAGATATTGATGCATCAGTCGGTGAAAAAGCGTTGGGATAACGATAAAGAATATCGGCCTAAAAATCTGCTGGCGTTTTTAGAAAAAAATGGCAGCTGGCCCACATTAGTCAAATAAAGCAACATTCTTACAGATATAACCATTATTCCTGATACTTGGGTTTATCCGTATTGTCATCTTCATCAGTGGTTTTTTCATCATCAACTGGATCATCTGTTACGGCTGTGCCCGCACCGGATTGGTCGCCTGTTTGAGACTCTTCAATAGTGACCGATTTTTTACCTTCTTTGCTTTCTATTTCGACTTGTTTGCCTTCGCCATCTTCAGCAAATGATAAGGTTAAAAAACACAGGGAAAACAAGGTGACCAGAAAAGCCTTACTAAGCAATGACTGCATATTTGATTCCTTTTCATCAAAAAAATCTTTCGATTTTGGACATAAGTAGCCCACATAAGAGCTCATATGTGATTTACGCTTTACCACCAGTTGTAAATCATGATGAGATAAAGCGCGTTAACTTCAGTTAATCAGCGTAACAGAAGTGTTCAGGTTAAGATCAAGAGATAGGCGTAAGCCTCCCTTAAATGGGGTTAATTATTCAGCAAGGATTCAATAGGTGACACGTCTTGCATTAGAGAAAAATCAGTTATTCATTTACCTGGGGGCCTTATTACTTGGGTTAATTTTGGGGTTGATGGCTCCTGAAATTGGCAGCCGTCTAGAAATCGCCATATGGCCATTATTAGGTATTTTGTTGTATTCAACGTTTACGCAAGTTCCATTAACGCACTTGCGAGAAGCTTTTTATAAACCTCGATTACTGTGTGCTGCAATAGTCGGAAATTTTATTATCATCCCGATGGTTGTTGTGGGTCTTTTGCTATTAGCACCAAACGATGCGGCCGTGCGATTGGGCATTTTATTAGTATTATTGGTGCCTTGTACTGATTGGTTTATTACGTTTACGCAACTTGGCGGTGGTGATACCAATGGTGCGATAGCTTTTTCGCCAATCAGCTTGTTGATGCAAATGCTTTTGTTACCGTTTTATTTGTGGTTGCTTTTAGGCAATGAAATGACGCTCAACTTGGCTCAAGGTGAGATGGTTTGGGCATTTATTGGTTTGATTATGTTGCCCTTATTACTGGCATGGATCAGCCAAATTTGGGCAGAGAAACATGCCTATGGCGAACAGGTCATCACTATTTTAGGGTGGTTCCCAGTGATGTTGTTGGCAGCGGTAATTTTTATTATGACAACATCACAGGTGGGGGTAGTGATCGGCTCAGTAGATTTACTGGCAAACCTATTACTGATTTTTGTGTTGTTTTTAGTCATGTCTGCAGGAATTTCAAAATTTTTATCTAGGTTATTTCAACTGTCATCTTCACAAGGTAGGGTGTTGGCATTTAGTTTTGGCACCCGAAATTCATTTGTGATGTTGCCACTGGCTTTGGCCTTGCCAACAGGTTATGAGTTGACAGCCGTGGTCATTGTATTTCAATCAATAATCGAACTGATTGGCATGATGGTGTTTTTGTGGTGGGTACCAAAACGGCTTTTCCCTTAAACAGGTGAGTATCAATGGGTAAGGATCAACAACTAACAAATCTCGAACAATTGTTTGATTGTATCGGTGACGCGGCTGCACAAAAACCTGATGAGAAAGTCTCCATTGATAGCATCATGGATCTGATCGGCCGCCGTTCATTCGGCCCTCTGTTGTTGGTGGCTGGTTTAGTTATATTAGCCCCAGTCATTGGTGATATCCCTGGTGTGCCCAGCATTATGGGAATGTTTGTATTTTTAATTGCTATCCAATTACTCATCGGTCACGAACATTTTTGGTTACCCAATTGGTTATTGGAACGCGCTATTTCCAGTGAAAAACTGGCAAAAGCTGTTACTTGGTTGCAAAAACCCGCACATTTTATCGATAAGCTTATTCGCCCTCGCTTGTTGATTTTTGTTAATGGCACGGCCAAGTACATGATTGCTATAGTCTGTATTTTGATAGCACTGATGTTGCCGTTTATGGAAGTTATACCATTCAGCGCCAATGCGGGCGGTCTTGCATTAGTGGCTTTTGGTCTAGCATTGATTGCCAAAGATGGCCTGCTGGCACTGCTATCGTTTATCTTAACTGGATTAACAGCTTGGCTGATAATCAGTAATTTATTTTGATAACAACTTAACAGCATGAACCAGTTATCCACTTCCAATAGGTAGTTGATAGCATATTCAGCAACGTTAGCTATTTGTTAATCCGGCACCACCGCGCGGCCAATAGTATGTGCATCAGTGCCGAACCATATTGCATTGCTGGCTTTATCAAACACCATATGTCTCACTGTCTGACCACCAGAGGGGACTTCATCAATGGCGATAAATTGTTCCGTTTTGCTATCAAAACCGATAAAGCGATTGGGTTGTAGACCTGTTTCGACATACCAGATCCGATCCTGACTATCGACAGCCATGGCATATAATCCCGCTGCTTCACCGCCCGGTGTTTGCCATTGCTGCATGGATTTATCCTGTGGATTGTATACACCAACATAGCCCATACCTGCATCTACCCACCAGACTCTGTTATCAGAAGTCAGCCCGATCCGGCGGATAATGCTTTCTTCATGCGGTGTGGGGATGATGTCCAATTGCATCGAATCAGGATTGACGGTGCCAATAGCATTAGTGCCCATAAAGGCTATCCACGGGCGATCTTGTTCATCAACCACCAGACCATATGGCCGCATATTGCTACCGTCAACTTCAATAATTTCCACTTCGCCTGAGTCGGTTGCTAATTTACCGATAAAACCGGCTTTACCCGAGCGTTGAACGGTAAACCAGATATTGCCATCCGACGTCCACGCCATGGTATGCGGATCATTGACACCTTCAGGCATTTCAAAACGGGTCACTTGACCGGTTTCGGGATCAAGTCGACCAATATGTTTATCTTTGTTGCCGGCATACCAAGGATAGCCTTCGTCATCGACAATAACGTTATGTGGACCGGCTTTAGGAATTTCATAACGTTGCATCTCACCTGATTGTGGATCTAGTCTGGCAATGTAATCACCCTCTTGTCCAACAAACCAGATATGAGCATCCGCACTGACATAAGGATCGCGTGGCCGGGTATTTTTCCATTCAACTTTCCATTCGGTGAACTCCAGAGAGACTCTTTGATCTGCGTTGAGGATGTTGGTAGGTTTGGCTTCATCGGCTGTCACGAAACTACTGATTATCAGGCAAAAAAATGCTGTTATAGAACCGACCTGAAATAAGTGTAAAGGTGAGTGATGGTTGACGATTGTCATACTGGCTCTCCAAAGTGGCTCTTAGGAATCTGTCATGATGTTGACTATTAAAGAGAACTAAAAGTGCTGACTAACCAAATATCAGCCTAGCCAGCCTAATATGTAATGAAGAGAGAAAATGGATACTGAAACGGTATTAAAGATTGTCATACTCACCACTGCTGCAGGTGTTTGTATACCTATCGGTGGCTGGGTGGCCTCATTTGAACGGGTGCATTCACAGTGGCTGGAGAGAGAACTAAGACATTTCATTATTGCTTTTGGTGGTGGGATTTTATTGGGCGCGGTAACGATAGTGCTGGTTCCTGAAGGCATAAACAATATGCACAACTCTCTCTGGAGTATTCCAGTGATTTTGTCGGGTGGCCTGGTTTTTTTCGGTGTTGAGCGGTTAATGGCAAGACATCAAAATGAATCTCCTCAATTGATGGGCATGATTTTGGATTACATTCCCGAGGCCATCGCGCTGGGAGGATTGATAGCGTTAAATCCAGCAGCGGGACCTTTGCTAGCATTATTAATCGGGCTGCAAAATCTACCCGAAGGTTTTAATTCTTACCGCGAACTCAAACAGCACAACAAACACGGTAACGTGATCCCCAAAATGACAGCACTGGTGGTGCTTGGACCCATTTCTGGTTTACTAGGGTTTTGGTTTTTATCAGATCATCCGACGTTATTGGGGGGCATCATGTTATTTGCTTCGGGAGGAATTCTATATCTCATTTTTCAGGATATTGCCCCACAGTCCAAATTAGAAAAGCATTGGGCTCCACCGTTAGGTGCGGTATTCGGTTTCTGCCTAGCTTTGTTTGGCCACTTAATGATGACAAGCCACTAAGCGATTAAGCACAAATTTCTGCTGTATTCGACATTATCAACGTGAATATTTGTTGAAACTTTAACCTATGTAATATCAGCCCGCAGATTAGCTTGCTACTTTAAACCCCGTAGCGTCATAAACATTCTTTTCAACGTTGACACTACGGTGCTTTTCTTCGTGTTCATGCATGCTGAAAAGTCTCCGTTGTATATCTAGTTTATTCATTAAAGCCTCAGCGAAAATGTTGGGCTCTACTAAATAAGTAAATCCTAGCAGCAAGGCTAACGCCATTTTACTTAGACAAAACAAATCCGGACTTGAAAGTAAATTATAAGGAACACACTATGGAAACTCTCTCAGCAAATAACAGCAGCGTCTCATGGGCAGCCATTTTCGCCGGTGCTGTCAGCGCAGCTGCTATGACCTTAATCATGTTAATTCTTGGTTTTGGATTAGGTTTTTC
>NZ_JBLWYR010000011.1:0-105618 GCF_048266885.1 Methylophaga sp.
TTCATTGGTTGCTTGATGTTCCATGTTATCCGACGATACTATCCAAACCAAAATGTGAGGAGTTTCACAGTTTTTTTCTTTACTGTAAACCTATGACCGCTTAACCTTGCTCAAAGTAGCATAAACTGAATTAGCGAGAACAATAAAGATGGTATATGTCGATCGCGATGAGAAGGGCCAGATAATTGGGGTATTTAATTCACCGCAGAGCGATAGTAGCCAATATATCTCACCTCAAGCGCCGGAATTACTAGAGTTTCTTGGTCAATCTAATCGACATGAGGATATTCATACCATCCTTACGGCATCAGATATGGCTATGGTCAGGGTTATCGAAGACTTGGTGAATACGCTGATAGACAAAGGTGTGATTTTATTTACCGACTTACCTGATGCAGCACGTGACAAATTAGTCCAGCGTAAAAAAATACGCCATCATCTTAATTCATTAGAAAATTTAATGAATGAAGATGAAGGCTTACTCTAAGTCTTCTGATTGTTCTATAGAATTTAAGTTTTTAAGACTCTCTCTTTTTAGCTCGACTCGCTATTACCCGCTTGCGCTTTTCCTGTGGAGTTTCAGGTTGCTTTTTTTTGCGCTCTTGAAACGGATTTTCACTGGTCTTAAATTCAATCATCACTGGCGTACCCTGCAGTTTAAGTGCAGTACGGAAGTAATTTTCCAGATATCGGCGATAACTGTTCGGCGTCGCTTCCGTCTGATTACCGTGAATGATTATGCGAGGAGGATTTTTACCGCCCAAATGAGCATAGCGATATTTAATACGGCGCCCATTGACTAGTGGCGGCTGATGGTCTGCAACAGCCTCTTCCAGTACTCGCGTTAATTGTGGAGTCGGGATCTTGGCTAAAGCCGATCCATAAGCTGTTTTGACGGATTTAAGTAATAAGCCCACACCACTGCCATGTAAAGCTGAAATAAAATGGGTTTTAGCAAAACTTAAAAATGGCAGACGACGTTCAATATTGGTGGCAACCCACTCACGTTCTTGCTTCTCTAAACCATCCCACTTATTGACTGCAATCACCACAGCACGACCACTTTCAATAATCAAGCCGGCCAAATGCAGATCTTGGTCAACTATCCCATCATGCGCATCTAGCACCAATAACACCACGTTGGCAGCTTCTATAGCCTGTAATGTCTTAACAATACTGAATTTTTCTAAAGCTTCAGATACTTTAGAACGACGTCTGACACCAGCGGTATCAATCAAAATATATTTCGTACCCTCTTTCTCAAAAGGAATATAAATACTGTCGCGGGTTGTGCCAGGTTCATCAAAAGCAACAACGCGATCCTCGCCTAACAATCGATTAACCAACGTAGATTTACCTACGTTTGGTCTGCCAACAACCGCCAGTCGAATATCACCAGATGTATCTTCTTCTGCGTCTTCTTCCTCCGATTCAACAATTCGGATTGATGGTTGTTCTCGCATCAAGGTGTTCATTAAATTACTAATGCCACGGCCTTGAGTAGCAGAAATCACTTCTGGTTCACCCAATCCAAGTCGATAAAAATCAGCGGCTGCTAGTTCACGTTGTTCGCTCTCAGTTTTATTAATCACTAATAAAACCGGTTTACCTACATTACGTAATTGCTTAGCAATTAATTCATCTGCCGGCACAACACCAGCTTTACCATCCACTAAAAACAAGATCAGATCTGCTTCAACAATCGCTAATTCAGCTTGTTTACGCATCAGATCTGACATATCGTCACCCTGTACGGTCAAACCACCAGTGTCGATAAGAATAAATTCTGCTTCATCATGACGGGCATTGCCGTATATACGATCACGGGTCAAACCCTCATGATCTGCCACCAACGCATTACGGGTTTTGGTTAAACGATTGAATAATGTAGATTTGCCAACATTTGGCCGCCCAACAAGAGCAATAACAGGTTTCACAGTTACGGAATCCGTATGGCGGACAGCTTGCCGCCTGTAGTCATGACATAGAGCACACCATCACGCACGACTGGTTGGCTACGAATAGAGTCTTTATCAAGTCTTTGACGAGCAACGAAACGGCCATCGGAACGAGCGACCCAATGAAGATAACCTTCAAAATCACCCACTACAACATAATCGCCAGCAATGACTGGAGCAGAAATGGTCCGTCTCAGCAGTAGTGTTTGTCGCCATAATGAATCACCAGATCCATCAGCGACTGCCCACAAATAACTTTCATCGTCGCTAACGTAAATTGCGTCATTTTGAGCAACGGCGAGCCCTGTGGTAGAAGACATTTCCCTATCCCAAAAGGTTTGCCCGGTTTCCACATCCATTGCTGCCATATTACCTTGAAAAGCAACGACATAGACGATGCCATTCTGGATAACCAGATCGGCATCAATATCCACTAACCGTTCTAATTCAGTTCGTCCCGCTGGTACAGCAACACTTTTCTCCCAAATGACTTTGCCATCACTTAACGAAAGTGCGACCAACTTGCCGTTATCATAGCCAGCAAGCACTGTTTGGCCATCAATCACTGGTGAGCTCACTCCACGTAAACTTAAAAGCGGTACGGCACGTTGATAATTCCACAGAACATTGCCATTAGATGCCGAAATAGCGGTTAACCTTCCATCAGCAGTTCTTACTACGACTTTATCGCCACCCACTTTTGCTGGGGCCAGCACTTCACTACTTAAACGTTGACGCCAGAGTTCTTCACCTGAACTCTCATCCAAAGCCACTACTTCGCCGGATTGAGAACCAACAATAATCAGACCTTCACCACCACCTACCCCGGTAGCGATAGGAATATCTAATTTAGTACGCCATACACGCTTACCATTTTCAACATGATGACTACGAACGTCACCTTCATGATCCACCGTAATAATAAAGTTGCCTTGCAACCAGGGCGCAAGATTCGCATAAGCTGTATTAGCACCATCCCCGGTACTCGTTGACCACAAAGTTTTGGGTTCAAATTCAGCCTCAAACTCCGTTAACTCTGTTGGAGGAGCTTCATAGCTATCGGCAGCAAAAAATTCTTTGACCGTTCCACAAGCCGTAAGAGTAGTGAGCAGTAAGCCCACAAATATGTTTTTTATTAGATTAGCCTTCATTGATAACAGCCACATCATCACGCTTCATCTCTAAAAGGGTTTTACGTGGATCATCTACATCCATACTGGAAATAGCATTGCGATATGCTTCATAGGCTTGTTGTTTATCTTCTTGAGCAAGATAAATGTCACCTTCAAGTTCAGCAAATAATGACGTAAAGGCTTCTGAAACTGTCTGTTGTGTTAATTCCAAGGCTTTTTCATACTCACCTTGATCAACCAATACTCGAGCCATGCGTAATCTGGCTAAATCTTTTTGTCCGGTAAGTGTTGCCTTGTCAGCTGTCCACTGTAAATATTCCAATGCCGCTGGTGCTTGATCATTTCGCATCTGTTCAGCAGCAAGTTCTAGCGTAGCAAAAGCAGCGTAAGGTGTTGAAGAATGTGATTGCATAAGTTCTTGAGTCAGGTCTTCTGCAGCGGTTAAATCAGCTTCACTAATATTCATCTGTACTTGTTGATACATTGCTGCAGCTTGTTCAGTCTTCACTTGTTGGAAATTAATCCAATAACGACCACCAAAGATTACGGCTCCACCCAATACCACACCGGTTATTACTGATCGGCCATTTTCCCGCCACCAACTTTTTATCGCTTCGCCTTTTTCATCATCCGATGCGTAGATATCCATCGTTTACTCCTTGCTTACTGCAATTTAAGGATAGTTAAGACATCACTATTTCATAAGTGAATTAAAGTGCCAGATTATACGTGTTTATCCGCTAATTGTGCTAACCACGGCGCGCACCATCATACCGCACCATATAAGTGCCTAAAAACCATAACATGCACCATATAAGTTCAATTATTGGGATTATTTATGACCGGAAAAACACTAGATGACTGTTTTATATGAAATTGTCTAAATTGGTGCAACTCTTGCTATTTTGGTGCTTGCTCAACACTAATTATAAGGAAAATCCATTGTGCAAAACGCAAGCGACGTACTTTTTATATTAATCGGCGCCATTATGGTGCTGGCTATGCATGCTGGCTTTGCTTTTTTAGAAGTCGGTACTGTCCGCAAGAAAAATCAGGTTAATGCCTTAGTAAAAATTATCACTGATTTTGGCATGTCCACCATTGCCTATTTTTTTATTGGCTATAGCATTGCTTATGGTTTGAATTTCTTCGAACCCTCACCTCTTCTGGCTGAAAATAATGGCTATGCTTTAGTGAAGTTTTTCTTCTTACTCACTTTTGCAGCCGCTATTCCTGCCATTGTTTCCGGCGGTATAGCCGAACGTGCAAAGTTTAACCCTCAATTAATTGCGACTTTTTTAATTGCTGGTTTTGTTTACCCACTTTTTGAAGGCATAAGCTGGAATGGTTTATTTGGCATTCAAGCATGGTTGGAAAATCAATATGGTGCAGGTTTCCATGACTTTGCTGGCTCGGTGGTGGTTCATGCTGTTGGAGGCTGGATAGCATTAGCCGCAGTATTGTTATTGGGGCCAAGACATGGCCGTTATGGCAAACAAGGCGAAATCTATGCTCACCCCCCCTCCAATATTCCTTTTTTAGCATTGGGCGCGTGGATTCTAACTGTCGGTTGGTTCGGCTTTAATGTGATGTCTGCTCAAGAGATTGAAGGCATTAGTGGTTTAGTTGCGATCAACTCTTTGATGGCGATGGTTGGTGGGACATTAGCGGCTTGTCTGATTGGCCGTAATGACCCAGGATTTGTTCATAACGGACCATTAGCAGGTTTGGTAGCAATCTGTGCTGGTTCAGACGTAATGCACCCACTTGGTGCATTGATTACCGGCGCACTTGCTGGTGGTTTATTTGTTATTACTTTCACCCTAGCACAGAATAAATGGAAAATTGACGATGTATTAGGAGTCTGGCCTCTGCATGGTCTGTGTGGTGTGTGGGGCGCAATTGCAGCTGGAATTTTTGGTCAGGTAGCTCTGGGTGGTATGGGCGGCGTAAGTCTGGCATCTCAGTTCATCGGAACGGCCATTGGTGTCAGCATTGCCTTTTTAGGAGGCCTTATCGTATATGGGGGTTTGAAGGCGATTATGGGCTTAAGATTAACTGAGGAAGAAGAATTTAATGGTGCCGATTTGAGCATCCATAAAATCAGCTCAACTCCTGCTAACGATTAGACTCAGTTGTCGAGTAAAAATCATCCGGTAGAAACTACCGGATGATTCCACCTTGTTGTTTGTCCAGAAACTCAATGAATATATCCAATTCTTTTGCTTCTTGCTGGATGTCGTTTAAGCGTTCTCTTGCCTGTTCCATACGTAAACCCGAACGATAAACTACTTTATAAGCCTGACGAATATTTCTAATCTGGATATCGGTGAATGCTCGTCTGCGCAAGCCTTCAACATTAATCCCTACTGGCTCAGCCATATGACCAGATACCAATACATAAGGCGGTACATTACGCGAAATCACACTTCCCATTGCGCTAAAACAATGTGAACCAAGATGATTAAACTGGCTAACTAATGTGAAGCCCCCTAAAATCACATGTTGATCGACAATCACATGTCCTGCCAACGAAGCATTATTAGCAAATATATTGTCGTCACCAATAATGCAATCGTGCGCAATATGGACATAAGCCATAATCCAATTATTACTACCAACCTTGGTGATGCCCCCACCTTGAACCGTGCCTCGATTAATCGTTACGGATTCACGAATAAGGTTATTATCACCAATTTCCAACAAGGTAGGTTCGCTATGATATTTCTTATCCTGGGGCTCTTCGCCAATAGAGGAAAATTGAAATATACGGTTATTTCGACCTATTTTGGTTGGTCCATTGATCACTACATGTGACGAGATTTCTGTGCCGGAAGCGATTTCTACATTCGCTCCAACAATACTGTATGCACCGATAACAACGTCATCGGCAATTTTAGCACTTGGGTCTATTAAAGCAGTTTGATGAATCACGAAGGCATTTCTTGGTTAACACACATAATGTCAGCGCTGACAACGATCTCGCCGTCAACAGTCGCCTGACCGTAAAATTTCCATAAATTACGTTTATTTTTAATCAGCTTAACTTCAAGACGCAGCTGATCGCCTGGTTCTACAGGCTTTTTAAAGCGGGCATTGTCAATACCAGCTAGATAATACAAAGCTTCATCAGACCGAATTTGATCGGCCGTCTTAAAAGCTAGTAAGCCTGTAGCCTGTGCTAAAGCTTCAAGAATGAGTACCCCAGGCATAATCACGCGCTGTGGAAAGTGGCCTGTAAAGTGAGGTTCATTGAAACTGACATTTTTAATACCAACCAGATGTTCACCCGGTGTAAATTCAATCACCCTGTCAATCAACAGGAATGGGTATCGATGTGGCAGCAAGCGTTGAATTTCATGTATGTCAATGGTGTTCAATCTTTTTATCCTTTAGGATTTATCTCGTTGCGTGCAATAATCTTACGTTGAGACCATGTTACGGTAAAGCTAAGTCTGTGATAAACCTGTGAAAACTCACTTATCTAACTTGGCTTCCAACTTTTTTAGTTTGTCGTTTAATTTATCAAGCTGTCTATAGCGAACGACATTTCTATGCCATTCTCTGGTGGGCTCTACGGGTATCCCGGAAGAATAACTTCCTGCGATCATAATTGACTTAGTCACCATACTCATACCGGTGAGTTGAACACCATCTGTGATTTCAATATGACCAGCAATACCAGTACCACCACCTATAGCACAATGCGAACCAATTCGAGTACTACCAGAAATACCGACACAACCAGCGATAACTGTATGTTCGCCGATGAAAACGTTATGACCAATTTGAATTTGATTATCTAGTTTGACACCATCACTGATGATGGTGTCATCAATCGCGCCACGATCAATGGTTGTGTTAGCACCGATTTCTACATCGTTACCAATTATGACTTTACCCACTTGTGGAATTTTCAGCCATTGACCATTATTGTTAGCAATACCAAAACCATCTGCACCGATTACAACGCCAGGATGGATACGAACGCGCTCGCCGATTATTGCTTTTCGACATAAAGTGACGTTTGCAACAAGCATGCTATTAGCCTTTATAACGACATCATTATCAATGATGCAGCCAGGACCAATAATAACGTTTTCTCCAATCTGGACATTAGAGCCAATAAACACTTGACCAGCAATTCTTGCAGAATCAGCAATGCTGCAATTGTGACCAATTACAGCACTTGGATGAACTCCAGTATCGGGTTGTTCTTCAGGATATAGCAACGAAGCCACTTTGGCATAAGCAACGTATGTATCTTCAATGACTAAAGCATTAGTGTTAACTTCAGCTAAATCAGCAGGAGAAACAATCACACAACCTGCTGTAGTAGACTTAAGATACTGACGGTACTTAGGATTAGCTAAAAAACTGATATCGGTATCCGTAGCGTTATGCAATGTACCAACACCTGTTATAATTTTTTCTGCTTCACCAACAAGCTTCGCATCAATTTCAGATGCAATTTTTTCTAAAGTCCAGACCACATCCAGACTCTTATTTCGTTTTCAGTCTTTCCAGCACCTTAGCAGTTAAATCTGCTTTTTCACTGGCGAAAATAACACCTTGGTAAAGTACCAAGTCATAAGCTTCTTTTTTAGCAAGTTCAACAATCGTTTCTGCAATTTCTTCTTCTAATTTGCGTAATTCTTCATTACGACGAATAGATAAGTCTTCACTGTATTCATCTTGCAGACGCTTCAGTTCACGTTGATCATTGATGATCTTACGTTCTTGAACTTGACGATCTTCATTGCTGAGTACTGCTGCATCACGATTTAATTTATCCTGCGCAGCGCGTAATTCTTTATGTTTGTTTTCGAGTGACTTGCTACGAGTTGAAAATTCTTTTTCCAATCGGGCTAAAGCACGTTCTTTTTGTGGCGATTGATCTAATACAACACTGGCATTAACTACGCCGATTTTCATTTCTTCAGCAAATACTGGGCTGACCATTAAAGAAGCCAACAACAGGCCAACAATCTTGATGTTTTTCACTCTTAACTCCGATAGTTAAATTTAAAATGTCGATCCCAATGAAAACTGGAATATTTCGGTCTCATCATCCGGTTGATCACGCAAAGGAGCGGCAATACTAAACGACATTGCACCAAATGGCGAAATCCAAATTGCTGAAAGCCCGGTTGAATAACGCAACAAATCAGCTTCAAAACTTTCCTCGACATCATATACGTTACCCACATCCACGAATGTGCTCAAGCGGAATGAGCGTAACGCTTTTTTCATGAATGGGATTGGGAAAATAATCTCTGCGCCACCCGTGACCATCATGTTACCGCCGAGGGGTTGATCCGCTTCACGAACACCCAATGTATTTGCTCTAAAACCTCTTACACTGCGAATACCACCAGCATAGAAGTTCTGGAAGAATGGAAACTGTTCGCTGTCACCATAAGCTTTACCGTAGCCAAGGTCTGTTCTCAAGGCAAAAGTAAACGTGTCATTAATTGGGGTATACCAATTATTGCGATAACGCAGTTTGTAATACTGCAAATCACCAATTGGGGTAGCTACTTCAGCTGAGAGACTTTGCGATAGGCCTCTGGTAGGTAGTATGGCGTTGTCGCGAGTATCGCTTGACCAACCGAGCGTAACAGGGAACGCGTGGAATGAATCCCCTTCCGTTTCAATAAAATCATCATAACGCGTAATGTCATTATTACTTGGAACGTCTAATTGGGTGTTTTCATAGCCGAAGGCCAGGTTTATTCGGTTATTTTCTGAAATTGGTATGCCAAAATTAATATCTCCGCCAAAAACATCCGTGGTGTAGTTAGCAATATTAGCTTCAAAAGCATCTGTTTCACGGTAGAACAGATTATAGCCCTGACTGATACCATCAACTGTGGCAAAGGGATTGGTATAACCAAAGCTGTAGACAGTATTGACTCGGCTGTTATTGAAACCAAAGCGAACATGCTTACCACTACCAAAGAAGTTTTTCTGGGTCACGTTAGCGTTAAAAATAATACCGTCAGACTGTGAATAACCAACACCTGCAGACAAACTCCCAGACGCCATTTCGGTGACAGCAAAGTCGAGATCAACCTGATCTGAAGTACCTGCCACAGGGATTGTTTCAACGTTTACATCTTCAAAATAACCCAAACGCGAAATTCGTTCGCGAGACCGTTCAACATCGCCTGTCGAAATCCACGCTGATTCTTGTTGCCGCAATTCTTGGCGTAATACTTCATCGCGGGTTTTACTGTTGCCAGAAATATTGATACGTCTTACATAAGCTCGTCTGCCAGGATCAACAAAGAAAGTCAGGTCTACTTCCCGCGTTTCACGGTCAATGTCAGGTACAGCATTAACGTTTGCAAACGCATAACCATCATTACCTAAACGATCAGTCAGTCTTTCCGAACTGGAAGTAATCGCCTTTCTTGAAAATACAGAGTTTTTACGAATAGTGACCAAATCGAACAATTCTTCCTCAGGCACAATCAGATTGCCCGCGAGTCTTACTTCATTAATTTTATAACGTTCACCCTCAGCAATATTGACAGTAATAAACATCTGTTTCTTATCATCTGAAATTGTGACTTGGGTCGATTCAACAGTGAAATCTACATAGCCTCGATCTAGATAAAATGAACGTAAGGTTTCAAGATCAGCAGATAATTTTTGACGTGAATATTGGTTGTCTTTGGTTAGGGATGATAACCAACCACCAGTGGTTGATTCTAATTCCTCTAGCAACTCTGAATCTTCATAAGAGTCATTGCCAACGATATTTATTTCACCAATAGTCGCCACCACCCCTTCCGCCATGTTAATACGCACCGCAACTCGGTTACGCGACAAGGGGGTAACTTCTGAATCAATATTAACCCCGTATTTACCACGGCTGAAATACTGACGTTGTAATTCAAGCTCAACTCGTTCCAACATAGCTTGCTCAAACACTTGGCCTTCTGCAAAACCAATTTGACGCAACGATTTAGTCAGCTCATCACTGTCTAGATCTTTGTTACCGACAAATTCAATACTGGAAATAGCGGGACGTTCACTAACTTTGATGACCAATACACCGTCATCACGCTCAACCTGTACATCATTGAAATATTTTGATTTAAACAGAGAACGAATGATGCCTCTGACATCGTTATCTGTCAGCTCATCACCTACCTTGACCGGTAAGAAGTTAAAAACCGTTCCTGCAGAGATCCGTTGTAGACCCTCAACACGGATGTCTTTAATGATAAATTCCTCAGCCCAAGCTGCGGAGGATAACCAGATGAGCGTCAATGCTGTGATGATTTGTTTCATTATTGTTTTACAGTCAGTCAGCCGAAGAAATCGTAAGTGTACCTGCAATGAGAGGATTAGCCAATCAGACGAGCAATGTCATTTGTAAAAGCGAATACCATCAATAGCAGAATCAAAAATAATCCTATTTTTTGTCCCTGTATTTGTATTGCTTCCGGTAGCGGTTTACCGCGCACCCATTCAAAAAAATACATGAGCAAATGACCACCATCAAGTACTGGTACAGGTAATAAATTCAAAATACCCAAACTAATACTGATCATGGCTAAAAAACTGATAAAGGCAATAAAACCTTGCTGTGCTGAGTCCCCAGCAAATTGGGCTATCGCAATAGGACCACCCAGGTTGTCACTTGATACTGTACCAACTAGCATTCCCCATAAACCACTTAACGTAGTTACACTAAACTGCCAAGTTTGCATCACTGCCTCTGGCATTGCCGCTAACGGTGCATAGCGTAACTCTGCTTGCAATTCTGCAGGGATTTCAAAGGCATCTGTATTGACCGCTGCGCCTATCCGACCAATACCATTTTCGTCTGCTTCAGGGGTAATAACAACGTTCTGAATTTGTCCATTGCGCAGAATTTCAGCTTCGATAGGCTGATCAGCATGATTCTGAATCAGTGTTACCCAGGCCTGCCAACTTGATAAAGCCTCGCCATCAGCAGAAATTAATTCATCATTAGCTTGTAAACCTGCTTTTTCTGCTGGACTATCAACCACAATATTGCCCAACACCGGCGGCATATTAGGTTGCTGCATTTTAATCCCGATCTGATTAAACAGCGAACCTGCATCATCAAGGCCTAGCTTTGGTAGAGCAAGTTGCTTGTTGGTTTCAACATCTGCGCTAAGAGTTGTTAGCGTGATGGTTTCTCCATCTTGGGCTAACCTCAACCATTGTTGAAACAAGCTGTTTACTGTTGGCGTTGCTTTGCCATTGACGGCAATAATTTCTTCACCTGCATATAGTTGAGCCACAGCAGCAGGTGAGTCCGTAGTCACTTCAGCAATAATCGGTTTTATGCCTGGTACACCTACAACCATAATCAGCCAATAGGCAAATATTGCAAATAACAGATTAGCTATTGGTCCAGCGGAAACAATTGCTACTCGGTTCTTTAATGGCTGACGATTAAAGGCTTGATCAAGCTCATTTTCAGCAACCGGCCCTTCTCGCTCATCAAGCATCTTGACGTAGCCGCCTAACGGGAGAGCTGCGATGACAAACTCTGTACCATTTTTTAATTGCTTCGACCATAGCTTTTGGCCAAAACCAACTGAAAAACGCAGTACTTTGACCCCACAGCGCCGCGCTACCCAATAGTGGCCAAACTCATGAATGACCACCAGCAAACTCAGAGCGATGATGAAAAATATTAGTGATTGCATAAAACCTGTATCTGCTGTTGGGCGATCTTTCTGGCCATTTTGTCGGCAGACAAAATTTGTTCCAATGAATCGGCTGAAGTTGATTTTACGCTTTCCAAAACATCGGCAATAATTCGGGCAATGTCAGTAAACCTGATTTGTCGATTAAGAAAGGCTTCTACAGCCACTTCATTAGCGGCATTAAGAATGGCGGTACTGGTTCCACCAGAATTTAATGCCTTATAAGCAAGTGCCAGACAAGGGAACCGCTCAAAATCTGCGGCAGCAAAATCCAGCCTTCCCGCTTTCACTAAATCCAAAGCTTCAACGCCTGAATCAATACGCTCCGGCCAAGCAAGCGTATTGGCGATCGGCGTGCGCATATCAGGATTGCCCATCTGCGCCAAGACTGATCCATCAGCATAGTCCACCATAGAATGGATGATGCTTTGACGATGCAATACGACTTCAATTTTGTCACTGCTCATTCCAAATAACCAATGTGCTTCGATGACTTCAAGACCTTTATTCATCATCGTGGCGGAATCAACTGATATTTTTTGCCCCATCGACCAATTAGGGTGGGCAACAGCTTGTTCTGGCGTTACGTCTTCCAAATCGGCTATATCCCAATCACGGAACGGCCCACCTGATGCTGTAAGAATAATGCGGCGGATGCCTGCATTTTCAAAATGATATTGCTGGGTATCGCCCACTGGCATGCACTGCCATATAGCATTATGTTCGCTATCAACCGGCAACAAAATGGCGTTATTGGCTTGTACTTCACGCATTAATAAAGCACCGCTCATTACCAGCGCTTCTTTATTTGCCAGTAAGATTCGTTTACCTGATTTGGCTGCGGCCAAAGTCGGGATTAATCCGGCAGCCCCGACTATTGCGGCGACAACAACATCCGTTTCTTCGGTGCTTGAAATCATTTCCAGCGCTTGCATGCCACTTTGTACTTTAATGGCTAATCCAGCACTGTGAAATTTCGCTTCAAGTTGTTCGGCCGACTCGGGACATAACATTACTGCGACTGCAGGTTTAAATTGTTTGCATTGTTCAAACAACACATCAACTGATTTATTTGCTGCAAGTGCATATACGCGATACTTATCGGGATGACGTTGCAATACGTCTAAAGTGCTGATGCCAATAGAACCCGTTGAGCCAAGGATAGTAACGCGCTGCATTAAAACTGCCCTGTTAGCCACATAAGTGCAGCAAAGAATGGAACAGCGGCTAAAAGACTATCCACCCGGTCCAGCATTCCGCCATGACCAGGTAGTAAATGACCACTGTCTTTTATCTGATAGCTACGTTTGAATAAACTCTCAAATAAATCACCACTGACTGAAATCAATCCGGTTATCAAGCTGATAATAATCCAAGTTACTACTGATAAATTTTCAGCAACACCCATTTGATGGGCCATCACACTCCATATGGCGACTAATACCAACGCTCCTGCCAATCCTTCCAGTGTTTTATTCGGGCTGATGGCTTTCGCTAAAGCATGTGTTCCCCAACGTTTACCAGCGAAATAACCGCCAGTATCTGCCAGCCAAACACTTATCAGAACATAAAGCACTAAAACTGGTCCATCGTTGGCCAATCCATGCAACCACACCGCACTGTAAACAAACAACAACGCAACCAGCATGCTCAGCAGATAAGTAAAGAGTTTGTTATGGAAGCAGCGTGCGAGCAGATCAGGTAATGGACGATGAGCAAATAAAACAATGATGAGACTGATGATTATCCAGAAAATCAAACCAGTTAATAATACCTGCTGTATGACTGCCATTGTAAACAGCAGAATTAACACAGCAATAAATGACAAGCCGGCAAAGACTTTAGTGACTCGCTTCATCGCAGCCATCGACAGCCATTCCCACATTGCCATCAATGAAATAACGGTCAGTAAAGCGATAAAACCGATACTGGGTAAAAATAATATAGCCAATACAACTAAGGGGATGAGCACTGCAGCGGTTAATAATCGCTGTTTAAGCATCGTCTTGTCCGGTTAGTTGTTCTGAAGTACGACCAAAACGGCGTTCGCGACTAGAAAAAGATTCAATGGCGATATCCAGATCCTGAGCTTTGAATTCTGGCCATAGTTTCTCGGTAAAATACAATTCTGTGTAGGCTAATTGCCACAGTAAGAAGTTACTGATGCGTTGCTCACCACCAGTGCGGATAAACAAATCTGGTTCTGGAAGATCCGCCGTGACCAGATGACTAGCTAATAAAGATTCGTCGATTTGTTCCGGATTCAATTCACCAGATTTAATCTTAAAAGCAATCTGCTGAACTGACTGAGCAATATCCCATCGCCCTCCATAGTTGGCAGCAATGTTCAAAATCAAACCGTCATTTGCAGCGGTTAATGCTGTTGCATCGGCAATTTGTTGTTGAAGCGAATCCGAAAACCGGCTGATATCGCCAATAATATTCAGACGGATATTATTTTTATGCAGACGTTTAACTTGGTTATCCAATGCGTGACTGAATAACTCCATCAACAAGTTAACTTCTTTGCCGGGTCGTCGCCAGTTTTCACTACTGAAAGCAAACAGGCTAAGGACTTCAACACCGGTAGCAACACAGTGTTTAACAATACCTTCTACTGCTCTTACACCTGCACGATGGCCCATAAAACGTGGTTGTAACCGTTGTTTTGCCCAGCGACCATTGCCATCCATAATGATAGCAATGTGTCTGGGAATAGAACGGCTGGGAGATTTCATCAATAATGGCTAAACCGTAATGGCTTAGACCGCCATCAAATCAGTTTCTTTTTCTGCAAGCACTTCGTCAATCTGTTTGATGGTGCTATCGGTTAACTTCTGAATAGCTTCTTCTGCACCGCGTTGCTCATCTTCAGAAATCGCTTTGTCTTTCAATAAATCTTTCAAGCTGCCATTGGCATCACGGCGAATGTTGCGCACCGCAATACGGGCATTCTCAGCTTCAGACTTAGCCACCTTAACCAAATCTTTACGACGTTCTTCGGTTAACGGTGGGATTGGAATACGGATCGTCATGCCAGCACTGTTTGGATTGACACCCAAATCAGAAGTCATAATAGCTTTCTCGATGACTGACACCATATTTTTTTCCCAAGGAGCCACTGTAAGTGTTCTTGAGTCTTCAATGCCCACACTGGCAACCTGACTTAATGGAACGTCAGAACCGTAATATGGCACTGTGACATGATCTAATAAACTAGTATGTGCTCGTCCGGCACGAATTTTCGCCAGTGCAGTACTCAGAGCGGAAACGCTTTTTTGCATCCGGTCTGCTGCATCTTTTTGAATATCATTAATCATGATTTGTCCTATTTAACCAATGTTCCAACATTTTTCCCGTACACAATGTCAGTCAGATTACCGTAACGATGAACATCAAATACCCGTAAAGGCATTTTCTGCTCCTGACACATGACTACCGCAGTCGTATCCATCACACCGAGACGGTTATTGATAACTTCATCATAAGATAAAGTATCGTAACGGACCGCATCTGGATTCTTTCGCGGGTCAGCATCATATACGCCATCAACCTGAGTAGCTTTGAGCATCAGTTCAGCACCAATTTCAACTGCACGTAAACTGGCGGCCGAATCAGTAGTGAAAAATGGATTACCGGTACCGGCAGCAAAAATTACCACACGGCCTTTTTCCAAATGACGAATAGCACGACGACGCAGATAATCTTCACACACTTCATGTATACGGATTGCAGACATGACACGACAGAATGTTCCATTACGTTCCAGAGCATCCTGCAGTGCCAGTGCATTTAAAACCGTGGCCAACATGCCCATATGATCAGCACTGACTCTATCCATCCCACTAGCCGCAAGACCGGCGCCACGGAAGATATTGCCCCCACCAATCACAATACCAAGCTGAACACCTTGAGCATTCAGTTCAGATATTTCTTGGGCAAATCGGGAAATCACCTCGGGTTGAATGCCATACTCGGCAGTTCCCATTAAAGCTTCCCCACTCAACTTGAGCAGAATTCGCTTATAAACTGGCTGACTTCCCGATGTTGTCATAATTTAATTTCCTCGTGCCTGAGCCATAACCTCTTCAGCAAAGTTATCGGCTTTCTTTTCGATACCTTCACCAACTTCAAAACAGGCAAAACCTTCAACTGTAGCACCGGCTTGTTTAACCAATTTCTCAACAGTGACATCAGGATCTTTGACAAATGATTGGCCCAGCAAGCTAATTTCGTTAACAAATTTGCTCATGCGACCTTCGATCATTTTTTCAACAATCGCTTCAGGCTTGCCGCTTTCACGTGCTTGAGTCGCCACGATATCGCGTTCTTTTTGCAATAATTCTTCTGGTAATTCTGCAGCAGAAACCGCTTGAGGACGGCTGGCAGCAACATGCATTGCTAAATCTCTCGCCAGACTCTCATCGCCACCGTTCAATTGAACCAATGTACCGATGCGATCGCCATGACGGTAAGCACCAATAACACCAGCTTCTACACTCATCAACGTAAAACGACGAATTTGAATATTTTCACCAATTTTCGCGACCAATGATTGGCGAACTGTTTCAATACTTTCACCATTGCTTAATGATAATTGCATTAATGCGTCTAAATCAGCAGGTTGAGCTTCAAGTACTTTCTTCGCTACTGCTTCGACGAAATTAACAAAATCATCTGCTTTTGCCACGAAGTCAGTTTCTGAGTTCACTTCAAGCATTACTGCTTGTTTGTTGTCAGCACTGGTTTCGATGGCAATAACACCTTCAGCAGCAACACGATCAGATTTCTTGTCGGCTTTAGCCAGACCAGACTTACGCATTTCTTCAATCGCTACTTCGATATCACCGTTCGATTCTACCAATGCTTTTTTGCATTCCATCATGCCGGAGCCAGTACGCTCACGCAGTTCTTTTACTAAAGCTGCAGTTATAGCCATTTTCTTGTAACCCTTAAAATCAATTTTTGTGAACGGTCTTTTTTAAGACCACACATACGACACAGGCCCGCTTTTCAGCGAGCCTGCTTAAGTCATTAGCAGAGCTTATTCAGCTGCAGCTGGTGCATTTTCTTCCGCGACTTCAACAAACTGTTCGCTTGCATCACCGGTGGTGACCGATGCACGGCCTTCCAGAATGGTGTCAGCAATGTTTGCTGTGTACAGACGAATAGCGCGCATAGAATCGTCATTGCCAGGAATAACATAGTCAACACCTTCAGGATTACTGTTGGTATCAACCACGGCAATAACAGGAATGCCCAGTTTATTTGCTTCTTGAATAGCAATGCGTTCGTGATCAACGTCAATCACAAATAAAGCATCTGGCAGGTTACCCATTTTCTTGATACCACCGATGCTTTTTTCTAATTTCTCTTGTTCACGAGTCAGGTTAAGAACTTCTTTCTTTTTCAAACCTTCCGTCTTACCTGATTCAATCATCGCTTGAATTGCTTCAAGACGTTTAATTGATTGGCGAACGGTTTGATAGTTAGTCAGCATTCCACCCAACCAGCGACGGTTGACGTAAGGCATTCCACAACGTTCAGCATCTTCACGGATTGAATCTTGTGCAGCACGTTTAGTACCGACGAACAAAATACGACCTTTTTTGGAAGCCAGTTTGCTGACGTAGTTTAGTGCATCGTTGAACATAGGCAGACTGTGCTCTAAGTTAACGATATGAATATTGTTACGTTTACCAAAGATGTAAGGACCCATTTTTGGGTTCCAGTAACGTGTTTGGTGACCGAAGTGAACGCCAGCTTCAAGCATTTGGCGCATAGTAATTTTAGCCATTTTTATACCTATATATATGGGGTTAAACCTCCACGTACCCCAGCTATCGACTGATCTGATTTTCCAGACAGCACCCCGAAAACTGTGTCGGCACGTGTGTGATTTTGCCTTTGCTAAGGCGCGCATATTATTCCACAGTTACCAACTAAAACAAAGCACCAGCGGCATATACCTCCAATTACCCTGCTTTGCTGGCAGTTCAGGACTTTTTACGGCAAACTATGCTTTGACTTTTTATCGTTAATAGCAATCAGGATCTGGCATGGGCGTGACCATCAAAACAGCCGAAGAAATCGAAAAAATGCGTCTGGCAGGTAAACTTGCTGCAGACGTTTTGACTATGATCGAACCACATGTGGTGGCAGGCATTACCACCGACGAATTAAATAAAATCTGCCACGATTATATTGTGAACGAACAAAAAGCTATACCTGCCCCTTTGAATTACCATGGTTTTCCTAAATCCATCTGTACCTCGGTGAATCATGTCATTTGTCATGGCATCCCCAGCGACAAAAAATTGAAAGATGGCGATATTATTAATATTGACATTACCGTTATCAAAGATGGTTATCACGGTGATACCAGCAAAATGTTTCATGTCGGCAAGACATCGATTCTGGCGCAACGCCTGTCTCGAGTGTCCCGTGAATGTATGCTGATAGGGATTGATATGGTTAAACCGGGTATCAAGCTGGGTGATATCGGTCATGCGATTCAGCAACATGCGGAGAATGAACACTTTTCTGTTGTCAGAGAATATTGTGGGCATGGCATTGGTCAGGTATTCCATGAGGAACCACAAGTTTTACATTATGGTTCGCCCGATACTGGGATGACGCTACAAACTGGTATGACTTTTACGATTGAACCAATGATTAATGCTGGCAAACGTCAAGTTCGCCAACTACCTGATGGCTGGACAGTAGTCACTAAAGACCGTTCCTTATCTGCCCAATGGGAACACACCATTCTGGTGACCGATGATGGTCATGAGATTTTAACCCTTAGGGATGAAGAACGCTCATAGGAGCCTCTAATAATGGCAATTGCAGCACAATCTGTCTGGGAATTTGGCCAGGCAGATAATGCGACTGGTTGTCGCGATATTCTCGCGAAAGCCTCCCAACATTTAAAAAAATGTTTTTTTGAAGATGAGGCTGATATTGATTGGCTAGTTCATCAACAATCACATTTTGTAGATGAAATCCTGCAATTTATTTGGCAAAAGAATCTGGCCAGTGAAACCACAGTGAGTTTAGTCGCTGTCGGTGGCTATGGACGTGGTGAATTACATCCTCATTCCGATGTCGACTTGCTCGTATTATTAGATGATTCGATTGCCGAAGCACCGCCAGCAGCGCTGTCTAACTTTCTAACCCAACTTTGGGATATCGGTCTTGAAATTGGCCATAGTGTTCGCACGATAAGTGAATGTCGTCACCAAGCTGAGGACGACATCACCATTGCAACCAATTTGCTGGAAGCGCGATTTTTATCCGGTAATCAGCAACTGTTTGAGCAATTACAACAATTAACCGTTTCCAATAAAACCTGGGATACCCGATTATTTTATGAGCGCAAAAAACAGGAGCAAATACAACGGCATCATAAATATAACGATACCGGCAATAACCTTGAGCCAAATTTAAAAGAATCACCCGGTGGTCTGCGCGATATCCAGGTCATTAACTGGGTTGCTCAACAACATTTCGATGTAAGAAATCTACAAGGCTTGAAATCCAAAGGATTTTTGGCTGAAAGTGAATTCGACACACTGCAACAATCAAGGCGTTTTTTATGGCGAGTGCGGTTTGCCTTGCATCATCTAGCCGGGCGTAAACAAGAAAAAATGATGATTGATCATCAACGTGAACTTGCGAAACAGTTAGGTTACGTTGAAACCAACAGCCGTATGGCCGTTGAGCATTTCATGAAAGATTATTACCGTACTGTCCGCGCAGTGGGTCAGATGAATGCACTGTTGTTACAGCTATTTGAAGAAAATATCATCCTGGCAGACGAGCCAAGGGATATCGAACCAATAAACCGTCGCTTCCAATCACACAATGGTTATTTAGAAACCATTAATCCCGGTATGTTTGCCTTCTATCCTTATGCTTTGTTAGAAGTATTTCTAATCTTGCAACAACATCCGCATATCAAAGGTATTCGAGCATCCACAATCCGGCAAATTCACGCGCATTTACATTTAATTGATGAACGCTTTCGTGCAGACATCAAAAATCGCAGCTTGTTTATGGAGATCATTCGCCAGCCCAAAGGCGTTACACACGAATTCCGTCGGATGAATCAGCTCGGCGTATTGGGTGCCTATCTGCCAGAATTTGGCCGAATCGTTGGACAAATGCAGCATGATTTATTTCATGCCTATACCGTGGATGAACACACCTTGTTTCTGGTGCGTAACTTGCGCCGTTTTTCGTGCGCTGAATTCATAGATGAATTCCCATTATGTTCGGAAGTATTTTATCAACTGCCAAAACCTGAATTGCTCTACATTGCCGGTATTTATCATGACATTGCCAAAGGCCGTGGTGGTGATCACAGTATCCTGGGAGTTCAGGATGCAGAACAATTTTGTACCCAACATAATTTGAGTGATTACGACACCAGTATTGTGACTTTTTTAGTTAGACATCATCTAGCAATGTCCTCCACTGCCCAAAAGAAAGATCTGGAAGATCCTGAAGTCATTCAAGACTTTGCTGGTTTAGTTGGCAGCGTCAACAGATTAAATTATTTGTATTTACTGACGGTAGCGGACATCAGAGCCACCAATAATAATTTGTGGAATGGTTGGCGTGATTCGCTGCTCAAACAGCTTTATCACAGCACCCATCAATGGCTGGAACACACGGAAGCTCAGGCCAAAAGTACTCAAGAAAAAAGCTATAAAAAATATCAATTAGCATTGGATAAACTCACTGAAAGGGGTTGGCCACCGCAAAATATTACTCAGCTCTGGCGTGAATATGAATTGGATTATTTTCTGCGGCATTCAGTCGATGAAATTGTATGGCAAACCAATGGCCGGTTAGAAAAGCCTGAAGAAGAACCCTTGATTTTGGTTCGTCCACATAACGACAACCAAACACTGGAATTATGTATATTCACACATGACCGCCGGGGTTTATTTGCGGCGATGACAGCTTGTTTAGAACAGTTACAACTGAATATCCTGGATGCAAAAATTAATATTAGTACTGATGGCAATGCGTTAAATACTTTTATTGTTAATGGTGCACAACAACGTTATGAAGACATCACTAATGCTCTTCATAAACAACTGGCCCGTGAGGAATTAACCTCAGGCTATAAACCGCAATTAATGCCGCGAACCACAAAATTGTTTAAGACTGAGCCGGTTATAAAGTTTTCAGCAAATCCTCAGAAAACACATACGGTTATGGAGCTATATACCCATGACCGACCAGGCTTGTTATCGGCTGTTGCTCAGGTATTTTTGCTACATCAGATTCAGGTCATAAATGCCAAAATGGTTACCCTAGGAGATCAAGTAGAAGACGTCTTTTTCATCACCAATAGTGATGACAATGCGTTAAATGAAGCGGAACAACAAAGCTTATATAGCGATTTGAAAGACAAACTCGTAATGCAGGCAGAATCAGCAGTATCAACCTCCATTGCTTTTTGAAGGGGCATAAAAAGGTGAGGTTATTAGCCTCACCTTTTTCAATTTTAATAACTTAAGTTTATTCAGCTACCGTGACTTGCTCTGCAAGGTTAGCCACCTTTTTTTCACCAATTCCTTTGATATTCACCAAATCTTCAACGCTACTGAATGCCCCATTTTGCTCACGGTAATCCACGATAGCATTGGCAGTAGATGATCCCACACCATTCAGCAGCTGTAATTCATCTGCTGATGCCGTATTGATATTGATTTTATCTGCTGCAAATGCAGCGAATGATGAAATTGACAACGCTAACAATAAAGAAATAATCCATTTCTTAAACATCTTTCCATGCTCCTTGTATTAATTGAATTCAGCTCATCCGAGCTGCAATTACAGAATAAAGTAATTTGTTAACTTAATTCCATAGGAGAAATGTCAAAAAGGTTAAATAGGAAATAATCCTATCCAATTTTGAGAAGTGGATCACATGAAGAATTCATGTCCAAATGGTTTTCGTTAAAATTTCGATTTTAAAATTTTTTAACGGTTATAAGGATCACCTCTGCTGGAGAATGGGTGTTGCAAGAGCAACTCAAACACTTAATATTAGATGAAAATACAAAAGGCTTGATTAAACTCAAAGACAGCAAGTTGTAGGCTAGCTCATGAAAATCGTTATTGTTTTTTACCAATCCTATCTCCGGCACCTTTCCCTGTAACCGTTTTAAGGATGAGATTTGAATAGTGAGTTACAGTCATCTGCTGAATCATTTGCGCGTCAGTCTTTGCCAATAACTCCGGCGTGGACATGTCTATCTCATTTATTTGAGCTAAACCAGTGATACCAGGTCTAACGTTAAATATACCTCTTGTCTCACGCTCCTCAATCAACTCATGTTGATTAAACAAACATGGTCTTGGTCCAACCAAACTCATTTCGCCTTTAAATACATTCCATAGCTGTGGCAATTCATCCAGCTTGGTTCGGCGGAGAAAACGCCCAAAGCGTGTAATTGACGTTTCATTCGCAAGATGACTGGCAACATGGGCAGTATCTTTTTTCATGGTGCGAAATTTGACCAATGTAAAAGGCTTTTGAAAACGACCTACCCTTTGCTGACGAAAAATCGGCGAGCCAGTATCGAACCAACCAACAATTATCAGAATGAATAAAATTGGCAAACTAATCAATAATCCAACAATGGAAAAGATAATATCCAGTAAACGGATAACAACTTGGGTCATGAAATACTCGTTTTAATGTTTTTGAAAGGAAGAGCCTCTATCCAACTCAGCAATTTTCTTCATTTGTTGATCTACTGTCGTTACCGGTTTCCAGCCAAGCAATTGATGTGCTTTACTATTATCAACTTTCAAATCTGCGAATAATCGAATTGCTAGAGAAGATTTTCCCAGTAATTTCGCAGTAGTACTCATTAACCACACTGGCATAGGAATCAACTTTGCTGACATACCTTGGGCAGCAGCAACTTTCTTTAATAAAGTAGTCAAGGAAACTGATTCATCATCAGCAATAACAAAAGTTTGATTCGCTGCCGCAGGTGCATCGAGACATATCGAAATAAAGTCCGTCAAATTATCTAATGCGATCATAGAGCGTTGGTTATGAACCGAGCCAAACGGCAATGGTATCCCTTTTTTTGACCACTTCATTAGAGTCGCAAAATTGCCAGGTGCATCAGGCCCGTAAACCAACGGTGGTCTGATAATGACCCACTCCATACGATTAGCAAATGAGTAATTTATAAGTAACTGCTCAGCTTGCCATTTCGAAACGGCATAAGGCTCCTGGGGATCAGGACTACTTTCCTCGGAGAACGCCTTATGGTCAGTTTGATTGCCGTTGACACCTATTGAGCTTAAAAATACAAACCTTCTTATATTGTGTTTAGACGCTAATTTTGCCAATTCTAATGTAGCTTTGGCGTTGACTGCTTCAAAAAGTGACTGCCCATTCTTTAGGTCCTCGCTGCCCGTATGCGCTCGCCCAGCAAGATGGACAAAAACATCACAACCAGACAAAGCCTCACCTAATCGAAATTCAGTCTTGATGTCTTCCTTAACGACAAAATCAGCTAAATCGCCAATCTCAACTTGTTTAACGGATAAAGGCAATTGTGTTGAAAGTATTCGAACACCCGCAATAACGATATGATTCTCAGTCAATAAATAATCTATGAGCGCTTTACCGACAAATCCAGTTGCGCCTGTTACAAAAATCCGCATTCGTTAGTTCTGAATTATCTGTTCAATTTCTGCCACTTTGGCTCTCATCAAGGCTTCATCAGCCCGTGTTTCAACATTCAGCCGCAACAATGGTTCAGTATTAGAAGATCGTAGGTTAAATCGCCATTGTTCAAATTCCAGACTTATGCCGTCAGTTCTATCAATAACAGGATTTTCAACCGCGAAATGTTTCAGGATTTTATCGAGAATGAAATTGACATCTGCTACCCGATAATTAATTTCACCACTGCATGGGTATTTCGCCATACGCTCATTCACTAATTCGGATAAAGGTTTTCCGGCAACGCTGATTAACTCAGCCACCAGTAACCATGGAATCATACCGCTATCACAATAGGCAAAATCCCGGAAATAATGGTGAGCACTCATTTCACCACCATAAACTGCATTTTCCAGCCGCATACGTTCTTTAATAAAAGCATGACCGGTTTTGGATTGGATGGGTTTACCACCTGCAGCTTCAACTTGATCGATGGTATTCCAGGTCAGTCGAGGATCATGAATGATTTTTTCACCTGGCGACTTGAGCAAAAACGCTTCAGCCAACAAACCCACAATATAATACCCTTCGATAAATCGGCCATTTTCATCAAACAAAAAACACCGATCAAAATCCCCATCCCAGGCGATACCCATATCGGCTTTATTAGCAATTACTGCATCAGCAGTTGCTGCACGATTTTCGGGTAATAACGGGTTGGGAATACCATTAGGAAAACTGCCATCCGCTTCATGATGCACTTTGATGAATTCAATAGGTACATTATTGGATTTAAACTGCTTTTCAATCGCATCGATGACATGCCCGGCCGCACCATTACCTGCATTTACAACCAGTTTTAATGGGTTGAGTTTTGTTAGGTCGATATAGGTTAGTAGATGCCCAACATATGGATCTAAAATGGAGTGTTGATGATAAAGCGCTTTGTTCGGTAATTCTTCAAGCGGAGAATTTTTAGTCGATGAAGCTGCTTCACTAGTAGTAATAATTTCTGAACTATCCTGCTCATCCCAATGAAAGCTTATATCCATTATTTTACTGTTTATCGTCTTGGCATCGGGTGCTAATACGTCAGTAGCTTGACCAAACGGTGAAACTAAATTCTCAGCCAAGTCCCGAATATCATTTAAGCCACTATCGCCACTTATCGGCAAAGCCCCACGACCAACTAGCTTCATACCATTGTAGTCCATGGGATTGTGACTGGCTGTCACCTCAATGCCGCCATCAACATCCAGATAAAATGAAGCGAAATAAATCTCTTCTGTGCCCACCATACCAATATCAATCACTTCTGCTCCGGCGTCCATCAAGCCTTGGGCCAAAGCCAATTTTAATGGTTCGCTGGTATGTCTGATATCACCACCGACCACAACTTTTTTTGCCTTGAGATGCTTGGCATAAGCGTAACCGATCCTATAGGCGATATCCGGATTAAGTTCATGACCTAATCTGCCCCGGATATCGTAGGCTTTAAAACATTTCAACTGATCGCACATGTTAATACTCACAGATTATTTCATATTGAAAGTAGTTTTATAAAAATATTGTTTACTTAATAGTTATTTTTATCTTATAGCGATAATTAAAGGTGCGCTTCAAACCTCTCCTCTGAAATAGCATTATAATTTTTCTGGTATATATGATATTGAAAAGGCTTAAAGTTTTTTCGGAAATTTCATCAATTTAATGTTCATAACGGTAAATAGTAAACTCGACTCAAACCATAATATTTATTAAATATATTTTCATTTGCCTTTTCTAAAAATCTTGTGGAAAAATTTAATTGGCAAGCGAATCAACACAAATATTAAATTAGAATAGACTCCGTTTACACGCAGTGCACAAAGTTGTTCTTTCGAGGATAACCAATAACTTTTTAAACCAGAAGTACTCACACCCCCTTCACGCATTCGCACTAAAGTTTGATTGTGTTTTACATAAGGCAAACGCTTAACCATCAGCGCGCGAACAAACCATTCAAAATCGGCACCGATTTTATATCCCAATTTATACTTACCAACCTCATTGTAAGCCGAACGTTTAATAAATGCAGCCGGATGTGCAGGCATAAAACCAAAACGCATTTTCCAAGGAGCAAAATTTAGTGATGAGTAAAATCGAACAGGTAGGGTTAAATTATCAGGATGCACAAAATCTACATTCCCTAAAATCATCTGAGTATCTGGATAAGCTTTGAAAGTTTTTACAACCTGATTGATAACATCATTGTGTGGGTAGAAGTCATCTGAATTTAAAATCCCAATTACATCGCCTGTAGCCAATGAAAGACCTTTATTCATTGCATCATAAATACCCTTATCAGGAGCACTCAAGACTTTAAAAAAATCATTTCCATATGAATGTATAACCGATAAAGTATTATCTTTAGAACCGCCATCAATAACAATATATTGGATACCCTCATAAGATTGTGATAATACTGAACGAATGGCTGTATTAATAACACCTCCACTATTGTAGCAAACAGTAATAATAGAAACTTTCATTCTATTTACTACCACGCTCCCATAAATTTTTCTTAAGGTTAAATTTCCATATATTATTAAAAAGCTTATCTCTAACTCTTGAATCTAACAACCAAAAAAAAGCTTCGATAATAACTTGTACAAAATCGTACAAATTCATTTTACTAGAAAAACTCTTTATCTCCTTCCAGTAAGATTCAAGATTTTCAGATAATTGACCTTCATGTATCCTAAATATACCTAAAGGAGTTTTAACTATTTCGAGTGTTGCTTGATGTGAAAAACAATACCAAAGATAGTAGTCTCCAGCCAACTTTAACGATCTCAACTTTTCTAGATCTATAGTTTCAATTAACTCTCTTTTCCAGAAAGTAGATTCTTGCTGAATATAGGGAAGCCATCGACCATAAGCACATTTTTCAATTAAATTTGATTTATATCGAAAAGGCAAATCTATCCTCACTATAATATTATCAGCGATACAAGTACTTCTGTAACCAGTTACCCAACTTAAATTATTATCTGAAAAAATATTCGCTACTACTTCAATAGCTTTTTCATAAAAAACATCACCTGCATTCAGATAGCATATAACTTCACCATTCGCAACAAGCAAACCTTTTGCTAATGCATCATACATTCCAGAGTCTTTTTCTGAAATGATTTTACTAACAATGTCACTGTACTCATTAACGATATCTAACGTTTCATCAGTTGAACCACCATCAACTATAATATATTCAATATTTTTATATGACTGTTTAACAATAGAATCAAGAGTATATCTTAATAAATTAGCACCATTAAAAACTGGTGTGATTATAGTTACTAAAGGAAGCATATATATAGTTTATAATAAGTTAAATTTAAAATGATTTTTTCTTGAATTTAATTTAAATGGGCTGAAAGTAAATCCTATAGAAAACCATAACACAATCCAATACATCGTTGTTGTTAAAATGCCCAGAACAAAAACAACTATAAACAGTATAATTGAATATAAAGTCAAACTTTTTACCCTTATGTCGTTCTCTCGATTCGTTTCAGCAATTACCTCATTCACTGCTATGAAGATATAAAACAAAAAAAGCAGCGTTCCTAATACGCCAAGGTGTGTCAACATATATGCAATTAAGCTATGTACATAGTTATCTGTGCCAACTACTTCTTCAACAATTAGATCTCCCAAAAAAGGTGAGTAACTAAAGTTTTCGATAAAATATATCCACAAATCCAACCTGCTACTTATAGAGGTATTACCTGAACCAAAATCAGATACACGAAGCATCGAAAAACTTATGTCAAAATAAGCCATCATAATTATTAAAGAAAGAATAAAAATCATTATTGCCAAAATAATATATTTATAAATATGATTTGCCAGTTTTGAAATTATTAACTTTTTTATACTTAACCTAGTAACAGATAAAATTTCTCTTGATCTTTTTGATGCCAAAAACATAACAAATAATATTGTTATAAAAGAAATACCCCCCACTCCGGCCAAACCGCTATTCGAACCAAACACTTGTGAGTTGAACATGCCTGTAAAACTGACAACTATATAAAAAATAAAAATCGCTATATTTGTTTTGTTATTTAATACGTTGTAAGTAGTATAAATAAATGAGAACAAATAAAATGAAATTGTTAAAAAATTACCCGGTCTTTGATACTGGTTACCAATACCATCAATTAACAGCTTGTCACCACTAAGACTTGAAACTAGACTAAATGAGGTATAAAAGGTTATACCTGAATAAAATATTAAAAATATAAAAAATATAAGGTTATATTTTTTTAAACCATTTCTTAAATTTATACTATCCGATGTTAATTTATTCAAAAAAAATGATGTAAACGATCCAATTAATAAAAATAAAATCATCCCAGTACTTGTATTTAAAGTTTTAGAAATTAAAAAACTTAACTCTTGCCCATCAGCTATCACTCTAAATAAGAAATACCAAAAGAATAAACACAGAAAATATAATGATTTTTTTAAATAAACATCTGAATCAAAAAAAATTCTTAATAAAATGGAATTCACACATAAAACAAAAAATATTAAGAGGCCTAAAATTGCAACTGAACCACCACCAATAACATTTATATTCACACAAAAATAATAAAAAAGTGAACACATTGAAATAACTAAAAAAAAATTATAAATATTTATTATAATTTTATTATTTTGAAGGTAAATAAAGTTATTCATTTAGCAATTAAAGTATTGGCTTTGTGAATAATATCGCGATATAAAAGAATATATTTTTTAGCTACAATCTTACTATCAAATACACTCACAATTTTTTCACGTGCAGATTGAGCTAACTGTTCAGGTTTAGGATGATTAAGTACCCAGTTAATGCCATTGGCCAGGTCATGGGTTTCGAAGGGTTTAGCAAGGTAACCATTTAGTTGATGATCTAGAATATCCAATAATCCCGTTGCACCAAATGCGACTACTGGAGTACCACACGCCATTGACTCCGTGGCAGTTTGGCCAAAAGCTTCTTGCAAACTTGGCACCACCATCACATCTGCCGCGCTGTAAAGGACACGTAAACTTACGTCATCATGTAAATAACCTAAATAATGTACTTTTTGTTTAAGTCCTTGAGGGGTATACGGCTCACTTGAACCAAACACAACTAATTGATGACTTTCTGGCACATTTTTCAAGGCTTGTGAAAGTTCTTTAAAACCTTTGCGTGGATCACTAGTTGCGCCAATCGCACCAAATAGCACGAGCTTTTTATCTTGTGGTAGGTTAAGTAGTGATCTTGCTTCTTGTTTATTGAATGGGGCAAAAACATCAGTATCTATTGGATTTGGCAGCCTATAAATCGGTCTCTCCGCAAACAAGCTGCTTTTTTTAGCACAATCTACTAACCACTGACTCACCCCAATAATATTAAGATTTGGCGTTTTCTCGTATGTAGTATGTTTTCTCCTTAAAATTTTTCGGCTTAAGTCCTGATATTTGTTGGAACCTAAAACAGGGCATACACCACATTCTTTTTGGTAAGCACCACAATCCTCATCATAATGACACCCCCCAGTAAACGCCCACATATCATGCAAACTCCACACAATCGGGGCTTTAATTTTGGCAAGGTCTTCAGTGCGCATCATTCCGCCGGCGATCCAGTGCAAATGCACTACATCAGGATTTATTTCGTTAATGCGCTTTAGGACTGAAGAAAACGGCAACAAACTGGGACTAAATAAAGTTTTCGTGCGATCTTTATAAAGTCTAACTGGAATCAAATCCAAAGTGGGGCGTATTTTACCTATCGCCTTTTGAATCTTATTTTCAGGGCCTATCACCTTATAATCATCAGACGCCTTAGACTGCACCAACATTTGACTATCTTCACCCTTAGCCAATAATGCCCGATGCAACCTATATGCTGCTCTGGCTGCTCCCCCCTGAATGTCAGATGTATTTACAATTAGGATTTTCATTGAAAAATATTTTTTTTGATGGTTAATCGCGCGACTTTATTAATTGCACGAATTATAAAAGGTTTCTTTTGTTTTCTATAGTAAAGCTTAATTGCACTAACTGCGTCTAATGACTCTTGGATTACAACTGTAAAGTTAAGTTGTGATTTTGTGCACAATGCATGCCTGTTGTTTGCAAGGGATTGAGAATTGCCACAATGTTCACCGGTGCCATCGTGACCGATGTTATTGACATAGCTTTGAGCAGGATTTAGGCATAAACCGCCTTTTTCATGCAGTGTGGCGTACCAAAATATCGCCCAAGTATTAATTTTCCCCTCTGCATTGGCGGTAACTTGATGCCAAAATAAACCAGAACCATCTAAATCAAAGTAATGTTTTTGTTGTTTGCTCCAGTTTTCAATTAATCGTTGGGGATTTTTCTCAAAGTGTTTCCATCTATCTGCCCACGTTGCCCATCCCCAACAGTTCATTACTCGCCAAAAGAAAGCGTCACTCATTACGTTTGTATTAATTGGGTAGTTCCAGCCGCTTACATGCCAAACGTTGCTTTGATTTTGGTAAAAGCTTAAAGCTTGATTCATAAAGGAAAGGTATGCGGGGCTAGTAACAATATCGTCCTCCATTACTATGATGCGCCCATATTGATTAACCACTTCAGTGACGCCATCAATAATATTGTTAGCTAAGCCCCAGTTTGTATTGCGTTCAATAATTTTAATCGATTTAAAGCCATTGACTGTCTTTAAGTATTTTCGAACTTCCTGTATCTGCGAACTAACTTGTTCACTTCTTGGCCCATCAGAATAAATAATCAAATCGCTTTGTTCAGCAAGTTCATTCTTTTGCAGAGCTTCAATCGTTTGCCTTGTATGCCATGGACGGTTATAAACGAAGAGAATTATAGGCGCTAGTTTTAATTGATACTGGGAATAATTTATATTTTTCAAATATTTAAACCTGATATATTAAAATAATCTTAAACATATTTTTTAAGTGACCATTTAAACTAAATATCAATAAAAAAATACCATATTTCATTCTATAAAAAACATGAAGTTAATTAATTATTAATATATCAAGATTAAGTTATTTGTAAATATGACCACTTCAATTGTTATTTATAATGTAATTAAAGAGACAGATCGTTATCTTTAAAAATAATTAAATTAGTGGATTTATTTAAAAAATGATACAAATATAAAAGTACTATAAAGAAGAAAATTTATTTGACATCAATTATTGTAGACCAAGATGGCTGTATACCTATATGAGACTCAACCTTTGCCTTCCAACCATACCAAAATTTTGGGAATATTACTTTTATTCTATTTTTCATCAAATAAGCTCCCCACCAAGAAAAGCTGCTATTTGAAACTATCCCATAGCTACATTCACTCATTATAGCTAAATCGGTAACCATGTCATTATTAGATATGATTTTGTTTTTAACATTACTGAAGCTCCACTCAACAAACTCCGGATCATCTGATAGAAATACATAGTAAGGATTTTTAATCTCTTTATCTATCTCTAACATTGCATTTTTAAAATAACTCATTGGAAGGTTAATGCCCTGCTCACCAAGATAAGTTTCAGACAAGTAATCCCCCCTTCTTACATGTATGAAAACTTTTGTATATTGTTTAGGAATTCTTTGTAAAAAACCCTCTGCTTGTTGAATATATTTATTTTTAATGGTGAAGTCTACTTTTTCAGAATTAAAAAAATCTTCAGATTGAAAGAAGTTTGACTCTACAAGAGTGATGGGTAAAAAACCTTTTGTTTTGTTAAAAGTTGGTAATGCTGAAGTTTCGCTTCTGTTCTGTCTTACATATACTATAAGTTTGAGTGGCACTAAAACATATAAAAAAAAAGGTTTAAGTACTTTTCTGACTAAATAAAGTCCATACTTGCCAAAAATAACAGGTATGAAATTAGGATTGTTGATATCAAAATCATCATAAAATTTCCACATATTTATTGCGATGATTTTTTCATTTTCTTTGGCAATTGTATTTAAAAAAACATACTGAAAGAGCTGATTTCCTAGTCGGCCATCGGAGATATAGAGAATCATTTTTCAAGCAATCTATTTGAAATAGCAACGTAGTTTGCATACATAAAATTATCCATAAATGGTTTATAATCTCTTATTTCCAAACTTTTTGGCATAACTTTAGCGATAATAAAACCTCTATCATTCAAAAACCTATACAATTTCATCAAGCTTGTATGGGAGTCTAAATTAGCCCCACCATACTCAAATTGTATATAATCAACAAAATCCGAATTTAAATATGGGCCAAATCCTTCGAAGGCCTTCAATTCATGACCCTCTATGTCAATTTTTATAAAGTCAATATGTTTAATTTCCATGGACACAATATAATCATCCATACGTCTAAGATTAATCTCCTCACTTTTATCTAACTTTAAATTGTAACTATCTAAGTTTCTTTGATACAGAGATGCTAAGCCACTTTGTTCTTTATCATAAAAAATTTTTGCTGCAATTTGCTTATCTGAAGCACCAAATTTATTAAGGTGAAAATTTTCTTTAGTTTCAAACTTTTTCTTAATCACCTCAAAACAACTTTGTGTCGGTTCAAATAGATGCAACTGGACATCAACAATGTTATTATTTTGGAAAATATGTAACAACATCGACGAATACTCACCAATATTAGCACCTATATCAAAGACAACTTTGCTCCCATCTGAATCAGCAAGCCTTGAAATCAGATAATTTAAGAAGTTTTTCTCGCCATTTTTGTCAAACATAGCATTGTTATTATTCTCCAGTGCATTAAATAAATTAAATGCAAAGTTTCGCAACCTTTTGTTTAATGATTTAGTTTTTATGTACATTCATAAACCATTTTTTTCATCATAAACAATCCTGTACCAAAACCTTTTTGCGGGTCATACTCATCATAGAGCTTGGTACCATAATGATACTTTTCATCTATAACCACAAATCCATCAAACAACTCAATAATATAGTCTCTTGTAAACGCTCTATGTGCATTGAAGAATATCTTATTAACTTTGTCTACTGGCACACTAAACAATAAAATACCATCTTCACTTAGCACTCGTTTTAGTTCACGTATAGCCTTTTCGCTCCCGAAAGAATCAATTGGGTCCCCATATCTTCCAAGCCCTATATGCTCAACAACGCATAAACTTGATAAGGAATTTATAGACCCATCTTCAAAAGGAAGGTCTAATATTGAGCCTTTCATGAAATATAAATTTGGCAATACAAGTTCAATCGGCCTAATGTCTATCATTGTGACAGGTGTAAACTGTGAAATGATACTTATTGTTTTTGCAGAACTGCCAACGTCATAATGGTGCTGTGGTTTCAAATCAAAAATATGCTTTGCGGCCCAACTGTCTTGAAAAAAATATGTTGGTTCAAGTGGGGTATAACTTAAGTTATCAAACAGACATGGATAATACTCAAAATCTTTAAATGCATCATTCTTATTTTGTTTTTTTAATTCTTTCATTTTAGAAAAAAACCAGCAATATTGCTTGATAAGAAAAAAAGGCCTAAAGCAAAAAAAATTAAAAAGAGACTTGTAAATGTTATAAATATTTAAAATAAACTTATTATTTTTTAACTTTTCCCTTGCCTTACTCACTAAATGCATAGACATCCCCCCACGAAAACTCTGGAAGGTTATCAATCAACGCAATTAATTGACTAATATTTAGCTTTCTTGAGGATAAAAACTCCATGCTTTCGCCGAAAGAAATGTTAAATAATTTAAACCCGATTAAATTTAAATGATTTATTATGCCAATTGAAACTTCCTTAGATTCCGGAATAGCAAATTCAAACGAAATGCATCCTATAACGCAACTGTCTATAACCTTTATTATTTCCAGCTCCGTTCCTTCAGTATCAATTTTAACAAACTTCGGAGTGCCAAATTTATTAACTAAATAATCTATAGTGATTTGTTCAACTTCAATTTTTTTGTTGAACTTATTTGCTAACTCTCCAAATCTTCCAGATTTCTTTACAGATTCAATCCAATCTTCCGAAGTAGACGAAAGTACATCTGATTCATTTAGATGTAATAATACCTTCCCCTCCGTTCCACCAATCGCCTTGTCTATTATTGTTGCATATTTAAATTTTTTTTTGAGTCTTCGAGCAAGATTGGGATTTGGTTCTACAGCTACAACTTTTGCACCAATATCAAGAAAGACGCTCGTTCTACTCCCAATATTTGCACCTATATCAAAAACTAAATCGTTTTTTGAAATTAAACCGCTATAAAATTTCTTCATGTTTCGTTTTCTGAAAAAACTTTCTTTTATTGCATTTATCCTATTTTGCATCATTATCCACACCTAGATTAATCCTATAAAAAGTTAAAATTCCTTTAACCATTAAATATGCATTATTTCTTGTTTTTTTGTAAAAGAAATCCATTAAGAATATTGTTACTGTAAAGGATACAATTGTAGCAGCAACGGCACCTTTCGCTGCATATTCAGGTATCCAAAGATAATTCAAAACAATATTTACAAGAGCACCTACAAATAATGTGATTAAAGAAAATTTCAATAAATTTTCATTTAATAAAAAAGCACCTCTTGCCACACCCATATTGCTAAAGAAAAGTCTAAACGCCAATAGTGCAAATAAAACACCTGCAGGCCTATAAGTATCTCCAAATAAAAACACAACAATAATTTCTGAAAACATAAAAACTGGTATAGCAAATAATAAAAACAGCATGAAATTAAGTCTGTAATAATTTAATATTCGCGTTGTATAGAGTGAACTAGATTTATTTTTTGCATTTACTATAGCTGGGAATAATGAGTCCTTAAGTATTATTGGTACAAACCCAAACACGGCAATTAATTTTATTGCAACACTGTAGTAACCAACTTCTACACTCCCATGTAGCCACTGAATCATAACTTGATCAATATATGCTTGTATCATTAATAAACTACTTCCAAAAATCATTGGCCATGAGTCTCTAAGTAATTGTTTAGCTAAGTTGAAATCAAAGTGCTTATAAAACGCCTGCTTTTTTCTAATGTTGTAGGCGATAAGGTAACTGATGGCTAAACTTACCGCATCTAAAGCGGTAACAAGGACAAACCAAAACAGTCCCGCTTCGGTGAGCACTAGATAGATTTTTATAATAGATGACAATGATAATTGAATGACTTTGCAGATAGAGACGATTTTGGCTAGCACTTGCGATTGAAAGTCAAACTCGACCACTTCAAAGCTTTGAAATACTAGACCTGCGGCAATAATAAAGATAAATTGGTTTGTTGTGGTGTCGTTGGAAATAAACGGCGCTATGGCTGCTATTAAACCCATAACTATAATCGCGCCAATAAACTTTAGCCAAAAGGCGGTACCAAGATAAGTGACGCTTTTTTCAGGATGGTTGACCAGATCTCGCACCATAATACCATCTAGACCTAATTTGGCGATGCCACCAAAGAGAGCGGTAAAAGCAAGCATATAGTTAAATAAGCCAAATTGTTCTGGACCTAAATACCGCGCCACCCAGATTCCGACAAACAAACCTGCAATAATGCGTAGAAATTGTTCACCCATCATCCAACTGGTGTTTTTAAAATAGCGGATAAAACCTGGATGGTTTTGTAATGTTTTTAATTTAGCAAACATTTCGAGTCTCTGACTGCAAACTCCGGATCATGTCCGAAAAGATGGTTTTCAGTGTTTGCCAAGTACTCATTTCAATTTGGAATCACGGTAATTAGTTCATCTAGAAATATTTTACTGAATTGATGTACGGTGTTGTCTCGTTTTATGTCGTTAAGACTTAACCAGCGAAAGTCATGATGCTGTGCTCTAGGCAAATTTAACGCTTGTCCCATTTTCATTTTTATTAAATATGCAGCATTAATGAAGTGAGTATTGGTGTTTTCATCAAACACGCTATCGCTATAAAAGTGGTCATAAATCCCTAATAGCACTGCGAGGCTACGTTCACTGGGTAAACCAAGTTCTGCCTTGCTAATGCGGAAAAAGGCTTTTTCTAAACTTTCATTTTTAAAAGCGCGGCCACTAGGAACAAACCAATAAACTTTTGCCGTGGCATTAATACGTTGCCTTAATAAAATTTGATTTTGATCATCCAGCACTACCAAATCAATTGCTAATAGTGGCGCGTTTCTGACTATTTGTTTAAAGTCGATATTGTTTAACAAGTTTAAGCTTCTTCCATTCTTTAGATACTCACGCGTTCGTGGGAATAACAAATTTACCCCATCACTTTCTAAATTCGTCCTGGTTGGCTAAAAACCAGTTATAGGTTTGGATTAGGCCGTCTTCTAAGGTTGTTTTAGCTTTCCAGCCAAGGCGATCTATAAGCGAAACATCTAACAGTTTACGAGGAGTGCCGTCAGGCTTACTGGTATCCCAATCTATTTTGCCTTTATAGCCAACTACTTTAGCAACGGTTTCGGTAAGTTCTTTAATGGTGCAATCGACACCTGTACCGACATTAATGTGCGAAAGCATTGGCTGTATTTCGCGTTGATAAATTTGGTTATCGAGGTTCATAACAAATATTGAAGCGTCTGCCATTTCATCAACGTATAAAAACTCACGCATAGGTTTGCCCGTTCCCCAAGCTTTTACGACCAGGGCATTGCTATGTTTGGCTTCGTGGAAACGACGAATCAACGCAGGAATAACATGCGAATTTTCTGGGTGAAAGTTATCGTTTTCACCGTACAGGTTGGTCGGCATCACTGAACGATAATCACGGCCATATTGGCGATTGTAGCTCTCGCAAAGCTTAATACCGGCAATTTTGGCGATCGCATAGGGTTCATTTGTTGGTTCAAGCGTATCGGTCAATAATGCGTCTTCTCGTATGGGTTGCTGTGCGAGTCTGGGGTAGATGCATGAGGAACCCAAGAATAAAAGTTGTTGCACATTATTTTGATGCGCGGCTTGAATGATATTCGCTTCTATCATTAGATTTTGATAGATAAATTCTGCAGGATATTCATTATTAGCATGTATACCCCCAACTTTTGCCGCGGCAAGGTAAACCTGATCGATCGCCTGGTTGGCAAAAAACTCATTCACGGCTTGTTGACTTAATAGATCGAGCTTTTTTCTATCGGCGGTAATAATTTGATTGCTTACATCTTTGCTAAGTCGACGCACTAATGCACTGCCTACCATGCCTTTATGCCCTGCAATTAAAATACGCTTTTGCGGCATGCTTAACGCCCTTCTTCCATCGGTACATGTATGTCATGACCATTCGCTTTCAAGAAGGCATGACGTTGTGCGGCTTTTAAATCTTCATAAACCATTTCTGCACACATTTCTTGCACGGTAATATCTGGCGTCCAGCCTAATTTTTGTTTGGCTTTAGTTGGATCACCTAATAGAGTTTCAACCTCTGCTGGACGAAAATAACGTGGATCAATTTTCACAATTACATCCCCCATATTAATTCCCGGCGCTTTATCACCATCAATTGCAGTTACAAAGCCTTTTTCATCTATACCCTTCCCTTCAAAATTAATCGTGACTCCTAGCTCTTGCGCTGACCATTCGATAAATTGTCTGACGCTATATTGCACTCCGGTGGCAATCACAAAATCCTCCGGTTCCTCTTGTTGTAACATCAGCCATTGCATACGCACGTAATCATTGGCGTGTCCCCAGTCGCGTAATGCATCGATATTCCCCATGTAAAGGCATTTCTCTAAGCCTTGGGCGATATTGGCAAGGCCACGCGTGATTTTACGGGTAACGAATGTTTCGCCACGGCGAGGAGATTCATGGTTAAACAAAATACCATTACATGCATACATACCATAAGCTTCACGATAGTTGACAACAATCCAATATGCGTACATTTTGGCTACTGCATAAGGTGAGCGCGGGTAAAATGGTGTTGTTTCTTTCTGAGGTGTTTCTTGTACTTCGCCATACAGTTCAGAAGTAGAGGCTTGGTAAAATTTGGTTTTCTTTTCTAATCCTAGTAAGCGAATGGCCTCCAATAAACGTAAAGTGCCAATAGCATCTACATCTGCGGTGTATTCCGGAGATTCAAAAGAAACAGCAACATGCGATTGGGCGCCTAAATTATAGACCTCGTCAGGTTGTACTTCTTGCAAAATACGTGTGAGATTGGAGGAATCCGTCAAATCTCCATAATGAAGGATAAAATGGGCTTTATCGACATGCGGGTCTTGATAAATGTGATCAACCCTCTGAGTGTTAAAAGACGAGGCACGACGTTTAATGCCGTGAACTTCATAGCCTTTTTCAAGTAAAAACTCTGCAAGATAGGATCCATCTTGTCCGGTTACACCGGTGATAAGGGCTTTTTTTTTCATTATTTTTTCTCATATTTTAAAAATCAAAAATTCTGATTTACCGTTTGATAACAGCGAGTATTAAAGGTGCTCTGCAGTGTTATATTTGTACTTCTTGTTCTTGTTCCGATTCCGCTTAAGCATAAAGCCTCATTGCGGTGAATTGCCAGGATGCCGCAGATGACAGTTTTCAAACCTTAGCTCTCGAACGGTGGCGCAATATGTAGCCGTCTGTGGAGCAGTTAAACTTAGCGCCGTAAATACTAGATTTTTATTATTCATGTGTGTGCTGAGAGGATGATGAGTGAGATACTTCATAACTTAATTGTACTATTTCACGCGGTATTTGTTTGTAATTATGCATATTCATTTTTAGAAAACGAGCTGTAATACTAGATATTTCTCCAATACTATTTGTGGTAATTTAATAAATACAAGCGAGTACATTTAGACTGTTACTGAAGTTTGAGTTTTTTTGTATATCCTTTTCAACAATGCTTTTAGACCAAACTTCGCTTTACTGAGGATGTGAGGTCAAGGAGCCTTGACGACTTCACGTTGACTCATTTCAGGGTTAACCTCAATGATTTAAAGATTTATAGCGAGTTTTTCGATTAACATGCATTTTATTATCCGTTCAATAATCGAACTCAATGTAATTCAAATATGTTTTGAGTAAAACCTAAATTACGTAACAATATGATGGTTGGATGAATCTTGATTTTGGAAGGCTATTTAATATTTGCCTTAAAAGCACGGCGATTTTTAATAGCAGCGCGAATCAATACTAGGAAAATACCGAGCATGCCACCAAGGGTTATAGAGAGAATAATAACTAGCATCATGCGATTTTTAGACTTTTCAGTAATTTCTGGTTCATCGATAGCTTGCGTGACTTTAATGATTTGTTGAGAATCGAGCTTATTGATGAATAAATTGTCTTGTTGTTCAATGAATTTGTAAACTTTATTAAAATTAGCGAGAATTTCATTTTTTTCAGTATCGCTAATTGTTACCTCGATGAGAGTACTCGTACCGTTTGGGGCCGAAGCACTAACATTTTTTATAGTAGAGATCATCATCGCCATATCGCGTGGGGCATGTAGATTTCTGAGCTCATTTTCTTTTGTGATATACGCGCCTGATTCCAAAAGGATTTTTCCTTGATAAACCATTGGCTTATTGCTTTCATATACTGTATAGCCATAGCCTAAAAGCCCGCAAGCTATAGTGACAAATATAATGATAATTTTTTTGTACCATAGCAATTCAGCTATCTCAAACAAATCAATTTCATCATTACTTAATGTTTCGGAGAGATGATTTAGTTGTTTTTGTGAATTTGATTTTTTTATCATTATTTCTTTAATTCTTTATGATTACTATTCAACTGTGACAGATTTAGCAAGGTTACGTGGCTGATCCACATCTGTCCCTTTAATTAAAGCAACGTGGTAACTCAATAATTGAAGGAGAATATTGTAGGTTATAGGGGCAGTAATACGCCCTACATTCGTGGTAGCTTTAATAACCTTAAAGCCCGTCTCTGAACTGATGTCAGAGCGCTCATCCTCAAACACTATCATTTGTCCCCCACGCGCCTTCACTTCCTGGAGATTGGATTTTAGCTTTTCCAATAAATCATCCAGCGGCGCAATCGCAATAACCGGCATATTCTCATCAATCAGGGCTAATGGACCATGTTTCAACTCCCCAGCTGGATAGGCTTCAGCATGGATATAACTGATCTCTTTGAGCTTTAAGGCGCCTTCAAGAGCGATTGGGAACATAGTGCCGCGACCTAAAAACAGAGCATGTTGTTTATCGGCAAAATCCTGGGCAATATCTTGAATTTCCTGCTCATGCATCAAAGCATTCTGGATGAGGTTAGGTAATTTCTGCAGGCCTTGAGTAATGTGGCTTTCGCGCTCACGAGAAATACGCTTTTTGACTTTACCGATACAGGTTAATAATAACGCTAGTGCCACTAACTGCGTGGTGAACGACTTGGTGGAAGCTACGCCGATTTCTGGCCCGGCATGGGTGAGATAACTCAAATCGGCTTCACGTGTAAGACTGCTCTCTGCCACATTACAAATAGACAACGTGGGAATATTTTTGGCTGCAAAAGCCTCGGGGCTTTCTGCTGCATGCGCTTTAATTTGCTGCAATGCCGCTAGTGTATCGGCAGTTTCGCCTGACTGACTAATGGTGACAAATAGGGTGTTATCTTCAATGACGGGATTTCGATAGCGAAACTCACTGGCTACCTCAACTTGACATGGGATACGAACAATATCTTCTGCCCAGTATTTCGCCACCATACCTGCGTGATAACTGGTACCACAAGCGATAATATGGATTCTTTCAATGCTTTTGAAAATCGATTCTGCACCAGGACCGAAGGTGGAAACCAGTACTTGGTCTTGTGTTACCCGCCCTTCCAGGGTGTCGATGACCGCTTGAGGCTGATCAAATATCTCTTTATGCATGTAGTGACGATGTTCGCCGAGTTCTACAGCAGTAATATTCAGTGTTGATTGCTTGACAGGCCGTTCTACCTTTTCACCCGTGATAGCGCTGAATATTTCTACAGTATCACGCGTCAGACGGGCAACGTCGCCATCTTCTAAGAAAATAAAATTTTGTGTTACGGGCAATAATGCAGAAACATCTGAGGCGATAAAATGCTCGCCGATACCAATACCAATCACCAGAGGACTACCTTTACGCGCAGCTATCAGAGTATTGGGATCATCGGTAGCAATCACACCAAGCGCATAAGCACCTTCGAAATCACGAGTTGCTTCAATTACCGCATCGAGCAGTGAAAGACCGGTTCTGCTTGCCGTTGGAGAAGCATCCCCATATAAGTATTGATAGATAGAGTGAGCAGCGACTTCAGTATCTGTCTCAGAAGTAAAACGATACCCCTGATTTATCTGTTGTTGTTTGAGAACCTGATAATTCTCGATGATGCCGTTGTGAACAACAGCAATTCGATGATTACAAATATGTGGATGAGCATTATTTTCAGAAGGAATACCGTGTGTAGCCCAGCGGGTATGCGCGATACCCATTTGACCTGAAAAGCTGGTGTTTTCAGCATCGATTTTGGCTTCGAGTTGCTTGATTTTACCCAACGACCTGACACGATGAATATTAGCATCCGCATTCAGTAGGGCCACGCCGGAGGAGTCATAACCTCGATACTCTAGCCGACGAAGACCTTCCATTAAAATTGGGGCTACATTCCGCTCAGCAATACCACCGACTATTCCACACACTGATGGTTGTCCTCCAAAAAAGCAAACAAGGATTATACATCAGCTCGGAGTCGAATAATTCCCGTTATCAATACGTTTTGTAAATATGGCTAGTCCTGACCAAATAGATCACGGGTATAAATTTTGTCTTTGACGTCTTGGATATCATCCGTAATACGATTGGCAATAATTAATGAGGATTGTTGTTTGAATGCAGCTAAATCATTTACTACTTTTGAACGGTAGAATTCAGCTTCTTCGAGCACAGGCTCATAAACAATAACTTCAATACCTTTGGCTTTGATGCGCTTCATAATCCCCTGAATTGCCGAGGCGCGGAAATTGTCCGATCCCTGTTTCATCACCAGACGATAGATGCCCACGACCTGCGGATTTTTCTTAATAATTTGATCGGCAATAAAGTCCTTACGGGTGGTATTGGCATCAACGATAGCTCTAATCAAACTGTTTGGCACGGTGTCATAGTTGGCCAATAGTTGCTTGGTATCTTTTGGCAGACAATAACCGCCGTAACCAAAAGAAGGATTATTGTAGTGGTCGCCAATCCGTGGATCCAAGCCCACACCCTCTATAATTTGGCGGCTGTTCAGATTATGGGTTTCGGCATAGCTATCGAGTTCATTAAAATACGCTACCCGCATCGCCAGATAGGTATTGGAAAATAATTTAATCGCTTCTGCTTCTGTGGGATCAGTAAATAATACTGGTACATCTTTTTTTACTGCGCCCTCTATCAATAAATCGGCAAATAGACGGGCTCGGTCAGTCTGCTCACCCACCACGATGCGCGATGGGTAAAGGTTGTCGTATAAGGCTTTGCCTTCACGTAAAAATTCGGGTGAGAAGAAAACATTATCTGTACCAAACTTGGTTTTGACCGTACTGGTGTAGCCAACTGGAATAGTCGATTTAATGACCATGACTGCATTTGGATTAATGGCTATCACATCTTGAATAACCGCTTCAACGGATTTGGTATTGAAGGTATTGGTGACAGAATCATAATCTGTTGGGGTAGCAATAATGACAAAATCAGCTTTTTCATAAGCAGTGTTTTTATTAGTTGTGGCAGTTAAATTTAAGGGCTTATTGGCGAGAAAATCTTCAATCTCTCTATCCACAATCGGAGATTTTTTGGCGTTAATCAGATCCACTTTTTCAGGGACGATATCCAAAGCAGTAACATTGTGGTGTTGTGCCAGTAAAACAGCTAAAGACAAACCAACGTAACCGGTTCCAGCAACTGCAATATTGAGTGTTTTTTCCATAATTCGTCTCTATATAAAATTAATAGGGCCAATATTTATTGGTTTACCACAACTTTGTGACTTAACCAGTCTTCAATTCCGCATTGGGGCATAAAGCCATCCACATATTGCCCGAGAATGCTTCTGATTTGTTCATAATCTGAAACGCTCATAGCATGTTGCAAATCTGTCAGTATGAGTTGTAAGTCTTGCCATGGAATGACATGCTCTTCCGCTCGCATTATTTTCTGATGAGCTGTTTGGCTAACATTTTCGCCAATTAACAGCTCTTCAAATAATTTCTCACCGGGACGTAATCCGGTAAAAGTTATTTCGATATCACCATCTGGGTTCTCACTATTTTGTACTGTGAACCCGCTGAGATGAATCATCCGTTTCGCCAAATCCACAATTTTTACTGACGAGCCCATGTCCAATACAAACACATCACCACCTTGTCCCATTGCGCCGGCTTGGATCACCAGTTCCGCAGCTTCTGGAATAGTCATAAAATAACGGATAATTTGTGGATCAGTCACGGTAACAGGGCCACCCTTGGCAATCTGTTCTCGAAATAACGGAACGACTGACCCCGAAGAACCTAATACATTACCAAATCTTACCATGGTAAAGCGTGTAACTGACTCTTGCGCCAACGCCTGCAATACCAATTCAGCCATGCGTTTACTGGCACCCATGGTATTGGTTGGTCGAACAGCTTTGTCTGTTGAAATTAACACAAATGTTTCAACTTTTGCTGCAATAGCCGCTTGGGCACAGTGTAATGTGCCAAATACATTATTGCGTATGCCTTCACCAACATTTTTTTCAACCATAGGCACATGTTTATAAGCTGCGGCATGGTAAACAGTTTGCACCGAAAAATGCTGACAAATTGATGTCAAACGAGTGCGATCTACAACTGACCCAAGTAATGCGATTACTTCGACCTGAGTAGCCAGATGTCTTAACTCCTGTTCGATTTGATAAAGCGCAAATTCACTTATTTCGAACAACAATAACCGGCTTGGTTTAAGTCTAACGATCTGACGGGACAACTCAGATCCAATGGATCCTCCAGCGCCCGTTACCATTACTGTTTTTCCGGTAATGTTTGCTGTTAATAACATGGGATCAGGCTCGACGGCCTCTCTACCCAGTAAGTCTGCAATATCTACTTCCTGGATATCCGAGACTTCCAGTTTGCCTTCAGCTATATCTGTTAAATCTGGCAAGGTACGGATGTGTACTGGCAGTTCTTCAAGAGATCGAAGAATCTCACTACGACGACTTCGGGAAGCTGATGGCATGGCCAACAACACATCACGAACGTGAAATTTATCAATCAGCTTCACCAGATCGCGAGGCCGATACACATTTAACCCATTAATTTGTTGGCGATAAAGCGTTGGCTCGTCATCGATAAATGCAACTGGACGCAATTGACGACCCATTTTTAATAAAGCAGAAAGTTGTGCTCCAGCACGACCTGCCCCATAAATGAGGACCGGGGGAATAAACCGCTGATTATCGAGCTCTGTTAAAGGCCTGCGAGTCGTACTGATGAATAACCAACGAGCATACAAACGTAGACCGCCAACAAACAAAAATAACAATACAGCATTGATAATATAAACCGTACGAGGTACCAGCCCGGCATAAGGACCTGAAAGCACAACAAATGTGGCAAAAATCGCTGTAAACAGACCAATCGCTTTAAAAATAGTCCACAGTGCATCTAGACCAATATATCGGACAATTGCCCGGTATAAGCCCAACTTGATAAAGATCGGTATTGCGATCAGCGGGGCAAGAAAGAATAACCAGAATTGGGAAACAGGTGGTTCATACAAAGTACTTAGTCGTAGTGAAAATGCCATCCATAAAACCAGCATAACGACGATATAATCGATAAAAATACTCAGTATTCGTTTTGTGGTTCGTGGACGACTCAAAAACCACTGCATTAATTTGTTATAGGAGGTTTGTATCACTGACTTTCCCTAATACGGCAAGCTAAGCAGAATCTACCTTGACTATTTATGACTGCATAACCCATTGTAAACTTTGCTGCCAATCAGGTAATTGCAGATCAAAATGTTGTTTTAACTTGGTATTGTCCATAAGAGAATTCAATGGACGTTTGGCGGGGGTAGGATATTCTGCTGTGTTAATTCCAGTGACTTGCGGCACATGACGACCACCTTGCTCTGCTAAATTAAAGATAGCCTCGGCAAAACCTTTCCAACTGGTTTGACCTGCTGCACTCAAATGATAAATACCACTATGTTTTTGCCAAAATGTTTCATTATTATGTGCCTGTGACAGGGCCTGGGCAGTGACATCAGCTATATGTCTGCTCCAGGTAGGCGTTCCAATTTGATCATCGACAATATTCAATTGCTCACGCTCTTCAGCCAGTCTAAGCATGGTGTTCAAAAAATTATGACCTCGCCGGTCATATACCCAACTGGTTCTAAAAATAAAATGATCACACTCACTCGCCAAAATTGCTTGTTCACCTTCCAACTTCGTCAAACCATAATGGCTTAGCGGTCCGGTGGCATCTGTTTCCAACCATGGGGAATCCTTACTGCCATCAAATACATAGTCCGTTGAATAATGTACTAATGGAATGGTTAGTTTTTTGGCTTGTTCTGCTAATACTGCTGGTGCAATAGCATTAATTTCTCTAGCTAATTCGAGTTCGGCTTCCGCTTTATCAACTGCAGTGTAAGCTGCTGCATTCACAATCAGATGAGGTTTGACGTTGCTAACTAATGATCGAATAGCATCCATATCCGACAAATCAAGTTCCTGCCGAGTTGTTGCATATACCTCTCCTAAACAGGCAAGGCTTCTCTGCAACTGAAAACCAACTTGTCCCTGTCTACCTATCAATAATATTGTCACTTAAAATGTCTCAGCCAATTTAAAAGGCGTGCCTTGTTGATCTTTAGCAGATAAAACTGGGGTAATACCATCCAAATGCCAGTCAATTGCTAAATCCAAATCATCCCAAGCTACGGTTCGCTCATATTCTGGAGCGTAATAATCAGTAGTTTTATAAAGAAAATCCGCGCTATCGCTTAATACTATAAAGCCATGGGCAAAACCGGCTGGAACCCAAAACTGTTCTTGTCCTTCCGCAGTTAAGATTGCTCCAGTCCATTGACCATATGTTGATGAATTACGGCGCATATCGACAGCCACATCAAATACTTTTCCAGCGGTCACCCGTACGAGTTTGCCCTGGGGCTGCTTTATTTGATAATGCAAACCACGCAAGACACCTTTTGCTGAGCGAGAGTGATTATCCTGAACAAAATCAATATCTAAACCGAGTAAATCTTTAAAGGTTTTTTTATTATAACTTTCTAGAAAAAAACCACGCTCATCACCAAACTTCTTCGGTGTTAGCAGTTTAACCTCGGGAATATTTGTCTCGGTGACTAACATCAGAAAATGGTCTCGTTAATAATATTTAACAGGTATTTACCATAACCACTTTTCAACAGTGGTTGTGCTAATTGTTCAAGTTGCTCGGCATTGATGTAGCCCATACGGTAGGCAATTTCTTCTGGACACATGACTTTTAAACCCTGGCGTTGTTCAAGGGTTTGGATAAACATTGATGCATCAAGAAGTGAGTCGTGCGTGCCGGTGTCCAACCAGGCCATGCCACGTCCCATTACCTGAACATTGAGCTTGCCGTTATCCAGGTAAGCCTGATTCACATCCGTAATTTCTAATTCACCACGCGCCGAAGGTTTAAGATTTCGCGCAATTTCAACGACCTGGTTATCATAGAAATACAAACCGGTAATTGCGTAACGTGATTTTGGTTTTGAAGGTTTTTCTTCAATACTCAGGGCTTTACCATCCTTATCAAAATCCACAACACCATAACGTTCAGGGTCACTGACCGGATAGGCAAAAACCGTCGCACCATCTTTGTTATTGTCTGCATCTTGCATCATATCTGCCAAGTCATGGCCGTAGTACACATTATCCCCAAGCACCAAAGCACAATCATCATCACCGATAAAATCAGCACCTAGTGTAAAAGCTTGTGCAATACCTTCTGGTTTATCCTGAACAATATACTGCAGGTTCAATCCCCATTTACTGCCATCTCCAAGCAATTGTTCCAGCCGCGGGGTGTCTTGTGGTGTGGAAATAATACAGATGTCTCGCATGCCTGCCAGCATCATGGTGGCCAGCGGGTAATAAATCATTGGTTTATCATAAACCGGCAACAGTTGTTTACAGATGGATTGGGTTACGGGATATAAACGAGTGCCGCTTCCGCCAGCTAATACAATTCCTTTGCGGCTCATTTGTTTTCTCCTAAACCTAGTCGTTGTTGTTGATAACTACCATCCATTACATTTTCACACCACTGGCGATTATCCAGATACCACTGAACCGTTTTACGTAAACCAGTGGCAAACGTTTCTTGAGGCTTCCAGCCTAATTCACGTTCAATTTTGCTGGCATCAATTGCATAGCGCGCATCGTGACCTGGACGATCCGTGACAAACTCAATCAACTCTTTGTGTGGGCGATGTGGTGATTCAGGCAATAATTCATCCAGAATCTGACAAATCAGTTGTACTACATCCAAATTGGTATGTTCGTTAAAGCCGCCAACATTATAGCTTTCACATAACTTGCCTTCCGCCAGCACCAGTCTTAATGCTCTAGCATGATCATCGACATACAACCAATCGCGGATATTTTCACCTTTACCGTAAATCGGTAAAGGTTTTCCGGCCAATGCATTGTTAATAACCACCGGAATCAGTTTTTCTGGGAATTGATATGGGCCGTAGTTATTAGAACAATTGGTCATTAATACCGGTAAACCATAAGTGTGGTGCCAGGCACGAACCAAATGATCACTGCCTGCTTTGGTCGCAGAATAAGGAGAGTTTGGTTGATACGGAGTGGTTTCAGTAAACAGCCCCGTTTCACCTAAAGTGCCATAGACTTCATCGGTAGAAATATGGTGGAAACGGAAGTTTCTGGCATCATCTGCAGATAACGTTTTCCAATATTTTCTGGCAGCCTCAAGCAAAACATACGTACCAACTACGTTGGTTTGCACAAAGTCTGCGGGGCCATCAATTGATCGATCAACATGCGATTCAGCAGCCAGATGCATAATGGCACTCGGCTGATATTGGGAGAAGATTCGATCCATTGCCTCAGCATCACAGATATCAGCTTGCTCAAAATGATAGTTTGGCGAAGCATTAATCTCAGTTAGTGATTCGAGATTGCCAGCATAGGTCAGTTTGTCGATGTTGATAACCGTGAAATCGGTTTCGGTAATTAATTGACGAATTAATGCAGAACCGATAAAACCGGCGCCGCCAGTTACGAGCAGGGTATTTTTATTCACGTTGCTGAGTTCACTATTGAGTTTGAGAAATTCAGATATGCCGTCCTTGGTCACGTGAAAGTTAGCACCGACAGGGGCTAAAAATCAACTTGAAAGTTTGGACACAACGCTAGGGGGGTAGACAAAAGATGGTACGCCCGGCAGGACTCGAACCTGCTACCCTCGGCTTAGAAGGCCGTAAGTTATTTAAGCAGTATCAATAGGTTAGTTAATTATTCGCTTTCGCCATTTCTGAAAACTGGCAATTTTAACTATTTGTTTTTGTTTGGATTTTGTTTTAGTGGCGAAAGTGTTTTTGATGCTTAGAACAGCACAATATCAAGGTGGTATCGTAACTCGCGCAAACCTACTAGGGGCGTGATTTTGCACTGTTTTTAGCTACTGTCAAAAATGGCATTTTCGGCATAATAAAAACAATGGGTTACGGTATGGTTTCGGACTGGTATTATTGATTTTAAATCTCAAGGATTGGTAGCATGAAAGAAATAGAATCACACACAGCATTAAGAGGACTTGCTTCCATTGGCGTGGTTCTGTTTCATTATACAATTGGACTGAACTACCATCATTACCTAGAAAAAAGCCATGCTTTTGTTGATATGTTTTTCATACTGAGCGGATTTATTATTGCAGCCGTGTATTCTGGGTACTTGGTGCCTGGTGCAAAATTCAGATACAGGTCTTTTTATTTCAGCCGATTTGCAAGAATATATCCACTATATATAGCGGCGCTTACCTTAACGGTCGGATTTTTCGTTGTTGTTGGTAAGGAAATGCATGATGAAGCTGCCAGTCACATCGCCTTTAGTTTATTTGCTGTTCAAGCGTGGGGCGTGTCAGATCAGTTTTACTTTAACTTTCCGGCATGGTCGATAAGTGCAGAATTTGCAGCATATCTTTGTTTCCCTATTTTCGCACTGTACTGGAGAAACCGATCAAGCATTCCCTTGCTACTTGCCGTGGTGGTGCTCTCTTATATTATCCTTATCCATAATTATGGAACACTGAACATTGATGAAAGGCTTGCAGGGCTGAGAGGGGTGGTTGGCTTTGCTTTGGGTATGATCGTTTATCACTACCGAGGCATGACTGAAAAGTTACAAAACATTAATTTAATGCAAATCGGTGCTATTTTGTCGCTATTTAGCTGTTTTTATTTTGAGGTGAGCGAGATTTTTCTTATCCCATCATTTGCAGCACTAATCGCTTTAACATGGACTGATTCTGGGTTTCTTGCCAGATTCTTATCTATTCGTATATTTCAGTTACTAGGTGCTTGGTCTTTTGGCATATACCTGCTTCACATCCCTATAACCATGGTTGGTAGCTACCTATGGCCGCACGTTCCATTTGTTAATCTGCAGAATAAAGAGCTATTCATTACTGTAATGCTCGCATCAACAATAATGGCGGCATTCTTAAGCTATCAATATTTTGAAAAACCCATGAGGAAGTGGATAAAGAGCTTAGCCACCGACAATCATTCTTCCCGGCTCAAGCGGGACTAACACGCGAGTAACTGATTATTTACTCGCTCTGTGACCTCTCCCAATTTTGTAAATCAATTAACTGATCTCTAACTTCTCGGAATAAAGCATAGTTTTCAGTGATTATCTTAAGCGACTCTTTGTCGCCTGGCGATTTAATATTAATCTCCTTCAGTATTCCCGGCTCTAACATATAGTCTGCAGGTGCTGATTTTCTTTCAGGGCAGATCGATGCGTCCTGTTGCTGCTGCATTGTGGATGCGCACCCATTCAGCAGGTAAAGTACACATACCAGCGTCAGGGCTTTGAATATACTTAATGACTTCATTGTTGATGGCTCCTGTAACGACTTTTTGTTTTTGTTTACGAATAGCTGAGATTTCTAAAGCTTCTCTTTCTCGTTGAGTATTAAGCCTGTCTATCTCGATTTTGTTTTGTGTTGCTGCGAGAGATGCTTGCCATAATGTATTTTCATATTCAGCCATCACTTTGCCCATTCGCCAGCCCTGCACGCCCGCTCCAGAGATAAATGAAATCGTTACTATTGCTATAAATGCATAGGGATTCATTGTCTCAATCCTTTTGAGCAAATTTTATATTCCTTTATCCGACGATTATGTAAACCCTGAATATAGGTTTTACCGACATACGACCAAACTGGTCGATTTGATGGGCTGTAGGCCAATGCTCTGCACCCCTCGTAATGCTTACCCTGCCATATCAATCCCACTGCGCGGCTTGCACATGCCATAGGGTTTCCGACGTTGTGAGCAAACAGGGTCAACGCATCAAATTGATCTTGTGTGATCGTGTCTGGCAGGCATCTGGCCAGACTGATTTGGCCTTCTGTTACAACAATCTTTTCCACTTCGGCGCACTTTTCATCAGACCAAAAGTCACCGATAATCACTTTTTCGGGACTTACGTGGTTTGTTAATCCTTTGCATACCGTTGGGATATCATTTGCCACCTTATCTGCATAAGCAATGTTTTGACCTTCACCCTCTAATTCGCCGAGATGCTCCTGAACTTGTGGCGAATAAAGCGTAATCGCGCCTGACACAATCAATGCCAGTGCTGAAGCTCCAACCTTCAATCTATTCATGATTTACTCCGGGCAATAAAAAACCGCCCGGAGGCGGCTGTGTGAATAATGAATTGCACAAATTAAGCAGTAGTCCAATCGTCTTCCACAAAATTAACAAAGGTTAAATCTGCTGTACCAATAACTGAAGGCTCGGTAGTTATACTTCCTGAATCAATATCCCATTTTAGAACAGTTGTTAATTCTCCTTCCACAAACTTGTCAAACTCCAAGTCTTTTATAACGCCATTATAGAAGAATGCATTTGTATAGGCTGATCCCAGTGTGCCAAAAACAGAGGTTTGCCCAGTGTTAATGGTCATTTCAAGGATGTGTTCATCATCATCCATATACCCCACGGCAGAAGCCCCATTACTGATTGATACAGCATCTATGGTGACCAGTGATGCCTCGGCAGTGTTGAATGCAATATTGTTAGACTCATTAAATTCTATAGGTGCACGATCAATCGACCCACCACCCAGCGCCTTCTCAATCAAAACCCTTCTAAATGCTGCTGGCAAGCACTTGAATGTGAACCTTACTTTTTCTCCAGCCGCTAGTGTAACAGTTGAAAATGTCGCTTTTGTTGAATTTGCTGGATTAAACGTTAATTCAAAAACAGGAGCCGATACTGAGTCAAACGCTCCAAAGTTATAGCTATCCTCAACTAACGCGCCAAGAATATCATCCCAGACATAAGCGGTTGATACGCCCGACCCAATCGCTGGACTTCCCGCTAAAGGCTGATAATAAATATCAGGATATAGTGGTGCGTAATCTATCGGCCAAGGCGTTGGTCTGTCCTCATGATAGAGTAGATTGTTTACATCAGTGACCAGTGGAAATCCTGTGTTACCATCAACCACCTTAATTACATTCGTATCTCGTGCGCTGTTGGCTGTTGACATTAAGTTGATAACAGAGTTATTTGCGATAACGATAGGATTAACATCTACGTCATCTAAAGTTTCATCGCGCTTTTCGATTATTGCGAATGTTGCATATTCATGATCCGGATATATAGAAGGTAAATTAAACTGAATAGCTACATTATTCCTTATAAACAAGTTCGTTGAGCCAACCCCAATTGAGTTCTCAGTTGATGTGTACCCATATAACAGGTTAGATTCTATAACCAATGGTCTTGTTACATGCTGCCTGGTTCCTTGGTTTTGAGGTGCAAGAGACATTTGACTAATGCCGCCTTCCATCTTATTTTGGTTGATAAAACCATAAGCGCCAAACGTACCATTTGAGTTCCAGCGAATACAGGACTGGTGAGCCAGTCCATCACTAGACCATCCAGTGTTAGAAAATAATTCTGATTGAGTTATCGTTACGCCTTGACAGTCCTCCAGACGTATTGGGCCATGAAATGCCCAGTAGCGCTTATGGTAATAAAGCTCATGGCCTTCCGCAATTGCCGCTGTTAATAGTGCAGAATGTGTCCCATTGCCGGTGTAAGGGGTTGAGCCATCTGAAGACCCTATAGTGGAGTCAGCGCCTGCCGTGAAGACAAAGCCACCGTTAGCTTCGGTTAGCTCTGTATAGATTTGATTTTCAGTGTCATAATCAAAAACCGCTAAGTTTGATGTATCGCCAAAAATAGCCAGATTATTTAAGGCATACTCAAGCGTTACGCCATCACCAGCAATTCTCTCAAAATAATAAGTTTTCCCGCCAGCAATGCCACCTACAGCGTTTACATTCTGCTTAATGCTTGAGCCAACTATTACTGAATTCTCCATCCGACCAAAAACTGAAAGATCAAACCAGTCCGTGAACTTAACATCACTAAGCAGTATGTTTGACGGTAGCCCCCCGCCAATGTCATATGGGTAAACCATTATCCCAACGCCGGACTCACTAACCTTGTGTATTGTTACAGATGAGTTAGACACTAATGAGATTAACCCTGTTCTTTTTGTCTCGCCTACTCCGGTTACTGGGCTATAATTTCCCTTAATATCCCACTCATAAATTATCGTACCCTCTCCTGTCCCCCTGCTTGTTCCTGCGTTGCCATAAAACAATGAAGTGCTAAACCCACTCATACCATTTACCGGCAAGTTAATTACTGGGTATTCACCTTCTCCAAAGGAGCCAAACTGCTGATGGTTATAGATGGATAATCTAGCACTAGTGCTATCTAGATTTATCTCTGCGCCTTTTGCGATTAATAATCTTGAATCTGCTTTTAACGTATCAATAGCTGATGCAGCGGCAGCCCAAGTTGTAACCTGTTGACTTCCTGATGGAGCGCCAGAAAACACACCAGAAGGATCAAGACATACTGTGTTTGTTGTTGGGTAAAAAGCATCAGCATCGCTAGGGGCTATCACAATTTCCCTATAACCAAACTTACCTGTTGAGTGCTGATATACATACCCCTTAACGGTGTAGGTTTTTACAGAGTCAAATACATGACCATGAATAGCCCCCTGCCCGATATTGGCGTTATTACGTCCCAATTCACTTGAAACGTTCTGATAAGTAGACCCAACATCGTCATATTCAAGCCAGAAAGAAAGGTCTGCTTCTGGTCTCGTTATGCCCGGAAACGTCGAGTCATCCAGCATGTTAAATACCACACCCATTGGAGCAGGGCCGGAGGTTTGACTGGCACGAATAACAATATCGAAGCTCGGCACAGCCAACACATTCGCCACAGCATTACGGGCAAGGCGGAAGTTTTCGACAGCCGTTGGCTCTGCCGGGTTTAAGATGGCATGTATTCTTCCGCCTAAACTAAGTTGCAGACCTAGATTCATGTAAAACTCCGGGCAATAAAAAACCCGCCTTGGCGGGTTTGTGGTTGAGTATTTTTCTATTCAGCGTTGTTGCTGAATGGTTTTTTATCGATTAATCCATCACGGTGGATAGGTGATGATGATTTGATCTAGTTCGTTGACGGCATCTTGATAGACTTGGGGGGCGGTTGCCAGGGCTTCGCCGGTGAGGTTGTCTAGATCTGCTTTGTATTTGATCCGGATGCCTTCGATTTTGGGGGCCACTGTGATGTTCCAAAAGTCTGCGATGGCTATAATCAATTGCGCTGAAGCAAGTTTGGTGATGTTTCTGGCTTCGGCTTCGGCGATTATGTAGGGGATCAAGTTATCGTCCACCAGGTTATCGGCGATGAATAGATTTGCCTGTTCCAGTTTTTGCATATAAACGGCTTGTTGGCCGGGCACGTCGGTGATGTATCTCAGTCGAACTGCCCCCGCTGCCCTATCAATCTTGGCTTTTGCTTTTTTAACAAACTCATTGTAATCAATAGCGGGTGGTGTTTTTTCTACCCTTTCAATTTTTACTATATTTCCATTTTCATTTGAAAAACCTTTGTATGTTTGATGCTTGCCTAACTGTATGAATAAAAGCTCTTTATAGAATTCGTTTGATACTTGGACCCAACCATCTTTAAAAGTTTTACTTAACTTATTATTACTTGCATAAGGCATTTCTACATTCCTTAGTTTTATAATGAAAGCAGTTCTTCTAATGCAGACATTCTAATTGCAACGGCATCATTTATAGTGTCTGGAAGTTCCAAAGCTTCTAGGTTATCTAAGTGACGTGCTCTTATTTCCTCAATTGAAGACCACAAAACATCAAAAAAATCTTCGTCGTTTATATAGATACTGACAGCCGCAGAAAGCATGCTAATCCCCCTTGCTATCGCCGCCGCCTCGACAAGTCTGTGCTTCTCATTAGTTGGCGGCTCAAACTCTATATAATCTAAAGCTTGTTTATACCTCTCCAACTGTTCGGCAAGTGTAATATTTGTAAAAAATCGTTTGGCGTCAATGCTTAAATTTGCATAGCTGTTTATATCGGAAGTTATTTTTGTTTTTGCGTCCTGAATGTCCGTGTATTGGCTGTAGCTATACTGCATAAATCTTGACCTCAAAAGGCAAATGCGCCACTGATTTTATTTGCAAGCTATGCAACTTGGGGTTGTTTTCTACTTGCGATTTGAATCGCTCAATGCCGTGTGCACTAGAAGGAAGATCTAAAGCAAATTCTAATTCTCCATCTGTTATTTCAGTTAAAAATTCACCATTCAGATACAACTTTGAAGGGTTAGGTATGTTTTCAAAACCCATGTTATACAGGCCGTCTGCTACTGCAAGGACAGTTCCAATAGGAAATTGCAGCCATATATCATTAGCGTGGTCATCCTCTGTAACGACTGTTGTGATGGTTGTATCAATGGTTACGGGCGATTCGGTTTTTGCTTTTAACTCGTTATCAACGAGGTCATGATATTGAGTTTCCTCATCAGCTAAACCTATTTCAAATGATTCATTGGGTTCAGTTGCTTGCAAATAAATCATTGAAACGGGTGAGCTACCTGTTCTTAAAATTTCACCTGTAACGTTATCGTAAATATAAAAATCGTTCATTTATCGTTTAACCTCAAGAATTTGAATAAAACGATTTGATGCATAGCTTGCATTACTAGGTAAAACGCGTCTTGCTTGTAAAACATAAGTTGCCGCCCCAACACCTCTGGTGTGTCTTGCGGCTGGGGTAATTGTTTCTCTGGTTGTCGTAGGCGATTGAGAAACTGCACGTATTCCTCCAAAATTAAAGGAAGTTGACCATAAAACGCTACCTGTTTGTGTGCAGACAAGTCTCAATTCTCCTACTCCGGGACTGTCAGGTTCTGAGTCCCCCCCGTAAAAACTTCTTAAACTAACTGATGCAATTACAGAAATAGGGCTTCCAGTTGACTGTATGGTTACAGAAGCAAGAGTAGTAAAACTACTACCTAACGTAATTTCTGCAGAACCATAAGCACTTGCCGGTATAGTAACCGCGTTGCCCGCAATCGTTAATGTTTCAACATTCGCCACATCAATGTTAGCGGTTCTAATCGATGCCAGCCCCATCAAAGCGTTAGGAATCGCCGCCCCTGCAATATAGGTAGTGATGTTGGCCGCGTTTAATTGATCAACACTGGCAAACGCACCCAGCCCATCAATATTGCTGGCCAGCATACTGCCGGTGTAGGTGCCGCCTGCTGATAAGATTAAGTTATCTTCATCATCATAAATCGCGATGCCTTTCGCGACCAGGTTGCCATTTTTATCAACGTAAAACTTACCGTTCGCCGCATCTTTGGTGCTGCCGGTTCCGTACCAGATAGGGAAATCACCCTCGCTGGACATTTCAACCCGGTAGCCGTTTAACGATGAGGTTTTGAAAATACCGCTGGTGACCGTGCCCATCACTGCCGATATGGCTGAAAGGCTTGGCACGGTGATCTTTTCCGCCGTAACCGCATTAGCCTTTAACATCGGTGTTTCGATAAAGTCATCGTGAATGACGGTGGCGACTATCTCGCCGCTTTGTGCTGATACTTGGCTGCTGAAATTAAGTTCATCAGTGCCCCAAACATCGACGCCCGCTGCCCTGAAATACCAGGTTTCGCCATAGACAACGGGAAAGGAATACAGCAGGGTTCTGATGTTAGGCTCTATTAATGTGCTGGCATCGGCTGTAAAACCATTTGTTTTGCTGGCGTATAGTCTGAAGTTGTTGAAATCAGGTTCAGCTGACTCTGGGAATTGGATCACGATTTGATCGGCAATACCGTTTGCCGTTACGCCTGATAAGGTGGCGATCTGTTGATTCTTTACGCGAAGCGTGGCCGAGGGGCTAGTGACACCATTGGCATTGATGGCATACACCACAATATCAAACTCACGGCCAATACCATGAATGGCAGCTTGATCGGCTCGATAACGAAATTTGTTAGTGGTCAGTACCTCTGAATATCTCACTGCTTCAGTAAGATCCAGCACTTCCACAAACCATGATGCGGCTGTTGCCTGTTCATCCCACTCAAGATCTACCTGATTACCGGTAAATGGGGCTGATAACATGAGCCCGGTTGGTTGATTCGGTGTGCCAAAATCTGACCCAATGGTGACTTGAACCTGAAACCATTTGCCGATTTCATCGTTTTGCGGTGCCACGCGAACATCGACCACACCAAACAGCACATCAATCAATGCGCTATTGGTGGTGGTTGTGGCAACACGCTGCCATGAAACGCCTTCATCATAAGATATATCAATCAGGTTACGTTTGGCATTGTTGGCCGGTGTCCATGAAAGCACTAATTGTGGGTTGGTTAATGTGCCCGCCTGAATCACGACCAGGTTGGAGACTTTAAACAGTGGCACTGGTTTTGGCCCAACACTTGGTGGCGTGATGATCGTGCCGTTGTTGATTAACTCATCAAAGCTGTGAACGATTGGATCATCAATGACCGCCTGAATTTTAACCTTAGTTTCACCATCCGCTTTGATGGTTTGAGCCAACATTTTGCGTGGCTTTTGCGTGGGTGATGAAAAGGCATAATAGGTTTTTTCTTTGGCATAGCCTGTGTAAACATACGCTGGCAGTGTGCCGAGCACGGTGACTTTGTTGTTCGCCACAAAGGTGCACTGTTGTGGCTCATACGTTCTGCCGGAATCATCACGCAGATAAATAAAATGATCGCCACTGACATCAAACGTCACTGGCTCTGACAAGGTTAACGTATTGCCATCGACCGCCAAGACCTCGCCGCCCTTACCCCAACGGCTGATGTCTTGAACCACGATCAGTTTTGATAAATAACCGATGTTTCTGCCATCTAGTTCGGTACCAAAATCGCCCACAATATTGCGATACTCTTGCTTTGCGGCCATGAACATCGCTTCACGGTGCGCTTGAAGGCGACTTGTGCAGCCATCCAGTTTCACTTTTTTGGGCTGATTCGCCGGGCTACCGGGCACGGCTGCAGTAATAAAATCCTGCTTCCATGTATTGGGATCAGTGTATTCAATCTCAACAGAATCATCGGCAAACTCATCAACCGTGAGATAACTTATCGCCAATGAGCCTTTGGTCATGTTGCGACCATTAAACATATAGGTGTCATTAGCATAGTCGCCATCACGCACAATGCTGAACTGCTCGCCATATTGAATAGGCTCAGCACGACCGACCATGCACATCTTTTTCAGGGCAGTCCACAGCGTGGTTTTTGTATCAAACTGGCCATCAAAATAATCACCACGGGCTTCCCATTCATCGGCCAGTTCTTTGATGCCATCTAAATCCAGATTCTTATCGAGATAATTACCGCCATATTCGGCTTTAACTGCATCACACAATGCCCATGCGATGTTTCGCGTGGTTGCTGCAGGCAACCATTCTTCACCATCCCATATAGGCAATTTTCGATAGGCGATCAGGTTGAATAACCGCTCGTTTTGACTTGATAGATTATCGGTGGCTTTTGCTTTGACCGCCCATGTTGAATGGTTATAGGTTTGGCTTGAATCAAGATACGCTTTGAGCCCGACCCAACGGACCTCATCGGATTCTTTAAAATCATCGGTTGAGCTGTTAATGCGACGGCCACGCACCTGAACACGGCCCGTAGTGGTGGTAATGGTTTTTCTGATGGTGCGTCTGATTGGCTCAACGGTTGCAGCGGTGTAGGTTTTATCCTCAAAAACTTTCCATGTGCCAACGCCTTGATCGGCATTATCCACATCACGGTATTCAAAAAACACACGCACACTACGAGCATCTAAACCACCATCATTGTTGGAAAAATACAGCCCTTTAGGAATCAGGATATCAATGGCGATTTCTTCGGCGACGGTATCAACATCATTGGCGATAAATGGCCCAACATCACCGGTATATTCTGGTTCATTAGGTGCAAATAATGTGGAATTTGTGACATCAGGTGACACATTAACGGCGTCACGAAATAACGTAATTTTTTGACCAGGTGAATAGAACTCGTATTCAATCTCTTCAAAGTTGGCAATAGGCGTATCGCCAATCTTTAGATCAGAGTAATCATATTCGCCCTGGCCAATGGCAAAAAGCTGATACAAATATTGATCGCCGCCGATATATTCACGATAAGGTGTTGAGGCAAAGTCAGGGTAAATACGAAACCGGCCATAACGAACCGGGATCACTTTGCCTAATCGCGCCTTGTTACCCTGGGCATCAATCGAATAAGTCGGGCTGGCTTCGGGTATATCGCCGCTTTTATCTGCACTCGGCACAGAGGTGAGCATGGAGGCCACAACAGACAGCGCTACCGATATCAGAATATTAATGGCGATAGTTGCTAAGTTAACAGCATGCACATGATGGCAAACGATAATGGTATCGCCATCAAATAACATGTGATCAGACCATTTATCGGGGCTGACTTCATCACCATTTACTACACAAATAACATGATCACAAGGCCCGGTATAACTCGCACTTAACTGACGAAAGGCGTGATCAATGGAGCAGCCGCTATCAAAGTGCATCACGTCATCGGAATACACATCCAATGGCGATTTAAGAACTTTTAGCGATACGCTCATGTATATAAAACTCGATTCGTTTAAAGCCAGTTTTCTGGAGTGTTTTTAGGGTTTCTTTGCATACATCGGCCCCATCTTTTGAATGGAGCACGAGACCATCAGTGAATAAACCAATGTGGTGAAAAAGCTTGTTTTGTGACATCAGCACCACGGTGCCATCAATCGGTTTATCAATTTTGATCCACTGCCCGCCGCTTAGCTCGGTGAACACGGCCCGATTAAATGCTTTGTGATCGTCGGTCACGATATCGATGTAGCGATCAAGCGTGATGCCATAGTGTTGTTTTAAGCAGTGCTGCACCAAGCCCCAACAATCAAACGCACCATTGCCAGTGGCATACGGTTGCCACCGCATACCAATGTAGCTATCTGACCAATGCATCAGGCTAGGCCGGGGTGTGTTTCGAGTTTGTAAAAAATTGAGGGGAATTGCTTATTGATCACATCAGCAAACGTAGCCGAAAACGATACTGAATCGGGTCCGGCTGTTGGGTTCAATACTGTCATGGTGATCGGCTGAGAGGCTGGGGCTGATAAATCGCCTGATTCAAACTCTCTGAAGGTGATTTTTACCGGCTCACGGTTGGCTTTTGCTTGCAGTTCCAGCTGCTCGATAATCTCAAACGAGGCACCATAAATTGTGCAGGTTAAATCCTGCCGGCCTTTTACGCTTTTTTCAGGTATGGACAGCTTAAAAGCTGAGCCGATAAAGTTAACCTCTTCGCCAGCGTTATACGGTGCATCCTCTTCTAAGGTCGCCTGCAGGTTTTGAAACCCCTGAACCAATCTATGCACAGTAGGCGCAAACGCTGAATGACTCAGCTCAATGGTGATGTAATAAATCTTGTTGTTAGGATTAGAGGCAAATAACTCATCAAGTGCCGTGGTCATAGTGTTTCTACCTGCAATGCCATGCGCCAAAGCCCTCCGCCCATTGGGGTCTGTTGGCCTCTAGCCAGGATATGAATGGTCGCAATAACCCGCTCACCATCTGCCATTAACTCAATATCAAAGGGATCAACGCCCCCATTAATATCGTCATCCCAAAAATCTTTAAATAGTTTTAGCTGGGCTAGGGTCATCATGAACGGTAATGTGATGTCTGATGGCACGTTATCGAAGCGTTTACGGATCCGTCTGGGCCCCTGCTCCATTTCGGTGATCTCGCGCCCATCTCCAGGCTGAAACACATAACCATCGGTGATGGGTTTGGGCAAAGTACTGGGCCAACTGACCGGCATTATCGTCTGCTCCCAACGGCTCTATTTAGACCAAACACACTTTCCATTGCATTCGCGATATCGCCATCACCACGGATTATGTCACTGGCCACAGCCCGTTTTGATTGATCAACCGCCTCAGCAATCACAATTTGCCGTTCGTTACCGTTCATTGAATCTGACACCACACGCACCGGCGCGCCGTTATTGATGATAGTAATGGGTTGAGATTGTCCTGCAGCGGCATCCATACTCATGGTGACTGGGATGCTTCGGCCATCCGGCAGAGGTACATAGGCTTCATTCATTCGGCCTTCAGCAAAGTAAGCAAGCTGTGGACTATCTGCAATGCCGCCATTTGAATATGACTTTAGGGGAATTGGCCCATTTGAAGTCATAATGCCGCCATCTTCAAAGCCAAAAAATCCAGCAATCGATCCACCAATGCCGGTGTTACCCACTGAGGTTTTCAGTAAATCAAATATTTTGGATGCTGCAGCTTCAGCGGCCATCCGGCGAATAGAGTCAATAAACCCTTTAGCCATGCCCTTAATGCCGCCATCGAACGGATCAAACAGAAAGTCAGCAAAGGAATCTTGCATATTTCGAGCTGCTTGTTTGGCATACTCGGACATTTCGTTCATGCCATCTTTGGCTTTTTTATAGGAAGCTTCAGAGTCGGCAATGGCGCGGTTAAAGGTCTCTTGATTAATATGACCTTCTTGCAATAACCGGTTATATTCGGCTTGTTCACGATTCAGGATTTCTTCAGCGGTCTGCATGGATTCGGTTAATTGCAGCCCGGCTTCTTTTTGTTTTTGCAGCTCTTGCTCAGCCACCTTGGCGAGTTCCTGCTGTTCTTTTAATTGCTCATAGGCTTGTGATTGAGAAACGATTGATAACGCTAATTCCTCACCATCCACGCCTAGTCGTTTTACTTCATCAGCTAAATCACCACTGGCCAGTCGATATTCAAGAACGGCGGTTTCGCCTAAACCAAAGGTGGCCACTTGCGTTTCAAGTGAGCCTTGCAGACCTTCTAAAGCTGTTCGCGCTTTGTCGATCTCTTTAACGGCGGCTTCATCGATTGGCGTAAATGATACGCTGCTACCTGATTGCCCTAAACCCTCACGGCTCTGAGTTTGTAAATCGACAATCGCTTGAACTTTTTCATTAATTGCACCGGTGCCATTAACGTCTACACCGGCATTATTAATGTTATTGATTGCCTCGCCGTATTCCAGTGCTGTTTGCTTCAGATCATCAACGGATACCGTTAATATTTCTTTAGCATCCCCGGCATTTGCTCTTATTTTGGCAATGATGCGTGGTGAGAACATGGCATCTTCAAGCGTGACACCATCAAACAAACCATCAACACTGGCCAAAAATCCGCCCAGTGTCTTACCAAGTAAATCGAACACGGCCACAGCACCGATGCCGGTGGTAGTGACATTTTTAATGGTGCCGTTCAGCAGACCTGCAGTGAACTCAGCAACCGAAGCATCAGAAGATAAATCATAAAACTCAACAGCCAGATCACTAATGACCGGAATCAATTCACTACGAAGTTGATTCTTAAAACCTTCGGTACCTTGATCCAATAAAAATAGGGTCGCGTTGAGCTGTTGCGATGAAGCAATGATTTTACCGTCCATGATGGCACCGGCATCTTCTGCAGCATCACCCAGCGTTTTAAACCCTGCAGCATTGTTTTGCAGTAATGGCAATAACAATGTTGCATCACTGGCGATAGCCTCCATAAAGAAGGTCATTTCATTTTGTGAAACACCTGCTCGCTCTAGGCTAGAAACATACAGCTCGAGTGCTTGTGGGCCTGAAAGCTTTCTGAATTGTTCGGCGGTAACACCAATCTGAGGCGCGATATTCTCAAAAAAGTCAGCTAAAGGACCGCCGCCCGTTTGAAGAAAATCGCCGATTTTATCGTTGGTATCTTTAAAGATATCAGCGAGCTTGTCTTGTTCAACACCAACCAACTTGGCACCGGCTGCATATTTCTGAAACTCACTAGATACACTGTTTGAAACAGATGATAAACGCTCAAGCTCAGCCACTTGAGAAATGGTTGATTCAGTAAATACGGCGGCGGCTGCAGCAATACCGGCAACCGATGCCACAGCTACTTGACCAAGGCTGTTAACATTTCCTCTTACATCAGCAAATAATTTTGAGGATTCACTTAGATCTTTATTAAGCTTATCAACTTCAGCACTGGTTGACTTAACGGCACGCACAGCACCGGTAGCATCACCGACTAATGAAATGCTATATCTTGCCATAGTGAATACCGTTATTTAGTTGGGGGATGCAGTTGTTCTAACGCAGCGGTTTCCATGACTTTTAAATCAGCAAACATCTGCTTTCTTTCGGTTGGGTTTATTTCATGCAGATCCATCACCACCGGTAGCACTGAATAATCAATGCCCGTTCTGCCCCAAGGACCAACACGCCATTGAGTGCTAAGTGAGTTAAATACCTGCAAAACATCAAAGTGTATTAGCCACACCTGTGTTTTTTCGATGGGAATATGTTGTGCCAGTTCTGGTGGCAATCCGAATGCCGCTAAGCTGTCCTTTAAATCATCACGCTTGCTATACAGCCGTGTAGCAAGCGCGATTAGTTTTTTTCTTTCGCCTTGGCTGTTTCTGCTATCCAATAATTAAGAATCACCAGGCCAGAATTGCCATAGTTATCGAGTAGCTTGGCCAGGCTGTCATCTGTAAATTTAGCCTTTACGTTCTCCCAACCTAAGACGATTTCTTTTAATGCAGTGAGATCATCTTTACCAGATACGTTTTTCAGGTATTCAAGCTTGTCGGTTTTACTCATCCACTTAAATTTAAGGGTGAGTATTTTGGGTTTCTGTTTGCCTGGCAGTGGGATTTCTACATCACCGATAAAGCTGTTCTCATGATCTAGTTCAAATATCTCGCTCATGGTTCACCTTAAACTGGAAGAATAAATCTTGGGCGGGTTGATAGTGATACCGAGACATTTGTTGTTATCACACTTGCTAAATCCGTGATATTAGGCAGTCCAGGCGCAGAAATATAGCCAAAAAATAACAGCTCTAAACCATTAGTAAATAAAAGTTTAATCGCAAGTTTTGATTGTGTATCAGACGCTTTAACTGATCTAACCAAGCCCGGATCTGCAGGATCAAATATGCATGGAATACTTACAGTAATAGGCGTGAATCCTGCGGGTAGCTGTCTCTCAATTAAGTCCCACAAAAACTGAAATGATGCATATTTAGGGTCACCGCCAGACATTGCCAAGCCTGTTGCTATTTTTAGCTCTGTACCGATAACCAAAGGTGACATAAAGCCGCTTTCAAAATCAGGGTAATCAGATGTGTCTTGACCTTTCATTTCAAAGTTTTTTTCAACAATATCGACATTAGCTACTTTGACTAATGCATCATCTAAGATGGTCATTCCATTTACATTTTGTATTGCGACATATGCATTGTTTTCTGGATCGGTGCCTTCATAAGTTACAACGCCAGGGTTGGCCTTTGATATCTCCGTTATAGTTTGCTGGGCACTGATTGCGCTTTGTATAAAAATTCGCGTTCCCGCCGGTAACATAGGATTAGCCATTATCTATCTCCAATATTTTCAAGCGGTAGAAATAAAAAAACCCCAGTGGCCGCTTACCATCTGGGGTTTGATTTTTGAGTTTAAAATTTAGTTAAGAGCTGTTTCTGGATCATCTTCTTGAATAAAGTAGATACATTGGAAGCCATTCTCACGAATGCCTTTTAGTTTTTCTGAGCGTTCTAAATCATGCTCGCTTTCCATGTATTCAATATTTTTGACTAATCCGGATAAGGTTGAATTACTTGCAATCGTCTTTTCAACTTCAATGCAAATATCATCCAGCTGATCATCCACTTCGTCACCTACGGCATAAGCGGTGACAAACACATCAACTTGACGTGCAACCAGTGCAGGTTTTCCCATGGTTATCACTTCTGTTTTTTGATCATTACCGGTGCGGATCGTTAAAGCAGGAACAGTGCCCTTAAGAATCGGATCAACGCGATTTACAAAGACTCTATCTTGTGTGATCGGTAAGCCCTTCAAAACCGCTTTAAGCGCTTCGCGTATTTGTTGCCTTACATGACTCATATCAAATCTAGCCGAACAATTGTCATGCCGGTACCATCTGGCTCAAGTGGCATCACGGCTCGGTAACTGACACCGGAAACAGTGATCGAAGTTGAACTATTAACACTAGATGCTTCGTTTGATAAAAGCTCTAAATAAGGGCTAGAAGACTCCATGCCAACACCTAAACCCAGCTCGTTATAGGCATCATGGAAAACGGCATCAACTTCAACACCGTCAATTAAGATGCCAGAATCGCCGAGAATTTCCATGCATGTTTGGTTTAATTCATCAATTAAATCAGGATCCATCGCCATGATTAGCGTTCCACCAATTCACATACCGTAGGTGATGCAAGTGTAAAAACCTGACCCTTATCGATGCCACGAACGGTACCGGCAAAAATGGTGGCCGTATTTTCAGTGTCATCGTTGATGTGATAAACCACATCAGTTTGTGGAGAAAAAACAATCGTCTCATCACCATCAATTGATTCAGTAGTTGCAATCGATGTGGGATTGATAACGGGTATCAGTCCAAAATTTGTTTTTAATAAGCTCATATCAGCACCTTGGGTGTGAAAAAAAGCTACTGCCCTAACTTCTGGCAGTAGCTTTTCGGGTTTTCATACAGACTATTCTTCGTTAAAAACAGCCCATGCCGCGTTTCGTTCTTCAGCAGAAACGCTGCCGCCCAGAACATCTTCAAGGGCTTTCGTTGTTGGCAAACCTTCACGGGTGAATAGGTCTTCATTTTCTTTATCTAAAGCACCCATTGCTTCAAGGATCTGCTCTTGAGTAAATGGATCTGCCTTATCTGACTTGCCAGCAACGCTAATGGCATTGATAGCTAATAGTGGTTCAGCTTGTTTTTTAGATAACTCAATGGAACTGCCAGTTTCATAAGGCTCGCCATCGTGCTCTAACTTAGTATCAACATTGAACTTAGGCATGACATTCCCCTTTTATGCAATCGCATTTTGAATGTAGTAGCCCAGATCTTTGGCAACAACCAATTCTTTAACTGATTCACCAGCACGGACCAGCGTGCCGCCGCGTAAGCCTTTTTTCTCTTCTGGCATGCTGCCAGCGATACGCTCTTCAAACTGAGCAGTAAAGCCGAATGTTGTACCGTTACGAGTGTTGGCTAAAGGATCACGATAAGTTAATGAAATGTGTTTACCCCAGACACGATTTAATGTCGGTGTTTGACCAGGTTTTGCAATGTTCAACCGGCTTGAACCGACCAGCACTTCATCAAGTTCGAACAGTTCCGCTAAAAACTGACGCGTAACGATGCCAGAATCACCGCTGTTGCCATGAAAGGCTTTGACTAACAATGGGTGACGTGAAAGCTTGCTGTAGACTTCACGGCCAAGTGTCATGACGTTGGCCCGCATAATCATCGAATCTAATGCCTCAGTGATAATGCGGATCGGATCGCTGTTCGCGTAATCATTAAACTGAGAAGTACCAGAGAGCGTATTGATGTTGCCCGCAGTATAACTTGCAGCATTGAAAACGACAGATGCAGTACGTACTTCACGGCTAAGTTCAATCAAGTTAGTCAGTGTTTCAACTGCCTGCCCTTCCGGATCTTGATTTTCTGATGCATTCGCTATGTCTGAATAAGGAATTAAATCATCCAAACCGTGATCTTCGGTTGAAGCAGTTTTTTCAGTTGAGCCAAACTCAACTTGATTCGGTTCGGATTTACGACCAACGCGTGTATCAGGGAGCGTAAAGCTATCTGCTAGTTTAAATTCCTGATACTTGAATGATTCTTTGCTTACCGGTACACGTGGTAAAACGGAATCAGCAATCAGGCTTTCGTTTCGATAGGCAATGGCTATGCCTGTAAGATGTGGATCAATAGGAAATGGAGCTGGCATGATGGTTATCCTTGCATAATAGATGGATTAATAAGCACTTTGCCGATATCACCGACAACACCTGAAAGTTCTGCTGTCCCGATAATTTGGGCATTTGCACCGGCCGATGGTGCTGCAGCAACTGCTCGACCTGTTGAGTCGCTAGTAAGCTTGGCACCACGTGCGACCGTACCGCCGTATTCCACGTTGCCAATACCAATACGAACAACATCAACTCGCCCGCCAAGTTCAGCGCCCAAGGTATCAGTCACGCCAACGCTAAGATCTGACGCAGCTGCAGCATGCAATACCTCACCATCCGCCGCACCGAATTTCACAATGCGATGAGGTAGAACGACTGCTTGAGCCGTATAGTTTTTAATCAATAATGGGTTCATTACTCAGTATCTCCCTGTTTAATTTTGCTCATCGCTTGTGAAAGGCTGAGCGTGATACCTCGGGACTTGTATTCAGCAACCATCGCTTTAGCTTGATCCGCGAGATCTTTAGAATCACCACTTGCCTTGGTGGTAACTTCTGCATCAGGCAATGGTGTGATTCGGGTTTGTGTAGACTCTAAATGCTTTGCACCGAGCTCACGTTCAGCTCTTAATACAGCAATAGCCGCTTCGCCTGGTGAGGTAACACCATCAAATGCCATTTCTGTGATCAATGCTTCATGGCCAGGAACGGATTGTTCTTGAACGGCTTTGATTCGCTCACGTTCTTTTTCAGCACCTTCTTTCTGTACTGCTGAAACATCAATTGATGATGCACCAGCATTAAAAATTGCTTCGTAGATTTCAGGGTGATCAGCCTTAATGGCTGAGACGGTTAATGCAGGTGTTTCTGGATCGTCACCTGCGGTTGGTTTTTTCGTATCAGGCATAGCGCCTCCATTGATTGAAACACCGGATAACCCGGCAATAACGGATTCAAGTGAACCCAACTTATCTGCCAGACCAGCATCAACAGCCGCCTGACCTACCAATACTTGGCCACGAATGGCGGCCAAAGCATCCACTGTCATACCGCGACCACTGGCCACGGTAGTTAAAAAAACATCTTCGATAGCATCGATACGGGCTTGTAAAACTGCGACCCCTTCTTCAGTGTTTAAATCAGGTCGTTTATCTGGTGCTCTGGATGAAACAAGCTCTCTATTTGGGTCTTCAGCAGATGGTTTTTTAAACCCAAGGACAACGCCAACATTTCCTGCTAACGCAGTGGGTTCCATCACAATTTCATCAGCCTGGCTTGCTATCCAATAACCGGCACTGGCTGCTAAATCTCCCACGTAGGCTGTTACTGGTTTGGTCGAATCCCGTACCATTCCAGCAAATTCATTTATCCCGCTGACCTGACCACCTGGTGAACTCATATCAAGCACAATTGATTTCACGTTGGGATTTTGTAATGCCGAATTAAAATCAAGCGCCAAGATCTGAATCGATGTGGCACCCGATATCTCGGTCATTAAATTGGCTTTAGGGAAGATAGGACCTGAAACCGGAATGATTGCTACATCACCACGCATTTCAACTGATCGTGTGTTTTGTAAAGGTCTACCAAGTTGCTTGGCAACAGCCTCTGGATCGGTTTCACGATTGGCAATCGCTTCGATGGTGTCCATCATTTCTGGCATGATCGCCCAAGGTGCGCCACCCGTGAGCAGTTCAATCGCACTTTTCGGCATAGGGTTATCCTTTTGTTCGGCCATAAAAAAAGCCGCTGCTTATTGCTAAGCGCGGCTTTTATTTACATGAAAATACTATCTAACTAACGTCGCCTTCATTTTGCTGATCCTCAGGCAATAACTCACCCACATCAGCACTAGGAGTAACGTTTAATCCATCTTTGGTTCGGCGGTTGTTTTCTTTAACTAACTGCTGATGATTGGCATCCCAGTCACCACCGGTCGTTTCTTTGGTGATTTGGTCCAGTGTTTTAACGCCCATTTTATTTAACAGCTCATCGGACTTGGCTGATTTGAGTGGATCAATCTGACCAGGTGACTGGCCAACCCATTCAGCACCCAAATAGGCAGCACGAATAAATGGATCGGAGAAATATCCAGGGGCTTTCAGTCGGCCCATAGCGACCGCTTCATCAATCATAGCTTCATAGATTGGCTGACAGAAACGTTCTGCCAACCATTGTCTTCTGGCCATGAAGAAACGCCATGCTTCAATCATCGCGGCACGTGATGCTGAGTAGCTGGCTGTGAAATGCTTGATCAATATTTCATAAGGCAGCTCAAGTGCGGTACCAATCTGACGCAGGATGGCCAATACAAACGGATCAAAAGCTTGGTTAGGTCTGCCGGGGTTAGCCACTTCAATTGACTCATTGGGCCCTAAACCTACAATGGCACCATTACCCAGTGATAAATCTTGTTCTGAATTAGTAGCACCTTCGGTTAATTGTTCAAGTTCACCATCACCATCTTCTGTTTTTATAAAGACTGAGAACATTCCCCCGACAACTGCAGCCATTAATTCGGCTTCTGTATATCGTCCCAACTGTTTTAATGAATCAATGACAGGTGCTAGATCGGGAATGCCTCGTGTTTGTCCTGGACGCAAAGGCTTAAACAAGTGAAGTACTTGTGGGCGGCCATTCGCATCATTGGCAGCAACGATCTGCCATGCGGTTTTTTTATTGTTTATTGTTGAGCCTGGGTGCTTAGTGATGATGTGATAGTTAATCGGTGCGCCATACTCATCTTTTTCAATACCATCAACCAGCCTATCAGCATTACGTTTGTTATTTTTATTGCAAACCCGCTCAGCTTCAATCATTTGAACGCCAAGTGTATAGGGAAGGTTCTGGCGTTTTTTGGTGACTAACAACGCAAATGTATCGCCTTTTTCGAGTACGCTACGGAAGGCCAGATCCTGCATACCTGCAAAGGATGTGTTTCCAGAAACATTGATCGTTTTAGCTAATTCGTTAAATTCAAACTCTGCAGTGCTTTCCCATTCATCTGCTTGTTCATCGGATATCGGAAGGTATTTTCGCTTAATCGATGGCTTTAGTTTGAGACCAGAGCCAACAACAGATGTCACTTTGGTATTAATGACGCCAGTTGCTAAAGGGTTATTACGAATTAAGTCACTTGAACGATCTCGTAATTTTTTTAAATCATATTCAAGCGAGCTATCAGCATCTAATGAAGGGGCACGCCATCCTTGCATTGAGCGTTTATTGCTTGCACCTGAATAACCACCCATGAGTGCATTAACTTGCTCTGTAGCGAGCTCACGTGCAACCGATGCCGGAAGTAAAAAATTTCCGAAAGGTGTGTTGACGTTGTTAACCATTCGGTACCGCCAATCTGATACGTTTTCCACCTCGGGTGAGTTGACGAACTTTCTTATCCCAAAACTGGATATTTTTTAATGCTTCAGCATGCGTGATCGAACGACCAGAAATCGAAACGCTTTGGCCTTTTGCCAGACGCTCATCAGCTGCTAACCATGTGTCCAACTTAGCTTGTGCTTGTTCTTTTGTTATTCCAGTCATTAAAGACTAACCCCTTCGCTAAGTTGTCGTTTTTTTGGTTTTGCTGTAACGGGCGTGGCGTTATCAGCTGGTGTATTTGTTTGCTCCACTGGATCTGGAGCTGTAAACAAATCGCTTTGTATGAGCTTTTGTTCGATAGCATCCCAATGCCCGGCTTTCATTAAATGTACTTTTTTAGCTCTAGCCGCATGCAGCGCATACACTTCACAATCAAGTGCTTCATTACGTTGGCCAGCCCTCAACTGCCAAACCATTTTGTTGCGAATGGAGCGGTGAGGCGCTTTAACTTCGGCAAGTACTTGATCGAAATAATCAACACGTACTGTTTTGTATGTGTGGAAACGATCCTTTCCCCTGCCGACTAGTTTGAGTCGTCTATCAACTTCATCCTTGGCTTTGTGGGTACCGACAATAAACGGAGCCAAACCATACTTGGCAGCCTTGGTGTTAGCTTTGTTTTTGGTGTCGATTGACTGTTTCGGTTTGGCAAATATCTCGCGGGTACCGTAATCATTTGATGATCCTTTCACGGCCATCGATGAAATCGATCTGTATTTTTTGCTCATGTCACGAACAAAGGCATAAACATTGTCAGAGGTGGTACCGTCTGAGCTGTCAAAGCTGGCTGCACTCATCATTATCGAAGCACCTGAAAAGTGCTTGATTGGTGAATAAATCAGCTTTTCTAATTCGCCCCAAACTGGATCTAATTTGTCATGAACATTCCCGTGGAGCTCATGCCAATAAACTAACCAGCTTTCCTCATCACGGCCCCATGCTCGAATGATCACAGCAAAGCGGTTGTGCTGAACGTCGATGCCTGCAGTTAATATCAGGCCATCCCGTGGCACTTCCAGTTCTGGGTAATCAAGTGCTTTATCTTTTAGTTCATCTGCCTCAGGTGCATCAGACTTGAACTCATACGGCAAACCAAGTGCTGCATTGGTGAACACTATTGAGTCAGTCTGATCGCCTTGCTCAAGCTTTTGTTCAGCTTCGAGATAGCGTTCAACTAACCTTGAAAAGGTTGAGCCTGGAAACGGGCTGTACAATTCGTTGATGTAGAAGCCAGCAACACCTCGAAATTCAGCAGTATTCTCTGGATACATCTGTCGTACATTTTTTATCTTTTCGTAATCGTTCCAAATAGCCCCACAATGAGGGCAAGAGTAATAAGCGGTTTCAGGTCTAGCATGTCCATATATTTCATGTAGTTGGTTTTCGTCCTCATCCCATCCTACGTTTTCCCAACTCAATGCGTGAGCTTCGCCACAGTGATGGCAAGGTACAAGAAAAATTCTTTTATCAGAACCGTTATAAGCATCCTCTATTGTTGATAGACCTTTGATTGAGGGTGTACCACCGAAAACTATTTTCCTTCGAGAATATGTTTTGGTTCTTTCCTCAAGCAACTTAATTGAGTCGCCTTGCTTGCCAACGTTTTCGGATGCATCATCAGGTTCTTCAACAAATACTCTGGGTGCAGGTGTTGACTTGACATTACTCGGACTGTTGGAACCAACTAGTTTGATAAATCCACCAGGGAATTTTTTAAATAAAGCTCTGTTTCCGTCCTTTCTGCTTGTAGTTACGTCAAGCTTATCTCTAAGCCTTGGTGTGGCTGTGACCATCGGACCGAGTTTTTCTTGTCCAAACTCTCTGGCTGAATCAGTCTTACTGAATAAGCCGATTACAGGCGATGGATCTATATCAATAATTCGACCAAGCCAGTTATTTATAACACCGTCTGTCCATGCGACTTGAGCAGACTTCATACAAACAACTTTGTAAACGTTTGGATCGTCTAATGCTTCGTGTATGAACTTAACCCACGGAGTTAATTTTGAATTATATTTTCCGTGGATGTTTGATGATTCAGCAGCTAAATAACGATATTTATCAGCCCACTCAGTAGTCGTTAATTTCGGTGGAGGTAACCATTTTTTCATCACTCTTGACATCATCGTTTGCATCGATTGCGTGCAAGCTTGTTGCCAATTGGTTGAGGGAGTCATAAATATGTTCCTGTATCAGCGATACATCAATCTCAATGCCATGCATTGCTTTAATATCGCTCGCCACTTTTTCAGGTAAAGATAAGAGCTCCTGTTTTGCTGCAGTAACCATGGACACAAGTTGGGGTTCGATTTCATTAACATTCACCAACTGCCCTGCTTTCTCTTTGACCATTAACTCTCTAAGGTCTGCATTACTGTTGGCCTCTCTGATTCTGGCCAGTGTTAATTTGCCTTGATCCTCACCACCGCGGCCCGCTGCCTTTTCTCGCAAATCACGAATATAGGTAATGCGGATGTGATCCAGTGTGGAGGTGTCACGATTTAAGCCAAGGTTTTGGCAAACGGTACCGGCGTTTCGCTCGCTCATATCCAGATGATTGCCGATAACTTTTAATGTTGGCACGTCTCACTTCCTGAATTTTGAGCTGATGAATCAATCACTTCTGCAACTGAACCCCCTATAGGAATTCAAATCTACAAAAAAACCGGGGTGTTAATTACCCGTGTGGGCTGGGGGCCCGGGAGTACCTTTAGTTTGCTGTATCGAGTGCGCGTCTCAAGCTTCGGGCCATGGCACCGGGAAAGCCTTCATCTATTGCACGTTGTGTTACGCCATAGAAGTCGAACCGAGCTTTATAGTTTGGTTGCTTAACAAAGATGAGCACTGGTTTCCATTGCTTACCTTGCACACTCCAGATGCCACGTGTGCCACCTACTTCACCAACGATATACTTGAGTGTTCGTCTGGCTGCAGGAGTGTTGGCCTTGTAACCTTGCTCACCAAACCCACCAATGTTAGACAGGATCTTATTCATGGTGCCGTTCGGTATGTTGCCGAACCGGTCAAGCCTGAGTGCTTTGCTTGGTACAATGAATTCATCAGGCCGCAAAATACCAGCACGTCTCAGTGTTGCCTCTGATCCTTTAGGCTTACGTTTGCCGCCTTCGATGTGTGGCTTCAGTGTGTTCTCAACCGCTGAACCAAACTTACCAAAGACATTCTTAAAGCCAACCTCAGACTTCAGGTTGTTCTTACTTGCTCTGGTCACTCGTAATGATTTGAGGATGAAGGGTGTTGGTCTATCAAACACCCTTTGCATTTCTTTCACACCGGCTGACTGTCCAATGGTAGCCGCTTCATTGAGGGCTAAAGCCATGGCAAAAGGGATTTGCTTCTTCTCTACATCCGTCAGATTCTTAGTGAGTTTATCCAACTCTGATTTGATTTGAATGTTCATAGTGCATCAGTAAGTGAAGCATCTGAGTCTTTCGGGTAAGGCTGTATGTTCGCCCTGCTCAATGCATTAGCTGTTTCTTTAGCAGCTATCTCTAACTCTGTCAGATATGCCTGGCGCTTTTTATGTCGAAGAGTAAACCAAAACACCACTATCATCAGGACGAATGAAGTGAATGAAACAAACACATTGACCACATCAGCAAAGGCTAAGCCAGCAATAAGCAGATTACCACTGGCTGTAACGGTAAAGATCTTCGGTAATAACGTTGATGCAATGTGCTCAATAAACTGTTTCATTTCCTCTACTGACAAACTGCACCCCATATCACAGGCATAAAAAAAGCCCCTAACGCAAGCGCTAGAGGCATTTATGGAATCTTGTGCTGATTTATATAACAACTCGGGGCCCCTTTGCAAACTTTTCTTTCATATCCGCTAAATCACTATCGCTTACATTGATAATGATTTCACCAGCAAAGGTTTTTTGCGCAGACTTAACAAAGGCTGATTCAATCAATGCTGCCACTTCTGGCTTGTTTTCTTTAATCCATCCCCATGCAAAGGCTTTACGTTCATTGTCCAATGCTGACAGATTCAGATCCATCAGTTTGATACCAGGTCTCGTAAAGAACTAGCCACAAAGCCGATAGTGAAATCGTGTGCTGCCTTAATCTTCTTTTTGCCACATTTCAGCCGGTCTGCCACTTCATCCCAGCTCAACATGTTTCCGGTTTCTTTGTCTTCTGTGTAATACAGCTTAGTGGCCTTAAGCGCCAGGTCATCAAACTTGCCCAACTCACACAACGCTATTTCAACACGCATTTCAGTGGGGTAATCACCTTCATGGATTTTAATGTGATCCATCTGCTCAGCTGACATCGGTGGATAACCTAACCTTGCCATACCATCCCGGCTCGCCCACTGACCCCAACGATGCAGCAAGGATTTGGTGTTTATCCGAACATCACGATTCATAACCACCCCCATGAAAAAACCCTCTGTGACAACCAAGACAACCCAAGACAACCAAATAAAAACAGGTTGTCACAACATAACTATCTGATTTTTTTATTAAAAAACATGATGTGACATATGTGACAACGTATTCACGTACGTGCGCGCATGTGCGCATGTGCACGCACGTGTCACGTAAGGAGGTTGTCTTGGTTGTCACAAATCGGCTAAAGCGAGATATACCAACATTTTTCAGCGTGACAACCTCTTTTAAAAAGGTTGTCACAAGGTTGTCTTGGTTGTCACAAAATTGGTTGTAATTAGCCATAATCAAAAAGGTGCCTCATTTTTCACAGGTCGCACATACACCCGCCGCTGCACTTTTTGAGCAGAAACACCTGTTATGATCCATCGCCTTTCGTTTTTCCAACCGAGAGATTTCATGATCGGACTAAGCCGGTTTTGATGGGCGCGGGTCATGTGCCCGCCATCCAGTTTTATACAGTTCAGCAATAAGTCCGCAGCGGTGAAATATTCATCTGTAGCCGTATCGAGGTAATCCTGTAGCATCGACTCCCACGGGTCCGCTTGCATACGATCATCCTGCTCGCTCTCGAAAAGAGCATCTTCTTCAGCCCCATCGACCCACCATCGCTCACCCGACTGATAAGCATGAAACGCCTCAGCCCATAGCAAATCGCGAAAATCAGCTAGCGCCTGAATATTCACCTTAGTGCACATAACCGGCCAATAGCGCCGGTTACCTGTGTAATCCTTCAAATACTCATCTTGATTCGTGGTACCGACAAATACACATTGACGTGGAAAGTCTTGAGCAAACATGCCGTAACTCGGTCGATATCGGTCACGCTGTTGAGAAAAGAACATCTTAGCCGCTGTATTCTCAGCCTTATTGAACGCATCCAATTCGGCCATTTCAACGCCCCACACCCCCGTAATGTTCTGATAAGCATCCTTATCGCCTATCGGTATGGGTGCATCAGAAAACCACTCACCAAAGAGCGTCTTCACAGCTGTTGATTTCTTAATCCCCTGGTTACCTTCCAGGATTAACACCGTATCAACCTTGTTAACGTCGTCCGTTTTCAACGGCAGCATAATTCTGGCCACTGCCGAAATCATGAAATATCGACTAACTAATTGCAGGTACTTTGACCCCGCCTTAGCTTTCGCACCGAAACAGCCCTCTAGCCAATTATCAATCCGACTAACGCCATCCCATTTAACAGATTGTAGATACTCTCTAACCGGATGAAATCGCCTTGACTGGCTTGATGTTAACAAGGCATCCAACATCTCACCTCTGCCCGGTTTGAATTTATGACGAGAGGTTAACCAAATACCCAAACGTGCCGTATCGCCGTCATCCCACTCACCCAATTTAAAATCTTTAACACCAGGCAGTTTTCGTTTGATGATTCGATACGAAAAATCGCAATAAGCAAGCACATCCTTCCATGCCGGGTCGTTATCCAATATCTGCAAAATATTAAATGCATGATTTTGAATAACGCCTCTATCATTTCTCATCAGCCGTTTTTGCCACAACTCCGCCGCAGGCTGATCGGGGGTATCGGGCACTTCATGCTGCTTAATCTGCTGTTTAAGCTTCTTCTCGTTCTTCTCTAATTGAGCGCGGATAGACGCTGCCACCGCCTCGGGGCCATATTGCATAGCCAGGTCGATAAAAGATTGCGTCATAATGAATCACCAGCAAACGGATACACGCACTGCCCCTGACAATCAAAAGCAGCTAACGCAGCCGGAATGCTCTCCTGATCATCAGATGCACCTGACCCCGATCCACAAATTAAAATAAACAATTTCGGAAACTTCTTACGAAACGCCTTAGCCACAGCCCGTAGATTCTCATCATCAAACGTCACCGCAACCGGCCAATTCATCGTTTTATGAATCACCGCCGCCGACGCATAATCACGCACAATGGCCACTTCTTTTTTCACTTGGCCAAGCAAATGAAACGCCCCTGAAAAATCCGTACCCGTCAAAAACTTGGCATTGCCCGCCTCATTCACAAACTGCAAGCCGCGCCATTCATCCGTAATCGTCTTAATCGGTATCACCACCGTTTTTTTGCTATACCGCAAGCCATAGCCACCGATATTGTGTTCAAACAACCACGGCGCTTTTCCACGGTCTGGCAACTTCTCAAAAATCTCAGCAGCACGGTGTGATGCCTCAATATGCATCTCCTGCTCATGCTGCTTTTGGACTTCCTGCATAGTGGTAAAAAGCTGTAATGACTCATACATTGATTCAAACGGATCATCATCCAGCATGTCCGGCTTTAAAAACTCAAACCGCCTGTCATACCAATTACACACAAACCCGCACAACTCAGTGCGAACATCCGGAATCACCAACTCAGTAAAGCAATAAGACCCGCTTTTGGTCCCACTCGCCTTACCCTGCACCGGCACACGATGCACAGCACCATCCGTCACCAACGCATCAACCATCAGCCCCATCGATTGAACATGTGCCAAGGCATCAGAAGCGATCACGGAAAAAACTCACAACTTTATTGAACAGAATAGGTGCCTGAGATGGCAGCGTAAAAACAGCCATTACGAAGGTAAACACAGTGGCAACAACGCAATAGATCCCCATGCACAAATAAAAGAAACACACACTGATCCATGACTCATCGTTATCTTTATTCTTCACTCGCCACCTCTAAATAAAACGAAGGATCAACCTCACCCAAGGCATAGCGTTTAGATGATTGGCGTAATCGTGATGCACCACTAGAAAGCCGAAGCGACGATCCCCCCCGAGTACGCGTGCGCGTCATAGGCGAATCAGCAAAACTAGGCGTAGGAAAAACAGCCGCCTGAGCCGAAATAAACGCCAGGCATAAACACAACACCTTTGGCGAAATCTTCAAATAACCTTTTGCCACCGCTATCGAAATGGCATGAGCCCTATTCTTAGCATCCAACTTAGCTAACAAGGCATGATGATGCGTATTGATGGTTGAAAGCGTTCGATGACACGCTTCGGCTATCTCTGGCAGGGTCAGGCCCGTGGGCAGCATCGCCAACAAATCATTCTGTTTATTGGTTAGCTCAGATTTAGCTCTATCCACCTCGATATCAATATCCATAGCCAAATCCTTTTTCATAGGTTAGATCGAAGAAATTAGTGACAGAAGCGATCAAACTGCACTCACTGGAATAAAAAAGGCGACCGAAGCCGCCAAGGACACCCCGATGCAAAGGAAATTGGAAATCACCGAGATGAGAGAGAATCATGCTGCTGTCACCGCATCAAACAGATCGGGCCGTAATTCGTGCCTGGTAATAGCACCGTTTAATGCCTTTTCTATTTTTACAGCAGACTCAGCGGAACATCTGGAATGACCTTTAGCCATTTTCCAAATTGCCGCCTGAGAAATGTCGCTAAGCCTGGCCAGCTCTGTCTGGCTACCGGCCAACTTAATTGCTTTATCAATGGGGTTTACTGGTTTCATGGCGACAAATTATTACTTTGGTTGTTATTTGTCAACAGAAATTACAACTTTGGTGTTTTTACTTTTTATGCGCGTGAGAATAACTTGCGCAAGTGGAAATTTGCATCTTATGCATAGTTATTTACTGGAATTCGAATTATGACTACCCTTGCAGATCGGGTTAAACAAAGGATGGTTGACCTCGGCCTAACAGAAGAGCAAGTTGTTGAACGAGCTCATAGAGTTTTTTCACAAGCGGCTTTTCACAAGATTAAATCAGGAAAAACAAAGCAAACTAAATACATTATTCAAATTAGTCAGGCACTCGAGTGCAATTCAATTTGGCTTGCCACTGGTATTGGTTCACCAACCACACCAGGTAATGTTCAAATTGAGCAGAATCCGTATAAAATCGGCACACAAATTGTTGAGGGCAATATTGGGGAAAGCAAACTTCCCTATAGATCGCTACCAATAAGGAATGTGCCCGTGATTAATAAAAAAAATATAATAGAGAGAATTAAGCCCGCTGAACTAACGCCGGAAAATCACAAATTCTGGTGCCCTACCAAATCCGTTAGCATCAACTCGTTTGCTGTATCTGTAGAAGAACTACCCACACCTAATGATAGGTTTGGTTTTCATACCAGTGCCTTTATTATCATTGATCCTGATTGCAATCTTGAATCAGGGAACATGGTATTAACGCTAGACAACAACAAAATACTTTCAATTAAACGATATGAAATCCAAGCAAATTTGCCATATTTAGGGTCCTTCAATGAAAACTACAAACCCGTTTTATTGGATGATTCCTACCAAGTCATAGGTAAAGTTTCCGGCTCATATCAGGAGTTTTAACAATGAGACTATATGTATATATAGTATTGTTAATGATAAGCAGCAATGTTTATTCTGATGATTTCAGAGGATCAAGTTGGGGTGAAGATATTGAATCTGTTAAAGCAAAAGAAACAGCGCAACTCATCAACCAATACCCGACTCAACTAGTTTATAAAGCACAAATTGCCGGTATAGATATGGCTGCTGCTTATATTTTCTCTGATAGTAAGCTGGTAAGTGCTATGTACATAAGTGACCAAAAATATCTAAATAAAAATAAACACATAGGGGATTACGAAAAATTAAAAGAATTGTTAACGACTAAATATGGCGAACCACTCATAGATGATATTAAGTGGCTAGCAAATTTATTTAGAGATGATCCGCAAAATCATGGGTTAGCAATCTCAGTTGGCCAACTTATATATTATTCAGAATGGAAATCAGGAAATACTCAGATCACTAATATGTTGGGCGGCGAAAACCAATCGATATCATTGGCAATTATCTATACTGATTTAACAACTAAAGAAGATGTTGAGGCTGCAGAAAAAAAACAGGCAGTTGACCAACTTTAACCAATAGCCTTACTCATAAATTTAGCCCGCGATCGCGGGTTTTTTTTGCGCAAAATATACTTAATACACTTTTAAAACTACCAAAACGGGATCCCAAAATAGCAATTTCGATAAAATTATAACTTTGGTTGTTGACATATAAAACAACCTTGGTTATAAATGTCGCCACGGTGCAAAAACAACACCGTCGTGCCCGGATCTTAACTCCCTCCAAGAATCCAGGAACCGGGCACGTTTTCTAACAGGAGACTGACATGGATAAATTACCTGCTCCAACCCTAAGCGAAACGCTAGGCGAATTTGATGCTGGCTTATTTGAAAAGCTGGCAGGCAAAGCACTGCGTGAAGTTGCACTCGGCGTCAAAACTAACGTTAGCAATGGCACAAAAGGCAAAGTCACTATTGAACTGACATTAAGCAACGACCCTGAATCGGATCGTGTGAAAGTTCAGCACCGTCTGACCTACACCAAGCCCACTATGCGTGGCAAATCATCCGAAGAAGCCACCACCTCCACCCCGATGTATGTGCGTCGTGATGGTGCCTTGACCATTTCTCCAGAAAAACAGGAAGAAATGTTCTCAGAAAACCCAAAAGTGACAGGGATTAAAGTCAATGGATAGACAAGACATTCAAACCCTTTTGGGGCTTGCCGGTAGTGTTTTGGATCGTGATCTGGAAACGCACATTCCTACCGCTATCGTCTCAAACGAAACTGCTCTGACATCACTGGAAAAATATGGTGCGGCACCCCTGTTTTATCGGGCCATGCTCAGCACCAAATACATCGAGCAATTCTTAAATTACACACGTGAACAAGCTTCATCCCATGTGTTTATCAATGAAGAAAACTTCGGTGCGGTGGCTTTTTATGATCTTGGTACACCTGCAGAACCTAAATGGGGACATCACAAAGCCGGTTTAAGCCTTGAAAAAGAACCTGCCTATGCTGCCCTGCTTAAAAGATCTGATGTTCAGATGGATCAACAAAGCATCATCGACTTTATAGAAGACTGGATGGAAAACATCCAATTCCATGATGTTGATGGTGAAGAAATCAGCAGCACCGATGCCATTAAAAACATCCGTCGACTGAAAATCAAAGTCAGCGGCGAAAGCAATCAAGACCAGGGTAACTATGCCCAATCCCGCAGCACATTAGAAGAAGTCGAATTGCAAGCGGGTGAAGCACCGCCGCCTGCTTATTTCATTTTCAGCTGCATCCCATATCCCGATCTTGGAATGCGTGATTTTGTCTGTTCGCTTCGTGCTAATGCCAAAAAAGAAGGTTTCACATTGGCCTTTCGCATCATCAAACAAAGCGCGATTGAACACGAAATTGTTCAAGAGTTTTGCAAAAAAATCAGTGATGGCCTGACTGCTGAACACAAAGTCACCATCGGCAAATTCAGTTATCAGAACTAATAAATAAAGCCCCGGTGATGGCCGGGGCATAGGGAGAACCCCATGCGAAACACAATGGAAATAAACAGCAAAAACCGAGACGCATACACCCCTGAGCAAAAACTCAATACCGCCATTGGTGTGTGCATGATTCTTATCATTGCTATTCCTCTGGTCGCGTAATGAAACGGCTCAAATGGGTTTATAGAAAGCACGGCAGAGTCATTAACGATCTAGTGTTTTTGATTGCCTTGTTCGTTGGCTCACAAACCGCCTTTTTCTGGATTAGCTAATGCACACGCGACCAAGCACCCGTAACCCAAACATCGACATTGGCCTGGCTGTGCTCGACATCATTCGCCCTGCCGGTATTGCACTGCCCCATAGACTCATTGCCGATGTGTGTGGCTGCTCGCCCCAATTTATTTACGGCCTTGAACAATCCGCCATTAAAAAGATAAAGCAACAAACCAGTGGCGACCTTCAAGACTTTTTGAACGATTAGGAGAGACCCCAATGAATGAAGAACAACAACGATTTTTTGAATTGATCCGACGTTGCCAGTCGAGAAACATTATCAGTGGTTTTTTTGATCAGACAACCAAGTCGTGTGATGTACCAGCAGCCAAAAAAGCGATTAAAGGCAACATCCTAACCAATGCTGAAAAAGTCATGCTCGCATTCTTTGTCAACATTTGGCTAGGAAAAGACGAACTCAAATTTAGCATCACCGATGCGGCTGGTTTGCTGGATGACCATAACCGCCAACTGATTATGGGCTGGTTAAACCGCCCGTTTTGGCCATAAGGAGACTGCCATGAAAAGCATCGTTTCATTAGATAACGAAATGAAATCTCAACTTCACCGTTTAGCCTGTATTTTCCCCAGAAAACTGGCTGACTTATCGGTTCGTGTTCATAAAACGCCATCAAATAACTTTGTTTTGACATTTGAAACAATTGTGACGATGGCAGATAGCAACATAACTGTTTCAGGGCATGGTTGGACAGCAGAAGAAGCTGTTAACAACGTAATGAAGCGCCTAAAGATCACAACCGTTCAGCAATACATTCAAACAAAAGAGTTTGAAGAATTAATGGACCACATGGAGCTTCATTTAGTAGAGCGGAGTGCAGCATGAAAAACCCATCATTAATTCTAGCCGCTGCCATGGCCGCAATCGGCTCACCTGGCATATTTCACATTAATGGATTTAAAGACACCCTTACCAGAAATCGGCCGGCTATAACCAAAAGAAAGTCTGAAAAGGTCGGCAAATCAAATAACACCCTATCCCAAAAAGGCCGACGTAAACGCCAGCGTCAATACAACAGCCAATCATTTAAAAAAGGCCGTTCACTATGAGCATTATCTATCAAGCCCAGGCTATTGACGAACAAATGGCCCGACTCAAACTGCTTTTTCCTGACCATGCAGCTGACATACACATTGTTATTTTTAAGCTACAGGACAACAGAGTGGTGTATGGATTCAAGGCTGCTGCCAACTTCCCATTTCATTTGATTGAAAAGCTTGGTGCCACAAAATCTCAGGTTAAACCCGCTGTTGATTCGTTATTACATCAACTTGGCATCACGGGTGTGGAACAACACATCATGATCAATCGCCACCGCTTCCCAGATATGCAGCAAAAGCACGTTTTGTTTAGCGGTCTAAATGCCGGGAGCTTGCAATGAACCCAATCCAGCCCTTACTCGATATTCAGCAAAACTTACGCATCGAACACGAGCGTATCGAAACTGAAATTGAAAAGCTTAAAAAATTACTTAAGTTACCGCTGCAGCCATGTGCTTTTTGCAAAACACAGGATGCCAAGCTGGTCATATTCCTGAGACCCAATGAGCCTAAAACACACTCACTGCTGATCCGATGCTCATGCGGCATAGAAACTCAGCCACAAACCTGCTTTGAAAATGAGCCAACCAGCTTTTATTCAGCCATATCCCATTCACAACAAATTTGGAATGGACACCACCATGAGTAATTCAGAAACCAAATGGGCTTATGGGCAAATACCCAACTTAACAACCGGCTGGGCAATCATCCCCTTTCGGCACAAACCACATCACTGGAAAAGGCTACACGCCAACCTAGATGGTGAAGCCCTCTATCTATCCAAATGCGGGCTTAAGGCAGTGACCAACTCACAAGTGCAGCCACTCAACATAGGCAACTACGAAAAATGCCAAAGATGCCAGCAATGGCTATCTAACGACACTAAACACAAAGCCCCTTAAATGGGGTTAAGGGGTGCCAGCTAATTGCTGGAATTTTTGAGAATAGATTTTTATTAACCAGACAAGAGGACAAGACAATGATAACGCGCCGGAGAAAGCCCGGCAGATGGGGCCAGAATCGTATCAATAAGCACCCTGCACACCTTTAATTAACTTAAAGCATTGTGTGGTAGCAAACGTGCAGGGTGCTTATTAATGCGGTGATATGAATCACCACGCATCAGGCTGCTGATTGACAAGATGACCATACGTGCCCGGTCATCCCTCTGGCGAGGCAGTCAGCAGCCTAATGCGGTGCGAAACGGCAAGAGCGTAATAATCCGGGGAATAGGCTCTCAGTGCCGACTCGGCGTAACACCGCAGATAATTATTGGAGAGCTTTATGAACACTACAGTAGTACCAAATGAACCAACTATGGAGATGCTAAAGTCAGCCGTTGCACGTGAGCAGGTTGATGCAACTCATTATGGTCGCATTGCTGATACTTATAGAACAATGGTTAAAGCTGCGCCCGATCACCAGTTTTCTTGGCCTGTTGTAAATGAAATACAACTAGAGCGTGTAAGACAAATTGTTGAAGAAGGGTTCACCCGACAACATGACGATAGATATGATCCGGGTGTCATTGCGGGTGCCGCTGCAGCTTATGCCATGCATGCAGCAGATGCCCTACATCCACAATCCCAAGGTGATGCATTCCGAAACGGTGAGATCCCTGATGGCTGGTGTTGGGATAAAAAATGGTTCAAACCCACTACCCCGCGTCAAAGCCTAATCAAAGCTGCAGCATTAATCGTTGCAGAGATTGAGAAACTGGATAGACAGGCTTAAACCATGTCTGAACTCCACTGCTCCCGCTGCTGGAAACCTGTCGGCAACTTGATTGAAGGCGAAATCAATCACGGTGTGCGTCTGGTCTGTGACAAATGCGACGACAAGAAAATGAGCGACGGCATCCCACACTCACTGCCTGAGTTTTTACGCTTAAGCCCATCCATTAATCAACAGATGGCCAGAGCCGGGAAGGAATCGAAATGAGAGTCAATGTAATTTCAATGAGTGGAGGCAAGGACAGTACTGCAATGGCATTACTTGCTCTCGAACGTGAAACGGAAAACCTTCGTTTTGTCTTCGCTGATACAGGCCATGAACAACAGCAAACACTTGATTATATCGACTATCTTGAATCAGCTTTAAACATCACTGTTGTGCGTGTAAAGAGAGATTTTACTCGTGAAATAAATGTACGTAGAGCCAACCTATGCAAGCCATCAGCAAAAAAGGTTCGTTATAAACGAAAAAAGGATAAGGCTACTGGAAAAATCAAAAAAGTTCGGATTCGTGGTTGGAATAACCGTGGCCGGGTCCGGGCGTTAAGTGTGTTATATCCAACTGGAAATCCATTTCTAGATTTGTGTTTATGGAAGGGCCGCTTTCCTTCAACCAAAGCCCGTTTTTGTTCCAGTGAATTGAAGCATATTCCTATCGGCGACTATATCGTTAATGAGCTTGAAAACAATGAAGTATATAGCTGGCAAGGCGTAAGAGCCGAAGAATCAGAAGATCGAGCCAAGCTAACCGAGCATGAAGATGTTGGTGGTGGCTTATCTATCTACAGACCAGTTCTCAATTGGACATGGCAAGAAGTTTTTGCAATGCACGATAAGCATGGAATAAAACCTAACCCACTATATAAGCAAGGCATGGGCCGTGTGGGTTGCATGCCATGCATTCATTGCAAAAAATCTGAATTAAAACAGATCAATTATCGTTTCCCAGAAGAAATTCAGCGGACTTCTGAAATGGAGACACTGGTTAGATTAGCCAGCAAGAGAGGTGCAGCATCATTTTTTGCAGCCGATAAAACGGCTGAAGGCAGAGAGAAAACTAAAAGCGGCATCATCACGAATATACCTCTAATCCATAAGGTTGTGGAGTGGAGCAAAACCACACGTGGCGGCAAAATGTTCGACTTATTCGAACATGAAGAAGCCGAAGTCGCCTGCTCATCAATGTATGGGTTATGCGAATGATCCCCCAAGCCCGCTCAACCACCCCAAAACACATCAGAGACAGGCTGAGAACGCCTGACTTCATCACATGGTGGTTAGGCCAGCGATTCAACTTTGCCATTGATCTGGCAGCTGAGCGCGGCATTGAGAAATTTCCCTTGTTCCTCTGCAAAGAACAAGACGCACTCACCATGGACTGGCACAAACTGCCGTCACCAGGCTTTTGTAATCCGCCTTACAGCGACCCCAAATCATGGTTGAAAAAAGCCTGGACAGAAGCACAACTCGGTTACACATCGGTTTTTTATCTGCCCAACCCCAACGGTGAAGAATCATTCCGTGATTACGCCTTTGGCAAAGCATCGACCATCATCTACATCAACGGACGCATTGCCCATCTGGCCCCCGAAGATTTCATCGTCAAAGGCAAAAACAACAAACCGGATAAGCACTATAAAAAAGGCGATGAGGTATCAGGAAACACTCGTGGATCCTGCGTGCTGGTCTACGACCGCGACCATGAAGGTGACATGAAAACCGAATGGATCAACCGCGACGATATCAAAGCCGCCTATCAACACTTTTTAGCACAACAGGAGCACGCCGCATGAGCGTCAACAAAGTCATATTAGTGGGCCGACTCGGCGTCGACCCCGAAAGCCGGGCATTTGCTAACGGTGGATCAATCTGCAATTTACGCATAGCCACATCAGAGTCATGGCGCGACAAACAAACCGGTGAACGCCAGGAGCGAACCGAGTGGCACCGCGTTGTGCTACGTAACAAACTCGGTGAAATCGCTCAGCAATACCTCACCAAAGGTGCACAGGTATATATCGAGGGCCGAATTCAAACCCGTAAATGGCAAAACCAACAAGGCCAAGACCAATACACTACCGAAATCGTTGGAGAAACCATGACCATGCTCGGCGGTGGCAGTACCACCAAAGACCAACACAGCCCACAAAGCCAAGCTGAAAAACAATTCGCATCACCACCGCCACAACAAGCTGCGCAGTCCAGCACGGACTATGACGGCCAAGGTGGCTATTACGATGATGACATCCCTTTCAAACCCTTCCCTAGTGCTTACGTTATTTGAGGTAAAAAATGATTTATTTAGCCAGCCCATACAGCCATACCGATCCAACTATCATGCAGCAGCGATTTGAAGCAGTCGAAGCAAAGGCCGCTGAACTCATGAAAGAAGGTATTCCGGTTTACTCACCCATTGTTCACGGCCATGCAATGGCGCAACGCCATAACCTGCCAACAGACTTTGCATTTTGGCAAAACCACTGCATATCCATGCTCAAAAAGGCTGACAGCATGATCGTGCTATCACTCGATGGATGGGATAAATCCATCGGTGTAATGGCAGAGATAAAATTCTGCCACGCCAACGCCATCGATGTCACTTTTGTAAGTGCATAAAATCAAACAGCCTTAAGGATATTGAAATGACTAATTTACTAATTGCCAGCGGTGCCACTCTTATCGGCTTTTTTGTCGGCCTTGTAATCACCGCATTAATAAAAAAAGCCGGTGATTCAAAAGACGATACGCGCTTCAACATCATGTTAGAGCATCACGACATTATTGAAGCACGGTTAAGCAGATATGCAGACAACGCTGATCGGACAGCCGATGCGCTGGAAACGATCGTCAAATATCTTGAGAAAAGGTGAGCACAATGGAATTTCAAGAAATTATGCATGTTGAAATGAAGCCAGATGTCTATGGTGGTGATAAGTGTGATCAGGTTGTTCCTCGTTGGGAGGCATACGGTGAAGGCGATATGGATTCAGACTTTTTGTCAGAGCCACTTAAATTAGATTGCAAAGACTTTCCACCAGGCATCAAGGTGATCGTTTACATTCCCTGCTGCCCGGCGTGTGGACAGATGTTTGAACTTTGTAAATCAGATGATGGTTGTGAATTCGATTGGGATGAGTGGGTTCAAGATGAATACTCCTAATCCAGATTTAAAACCCTGTCCTTTATGTGGTAAGGACTCTCAAATCACCACCCTTAATCATGGACACAAGTCAACTTATAACGCTTCATGCGGCGTTGAAGATGATGACTCTGATACTTGTGGGTTGGTTTTGTTTGGCGGATCTAGTGATACATATAAAACGATTAAAGAAAAGTGGAATAAACGAATTGGAGAAGGTGAAGACAATGGATGAAACCGCTCTTTTAAAAGCTGCAAAAGTCCTGTGGGAATCGGTCATTCAATCAGCCGGCTCAACCCTAACATGGGAAGAAGCACAGCAAGAACACCGTGATCTAACCATCGAACACGCCAGGCGAGCGATTATGACTTATTTGGACCATGCTAATCAGATTGAGAGCTGAAGATTATGGCTGAGCAATTAGAAATCGACGGTATCGGCCAACAAAAAGCCAAGCTATCCGACTGGAAAAAGGCGAATGACATCTTCACTCACCATTCACCACACATGGATAAAGCAGATTTGCAGTGGACCTGCTGGAGTGAAGATAACGATCCCGGTGATTTCTTAGGAAAACACGGTGATGATGCCTTCGGTTTTGGCAGTTCAGAAAAAGCAGCTATCGCTGACTTTTGCCATAAACACAATATTGAACGTCCATTTTGGTGGTGATCATATGTCATTCTTAATTCAAAACGAAATATCAAACGAGTTTCTGACTGAAGAAGAAGTCGAGGAACTAACAGGAGCCAGTCAACTTAATGTGCAGCTCAACTGGTTAAAAGAAAAAGAGTGGGAATATAGCGTTAATCATAAAAACAAGGTTAAGATTGGCCGGTGGTACGCTCGGATCAAGATGTCCGGAATATCAACCAAAGCTGTTGAGATTAGCCCAATGAAACTGCCTAACTTTGACAAAGTATCATGACACCAAAGCATAAAACCGCTCATCCCGAGTTACCGCCACGCATGGTCAAACGCCCGTGGAAAACTCGCAAAGGCATCAACGTGGCGTATTACTACGAGCACCCACGTGATGAAAACGGCAAGCGGCTCCTTGAGCCATTAGGCACCGATTTTGCCAAAGCCAAACAAAAATGGGGCGAGATTGAAGGCGTTAAGGTTGATAAATATTCAGGCAATACGCTCGGCGCTGTGTATCAGCAGTACATGAAATGGGCCGAAAAAACCAACATCTCAAACCTGGCACCCCGCACGATTAAAGACCGCAAAAACTATTGGAAACAGCTTGAAGCCGTATTCGCCGACATTGAAATGGATGACTTCAAACCAGAGTGGTTTTTGCAGTATTTTGAATCGCGTAGTTCACAAGTGGGCGCGAAAAAAGAAATTAAATTTATGTCAGTGCTGTTCAACTGGGCCAAGCTGCGCGGGTTATGCGGTATAGAAAACCCCATCACCGGTACCACCAGGCAGTACAAGGTAAAAGAGCATCGAGATATATTAATCACCAGCGCCGAATTCAATGCAGTTTATGATGTTGCGCCAGCTTTTATTCAGGATCTCATGTCAACGCTCTACATGGCCGGAACGCGACCTGATGAAGCAATCAGTTTCAGATTCTCACATGACAAAGGTGACAATCTGATGTATCAAATGCCAAAAACCAAACGCATCAAGCGTGTGCAGATTGGCCCGGACTTTCGTAAACTGATTGACCGACGTAAAAAGCTACTCGCCTCATCTAAAGTAACGCTGATTGATCCAACGATATTATTTGATGATAAGGGCCAGCCGCTCACATTAAATGGAACAATAAAATATTGGTTTAAAAAAGCCCGCGACGATGCAAAATTAAAACGCCGGTGGCAATTAAAAGATATTCGCCCATTTGCAGCAACAGAGCGATATAAAAAAGAAGGAATTGAAGCTACGCGCAAGTTTTTGGGCCACTCCACTGAGGCACAAACACGGGCATATATCAGAGACTATTTAGGGGAGGAAACACAGAGCTTAGAAGCAGTGGAAAACGTAAAGATGGCGAAAGTAAAAGCAGATTATGGCGAAAGTAGTTAGTAACAACTAACCTTGAAAGTATTGTAGAAATGGTACGCCCGGCAGGACTCGAACCTGCTACCCTCGGCTTAGAAGGCCGATGCTCTATCCGGATGAGCTACGGGCGCATTAATAACTAAGTGAGGCTGAAGCAGTCAAAAAATGGTCGGGGCAGAGAGATTCGAACTCCCGACCCTCTGGTCCCAAACCAGATGCGCTACCAGACTGCGCTATGCCCCGACTTTTCCAAGGACAGACATCCTCGAAGAAGGCGAAATAATACGCTGATGGCGATAGCGAGTCAACAGCACATTTATATTTTTTGCCGTGGTTGGCGCAACGTGCGATCATAGCCGCTTTTGAAAGGCCGGAACCAACAGAATGACTGCCCAAATCATTGACGGAAAGACAATTGCTGCCGAGCTAAAACAGAAAATCAAAGCAGCAACTCAAATGCGCCTTGCTACCGGCAAACGTCGGCCTGGACTCGCTGTAATATTGATTGGAGACAATCCCGCTTCACAGGTTTACGTCGGCAGTAAGCGTCGCAGTTGTGAAGAAGTAGGTTTCAAATCTGAATCGTTTGACTTACCCGAAACCGCCAGTGAGCAGGAACTACTGGATCTGATAACTCAGCTTAATGAAGACGATGAGATTGATGGCATTTTGGTGCAGCTACCTTTACCTGCACATTTCAATACCGATGTGGTGATTGAACATATTGCTCCGCATAAGGATGTGGATGGGTTTCATCCTTACAATATTGGTCGATTAGCCCAGCGTAATCCACAGTTGCGTCCATGTACGCCCAAAGGTGTCATTACCATGATGCAATCTGTCGGGATTGAACTGAAAGGTAAGGAAGCAGTAGTCGTCGGAGCATCCAATATCGTCGGCCGACCAATGGCATTGGAATTATTACTGGCCGGATGCACCACTACCGTATGTCATCGCATGACCAAAGATCTGGAATCTCATGTTCGTCGTGCAGAAGTGCTGGTTGTTGCGGTAGGAAAACCCAACTTTATTCCGGGTGACTGGATCCGTGATGGCGCTATCGTGATTGATGTAGGTATTAACCGATTGGAAAACGGGAAGTTAACAGGTGACGTTGAGTTTGATAAAGCCAGCGAAAAAGCATCGTGGATTACACCTGTGCCTGGCGGTGTTGGCCCAATGACCGTAGCCACACTTCTGGAAAACACTTTGTTTGCTGCTGATCAGCTGCATCAATAACAGAGAAAGCCCCTCTGGTTATGGAGGGGCTTCCAGAGTCTCTATTCAACTACTCCATTGCCAGCCACGAATTTCCGGTAAATCCTGGCCATGTTCCCGAATATAGTCATCATGCTCTGCCAGTTTCTGTTGAATAAATAATTCAATTTCAGATACTTTGTCGCCGGGTAGATTGGGCAGATGTTTTACAGCGTTTTCCATTAGATGAAAACGATCCAAACCATTAATCACTGCCATATCAAATGGCGTGGTGGTGGTACCCTCCTCTTTGAAACCATGGACATGCAAGTTTTTATGATTGGTACGACGGTACGTCAATCGGTGTATCAGCATTGGATAACCATGATAGGCAAAAATAACCGGTTTATCTTCGGTGAATAATGCATCAAATTCATCTTCTTCAAGCCCATGAGGATGTTCACTGGGTGATTGTAATTTCATTAAATCCACGACATTTATCACCCTGACTTTCAGCTCAGGTAAAAACATATTCAGTAATTTCACCGCAGCCAATGTCTCCAATGTCGGCACATCACCGCAACACGCCATCACCAGATCCGGTTCGTTGCCATTATCATTACTGGCCCATTCCCAGACGCCTACGCCTGCGGTGCAATGTTTTACTGCCGACTCCATATCCAGCCACTGCGGTGAAGATTGTTTACCCGCTACAACCACATTCACATAATTACGGCTACGCAAACAGTGATCGGTAACAGATAAAAGTGTATTGGCATCAGCGGGGAGATACACCCGTACCACTTCGGCTTTTTTATTTACCACATGATCAATAAAGCCCGGATCCTGATGCGAAAAGCCATTGTGATCCTGGCGCCAGACATGTGATGACAATAGATAATTCAGTGATGCAACGGGTTTACGCCAAGGGATCTGATTACAGATTTTCAGCCATTTGGCATGCTGATTAAACATTGAGTCGATGATATGAATAAACGCTTCATAGCAGGAAAAAAAGCCGTGACGCCCCGTTAACAGATAGCCTTCCAGCCAACCCTGACATTGATGTTCACTGAGCATTTCCATCACTCTGCCATCTTTGGACAACTTGTCATCGCCCGGAATCATTTCTCCCATCCAGGTTCTGCCGGTGACTTCAAGCACATCCTGCCAACGATTGGAGTTATTTTCATCGGGACTGAACAAGCGGAAGTTCTTGGCATCAAGATTCTGTTGCATGACATCGCGCAGAAATTTACCCATTACCCGGGTCGCTTCACCTTTTGTTCCACCAGGTTTTTTGACTTCCACCGCATAGTCACGAAAATCAGGTAAGACTAAATCCTGCAACAACTGCCCACCATTTGCATGTGGATTTGCGCCCATCCGTCGATCATCCTCAGGCGCTAATGCCGCCAGTTCCGCTTTGAGTTTACCGCTATCGTCAAATAGCTCTTCAGGGCGATAACTTTGCATCCATTTATTAAGGATTTCGAGATGCCCTTCCTTATCCATATCGCCCATAGGAACTTGATGAGAACGGAATGTGCCTTCGGTTTTTTTACCATCTACTTCTTCTGGACCGGTCCAACCTTTGGGTGAACGAAGAATGATCATTGGCCAGCGGGGACGCAGATGTACGCCATGTTCACGCGCATCATTCTGAATATGCCGGATTTGTTCCATGGCTTTATCCAATGTTGCCGCCATCAGTTGATGCATCTGCTGCGGATCATCGCCTTCAACAAAATACGGCGTATAACCGTAACCATAAAACAATGCTTCCAGCTCATCATTGGGGATACGCGCCAGTACTGTCGGGCTGGCGATTTTGTAACCATTCAAATGCAATATTGGTAATACCGCTCCATCATGCTGCGGGTTCAAAAATTTATTCGAATGCCAACTGGTGGCTAACGCACCCGTTTCCGCTTCACCATCACCGACCACACAGGCCACAACCAAATCAGGATTATCAAATGCCGCACCATAGGCATGGGATAAGGCATAACCTAATTCTCCCCCCTCATGAATCGAGCCAGGGGTTTCCGGAGCAACGTGACTGGGTATGCCACCCGGAAAGGAAAATTGTTTGAACAAACGTTTTATGCCGGCTTCATCTTCGGATATGTCCGGATAGGTTTCACTATAAGTTCCCTCCAGATAGGTATTAGCGACCAATGCCGGGCCACCATGACCAGGGCCGGCTATATAGATCATATTAAGGTCACGTTGTTTGATAACACGGTTTAAATGTACATAAATAAAATTGAGGCCTGGTGTGGTACCCCAATGGCCCAACAGACGTGGTTTGATATGACTTGCTTGTAAAGGTTGTTTTAATAAAGGATTGTCATAAAGGTAGATTTGTCCTACCGACAGATAATTTGCGGCACGCCAGTAAGCATGCATTTTGTCTAATAAGTCCTGATCCAGTGGTTGTAATGTATTTGATGGTTCAAATGTCATTTTGCTTTTCCCCTTAATGATTCAGGTTCAATAGATCGCACATTGATTGTGCAATCATTAATTCCTCGTTGGTCGGGATGACCCAGACGGTAACTCTGCTTTGTGATGTTGAAATGCGCAGAGCATTTTGCTGATTTAATTCGTTATCCAGTTCAATGCCGATAAATGCTAGTTGCTGACAAATCTGTGCCCGAATTTCCGCTACGTTTTCACCAATCCCGCCGGAGAATACCAAAGTATCCAAACCGCCTAACGCCGCCGCATAGGCACCAATCTGTTTACAGGCCTGATAACAAAAAACGTTTATGGCATCTTCGGCATTTGGATCTGTAGACCGTTGTTCCAATAACTGCTGCATATCACTGGTGGTGGTAGATATTCCCAGCAATCCAGATTGCTGATTAATCATTGTTTCAAACTGTTCAGCACCCATGCTTTCACTTCGGTTAAGAACACCAAATAAACCCGGATCAAGATCACCACTACGAGTCCCCATAACCAGGCCAGCCGAAGGTGTCATCGCCATTGTGGTATCAATAGATTGTCCATTTATTACAGCGGCCATACTGGCCCCATTACCCAGATGCGCCAAAATTATCCTGTCGTGGTTAGATTTTTCAGCATTCTGCTGTTGTAACTCCTGCATTAAATATTGGTATGACAGGCCATGAAATCCGTATCGATAAATACCTTTTTCATAATACTGACGGGGAATGGGGAGTAATTTGGCAACTGTTGGCAGATTCTGATGAAATTCAGTATCAAAACAAACCATTTGTTTTAACTTTGGGAAATGCTGGTCAAATGCTTCGATTAATTGAATCTCACCCGGTAAATGCTGTGGATCAAGAGGTGTTATTGCCGACAAATGCTTGATTAGTTGCTTGGTGACCCATTGCGGATTTTTATACTGATGACCACCGTGAACAATTCGATGCCCAATAGCTTTAACTGAGCTGATATCAATATTTTTATAGAACCAATCTATCAATACATCAATAGCCTGCCGGTAATTATCAGCTTTGATATCTACAGTGGATTCTTCTGCCTGAATCGAATTTGTGACACGCAACTTGGCTGCAGACAATCCCAGCCCTGTGAGCTTGCCGGACAAAATGGGAGTAAGCGATTCGGTTACGTTATACAACGTAAATTTGATACTGGATGAACCGCCGTTGATAGTAAGTAAATACGTTTTATCTTTGGGCATAATCGATCCATTAATGTAAATTCGATCATGCCCACACTAAACCGCTTTGTATAGCTAGGAAGTAGATTAATGACGCTATTGTTGATTTAGATCAGGAGAAAATTGCCATAAATTAAATTGTCTCAGCCACCATTAGCAGGCAGCTGAGACAAATATTAAATTTTACGCCAGCTGGTTTTACCAGCAGCATCTTCCAGCACAATTCCCATCGCCGTCAGTTCATCACGAACTTGATCTGCGCGTCCCCAATCTTTTGCCGAACGGGCTGCATTTCTATCGGCAATCAATTGTTCGATTTTACCGGTTTCATCTTGTTGGCCACCGGTAAGAAAAGCCTCAGCAGATTGCTGGAACAAACCAAGTACTTCACCAAATGCTAATAATAATCCGGCAAGATAAGCTGATTTTTGCTCGTCGTTTTCTTCACGGGCTTTGTTCAATGCCTGACGCACGTCTGCTAATACTGATAATGCCAAGGCCGTATTAAAGTCATCATCCATCGCTTCAGCAAAACGCGGCGCGAACTCAGCATCCTCCCGCCATATCACTTTTTTTGGTGTGACATCACGCAGTGAATGATAAAAACGGGTTAAGGCTGTTTTGGCCTGTTCCAGTTGATCTTCTGCGTAATTTAATGGACTGCGGTAATGGCTCATTAAAATGAAATAGCGCACAGCCTCGGCTGGATACTTGGCCAATACTTCACGCACGGTAAAGAAATTACCCAGCGATTTTGACATTTTCTCGTCATCAATCCGCACAAAACCATTATGCATCCAGTAATTCACATACTGGCAACCATGTGCCCCTTCGGATTGGGCGATTTCATTTTCATGATGCGGGAACTGCAGATCCTGACCGCCGCCATGAATATCGAAATGATGTCCGAGGCAATCAGCGGACATGGCTGAACATTCGATATGCCAACCGGGACGCCCTGGCCCCCATGGGGACTCCCAGGAGGGTTCCTCAGGCTTTGCCGCTTTCCATAAAACAAAATCCAGAGGATCGGTTTTCGCTTCATTAACAGCAATACGTTCACCGGCACGCAAATCATCAATTTGTCGGCCAGATAGTTTGCCGTAATCAGCAAATTCACTAACATCATAATAAACATCGCCGTTATCAGCGGCATAGGCCAGGCCTTTGTCGACCAAAGTCTGAATCATATTCAGCATAGGCTGCATGGCTTCGGTGGCGCGAGGCTCATGATCTGGTCTCAACACACCCAAGGCATCGGCATCGGCATGCATTTCATTGATGTAGCGATCAGTTAAGGTCTGAATCGTTTCGCCGTTTTCCATAGCGCGTTTGATGATTTTGTCATCAATATCCGTGATATTACGGATATAGGTCACTTCGTAGCCACTGGCTCGTAAGTAACGTGTGACAACATCAAACACCACCATTACCCGAGCATGGCCGACATGACAGAGGTCGTAAACCGTCATGCCACAGACATACATTTTGACTTTGCCTGGCTCGATGGGTTTAAAGACGTCTTTCTGCTTGGATAGGGTGTTGTAAAGTTTTAACATTTTTTATTTATCTGAAGTATCTTTTAAGTCAATGGTCAGATTGAATACCGGTTTATCAATGCTATGATCATAGCGATCACTGATAAAATAGCCTTCGCGTTCAAACTGAAAAACTGTTTCTGGTTCACAATTCACAATGGCCGGTTCAGCAATCGCTTTAATGACCTTTAACGAATCCGGGTTAACATCATCAAGATAGTTACCCGTTGCTTTTCCCGGTGCTTCCGCCACAAACAATCTGTCGTATAACCGCAACTCGACTTTTTTGCCTTCAGTGGCTGAAACCCAGTGAATAACGCCGCGCGGTTTCATTTCAGCTGGCGGATTTTGGCCGACGGTATCTGGCACTAACGAGGCAATCACTTCAATAATGTCACCGTTGTTATCCTTGATGACCTCATCAGCCTTAATGACATAAGCACCGCGTAACCGCACATAATCGCCAATAACCAGGCGCTTGAATTTTTTCCGGCTGAGACTGGTGTCTTCGGTAAAGTCGGAAGCATCAATGAAGAGCTCTTTAGTGAATGGCAATGAACGCTGCCCCATGGATTCCTGTTGCGGGTGATTCGCGACTTCCAGCCATTCCACGCTTTCAGCAGCATTAGTGATGGTCACTTTCAAAGGATTGAGCACACACATGGCACGCGCTGCGTTTTCATTTAAATCTTTACGGATTTCAAATTCCAGTTGGGCAATATCAACAATACCATCAGTTTTGGCTACCGCCAGACCGTCACAAAAAGCGCGTAAAGCTTCGGCTGTATATCCACGCCGTCTCATGCCTGAAATCGTTGGCATTCTGGGGTCATTCCAGCCAGCAACGATTTGCTCATCGACCAGTTGTTTCAAATTGCGCTTACTGGTCACCGTGTAGTTAATATTCAGACGGCCAAACTCGTACTGCTTAGGCTGAGAAGGTACGGGCAAATTTTCAATAAACCACTCATACAACGGCCGATGATCCTGAAATTCCAGCGTACAAATACTGTGGGTAACTCCTTCAATCGCATCGCCTTGCCCGTGGGCAAAATCGTAACTGGGATAAATACACCATGTATCACCAGTTTGGTGATGCGACTGTTTACGAATGCGATAAAGGATAGGGTCACGCAGGTTCATATTGGGCGAAGCCATATCGATTTTTGCACGCAAAACACAAAAACCTTCAGCAAAATCGCCATTTTTCATTTTTTCGAGCAACGTTAGGTTTTCTTCTACGCTACGATTACGAAATGGCGATTCTTTGCCAGGCTTGGTCGCCCAGCCACGGTATTCACTGGCTTGTTCAGCAGTGAGATCACAAACATAGGCTTTGCCTTGCTTGATAAGATGAATAGCCCAAGCATAAAACTGCTCAAAATAGCTTGATGCATAACGCACGTCACCCGCCCACTGAAACCCCAGCCACTGTACATCTTCCTTGATGGCTTCAATGTATTCCTGCTCTTCTTTGGCTGGATTGGTGTCATCAAAGCGTAAATGACAATCACCGCCAAATTCCTTTGCCAAACCAAAGTTCAGGCAAATAGATTTGGCATGTCCAATATGCAAATAACCATTGGGCTCAGGGGGAAAACGGGTCACCACTTTTCCGGCGATCCTGCCAGAATCAATATCTTCCTGAATAATGGGACGTATAAAATTATGATTGACGGCAGATTCTGACATATTGAATTTTTACAGTTAAATGTGAACGCGCATTATACGCTGTCAGCAGCGTCGGATAACAGCGCTGTTTCGTTACGCTGCCTCTGAAAAGGTCTTTAATTGTCTTCACCTGAATTGCTTTGATGCACTATCATGTTGGTTTTTTGCAATTTTGGAAGTAAGCCACTATGAAAATACTCTACCGCCATTTGGCCCCTCTGTTTTTTGCTTCGTTTTCTCTGGCTGCCCAGGCGGAAGGTGGCAGCACACAAACTAAAGTGAAGCTCAGTACCAATCACGGCGATATTGTTATCGCTCTAAATGCTGACAAAGCGCCTGAAACGGTCAAAAATTTTATTCAATATGTTGAATCCGGTTTTTATGATGGCACCATTTTCCATCGTGTCATTGAAAACTTCATGATCCAGGGTGGTGGATTTGATGAATCTTTTAAACAGAAAAAAACCGAAGCGCCAATTCAAAATGAAGCCGATAACGGCTTAAGCAATACAAAAGGTACTGTCGCGATGGCACGCACCGGCGACCCGCATTCTGCAACAGCACAGTTTTTTATCAATACTAAAGATAATGACTTTTTGAACTACCGTGGTAAAACCATGCAGGATTGGGGTTATGCCGTGTTTGGTGAAGTCATTGAAGGAATGGACGTGGTTGATGCCATTCGCAAAGTAAATACCACTATGCGCGGAGGTCATCAGGATGTGCCGGCTGATGCAGTAGTGATTGAAAAAGCGACTATAGTCGAATAATTCAACACCTCCATCATAATGAAAACTCTGTTTTTATCAGACTTACATCTTAGTCCAGATCAGCCGGAGTTAATCCGGCTGGCAACTGATTTTGTTGCAAAGCAATCTGCTGTTGATGCATTTTATATTTTGGGTGATATTTTTAATACTTGGCTGGGTGACGATTTGATCCCACCAGAATTTGAGCCTTTCATTCATGCGTTACAGCATCAGCAGCAACAAGGTAGCAAAATCTACCTGATGCAGGGTAATCGTGATTTTATGCTTGGGAATGATTTTGCCAGACTGGTTGGCGGGGTTTTATTGGATGACCCTGTAGTGGTAAATCTTTATGGTCATTCAGTATTGCTGATGCATGGAGATAGTTTGTGTACCGATGATGTGAGTTATCAGCGTTACCGAAAAGTCGTGCGTAAGCGTTGGTTACAAAAACTGTTCCTGGCCATGCCCTTGTCTATTCGCCAGCGCATTTCCGATAAAATCAAAGCCAAAAGCAAACAGAAAAAGCAGTATAAACAAGCCCAGATTATGGACGTCAATCCTGCTGCGGTAAGACAGGAAATGAAGCAGCATAAAGTTAATCTTTTGCTACATGGCCATACGCATCGACCTGCAATCCATAAACTGGAATCGATACAAACTATTCCTAGCTACCGAATTGTATTAGGTGATTGGCATCCTGAGCCCAGTTATATCGAAATCACTCAGGAAGCTGTTCGCTTAGTTGACCAACGCTTGCCCCATGGAGAAACGCATCTCTCACTAACGTGAGCCGATATATTCATCCAGAACTTCACGAAGTTTTTTGGGCGGTAGATACCCCGGTAGCATTTGACCATCTTCCAGGAAAATAGCCGGAGTACCCCGGACACCTAATTTACCACCAATTTCAAACTGCTCAGCCACTGGATTGTCTTCACACAAAGAAGTTTTATTCACTTCACGCTGTGCTTTGGCGTCCGTCATGGCTTTCTGCTGATCCTTGGCACACCAGACTTCTATTAATTTATTAGCTGATTCGGATTTAGCTCCGGCACGTGGAAAAGCCATATAACGAATGGTAATGCCTAAATCATTATAATCTTTCACCTGACGGTGTAATTCTCGGCAATATCCACAATCAACATCGGTAAACACCGTGACGGCATACTCTGGTTTTTCCGCGGCGAAGATAATCATCTCATCTTCATTTATTCGATCCAGCAATCCTTTTTTCACTTCCAAACGTCGGGCTTCGGTAATATTCTCACGTGACTCCAATGCCAGAATATCGCCTTGCAATAAATACTGACCGTCTGCCGTAAAGTAATAAATGCGATCATCAATAACGGCTTCGTATAAACCGGTCTGACCAACAGGAGTCAATGATTGCAATTGCATATCCGGTAGTTGTTTCTGCAGTTCGGCTTTCAATTCTGATATTTCATCTGCATGTACCAGAGCTACGCAGAGCAATAATGGCAACCATGCCAGTCGGCTTAAATTCATTCTTATAATTCTCTTAATCTCTAAAGTTGTTGAATTGCAGTGGCATATCAATCGAATCATGACTTTTCAATAACGCCATTACCTGTTGCAGATCATCACGTTTTTTGCCAGTAACTCTGACACTATCGCCCTGCACTGCTGCCTGCACTTTGATTTTGCTCTCTTTGATCAGTTTAACAATGGTACGCGATAAATCTTTTTCGATACCTTCGCGAACTAGTACATCCTGTTTGCGCATCTTGCCATAGCCCACTGAATCCTTAAGCTCGAGACAACTGATATCAATACCGCGTTTAACCAATTTCATTCTGAGGATATCGAGCAACTGATCTAACTGGAAATCACTATTGGCAAACATTGTAAGCGTTTTGTCTGACTGTTCGACTTTGGCTTCGGTTCCTCGAAAATCAAAGCGGTTATCCAGTTCACGGTTTGCTTGATCCACCGCATTGGTCAATTCATGCTTGTCTACTTCAGAAACAATATCAAATGAGGGCATTTAGCTTCTCCCAAACTAATTAATTTTTAACTCGCCAGTTTAACATCAGCTCACATGATGCTGAAAACTCACCCGCGTGGATGATGTTGGTTATGCATCTGTTGCAGTCTGGCTTTAGCGACATGGGTGTAAATTTGCGTTGTCGATAAATCGGCATGCCCCAGTAACAACTGAACCACACGCAAATCGGCACCATGATTCAACAAGTGAGTGGCAAAAGCATGGCGTAACGTATGCGGTGACAGTGGTTTATCGATATGTGCCAGTTTGGCGTAACGTTTGATGATGTACCAGAATGCCTGACGGGTCATTAATTGGCCACGACGAGTTGGAAATAAATCATCTGTCAGCTGGCCTTGTAATAACTGAGGTCGGCTTTCCAGCAAATAAAGCTGTAACCAGTCCAACGCGGTTTCACCTAAGGGAACCAGTCGTTCTTTATTTCCTTTACCGATACAGCGAATAAGTCCCTGGCGCATATTGAGTTGTTCAAAGGTTAACGCCACCAGTTCAGATACCCGTAACCCGGTGGCATACAAAACTTCCAACATCGTTCTGTCACGCATGCCCAAAGCACTTTCAGTATCGGGTTGGGCTAGCAGGTTGATCACATCTTCTTCAGATAAACTACCTGGAAGTGATTTGCCAAGTCTGGGAGATTCCAGCATCGCAGTAGGATCGGAATCACGAATACTTTCACGGCAAAGATAACGATAAAACCGACGCAAACTGGATAACAAACGTGCGTCGCTGCGCACCTTTTTACCATCACGCATTCGTTGTTGCAGATAACGCTGGATATGCTCACGCTCGGCATTAACTAATGTCACACCCAATGGCTGTAACCAGCTGGAGAATGCCACCAAATCATGTTGATAAGCGGTAACCGTATTATCACTGAGCCCGGATTCAAGCCATAAGGAATCAAGAAAGCTTTGTAGATGACTCAGATGTATATCGCTAGGCTTTGTCATTGGATTGCTTAAGATTCACTATTGCGCATATTAATAATTTCAAACCACAAAAAAAGGGACAAAGCTGAAATCAACTTTGTCCCTTCTATAATTCAACGGATCTGACGACCCGTAATAATTACAATTTTTCTTTAATACGTGCTGCTTTACCAGTCAAATCACGCAGGTAGTAAAGTTTCGCACGGCGAACATCACCACGACGTTTCAACTCAACACTGGCGATAGTCGGGCTGTGCGCTTGAAAAACACGCTCTACACCAACACCGTTAGAGATTTTGCGAACAGTGAAAGCTGAATGCAAACCACGGTTACGTTTTGCGATAACAATGCCTTCAAAAGCCTGTTCACGCTCACGCTCACCTTCTTTAATACGAACTTTGACAACAATTGTGTCACCGGCAGAAAAATCCGGAATATCGCTTCTCAATTGTTCAGCGTTAAGCTGATCGATAATGTTACTCATTGTTTGCTCCCAACTAATCCTGCCCGCGCTCGGCAATAAATTCTTCCAATAAAGCAGCCTGTTCTGTTGTTAAAGTTATCAATTCCAACAAATCAGGTCGCCGTAACCATGTTCGTCCTAAGGACTGTTTGAGACGCCACTGACGTATTGCCTCATGATTCCCACCTAACAGTACGGCTGGCACTGTCTGGCCATTTAACTCTTCCGGACGAGTGTAATGCGGATGGTCTAAAAGACCACTCATAAATGAATCCTGCTCTGCAGATTCAGCATCACCCAACACCCCCGGCAACAAACGGGCAATACCATCAATCATCACCATGGCTGCCAGCTCACCGCCGCTGAGAACATAGTCACCAATCGACCATTCCTCATCAATTTCTTGTTCTACTAATCGCTCATCAATACCTTCGTAGCGACCAGCCAGCAGAATCATTGATTTACGTTTCGCCATTTGGCCTAACGCATGCTGATTCAGCTTTTGTCCCTGAGGTGATAAATAAATGACTTTTGCATCATCACCTAAATGTTGTTTTGCAACCTTAATTGCATCCAACAGCGGACTGACTTTCATAACCATCCCAGGGCCGCCACCATAAGGGCGATCATCCACGGTCTGATGTTTATCTGACGTAAATTCTCTTGGGTTATGATAATTCAGGCTTAATTTGCCTTGTTTTACCGCCCGACCTGTTACGCCATATTCTGTTACTGCAGCAAACATCTCAGGAAACAATGAAATTACCGATAGCTGCATTTCATTGTTCAAAGATAGTCGGCTTGCCAATCAACCTGAATCTGTTTATTTTCCAGATCAACCTTCAATACGGTTCTTTCTAATACAAATGGAATCAGATATTGCGTTTCCGCATCTGCTCCATTCACTACGAGAACATCGTTGGCACCGGTTTCTAACAGGTGATCAACAATTCCCAGTTTTTCATTTTCAGTATTAATCACTGTCAGGCCAACTAAATCAGCCCAGTAATATTCATCTTCGTCAGTTTCAAGCAACTGCGACCGTTTAATCGCCAGCTCTGAACCGATTAATGTCATGGCCTGATTACGGTCAGTAACCTTTTCCAGACTCATAACAACTGCTTTACCTTGCAACTGGCCGCCATTAACGTCGATTGGAATCCAATCACCATGGCGATGCACGTAAAGCGGTTTATATTCAAGGATATTGTCGCGAGGATCGGTAAAAGAAAATACTTTTACCCAGCCCTTAACGCCAAAAACTCCTGATATCTTCCCTACCGGGATAAATTCGCTGGCATCAGCCATCACGACACTCCCGGAGTGAAATTAAGCAGCTTTTTGTGCTTGTTTGATCAGCTGAGCTACACGCTCAGAAGTTTGTGCACCTTGGCTGATCCAATGTTTCACACGTTCCAAATCAATGCGCAATTCTTCTTCTTGGCCTTTAGCGATTGGGTTGAAAAAACCAACGCGCTCGATATAACGACCATCACGTTTGCTGCGTGAATCTGTTACGACAATGCCGTAGAAAGGACGCTTTTTAGCGCCGCCGCGAGTCATTCTAATTGTTACCATAAACCTACCCGTTGAAAATCTGGATGGAAAAATAGAGTTATTTTACGCACTTATCTAAGCTTTGCAAAGCTGTAAATGCGATTGTCCTAAAATGGCATGCCACCGCCGCCCATTGGGAGCTTTCCACCAAGGCCACGCATCATTTTAGCCATGCCACCTTTCTGGCCCATTTTTTTCATCATTTTTTGCATTTGAGAGAACTGTTTCAGTAAGCGATTTACATCTTGGATCTGTGTTCCTGAGCCAGTTGCGATACGTTTTTTTCTCGAACCTTTTATTAATTCAGGACGACGTCGCTCTTTAGGAGTCATCGAATTAATCATTGCTTCCATTTTAACCAGCTCTTTATCATTCGCTTGGTTCTTAACTGAATCTGGAAGTTGCCCCATGCCGGGCAATTTATCCATCAACGAAGTAAGCCCACCCATTTTGCTCATTTGTTGCAATTGATCGCGGAAATCTTCGAAATCGAAGCCTTTGCCTTTTTTGAGCTTGTTGGCCAGTTTTTCAGCAGAACCAGCATCCATCTTGCGCTGCGCATCTTCCACCAGGGAAAGCACATCACCCATTCCCAAAATTCGGGAAACCACACGATCTGGATGAAACACTTCCAATGCGGTTGTCTTTTCCCCCACACCCATAAATTTAATGGGTTTACCGGTGATATGACGAATGGATAAAGCTGCCCCGCCTCGCGCGTCGCCATCTGTTTTAGTCAAAATCACACCGGTCAGTGGCAACGCTTCGTTAAACGCTTTGGCAGTATTGGCCGCATCCTGGCCAGTCATGCTATCCACTGTAAACAGGGTTTCAACTGGATTAATTGCTGCATGGATGCGTTTGATTTCACCCATCATGTCATCATCAATATGCAGACGACCTGCCGTATCAATAATCACCACATCGACATATTCAAGCTTGGCTTGCGCTACAGCAGCTTGGGCGATTGCAACAGGATCTTGGCTAGCATCACTGGGGAAAAACTTCGCTTCAACATCCGTCGCTAATGTTTTGAGCTGTTCGATCGCCGCTGGACGATAGACGTCAGCACTGGCAACCATCACGGATTTTTTATGGCGCTCTTTTAGGAATCGTGCCAGCTTCGCTACACTGGTGGTTTTACCCGCGCCTTGTAAACCTGCCATAAGAATGACTACTGGCGGCTGACTGTTCAGATTAAGGCTATTATCCTCATCGCCCATTACAGCGACCAATTCGTCATTGACTATTTTAACGAAAACTTGGCCTGGACTGAGGCTGCGCATTACGTCCTGACCCATTGCGCGCTCTTTTACCTTTTCGATAAAATCGCGAACTACAGGTAAAGCAACGTCAGCTTCAAGCAAAGCCATACGTACTTCACGTAACGTTTCTTTTATATTGTCTTCGGTGATTCGACCTTGGCCACGCAGTTTTTTGAGGCTACCGGCGAGTCTGTCACTTAGGCTGTCAAACATAATGTATCCTGCATCGGTTCGTTACTGAAAAATCAGTACTATTTGTATTAGGGTCTGTTTATTTTTCAGAAGTGTAGGAAATTTAAACAGACTCTAGATATTGCATTATAACTGATATGATATCCGGCGAAGCAGCTTATCATTTATGATAAACCCGCTTTTAACTGGATAAACACTATTGGAACTTAAGGATTTCCCCTCATGGCCATTGCCAACGCATTAGCCTTCTTACTGTATTTAAGTAGCAGCGTTATTTTGATCCGTGACTTTGTCAAACGCGATCATAACGCGAATAAACTTGCATTACCGATTGGTATATTGACCACATTGGCATTGTTATTTCATGCTGCAGATATTTATTTCACAATGAAATTTGCTCAAGGTTGGGATCTCAGCCTAATGAGCATGTTATCCATCGCTGCTTGGTTAATGGCTTTCATTGCCATGTTAGCGGGAATGCGTTCTCCAATAGCCCATCCTGGAATAGTCGTTTATCCGTTAGTTGCATTATGTCTGATGTTTAGGGTGGAAGCGCCCGGTAACCAACAAACACTTAGCGATCCCGCTTTAGAGTGGCATATCTTATTGTCTCTTACGGCTTATGCCCTACTGGCACTTGCGGCCATGCAATCAATTATTTTGGCAATTCAGGAAAAACAATTACGCCACAAAAATGCCGGTGGCTTATTGCGCAAATTGCCACCACTCCAAACAATGGAAAAAGCGTTATTTCAACTGCTTAATGCTGGCTTTATTTTATTAACCTTGGGCTTAATCACCGGTTTTGTTTTTGTAGATGATTTTATTGACCAGCATGTTGTCCACAAAACGGTCTTGTCGGTTATTGCCTGGTTGGTTTTTGCTGGCTTGTTATGGGGACGCATGCAATACGGTTGGCGTAGCCAGACAGCAGTTAAGTGGACTTTATCCGGGTTTGGTTTTTTATTGCTGGCATACGTCGGTAGCAAGCTAGTCCTTGAATTTTTAATACAAAGTTAATTTGATGGAAAATACCTCTTTAATTGCGCTGTTTCTGATCCTGTTTGGTTTATTGGTTTTATCGGCGTTTTTTTCCAGCTCAGAAACAGCTTTGATGTCGTTAAATCGCTATCGTTTAAAACATCTTGCATCCCAAGGTCACCGTGGCGCAATCATTGCCAGCAGTTTACTTGCTAGACCAGATCGTTTGATTGGTCTGATCCTGCTAGGCAACAATTTTGTGAATATTTTTGCCTCAGCGATTGCAACAGTTATCGGGATTAAGCTGCTAGGCGAGAATGGTATTGTGGTGGCGACCTTTACCCTGACTCTGGTCATATTATTATTCGCTGAAGTCACCCCGAAAACATTAGCTGCCCTGCATCCTGAACGCGTTGCCTATCCGGCTAGTTTCGTTTTAAAGCCACTGCTATTCATTCTCTATCCGCTAGTGTGGTTTACCAGTATTATCACCAATCGATTGCTGGGTTTATTTGGTGTTTCTCGTGAAGATGCGACTTCTACGGCTATTAATATCGAAGAGTTAAGGGTAGCACTGATGGAAGCCGGTAGCATGATCCCAAACCGTCACAAAGATATGTTGATGAGTATTTTGGATTTAGAACAGGTAACTGTGAATGATGTGATGGTACCGCGCAATGAAATAGAAGGCATTGATATCAATCAGCCGTTTGCGGATATCGTAAAACAGCTTTCACATTGCGGATACACCAGACTGCCCGTCTATCGTGACAGTATGGATAATATCGTTGGCATTTTGCATGTCCGTAAAGCCTTGAATCTGATGACTCAGGACAATCTGAATCTACAGACCTTTGAGAGTATTGTTAAGGAAGCCTATTTCGTTCCAGAAGACACTCCGCTTAACACACAGCTTATTCAATTCCAACGTAAATTGCGACGTACCGGTTTGGTGGTAGATGAGTATGGTGATTTGCTCGGTTTGATTACGCTGGAAGATATTTTCAGAGAAATTGTTGGTGAATTTACTGCTAATACCATTGATGATGAAAAAGAAATTCATCCCCAAAGTGATGGCAGTTATCTAATCAACGGTTCAGCCAATATTCGTGAATTAAA
>NZ_JBLWYR010000012.1:0-94593 GCF_048266885.1 Methylophaga sp.
ATATGGAAACACCAAACAGATAGGTAAGGCGGGTCCATTCCATTCTGGTAAGCATCGATGTAAAACCTGAGAAGTATTTTTTAGTTTTAATTCAGCCAGCCAGTTTGGGTAAAAACCTAAGCCTTTGCCACGAGCAATTGCATCAGCCTGCATCACAAATTGATCTGCTGACATACGGGATGGTCTGGCGGGTAATTTAAATGTTTTTTCCTGAGGATTTTTAAGTGAAATTTCCTCATTAGATTGCTCTAAGGTATCAACCCATTCATGCTCAATCAGCTGACGAGGATGATTGATTTCAGCAGCGTGTTGGAGATAGTCAGGACTAGCATAAATTCCTTGGCTGAGGTGTCCCAGACACTCCTGACGTAAACCATTTTCATTGATGTTGCCCAGCCACAAGGTGACAGATTCTCCTACAGTTGCCTGAGGTAGATTAAAGCCGGTTCGCATTTTGAGATGCAGCTTGGGATGTTCAGCCATCAACATTTCTACTTTATCGCTAAGCCAAGAACAACTGAATGCATTATGAAAAGTGAAGTTAAGCTCTCCACTAACTTCCATTTGCAGAGCATCTAATGCCAGCTGACTTTGTTGGGCGAGGTCGATAAATTGCTGACAATAATCTGCAAATAACTGACCAGCCTGTGTGGGGATGAGCCGGTTAGATTCGCGGCGCAGTAATTTTTGACCTACACGATCTTCAAGTTGGGTAATACGTCTACTCAAGGTTGATTTTGGAATATCCAGTTGTTCCGCGGTAAAAGTCAAACTACCAGATCGAATGATCTCTACAAAGGCGACAACCGCTTTCATATCTGGCAAAACTGCACGATTTTTCATAATAATCCCGTTCAGATTTTTGCAACTTGATGTTGATGATTAAATGCTTTCCAATACAAATAATAAGCAATATCATTTGCATCTAGTGAAGAGCATTGTAAAGAATTAAATGGATCTCCACCACCATTGAAACGTTGGTGTACTTTTTAGTGTGTTTAGCTTAAACAAGCCGCGGTTAAGAAAGAATTAACATCGTGAATTAATACATAAATGGTATAAAACGCTCCCCGATTTATTGTTTGTTTGCCCTTTCCCGGTGTTGCTGCAAAGTACACCGGGTTTTTTATTTTTAATACGCCTTGGATATTTTGCTACTCTCGTTTGCCACACCTCTGTTAGGTTAGTAAAAAGCAAAGGAGTGAATTATGAGATGCGCCACTAAGATTTTGTGGCTGAATCTTGCGGTAAGTGCAGGGGCATATAGCGATGAATCCGCGTTCAGTTATAACATCTACAGTTCAATCCGCATGCAAGCAGAAGCGGTGAATACTGATAACGAGCAAGCGATGTCTGCTTATCGTGGTTTACGTGATGCCTATTCACGTGTCGGTTTTAATGCCGCATATGAGTTTTCTGAGGACACATCTTTATTTACTCAGTTGGAATTGCCTTTTGATATTGCCAATTTTCGTTTTCGTGATTCTTACGATCAGGGTGGAGTCGGACGCACTAACGCAGAAACTGTTCGTGTAGGTTTAATAGGTCTCACCAGCGATATCGGTACTATCACGGGGGGGCAGCAGTGGATGCCTTATTACAACGCCATTACCTTTCCAGTAGATCAATTCAGTAGCTTTTACAGCGGGTTTGCAACCTACACCACCTTTCGCGTGAAAGAAACGCTTGCGTATGAAAGCCCGGTTTGGCGAGGGCTAAGCTTTGGCGGTTCTTATTCCACACGTGATGGCAATATCCGTTCACCTTCCAGGATTGATGACCGTCGTATTCAAGCGGTAGCTAGTTATCAATTAGCTGATAAGACACGCCTTGCCATTGGAATGGACGACCGTGGAAATACCGATGGTTACCAGGATAGGATTTATGGCATGACATTGTCTCATGCGAAAGGAGCATGGTCTTGGGCGGTTAAATACGAAATTACTGATACCGATAACCCCAACAGTTTTTATGGTGATAGGGCGCAAGCTATTAATTTATACAGTGCTTATTATCAGGATAAGAATACCTACAAAATAATGCTGGCCAATGTTGAAGCTTATGGCGAAGCAGTCATTCATTTAGGTATCGATCATCGAATCAATCAGGACTTAAGACTGTTTGCTGAGTTTTATCAAGAGCAGGAAACCGCCGCTATCACTGCTAAACAAGCGGGACTTGATGGTTTTGATGCCAATATTAGCGGCGGAAAATTGTTTTTGGTGGGATTTCGTTATGACCTGAATATGTAGAACTCACTCCAGCGCAACATTGCTGTCAGCCAGAGTGAGTAACTTTTGTCTAATCAAGACTTTAACCGTTCATCATTCAGTTCACCTTTGTCATTAAGCATCTCATCATGCTCTTGCATTTTCCAAGGCAAGATACCGGGTGAGATATGAATAAAATGCAGGTATTTTTCGAATTGATTCAGAATGTCATCAATGACTTCCTGCTGATCGCAGTTAAACACATCATAAGCAGCGCCACCTCTTCGCATAAACACTTCGGCGCGGTAATAACGTTTGTCACCATCTTCACTGCTTGACATCTGCGGGTAGGCAAATGTCGGCATAGCATAGCCACGCATACGGATTTCATAGATGAAATCCAGCTCTTCATCACGAACAACCTCAATATAGGCACGATGCTGGGTATCATCAAAAAACACATTTACTGGCCAGCCTTTCTCACGTAAAACCGACTCAACATTCTGCATTGCCGGATGAGCTGTCGTTTTAATAAACTCAGCCACCTGCTGATAATCCGGATAATGAATTAATCCAGCTAAGCGTTTTTTCCAATTACCGGGACTATGTTGTGAGCTATGCATATAAGCTGACAAACTCGCCTCACGATGGCCTTCAATGGCTAGGGCCCGCCACATACCAATGGCTGCCAGCACCATAATGATGGCAAACGGCAATGCACTGGTAATGCTCATGGTTTGCAAGGCACTTAAGCCTCCGGCAATTAATAACGCTGCCGCTACCAGTCCTTCTAAAGTTGCCCAGAAAACCCGTTGCCATACTGGCGTTACGCTGGCGCCTCCCGAAGCTAATGAATCAATTACCAGTGACCCCGAGTCAGAGGAGGTAACAAAGAACGTCATGATCAAAATCACAGTGATAAACGACACTATCGAGGTTAGAGGCAAACGCTCATAAAGCTTGAACAACGCTATGGCAGTGTCGTTTTGCACTTCGGTAATCAGCGCCGTATAGCCCTGGTTCATAATCATGTTAAGGGCGGTATCACCAAAAATAGAGAACCAGATAAAAGTAAATATCGTAGGTACCAATAGCACTCCGAACACAAACTGACGAATGGTCCGGCCACGGCTAATCTTGGCAATGAATAGCCCGACAAACGGTGCCCATGCGATGGTCCAGCCAAAGATAAACAAGGTCCAGTTGCCGATCCAGTCACTGCGTGTATAAGCCTGCAAATTAAAGGTTCGTTCAACAATATTGTTCAGATAACTGCCGGTATTTTGTAAAAAAGTTTCTAAAATAATTATGCTTGGACCGGCAATAAATACAAACAGCATCAACGATACGGCCAACACCATATTGAGGATAGATAAGCGTTTTACGCCTTTATCAAGACCGGCCACCACAGAAAAAATAGCAAGCAAAGTAATACCCGCTATGGTGACAACCTGAACAAATATGCTCACTGGAATACTGGGCCATAAATAATTCATCCCGGCGTTTATCTGTGCAACAGAAAGCCCGAGTGTCGTAGCAATACCAAATAAAGTGCCCAGAATGGCAATGACGTCCACGGTATGACCAATGGGGCCATAAATTCGCTCGCCGATAAGTGGATAAAGTGCAGACCGCATCGATAACGGCAAACCATGGCGAAAGGCAAAATAAGCCAGAACCAGACCGGTTAATCCGTAAATTGCCCAGATATGAAAGCCCCAGTGGAAAAAGGCGATTTGCATAGCCTGCTTAGCCGCATCAACGGTTTCAGGGGCGCCTTGTGGTGGTGATGCATAATGCAATACCGGTTCAGCCACCCCAAAAAACAACAGGGCAATACCGTAACCCGCTGAAAATAACATCGCAAACCAAGCAGGAAAACTGTATTGCGGTTCGGCGTGATCAGGTCCTAGTTTCGTTTTTCCCCAACTGGAGATCGCCACCGTCACTATAAAAACCAGAAAGAAAGCGACTGCCAGCATATAAAACCAACCAAAGGTTTTGGTCAAATAACTGAGCGTGGCGGCAAAGGCCTCGCCAGCTAATTCTGGGTTGCTAATTGTGCCGATTACTAACAATAACGTGATAATAACTGCGGGTACGAACACAGGAACGAGGATAGTAGATGGAATTTTGGACTCAGTTTGCATGATCAAACTCCGTTTTGGATTCAGACGAATCACGTGGGTCATGCAATATGAAAATGAAAGGCCTTAGCCTGATGCGGACAATGTAATGGCTATGAGTATGTTTACATTATCGGCATATTGCATGCCGGCTGGCCGGTGCAGAAAAAAACCGTACAAACTGCTTGCAGTTTGTACGGTGATATAGCGGTCTAGCCTTTAGGCCCTAGAAGGAACCAGAATATCAGGCCGATTAGTGGGAAAAGCAGTAAAACTAAAATCCATAATACTTTGGACATAGTACCTGCACCACTCTTAGCCACTTTCAAAATGGCCCAAATAATGATGATTAGCCAAATCAGGCCTAACAGACCACCAACTTCAACACCCATTTTGTCGCTCCTTTGCTAGTCAGATAAAAATTTAGTCTGTCCTAGCATAACGATAAATGGTCTGTTAAACCAACTATTTTCATGGTGTAGCTGGTTCGATTACCTCACCAGCATATGCTTTCAGACCGCCACCCAAAGCTTTATAGAGTGTCAATTGATTCCGTAATCTGGCTAAACGGGTATCAATCTGGGCCAGCTGAGCATCAATGTGACTGCGCTGTGCATCCAATACTTCTAGATAACTGTCCACACCGGCATCATAACGAATTTGGGCTAATTCTAGACTGCGATTGGTGGCTTTGGTTAAATCCTGTTGAGCGCTAAGTTGAGCATCAAGCGTTTCTCTCGCCTGCATTTCATCTAACACTTCTTTGAAAGCTTGCTGAATGGTTTCTTGATAGCGAGCGATATTGATATCTTTTTGCAATTCAGCCACATCAAGATTGGCATCATTCACACCCCAATCGAGTAAAGGTAAAGATAATTGTGGGGAAATCTGCCAACTACGATTCCCAGAGTTGCTTAGATCTGAAGGTGTAGACCCGCCAATACCAATGGCTGTTGTTAAGCTAATACGCGGGAAAAATGCTGCCCTAGCTGCACCGATATCGGCATATGCAGCCTTAACCTGATGTTCAGCCTGCATGACATCTGGTCTTGCCAGTAACACTTCTGACGAGAGATTCACCGGTAAGTCTTGCAGCAACTCCCCATCATCATCCCAATCCGCTTGCCATTGTTGACGATCCAAGGTTTGGCCGACCAATAACTCAAGTGCGGTAAAGTTTTGATTGGCTTGTTGCTGAAAGCTGGACTCGGCAATGCGGGCTTCATGCAATGCCGTTTCCGCTTGTCTCAACGCAAGTTCAGAAGCTAGACCAGATTCAAAGCGTTTATTAATAAGTTCATAACTTTCTTCACGAGCTTTGCGTGTCGAGCTAGAAAAATCCAATTGGGCAACGGTTGCTTGCCAGCTGAACCAGGCATCTGCTACTTCGGAAACTAATGTCAATTGAATGCTTCTTCGACTGGACTCACTCGCAAGAAATTGCTCCAGAGCGGCTTGTCGCAAACTGTCGATCCGCCCGAAAAAGTCTATTTCCCAAGAGGATATTCCAACGCCAACTTGGTATTCTTCGTAAATTCCGCCACCACCAATAGTTTGACTGCTTGAGCTAAGACCTTCAGGTACTCGTTGACGCGTAGCACTGGCAGTACCATCAACCGCTGGGAAGAGCTCTGCACGTTGGATTTTGTACTGTGCTCGTAATTGCTCAACCTGCAAAACAGTCGCACGAAGGTTGCGATTATTTTCCAATGACAGGGCAATGAGCTGCTGTAGTTGTTTGTCCTGATAAAAATCCTGCCAACCTGTATCAGCAGCCAATGAGGCATTAACGGCCGAATCAGCGTTTTCCAGCATCACCGGATTAGCGGGACGTTGATAATCTGGAATCATTGAGCAAGCGCTTAGCACTGCAGATAATGTCATTACAGAAATGAGTTTTAATTTGGCATTCATGCCGTTTCTCCTTGAGAAACCTGCGCTTTGGCAGGTGTTTTACCAGTAATTTTTTGGGCCAATGTAAAGATCACTACAAAGAATACAGGGATAAAAAATATCGCCAGCGTCGTCGCTGCTAACATGCCACCAAACACACCAGTGCCAATAGCATTTTGCGCACCACTACCTGCACCACTCGCCAACATTAGCGGTGTGACACCAAGCATGAAAGTCAAAGCTGTCATGGCAATTGGACGAAGCCGCATTCTGATTGCTTCCAGTGTTGCATCCGTCAGCGACATGCCGTCTTCATAAAGTGACTTCGCAAACTCGACAATTAAAATGGCATTTCGAGCGGATAAGCCTATTGTTGTCAGCAATCCTACTTGGAAATAAATGTCGTTAGACATTTCTCTGCTTAATGCAAGTGCCACGGCTCCCAACACACCAAGTGGAACAACGAGCATGACCGAAAAGGGAACCGACCAACTTTCGTATAAGGCAGCTAAGAATAGAAACACCACTAAAATCGATAATGCATACAAAAGAGGCGCCTGTGCCCCGGAAGCACGTTCTTGTAAAGAAAGTGCTGTCCATTCATAGCCAAAACCCTCTGGCAATTGAGCGACTAATTCTTCCATGGCTTCCATTGCCTCACCGGAACTTAGACCAGCTGCAGCTTGCCCCTGAATATTCATCGCTGGAACACCGTTGTAGCGTTCAAGACGTGGTGAGCCAAATATCCATCGGGAATCACTTATCGCCGATAATGGCACCATATCTCCAACATCATTACGCACATACCAGTCGCCTACATTTTCAGGCATCATTCTAAATGGTGCATCACCTTGAACGTAAACTCGTTTGACACGACCTTTATCAATGAAGTCATTTACGTAGGTGGAGCCCCATGCTGTTCCAAATGTGCTGTTAATATCATCCAAAGAAACCCCAAAAGACATGGCTTTTTGATGGTTAATATCAATCTTAAATTGTGGACGATCTTGCAAGCCACTATGTCGAACTTGGTTTAATCGATGATCTTGATTGGCTTGCATTAACAAAGTATCACGGGCCTCAATCAATTCATCATGGCCGAGTCCACCTAAATCCTGCAGCATCATATTAAAACCACTGGCATTACCCAACTCGCGAATAGGGGGAGGGGCAATTGCAAACGCGACAGCATCTTTAAACTGACTGAAATAACCAGAAGCACGATTGGCAATGGCTTGTGCACTTTGTTCAGGTTCAGTGCGTTGATCCCAACTTTTTAAGTTCACAAAAATCAGGCCACTGTTTTGGCCTCGACCACTAAAGCTATAACCGATGACAGAAAAAATCGATTCGACATTATCACCTTCTTGTTCAAGGTAATAATCTTCAATGCGATTCATCACTTCAATCGAACGTTCTTTTGAAGCATTAACGGGTAACTGCATTTCAGTGAATAAAATACCCTGATCTTCATCTGGGAAAAATGAAGAAGGCAATTGCGTAAATAAATAGGCCAAACCACCCAAAATCAATACATAAATCAGCATCACGCGTAATGAGCGTTTAATTAAATAACCGACGGCACTTTGAGTGCCTTTACTGGTGCGTTCAAAGCTGCGGTTAAACCAGCCAAAAAAGCCGCGTTTATTCGCTGGATCGTGTTTGGCATCTTTCAGTAATGAAGCACAAAGTGCTGGTGTCAGGGTGACGGCGATTAATAATGATAACGCCATTGCCGAGACCACGGTGATGGAGAATTGTCGATAAATTACGCCGGTCGAACCTGGGAAAAAGGCCATGGGTATAAACACAGCGGAAACGGTCAACACAATCCCGACAAGCGCGCCGGTAATTTGGTCCATAGATTTTCGGGTGGCTTCTTTGGGAGGCAAGCCTTCCTCATGAATAACCCGTTCTACGTTTTCCACCACAACGATGGCATCATCCACTAATAGACCGATCGCCAGCACCATGGCAAACATGGTCAACATATTGATGGAGAAACCAAACGCAAACAGAATGCCGAAGGTACCCAAAATTACTACCGGTACCGCAATGGTCGGGATCAGCGTGGCACGAAAATTCTGTAAGAACAGATACATCACCAGAAACACCAGAATCATCGCTTCAACCAGTGTTTTTACGACGCCTTCGATAGATATTTTGACAAAAGGCGTGGTGTCATAAGGGTAAGTGACTTCTAAGCCCTCTGGAAAGAAAGGCTCGAGTTCGGCAATGCGATCACGGATCATCTGAGCAGTTTCAAGTGCATTTGCACCCGAAGCCAAGGTGATCCCAAGTCCGGCAGCAGATTGTTTATTGTATTCGGTTTCAAACTGAAAATTTTCACCACCTAACGACACGTCAGCAACATCTTTAATACGGACTTCGGAGCCGTCCTGATTGACTCGCAGTAGAATGTTTTCAAATTCGCCGATGGTTTCCATCCGCGTTTCGACCACAATACTGGCAGCAATTTGTTGCCCTTCGACGGCTGGTGTTCCACCAATTTCGCCCGCGGCAATTTGCACGTTTTGCTCACGAATAGCCGTGACGACATCAGCGGTGGTTAATTTGTAATTGGCCAGACTATTGGCATTTAGCCAAATTCGCATCGCATATTGCGAACCAAAGAGATTGATTTGCCCGACACCGTTTACTCGGCTCACTGGGTCTTGGATATTGGCCGCGACATAATCGGCGATATCATATCGATCCATTTTTCCGTTATTTGAAACAAACCCCAACACCATCAAAAAACCTGTACTGGATTTAGTGATCTCAAGTCCTTGTTGTTGTACTTCCTGAGGCAGCAAAGGCATGGCTGCTTGCAGTTTATTTTGTACTTGAACCTGTGCAATATCGGGATCAGTATCGGCTTGGAAGGTTACTGTTATTTGTCCAACGCCACTGGAATCACTGGTGGAGCTGATATATTGCAAGTCATCCAAACCGGTGAGGTTTTGCTCGATAACCTGAATCACCGAATCCTCCACTACTTTGGCCGAAGCACCTGGATAAGTTGTGCGAATTTCAATGGCAGTAGGGGCGATACCTGGGTATTGTGCAATCGGTAACTGGAAAATCGACAGCAAACCGGCCAGCATGATTAAGATCGCAATAACCCAAGCAAAAATAGGGCGATCAATAAAAAAGCGCGCCATGATTACTCCTTAGTTTCCAGACTAGTGGACTCAGTATCGACTTCGATTTCTACAGGAGCGTCTACGCCAATTTTCTGCAAACCTTCTACAATCACTTTTTCTCCGCCTGAGAGACCTTCATACACCAACCAGTTATGTCCAATCGATTGCTTCACTTCGATAAGGCGTTGCTCAACTTTATTTTCACTATTGACCAACATGACATTTGCGTTACCTTCACGTGAAAACATGACGGCTTTATGCGGCACCAAAATCGCATCTTGCATTGTTCCTTCATTGATTTCAGTTTTTACATACATGCCAGGTAAAAGCAGGCCCTCTGGGTTAGGAAATTTGGCTCTCATCACCAGGCTTCCAGTATCTGCATTTACATTTACTTCGGAGAATTGCAGTTCACCTTTATGTTGATAAGTCGATCCATCTTCCAACTTTAATGTGACTTGAGCAGCATCTCCCTCAGTAATTTTCCCCGACATTAATTGCCGGCGTAATCTCAAGATTTCTTTTGACGCTTGAGAAATGTCGACGTAAATTGGGTCAATTTGGGTAATCGTAGCCAACGCATTATCTTGTTGAGCGGTGACCAGTGCGCCTTCGGTAATATTTGACCGGCTAATACGACCCTCAATCGGCGCATCTACTTTGGTATAACGTAAATTTATTTCAGCTGTTTTAATATTTGCCTGAGCTACAGCAACTTCGGCTTGCGCCTGTAAGTATGATGCTAAGGCATCATCATAATCTTGCTGACTGATGGCTTTATTATTGATTAACCCCTCAAAGCGATCGGCACGTGCTTTAGTGGATTTGATATTTGCCTCAGCTCGGGCTAATTCGGCTTTAGCCATTTGTAATGCCGCTTGAAATGGCGCCTCATCTATTTGATAAAGCTGTTGACCTGCTTTAACTTCCGCCCCTTCTTCGAACAGACGCTTTTCGATGATGCCATTAACCTGTGGGCGCACTTCTGCTTGTCGAAATGCTACGGTGCGCGCAGGTAATTCAGTAATAACGGTAACTGTTTGAGGAATTAAGGTCAGAACATCTACTTTAGCCGCTGGCGGCGGTGTGCTGTTTTGTTGAGCTTCATCGGAACTTGGTGATTGGCATGCCGTTAAACTGAGCGCTACGATACTCATCCACATCAGTGTTTTATAAGTTAAAAAATGGCGCAGCATTTGTTACTCCTGATTGTGTTTTCCGTGAGTTGCTGTTGAACAAGCAATAGCGTCCCAACTAGCATCAATGATATGTGTAAGTGTCTCGTCGTTGACTTGGATAAGACCCAATAAATGCTGACGAGAAAGAAACAAGTAAGGTTCGAAACTTAAACTGATTAAGATATCGTCAGATAAATTTTTGATTTGTTTTGTATTACGTCCCTGCTCAAACAAATTCTTAACCGGTTGAAGGCCAACCCATGCATGACTACGTTGGCTGCGTAATATATCCGGTGGAAGGTGATCAAATTGCGCTTTGCTATGGGTAATGCAGGGGTTTTCAATACAAAAATGCCAGAGATTGCAACACATACGGCGATATTGATGTTTGATGGATTGCTCTGGATCATGACCGTCAAGCGTTGCTTTAATGAAGTCATCAATTATTTGGGTGTTTAACTCTCGAATAAGCTCATCACGATCTTTGAAATAAAGATAAATCGTACCGGCAGCAACCCCGGCCTCTTCAGCGAGTTGTTTAATGGAAAATCCATGGAATCCATATTTGGCCAGTAGCTTTATCGTGGCGGAAAAAATAATTTCCCGTTTATCGATGGAGGGTTTCGCTGGAGACATAAGACGCTTTTATGAATGAACGTTCATTCATAATATACTTGTCCTAGGTTAAGGTAAAGTTAACAAAAGCCAAAAAGTTATTGAGATATGGAGACTGTTAATTGGGTAAATATTAGATTAGCTCATCATAAATAAGTTGTAACCGCTGTTTATCTGCCTCAATTAACGATGACTGAGACGTGCGTTGTTTCATAAGCTGCAAATGACGTGAAACATCTTGGCCAAAAATATTTGGGGCAACTTGAGCAAGCGAAGCCAACGCTTTTTGTAAACGAAGTTGCACCTCGATCATATTGACACCATCACGTTCTATGGGCATAAAAATATCATCAAACAAATCAGCAAGATTTAATGCTGGAACTAACACATGGGGATAAATTATTTGCTCATCGTTAATGGTAGATTTGTAGTCTTTCCAAGGAATTAAGATTCGCAGCCCACGGTTAATGACATCAATCGCCGTACCGGGATCATTGACGGCTGGTGACAGCGCTCTGGAGGCAATTTCTGCTAAAACGGATAAACCAAAGCGTGGATCTTGATCAAACGAACGTTCATTACCTAAAGTAATCGCAGAGCAAATACTCGCAACGATTTCATCCTTAGCATGCAGATTTATCCAGGCGATCGGTTTTGCCGGATGAACAAATTCTCCAGGTAATGCCAGCACAGCAATTTCAGCCTGATATTTTTCGGCACAAGCATTCAATGCACCAATATCAATATGTTGAACATAGCCGATGCTCTTACCGAAAATCGCTTCGGCATTATCAGGAATGACATCTTTCTCAACAAGCTCGTTAGCCCCCAGTGTTGGGTTCTTAATGCGTTGCAGGATGGTCTCGGCTGCAGCATTTTCAACTCGCTCAGTGGTTTCACCTACTCGTCCGAGTTGAGAGAGGTGTTCAATCCACCGCAAAATAGTAATGACAATTAAAATAATCACACCGATAGTGACGACAAATAAAATTAAGCGGCCATTTTCTCCATATTGATCGGTACTTAAAGCCACAATGCCAACTAAACTGTATAAAAATGAGCCAATGAATGTGGCTAAAACATTTTGTGTGGTTGTATCTTGTTGAACTAATTTAGTGGCACGTGGCGTCACACTGCTACTTGCTGCCGTGTAAGCCGCGACCATTACACTTAATGAAAATGTCGTTACTGCCAACATGCTGGAGGCCAGAATATCCAAAATCTGACCGACTGAATCAGAGCCGACACTAAATGGAAACGGGTTGTCGATCATATGTTGGGCTGGAATAGCAATGAGTGCTGTCACAACGGCAAGCAGGGCAAAAAATGAAGCGCGGATCCACAGAGTGCGTGTGAGTTGAGAGAGAAACCATTGCCATTTGGATAACATGCTCTAAAGTCCTTATTTAAACGTTTTACAGCTTATTTATCCTGCTGTGCATTTCAAACGAGCATAAAAAAACCACTCTACCGCATCGCGGGAAAGTGGTTTCTTTGCACTATTTTAAGTGTGAGAACTATGGCGAGAAAGATGAACCACAACCACATGTTGTAGTGGCATTTGGATTACGAATCACAAATTGTGAGCCTTCAACACCATCGGTATAGTCAATTTCAGCGCCTACCAAATATTGGTAGCTGGCGGGATCGATCAACAATGTCACACCCGATTTTTCAACTTCGGTGTCACCTTCGCTAACTTCTTCTTCAAAAGTAAAACCATATTGGAATCCGGAGCAACCACCGCCTGTAATAAATACGCGCAGTTTCAGTTGGTCATTGCCTTCTTCCGCAATCAGTTCACTGACTTTTGACGCCGCCGAATCGGTAAACAGAACTGGACTTGGCATTTCGCTGGTCATGATTAACTCCGTAAATATCTAAGATTGTTCATTTATTATCCAATTCTGACTAAAATAGTCAAGAATTATGACTGTTGTTCAATATTTAAGTTGGGGTCAGATTGGGAATGATCAAGGTTAAGATTTGACTCTTCTGCTTCGCCAACATGAATTAATTGGCCGTTCACTTCACTGCCCATTGCCATCTCTAAAAATTTGTAAAAAACGTTACCACGGATACTGGCTTTATCGGCAAGTTCGATGTGTTCAGTAGCATAAAGGTTACCCTTCACATCACCGTTTATAAGTTGAAAAGGTACTCGAACCTCACCTTCTATGCGGCCTTTTTCACTTAAGGTCAACAAGGCTGGTTCGCCTTCATCCGCTGTAATATTCCCGGTAATAACACCATCAATACGTAATCCACCACTGAAATGAATATCCCCTTTAATATGGGTGTTTTCACCAATTAATGTATCTATTCGGGCGGCTTTACGGCGTGTTTGCTTTTTACTACTGAACATGAATTACCTCATTGGTCGATGGGCGAATCTGTTTGCCAATCAAAGGTGCGTGAAACAAGGGTTTTGTCTTTTTGGCGCAAACTAACGTTGATTTGCTGAGGCGTTTTTAATTCATTCATATTAAATATGCCCTCAATAACTTGTACATGACGAAGGTTAAGTGGGTGTTCGATGACGTTAAGATCAATGGCTTTCGCTTTCTCACCTTCGCCTTCAACGTTTTGGAGTCTGATAATGGCCTCACCAGTGATAGGTTCGCTAAGATTTTTACCTTGGGTTATGGCTAAACGATAGCGCAACTGCGTCGGGTTTTCTGGATCTGGGCGGATCTGTAAATCGCGTATTTGCAGTTCACTGGTACTATTGCCTTGAGTGATGTTTTGATAAAAAAGCAGTTCTTTGTCCAGCTCGATCACGTTCTTTTGCAATTGTTCAAGCCGATTTTGCAATTGCTGCACCGTTGCTTGATGCATGGCTTGCAGTTGTTGCATGCTCTGGGAGGATTCAGTTTGTTGCATAAGTTGCGTTTTCAATGAAGCAACTTGTTCCGTCATCTGTTTATTATGCTCAATCAAACGCGCCTTTTCGCCGCTGTCATGATTAAACCAATACCATTGAAGTAACCCTGTGACAACGACGGCAAAAACTATCCACAAGATAAAACGTCGAGTGCGCTTTGGTTGAATAACATAATTATCCAATGGTGACGTCATTAGGGAAGTGTCGCAATGTGATTAATGCCTAAACGTTCATCAAGACCGAACATGATATTCATATTTTGTATCGCCTGACCTGATGCGCCTTTCACCAAATTATCAATTACTGATAAAACCACAACAGTATCAGCATTTTCTGGTTGATGTACGGCAATTCGGCAAACATTAGCGCCACGGACACTACGGGTTTCCGGATGAGAACCTGCTGGCATCACATCCACAAACGGTTCATCAGCAAAACGTTGTTCGAACAAGCTTTGTAAATCAGTTGATTTTTGCAGCTGGCTGTATAGCGTGGCATGAATGCCGCGAATCATTGGAGTTAAATGTGGCACAAATGTCAGGCCAACTTCTGAGCCATTCATTTGATTCAAACCTTGCCGAATTTCAGGTAAATGACGATGACCTGCTACGGCATAAGCTTTCATATTTTCACTGGTTTCGGTCAACATTGTGCCGAAACTGGCTTTGCGTCCAGCACCACTGACGCCTGATTTTGCATCGGCAATCAAATGTTTCGGATCTATCAGTCCAGCTTCCAGCAATGGCATATAACCTAACTGGACAGCGGTTGGGTAACAGCCAGCAACAGCAACTAATTGTGCATCACGGATTTGTTCACGATTAAGTTCAGGCAGACCATATACAGCAAGCTCGGCCAAATGCGGGCAGGTATGAGGTGTTGCATACCACTTCTCCCACAACTCGATATTCTTAAGCCTGAAGTCAGCTGACAAATCAATTACCCGTACACCACGTTCGATTAAAGCGGGCACAGTGGCCATAGCTACTGTGTGGGGGGTAGCAAAAAACACTACATCACAGGCGGCTAATGCATCGTCATCAGGAACGGTGAAACACAAATCAACATGTCCACGCAGATTGGGGTACATGTCACTCACCGGCATTCCAGCTTCGCTGCGCGAGGTGATAACCTCCAACGATACTTGTGGGTGAACTGCTAATAACCGGAGTAATTCAACACCGGTATAACCAGTGCCGCCGACAATTCCTACTTTAATCATACATATTCTTTATTGTTGGTCAGGTTCCACATCATAAAAGAGCTGTGGCGAAATCTAAAGTCTAACAAGATTAAACTGCTGCTCTAATTCGTATTTTCGATTCAGGAAAAATAAACTGGAGTAGGGTGCCTTAGGAACGAACTGTAACTTATCAATAAAATAAAAGGCAGGTTTATGACCTATGTTTTGATGAAATAATTCGGTCAAAATGGGTACTAACTGCGGATCACCGAGATCGGTTTTTACCGTATGTGCATTTAAGCTTAATGCCAGCTGAGCGCCGGTAATTTGCCAGATAACTGAGAAAGTCGCTGAGTTAGGGCGGGCGGGTTGGGTTGCATTGATCTGCCAGCGCTGTTGTTGCCTAAGTAGTTGATAACAATTGCAGTACATAACAACATCACCCAAGCTGTTACGAATAAATAATTTCAATTGTGCGAGGAGCTGAGCCTCCGATAATGCAGGATAAACAAATTGTTGTAAGCGGCCCAGTTCATCCACGACATAAATCTGCGTCGTTTCTGTCAAACGATAGGCAAATAAGCTAACGGTTTGTTGTTGTTGATACATTAATAAAGCGTTCAGCAAATTATCTGTATCCAGATAGCTGTCCACGCGGGTCGGTAGATATAGTTTTTGTTCTTCGGCGAGAGCTTGGTGCAGCGATTTTTCTGCAGCAAACAGTTTTATGTGTATTTGACCGTTATGCCATTGCAGTTGAGACAGACGATCTCCCAGCATTAACAGATAACGTCCTTGTTGAGAGTGATACTGATAATGCGTCAATACCGCCTCAAATAAACGCAATAACCGTGTGTTAATAGCTTGACCAAAAAAGCCGGTGGCACACCAACATGTAGTATGGCTACTGAGTTGGGTGGTTGGCTGGCACTTGAGAATCTGGCTTAGTGTTTCAACCACTGCATGGTCGCCGTCATATCGATAGTGATGCCATTTTCCCCAACTGTTATAAATCAACAGATCAAGACTTTGCACCAGATTTTGTCTACTGGAGGTATAACTTAACGGATCGTTATTCAGGCTGGCCATTTGCACCGCACCAGCCTGTTGAGTATCAACACCAGCCGTTTGCAGATTGGCAAACAACATAACCTGTTCTGCTTTTGCCGGTTGTTGCAATAATTCGCTGGTAATTTCTGACTGAGGGTAGGGTAAAGTAGATTTCAGTAAGGTCTGGGTAAGTTCCAGCACTAGATTAATATTTATCTGATTTTTATGGTCAGATACCCTTAACCAACTTCGTGAGGTAAGGATATGGTTACGCACGGCCCAAGCCAATAAATGTAACAAAGAGGTGTGTTGTTGCAGCCCAATTTGTTTTGCATCGTTGAGCGGAATAGTGCTGAGCTTCCATTCGGCCTGCTCACTGAATCGATATAGATACAGCTGTTCAGGCCCCTCATTCATCTGCAAAGCAATAGGCAATTGTTCAATGCTGGATGCTTCATTGTCTAGACTGATGGCAAGTAATTGCTGCAAATCATTGAGCTTATCCACACCACCAGGCAAATGCTGATCGGCAAATAGCTGCAAAGTTGCCATAAACCGTTGTAATGCTGGTGTGAGAGATGTCCACCATTGTTGGCGTTGCGGGTAGCTCCAACTAATGCGGCTATCTTCAATTTTAAGTGTCTCAGCAGACCAATTCCAATCAGCTTGAAGCTTTTGCAGACTATAACGCCGCCAGGCAAACGGAGGATGTTTAACTTGAAGGGATAATCTCTCCGAACACAGTGCGTAATAAGCTTGCCGGGCGAGATGCAGTTCTTCACTATTGGCAAACTGTTCTATTTCAGCGAGCTTTAAGCTGGCGGGTTCAACCAACATACTGTCCGTTTCAGATTGCTCCACCTGTTGTTTATAGCGTTCGGATAAATGAATAGTATCTGGGAACAGCGATAATTGGCGTTGCAGAAACACTAAATCCAGCAAGGCCGTGATATCACCTTGAATGCCTTTAGTCAGTGCTTTGCTGGCTTCATTGAATAAAGAAGTTGCTTCAGCTGCTTGGTCAAAACCAAAGTCCAGCAAACTGATCTGGGTTAAGCCTCTTTGAGACAATAAACGTTCAGCAATTTGCGCATAAGTTTTTTGTTCTTCAGTGGTAATTAGCCACCAAAGTGGAGCACTACCAGCGATACAAAGTCCCTGCAGGTAAAACTGTTCACGTTCTGAACTGGAAATGGCCTCAGCCCGGCATTGTGTTTCGTCTAATAAGCGATAGCGTAAATGAATCCCCAGATTGGCTGCCCATTGGGAGATTGTCTCCGCTTTTTTTTGCAACATTTCTAGTTGCTCTGACTTTAATGTCGCGTGATGCACCAACCATAAATCAAAGCTGGCAGACTCTGGGTAGCGAATTTGTCCTGAAGAATTAATTAGATAGAGGCCGCGTAATGCATAACGACGTAGGGCTTTACGTCGATGGCTGAAATTTCGATTTAGGCTGATGGCACAGTTCAGTGCCTCACTATCAGGCTGATAATCCATTATGCCTGCCGGGCAGTCATCACTGACATAGCCCGGCAGCAGTTTATGATTAATATGAAACAACAATGGCAGCAGACGATAAAACATCGCCTGCTTGGGCGGCGCTAACTCTATTAAACGGCTGATTCTGGCGCGGTTATGTGCCTGAAATACACGTAGAGCCTGAGCGCGATCCACAAGTCACTCAAACTTAGTGGCGGAAATGCCGCATGCCGGTAAATACCATCGCAATGCCATGCTCATCCGCTGCAGCAATGACTTCATCATCACGCATCGAACCACCAGGTTGAATAACCGCGCTGATTCCAGCTTCGGCAGCTGCATCAAGTCCATCTCGGAACGGGAAAAAGGCATCGGATGCCATTACCGCACCGGGAACCGTTAATCCAGCATCATTAGCTTTAATACCTGCAATACGGCTGCTGACTACGCGGCTCATTTGACCGGCACCAATACCAACGGTTTGCTGGTTTTTGGCATAAACAATCGCGTTGGATTTCACAAATTTAGCCACTCGCCAGGCAAACATCAGATCAGCCAGTTGTTCTTGGGTAGGTTGCAGTTTAGTGACAACTTTTAATTCAGCCTCAGTGACAATCTGAATATCACGGTCCTGCACCAGTAATCCACCTGTCACACGTTTGAAATCAAAATCAGTGGTCGGAGTGGATGGGAAATCGCCACTGCACAGCAAACGCACATTGGCTTTACCGGCAACCACGGCTTTGGCAGCATCGCTGATTTTTGGGGCGATAATCACTTCAACAAACTGACGGTCAATAATGGCTTGTGCTGTTTTGCCATCCAGCTCACGGTTAAAGGCAATAATACCGCCAAACGCAGAGGTGGGATCGGTTTGATAGGCCAGATCATAAGCTGTCAGCAAATCATCTGCAGTAGCAACACCGCAGGGATTGGCATGTTTAACAATCACACAGGCCGATTTATTTTTAAAGATTTTGACACATTCCAAGGCGGCATCGGTATCAGCAATATTGTTATAGGACAATTCTTTGCCTTGCAGCTGAATAGCAGCACCGATTGAACCAGTCTCAGCCTGTTTTTCAACATAAAAAGCGGCTTTTTGATGCGGGTTTTCACCATAACGCATCGCCTGTTTGAGCTGGAACTGACTGTTAAATGTGCGTGGGAATGCGGATTTGCTTTTATCAGCCTGAATAGTGCCCAGATAATTGGCGATAGCACCATCGTAGTGGGCTGTGTGTTCAAAGGTTTTCAGCGCCAGATCAAAACGGGTGTGATCATCGGTACCACCTTGCGATTGAATCTGTTCAATCACCCGAGTGTAATCAGCCGGATCAACAATCACGGTTACATCAGCATGATTTTTGGCTGCTGCGCGCAACATGGTCGGGCCACCGATATCAATATTTTCAATCGCATCTTCCAGCGGGCAGTCTTCACGCGCTACGGTCGCTTCAAACGGATACAGGTTCACCACCACCAAATCAATCGGCGCAATATCATGCTGTTGCATAATGCTGTCATCTTTGCCGCGACGCCCCAGCAGGCCACCATGAATTTTAGGATGTAATGTTTTGATGCGGCCATCCATCATTTCCGGAAAACCGGTATGTTCGGAGACTTCTTTAACGTTTATACCGGCTTCGCTAAGCAATTTAGCGGTGCCGCCGGTAGACAGTAATTCAACGTTCAAAGCTTGTAATTGTTTGGCAAATTCAACAATGCCGGTTTTATCAGAAACACTCAACAGTGCGCGTTTAATCGAGTTCATCAGGATTCCAGATTGAGATTTAGGCTTGATTACAAGCCGTATTGCTTGAGTTTTTTTCGCAGGGTGCCGCGATTAATGCCCAGAATTTCGGCAGCGCGACTTTGATTTCCATGGGTGTGTGCTAATGCTGCTTGTAGCAAAGGTACTTCAACCTCTGTCATCAACATTTCATAAAGATTGGCGGGGGAGTGGCCATCCAGTTGCTCAAAATAGGTTTTCAGCGCGTTGGTGACACATTGATTTAAAGGTGCATGTTGCTGTTCAGCGGTCACGCCAAGATCAATACAATCAGCTAAGTCGTTGTTCAGCGCGTTATTCATGCGGCCAGTGAATCCTTGTCAGCGAGTTGCGCAAAAAAACCATCTGTAAAAGCCAGCTGTTGTTCAGCTTTCTCCAGTGTATTCATCTGTTGGCGAAAGGCATTTCCATTACGAAAACCTTTGCTGTACCAAGCGATATGCTTACGCGCCATACGCACACCGGAATATTCACCATAGAAATCGTACAGCGTGTTGAGGTGACTAATCAAGATCTGTTGCACTTCTGTTACAGAAGGCTCAGCTAAATTATTACCAGTTTGTAGAAAATGATTTATTTGTTGGAATATCCATGGGTTGCCTTGCGCTGCACGACCAATCATCAAACCATCAGCACCGGTTTTCTGTAGTACTAACAATGCTTTTTCTGGGCTGGCAATATCCCCATTAGCAATCACTGGAATCGCGATTCGCGATTTGATTTCTGCAATGGTGTCGTATTCAGCATCACCCTTATAGGCATCTGCGCGAGTACGACCATGCACGGCTAAGGCTTGAATACCGGCATCTTCAGCAATTCGAGCAATACGCACACCATTACGATTATCGCGATCCCAGCCGGTACGTATTTTTAAGGTCACCGGAACATCAACCGCATTCACTACTGCTTCGAGGATTTCACCGACTAGCTTTTCATGTTGTAACAAAGCGGAACCCGCCATCACATTGCAGACTTTTTTCGCCGGACAGCCCATATTGATATCAATAATATGAGCGCCTTCTGCCACATTATGCCGCGCGGCTTCAGCCATCATTTGTGGATCAGCACCGGCTATCTGCACACTTCTTGGTTCCGGTTCACCTTCGTGGTTGGCCCGTAATAGTGACTTTTTACTTGCCCATAACGCTTTATTGGCAGTGATCATTTCAGAAACCGCCATACCGGCACCAAGTTTTCGGCACAGTTGCCGAAATGGACGATCAGTAACACCGGCCATTGGAGCCAGAAACAAATTATTGGGTAAGGTGTACGGACCAATAGAAAGTGTTTTATCAGCCATGACGAACTCCAGTCAGACGAGCCCATTCTTCTAGTACAACAGGGGTATCCATCTCAAAAGCTGTTTGGTAATGCTGACGTAAAGTATCAGCTTGTACATCCAATAATCCTGATAACACCAGTTGCGATTGAGGACGGGTTAATTCTAAAAAGCGTGGCATTAATTCAAGTAACGGACCAGCCAGAATATTCGCCAGTAATAAATCACATTCAATGGTCGGGCAATGTTGTGGCAGATAGGTTTCAATAATGACGCCATTACGCAGTGCATTGGCCTGGGTTGCTTCCAATGCCTGCGGGTCTGTATCGACACCGATAATTTTATTTGCCCCAAGCAGCGCCGCTGCTATCGCCAGGATGCCACTGCCACAGCCGTAATCAATCACGGTTTTACCGGTTAAATCAGCTTGATCTAACCATTGTAAACATAATGCGGTGGTCGGGTGCGTGCCGGTGCCGAACGCCAAGCCGGGATCTAACAGAATATTAATGGCTTCTGGTTGAGGCGGTTGATGCCAGCTGGGCACAATCCATAATTTTTCACCGAAGCAGATGGGTTTGAAGTTATCCATCCACTCCCGTTCCCAATCTTTATCTTCAACCGCTTCAATCCTGCATTCAGGTAAATCAGCTAGTTGCGATTTTAATGATGCTAGAAGAGAATCAGTGTCAGTTTCGGCATCAAATAATGCAATAACTGAGGTTGCCGACCATAAAGGTGTTTCACCAATCGCCGGTTCATAGATAGGCTGATCGGCATTATCTTGAAAAGTAACAGCCGCAGCACCGCACTCAGACAGTGCATCAGATAATGCTTCTGCCTGCTGCGGTGAGCTGGTGAAAATAAGTTGGATCCAAGCCATAATTAACGGACTTACAGTCCGAGTTTCTTTTCAAGATAGTGGATATTAGTGCCACCGGTTTGGAAATGCGTGTCATCCATGATGTCGCGCTGTAGTTCGACGTTGGTTTTGATGCCTTCAATACCGATTTCTTTCAATGCCGTACGCATACGGGCAATCGCCGATTCACGGGTATTACCATAAGCGATCAGTTTGCCAATCAACGAGTCATAATTAGGTGGAACCTTATAGCCACTGTATAGATGTGAATCCATACGAATACCGGCACCGCCCGGAGCATGATAATGGGTAACCAGACCAGGACTTGGCATAAAGGTACGGGGGTCTTCAGCATTAATCCGGCATTCAATGGCATGACCACGAATCATTACATCTTCTTGTTTAATAGACAGTGGTAAACCTGATGCAATGCGAATCTGTTCAACCACCAGGTCAACGCCTGTAATGCGTTCTGTTACGGGGTGTTCAACCTGAATACGGGTATTCATCTCGATGAAATAGAATTCGCCATCCTGATACAGAAACTCAAAGGTACCTGCACCCCGGTAGCCGATACGTACACAGGCATCGGCACAGACTTTACCCATACGATCACGCATTTCTTTGGTGATGCCTGGTGCTGGAGCTTCTTCAACTACTTTTTGGTGGCGACGTTGCATAGAACAGTCGCGTTCGCCTAAATGGATTGCATTGCCGTGTTCATCGGCCAGTACCTGGAACTCGATGTGACGTGGGTTTTCCAGGAATTTCTCCATGTAAACCATATCATTGCTGAACGCAGATTTAGCTTCGCTTTTGGTCAAAGCAATGGCATTCAGCAAATGTGCTTCACTGTGAACTTCACGCATACCACGACCACCACCGCCGCCAGCGGCTTTGATGATAATCGGATAACCGATTTCACGTGCCAAGCGCATATTAGTCTCATCATCATTGCCCAGTGGACCATCAGAGCCTGGTACACAAGGGACCCCAGCGGCTTTCATGGCTTTTATAGCTTCAACTTTATCACCCATGATACGAATGGTTTCAGGGCGGGGGCCAATGAAAATAAAGCCACTTTCTTCAACTCGCTCAGCAAAATCAGCATTTTCAGACAAGAAACCATAACCAGGGTGAATCGCCGTGGCATCGGTGATTTCAGCCGCACTGATTAAGGCAGGTACATTTAGGTAGCTGAGACCGGAAGGCGCAGGCCCGATACAGACACTTTCATCGGCCAGCAGCACATGTTTCAAATCACGATCCACGTCAGAGTGGACGGCAACAGTTTTAATACCTAATTCCCAGCAAGCTCTGAGAATACGCAAAGCAATCTCGCCACGATTAGCGATGACAATTTTATCAATCATGATGTTTTATCCGCAGTTTTTGGCATGCGATAACAGCCGAAGCTGTCAGCAATATTATTCGATAACGATCAAGGGTTCGTCATACTCAACCGGATGACCATCTTCTACCAGGATAGCTTTAACTGTTCCACTGCGATCGGCTTCAATCTGATTGAACATTTTCATCGCTTCAATGATGCAAATCACATCACCGGCAGAGACTTGTTGGCCTACTTCCACAAAAGCAGCCGCATCAGGAGATGGTGAACCGTAAAATGTGCCAACCATTGGCGAGCGTACAGCATTGGCTTCATTAGATGATTTAGTTGCTGCGGTAGCGGCAGCAGCGGTTGCAGCTTCACTGGCAAATGACGGCACACTGGGTGCGGATGCCGGTGCAGGCTGTGGAGCTGCAAAATATTGTTGTTGTTGTGGGTATGCAGTGCTGGCGCGGCTGATGCGAACAGATTCTTCACCTTCAGAAATTTCGATTTCAGCAACATCTGATTCCTGAATCAAATCAATCAATTTTTTTATTTTACGAATATCCATGATTTAGCCTTGAGGGTTGATGTGTTTAATGGCAGCTTGTAATGCCAATTCATAGCCTTGTGCACCGAATCCACAAATCACACCGACAGCCAAATCAGAAAAATAGGACTGTTGGCGGAATGCTTCACGACGATGCACATTTGAAAGATGTATCTCTATAAACGGAATCGCGACCGCAGCTAGAGCATCACGAATTGCCACACTGGTATGCGTAAAAGCTGCGGGGTTTATTAAAATAAAATCATATTGTTGGCGAGCGGACTGTATGGCTGAGATAAGTTCATGTTCGGCATTACTTTGCAGAAAATTGAGTTGATGGCCATCAGCTTGTGCCAGCTGTTGTAATCGAGTGTTGATATCGTCGAGTGTTGTGGCACCATAAATTTCAGGCTCGCGCTGACCCAGCAGATTCAGATTGGGGCCGTGCAACACAAGAAATTTCGCCATAATAATCACACACCAGCACTGGAAATATAAGGCGGGATTTTGCACCAGCCAGCGCTTTATTGTCCAGCTTTTTAACTAAAAATCCGGCTTTTTGTCGCTAATTTCGCCGAAATACAGTTATTCTCGCTATTTCGATTGTTGGGACAGAAAATCCGCCAAATGGGCGTTCAACTGGGCGGCAGAGACATGTCCGACTAAACGATGTGAGGAAGATTCTTCAGCATTTTTGTCATAAAACAACATGCTGGGTGGGCCAAACACCCGAAGTGCTTTTAATAATGCTTGGTGCGCAGCGGTATTGTCAGTCAGATCGACTTTCAACAACGTAAAATTCTGCAAAGTATTGACTACTTGAGCATCACGAAAAGTGGTTTGCTCCATACTTTTACAATCAGTACACCAGTCCGCATAAAAATCCAGCATCACTGGCTGATTACTTTGGCTTAGCTGAGTTTGCAGCTCATCCAATGAATTCACGTAGGTATATTGCAAGCTAGGTTGAGCCGCTGTTGTGTTGGATGACATGTTCAATTTATGCAAAGGTTGCAGAATAGATTGTCCACCACTGGCGCTGCCAATCAACAACAAAGCACCACTAATAAGTGATAACAATCCGAGTCCTTTCCAAAACTTCTGCCAGCCAGTGGCCTCGATTGGCAGACTATTGAGTGCGCCCAGATATACCGCCGTAATAACTAAAAGTGCTCCGCTCATAAACAGAATGGCCCAACCTGGCAAAATGCGATCCAGCATCCAGATGGCTAAGGCAATCAGCATAACGCCAAAAAACGCCTTGATATTTTCCATCCAGCGTCCAGCTTTGGGCAGCAGCGTTCCAGCTGAAGTACCAATAATCAGTAACGGAATTCCCATGCCTAGACTCATCGCAAATAAGGCTGCGCCACCTAATACCGGATCGGCATGTTGACTGATAAACAACAACGCACCCGCTAATGGGGGCGCCAGACAAGGGCCAACAATTAATCCTGATAACAAACCCATTAACACCACACCAGTTAACGTACCACCGCGTTGACGATGGCTGAGTTGATGCAGGCGTTGTTGCAATCCGTGCGGTAACTGCAATTCATAAAAACCAAACATAGATAAGGCAAGTAGTAGCAAGATGCCGACAAAGCTGGAAATCACCCATGGATTTTGCAGCATAGCCTGCAAATTTCCACCGAGTAAGCCAGTTAGTACGCCAGCCACAGTGTAAGTAACGGACATGGCTAGCACATAAGTTAACGATAAAATAAACGCTCGTCGGGTGGTGATTTGTTCACCCTGACCAACAATAATGCCCGACAAAATGGGGATCATGGGGAACACGCAGGGTGTGAAGGCGAGTAACAGTCCAAGTCCTAGAAAGCCGAGCAAAATTTGTAACAGATTGTCATCTTGAAGACGTTGGGAAATTTCATCTTGTTGGCTAATTGGTGTTGAAGATAAAGCCGATGTTGAAGATGTTGGCGCGCCAGAAGTTTCTGTGGCTTTACTCTCGGCGAGCAAAGGTAAATCCAGGTTGATCGTTTTGCGGGTAGGTGGATAACAGATGCCAAACGTTTCAGAACAGCCCTGGTAATGCGCTGTCAGCGTGATGCTGGTGCCCTCAGACTGAGTCCGTATCAGCGGCAGGTTGATCTGCACATCACTGGTGTAAACCTCAGATAAGCCAAAATACGCATCATTTTTCATATGGCCGCTCGGCAGGGTAAACTCACCTAGCTGCACATTGCTGTCATCGGTTATTTCGAATCGGATCTTATCTTGATATAAATAATTGCCTTCCATGATTTGCCAGCCAGCCAGAATCATTTCTGGATCGGTTAGCACCGCATCAAAAGCAAAGGCTTCATCAACTTCGGGCGGCGAGTCGGCTGTATCAAAACCAAATTTTTCCAATAGGCTTGGCCGCGCTTGTGCAGTAATACTGCTGAGCAGCATGAGCAAGATTAAAAATTGTTTCATCAAGTTATCGCCACAGATTCGTTGCAGTTACAGACCATTCTAACAGTCGATCGTTACACGAGTGAGTGCAACAGGATGTCATGTTGTCTTTAAACTGTAATAATTAGCCTCATTTTTGGCAAAACACAGGTGTCTTGTGGAAATCAAAACCATTCATAAACTTGAAAAGCAGGCCTATAAAAAGAGCCATGCTGAAATAGCACGAATAGGTTTCGCCTTATTTTTCCTCGCCGCTATCCTCGCATACAGTTTCGCCACTACCGGCGGTGTCCCAAACAATCTTTTCCTCGCTATCGCTGCCGTATTTGGTGGGTATATGGCAATGAATATAGGTGCCAATGACGTCGCCAATAATGTCGGGCCGGCAGTCGGTTCCAAGGCGTTGACCATGGGTGGCGCGATTATGATCGCCATGATCTTTGAAGCCGCGGGTGCCTTTATTGCCGGTGGCGAAGTGGTCTCCACCATCAAAGGCGGCATCATTGATATCAAACAATTTGGAACGGATACCGACAGTTTTATCTGGGCAATGATGGCCGCATTACTGGCCGCGGCTTTATGGCTGAACCTTGCTACGATGGCGGGTGCACCGGTATCTACAACTCACTCTATTGTGGGCGGCGTTATGGGAGCGGGTATGGCCGCTGCAGGATTCGGTATTGTCGATTGGGGCACCATGGGAGCGATTGTTAGTTCCTGGGTTATTTCGCCATTGTTGGGCGGGATCATTGCCGCCTCATTTTTATTGGCTATCAAAAAAACCATCATTTTCCGCGATGATAAAATTCAGGCCTCCTATCGTTGGGTGCCAATATACGTGTCAGTAATGGCCTGGGCATTTGTGACCTACTTAATCTTAAAAGGGCTCGGCCAAGTATGGGGACATTGGATAGACCTGATTAATTCATTGCCATTGATTTCATTAGAAGCACAAAGTAAACCTACTTTTCTGACAGCATCTCTTATAGGTCTTATTATTGGCGGTCTGATCTTTGCCTTAGTGAAAAAGACTTTAAAACGCAATATGTCATCGATGAAAAATGATCGTCATAGTGTTAATGCTCAGTTCACCATTCCATTGATCTTCGCTGCGGCCTTGTTAAGTTTTGCTCATGGTGCAAATGATGTGGCCAATGCTATCGGTCCTCTGGCAGCAATAAATGACGCCATTATGTCAGGCGGTATCACTGATAAAGCCGGTATTCCGCTTTGGGTGATGGCAGTGGGTGCGTTAGGTATTGCAATTGGTTTGGGACTTTACGGTCCTAGATTGATTCGTACCGTTGGTGGTGAAATCACCGAGTTAGATCAAATGCGCGCCTATTCAATCGCGATGGCTGCTGCTTTGACCGTCATCATTGCCAGTCAGTTAGGTTTGCCTGTTAGCACCACCCATATTGCGATTGGTGGTGTGTTCGGGGTCGGATTTTTGCGTGAATGGTTAGATGAATCCAACAAAATTGAACGGCAGATCGATCGTGAAAAAGCTGAAATAAAAGACGATAAAAAAATGCTTAATGCTTTACGCAATGAGCTGAAAAGTTTGGAAAAAAAATCTGCTAAAACTGTTGAAGAATATCAACGAATCACCGAGTTATTCCGTTTGATAGACGAAGAAAAAGCTGAACTGAAAAAAGCTAAAAAACTGCTCAAAAAAGATAAGAAAAACCTGTATGTAAAACGCGATATGGTGAAAAAAATCGTCACGGCTTGGGTGGTCACAGTCCCCGCAGCAGCCACATTATCAGCCTGCATCTTCTTTATGATCAAAGGCATCATGGTGTAATCAAACCTTCATCAAACTGACATATTCTTATTCGATTTGATAATTTGTCAGGATGTTGAAAATGCTGAATAAACTAAAAGCATTACCCGTTGCGATTCAGCAATATCTGGTGGTGACCTTTAGCTATTGGGCGTTTACCGTTTCTGACGGAGCTTTACGAATGTTGGTGGTGTTATTTTTCCATCAGCTTGGTTACAGCCCGCTTGAAGTGGCGATGCTGTTTGTTTTGTATGAATTTTTTGGCATCGTGACGAATTTGTTTGGTGGCTGGTTAGCCGCCAGGTTGGGCCTCAATGTCACGATGCATCTTGGCTTGTTATTGCAGGTCATAGCCTTGGGTATGTTGCTGGTCGACCCTGCTTGGTTAACGGTTGCTTATGTGATGGTGGCGCAGGCTTTATCGGGTATCGCCAAAGATCTCAATAAAATGAGTGCTAAATCCAGCATCAAAATGCTGGTGGCAGATGACGCTCAATCGACGTTGTATAAATGGATCGCCATCTTAACGGGTTCCAAAAATGCACTTAAGGGCGTGGGATTTTTTGTCGGTGCGGCATTGTTATCCTGGATTGGCTTTCGTGGTGCCATTCTCGCCATGACGGTGGTATTGCTTGTTGTATTGATTTTCAGCATCCTTATGCTACAACGCGATCTAGGCAAAGCAAAAAACAAACCTAAGTTCAAAGATATCTGGTCTAAAAGTGCGGCAGTCAATCGATTGTCACTAGCCCGGTTTTTTCTGTTTGGCTCTCGCGACATTTGGTTTGTGGTCGCCTTACCAGTGTTTTTACACGCTCAATTGCAATGGCCAGCGATATATGTAGGTGGGTTACTGGCGGCATGGGTGATCGCATACGGTATCGTGCAAGCATTAGCACCAAAACTAACCGGCTTTTCCGAAGGTCACGCACCTGATGGCTACCATGTCTGGGTATGGTCCTTGCCATTAATGGTTTTACCTTTGGTAATTGCAGCCGCTATTTATTTCGAATGGGCCGTGTTGCCTGCGTTAACAGTGGGTTTGCTAGTTTACGGGGCAATCTTTGCTATTAACTCTGCCATCCATTCTTATCTTATTGTGTCCTACGCCGATGCGGCTGGTGTATCGCTTGATGTGGGGTTTTATTACATGGCAAATGCAGCTGGACGTCTATTTGGGACGCTATTATCCGGCTGGGTTTATCAAGTGGCCGGGCTTGCTGCCTGTTTGCTGATTTCTGCCCTGATGATTTTTGCCGCAAGTATTATTTCAAAAATGTTACCGCGGCAAGCTCAGCCCTGATAAAGGTTTCAGCGCTGTTATCAAATTGTCATATTTGCCGGTTAAGCTTTACGCTAAGCAAAAATAGATTAGGGAATTTCGGATATGAGCATATCGGTTTTGTTGGTGGAAGATGATGCCGCCATTCGTGACATGATTAATTTCAGTTTACGTCAGGCTGGATTTACCTGTGAAACATCCAAGGATGCTGAATCAGGTTTGGAATGGCTGAAAAATCAGCAACCAGACATGATTTTACTCGACTGGATGTTACCTGGAATTGATGGCATTGAGTTTATCCGCCGTCTGCGGGCTAACGAGTTTTTAGCCTCCATTCCGGTGATTATGCTTACTGCCAAAGGCGAAAGCGAAGATATGGTCAAAGGTCTGAGTGTAGGCGCCGATGATTACATCAATAAACCGTTTTCTCCACCAGAACTGATAGCACGCATCAAAGCCGTATTACGTCGTTGCCGTCCGATGGAAGATGAAGATGCCCAGAAGCTGCAGATGGGTGAATTAGTGATGGATACTAAAAGCCATCGGGTTTCCGTCAATGGTGAGCGCATTGAATTAGGGCCCACAGAATTTCGTTTATTACACTTCTTTATGAAAAATCCAGAGCGAGCTTATAACCGCTCACAACTGTTGGATTTCGTTTGGGGCGACACAGTATATATAGAGGAGCGCACAGTGGATGTGCATATTCGACGTTTACGTAAAGCATTGGAATCCAGCGGTCATGACAACTTAGTCCAAACTGTCCGTGGTGTAGGTTACCGTTTTTCTGCTGAATAACGGAGTCTTCTAATGCAATGGGATTATTGGCGTTTGCTGACGGTGCTCAGTTTGGCAGGCTTTGCTGGCCTGGTGGCTGGACATATGATGACCTTCCTTTTTGTTGCCTCGTTAATCTATATTTTCTGGTTACAGGGTAAGTGGTTTCAATTACGTACCTGGTTGGACAAACCTAAAAAAAATAGCTCACCCCAAGCTGAGGGTGTCATTGATGACGTGTGCCGGCAGATTGAGCAGATGCGTGCACAAAACAGCAGCCGTAAAAAGAAGCTCACCGGCTACCTTAAACGTTTCCAATCAGCCACTGCCGCTTTGCCGGATGCGGTCGTTGTTATGGGCGAGTTTGGTCAGGTCAGTTGGGCCAATACCTCAGCGACCGAATTGCTTGGCATCAGTTGGCCTCGTGATAATGGTGTTCGCGTTAATAATCTGGTTCGGGATCCGACCTTTCAGCAACTGCTGGAAAAGGATTCTGATGCGGCTGTAGTAGTGGTCGCACCATCACCAATGAACGATCGAATTCAACTGGAATTTAAAGTGGTGCGTTATGCCAGCAGTGATCGTCTGCTAATTGCCAGAGACATCACCCAAACACAGAAATTACAACGGATGCGTCGTGATTTTGTTGCCAATGTGTCACATGAGTTACGCACACCACTGACGGTGCTGCGTGGTTATCTGGAAACGCTTGATACTGAGAGCAGCCCCGATTTATGGCGTCAGGCGTTGCCGGTTATGCAGCAGCAAAGTCAGCGTATGCATTTGATGATTAAGGATTTGTTGGCACTTTCGCAATTGGAAACCGGGGATAAGCCCCTGTTACACCGGCCTACCGATATTCCACGGTTGTTGACGGTAATTGTCGATGATGCAAAACGGTTGGAACATTACAAATCACATCAAATTCATTTACAAATCCTCAGTGATAAATGGCTGATGGCTGACGTAGATGAGTTACGCAGTGCTATATCCAACCTGGTTTTCAATGCGGTGAAATATACTCCAACGGAGTGTGAGATCGAAGTAATCTGGGCAGTGGATAAAAACGTGCCTTCCATTACGGTGATCGATCATGGGGATGGTATTGAAGCACGTCATTTAGAAAGGCTGACCGAGCGTTTTTATCGTGTGGATTCTGGCCGTTCACGTGAAGCCGGTGGCACGGGATTGGGGTTGGCTATCGTGAAGCATGTTCTGCAACGTCATAATGCGGTGTTAACGATTGATAGTCAGATCGAACAGGGTTCGCGTTTCAGTTGTATTTTCCCGGAAAATAAACTGGTTGAACCCAGCGACATCTAATGTTTTCAATACTTTCCCATTGTCACGGGATTGTCATAATTCTTTCATATCCTTGTCACAGTTAATCGCGATACTGCTCCGGTGCTCAACGCGATAAGTGTTGGAACTTTTTTAAAACCCAAGGAGTTGAATCCTCATGTTCAAGAAAAAATTTGCTTTATACGGTGCTGCACTGGCCATGACATTTTCATCTGCCAGCTTCGCTGATGTTGATCCAAGCCTGCCAGATTATGAAAAAACCAGTGGTGTTTCAGGTAGCTTATCCAGTGTCGGTTCTGACACATTAGCGAACTTGATGACTTTATGGGCAGAAGAGTTCAAACGTGAATACCCAAATGTCAGCATCCAGATTCAAGCGGCTGGTTCTTCAACTGCACCTCCTGCTTTGACTGAAGGTACATCGAACGTAGGTCCGATGAGCCGTGAAATGAAAGACAGCGAAATCAAAGAATTCGAAAACAAATACGGTTACAAACCAACCGCTATACCTGTTGCAATCGATGCCTTGGCTGTTTATGTACACAAAGACAACCCAATTGAAGGCATGACTATTGCTCAAGTTGACGCTGCTTTCTCTGCTACTCGTAAATGTGGTTATCCAGAAGATGTTACAAACTGGTCACAATTAGGTGTTGAAGGTCTGGGTTCAATCCAGTTATATGGTCGTAACTCTGTATCTGGTACTTACGGTTACTTTAAAGATAACGCTCTATGCAAAGGCGACTATAAAAACAGTGTGAACGAGCAACCTGGTTCCGCTTCAGTTGTTCAAGGTGTCACTAAATCAACCAACGGTTTAGGTTACTCAGGTATCGGTTATAAAACTTCTGGTGTAAAACTGGTTCCATTAGCGAAAGAAGCGGGTCAACCGTTTATCGAAGCTAACGGTGAAAATGCTGCTGATGGTTCATATCCAATGTCACGCTTTTTATGGGTTTATGTAAACAAAGCGCCTAATAAACCAATGTCTCCAATTGACCGTGAATTCATGAAAATGATTCTGTCAAAAGTAGGTCAAGAAGTTGTTGTTAAGGATGGTTATGTGCCACTGCCAGCTAAAACTGCAGCGAAATATATGGAAATGCTGAAGTAAATATTTTTTAATAAAAAACCCCGTACATTGCATGATGTACGGGGTTTTTTTATCTAATAGCGTTAATCAATTTGCTTGCAGATTGATTAACAGTATTAACATTAAGCAATCACCGTGTTGCGTGCGTATTTCTTAAACGGAAACTAAATTAGATTATGGCTGAGCAAACTATTGAAAATAGCGTTATAGCTGCTGCTAATTCAAAAACGGCCCGTCGTCGGCGAAACTGGCGAGAGTTTAAAGATAAATTGGCCCGAGTAGTTGTAACAGGTGGCGGCATTATGGTGATAGTCGCTATCGTGCTGATTTTCTTTTATTTGCTTTATGTTGTTATTCCACTCTTTAACAGCGCTGATCTGCGTACTGAGCAGCAGTTTGAACAAGTACCGACCAACAATGTTCATCTCACATTAGACGAATATAACGAAGTCGGTTTAGCGCTGGATGAAAAGGCCAATTTACGCTTCTTCAATGCACATAATGGTGATGCCATAGCTAGCTTTGATTTACCTATCCCAGAAGAAAACTCTGTTAGCAGCTTTTCTGCAGGTAGTGCATCTACCGGTGTGTTTGCTTATGGTTTGGATAATGGTCAAGCGATTGTGTTTCAGGAAAACTACAAAATCAGCTATCCCCAGGGAACGCAACGGCTGATAACACCTGAAATTCAATATCCTATTGGCGAAGAGTTGGTCGAAGTTGATCCGCAGGGGCAATCGCTGCAGATGCTTACGGTTCAAAGTTATGACGATCTGACTACCTTAGTGGCGTTAACCGCTGATAACCGTTTGGTGATGTCTCGTATCACAAAGGATGTGAATTTCCTCGATGAAACTGACTTTACCCTAGACAACGAAACTCTCGAAATCACATTGGACAGTAATGCTCCGGTTTCAAAGATCCGTCTAGATATTGACCAGCGCGAGTTATATGTTATTCATGCTGACGGAGATATTGCCTATTACGATGTGCAAAATACTGACAATGTCAGACTGCTGCAGCGTGTCAGTGCGGTACCCGAGGATGTTGAGATCACCACAGCAGAATTTTTAACTGGTGGTATTTCATTATTAATAGGCCGTAGTGATGGTCAGATTGATCAGTGGTTCCCGGTTCGTGATGCTGATAATAACTACACCATTGAATTGGTGAGAAGTTTCGCTGATCAGACTGCACCAATTCGTAGCATTCTTCCTGAACAAGCCCGTAAAGGCTTTATTGCATTAGATGATAACGGTGATATTGGTATTTATCACACCACTGCCGAACGCAATCTGCTGGTGGATAATATTTTGTCGGATGGCAATGCCAAAATTGCGTTGTCTCCCAGAGCAAATGGATTGTTAACCGTTAGCATGAATGGCGACACGCAGTTTCATGAAATTGAAAATGAACATCCCGAAGTCTCCTGGCATTCCTTATGGGAAAAAGTCTGGTATGAGAGCCGCAGCGAGCCAGAATATCTGTGGCAGTCTTCGTCTTCCAGTAGTGACTTTGAACCGAAACTCAGCCTTACCCCATTAACGTTCGGCACTATCAAGGCGGCATTTTACGCCATGATGGTGGCAGTACCGCTGGCCATAATGGGTGCGATTTTTACTGCGTACTTTATGTCGCCACGGATGCGCAATCTGGTCAAACCGACCATTGAAATCATGGAGGCTTTACCAACCGTTATTCTGGGTTTCCTAGCCGGTTTATGGTTGGCGCCACTGGTGGAAAATAATCTGCCCGGTGTTTTCAGTATTCTAATCCTTACGCCAATTATGGTGCTTGTCACCGCTTGGTTATGGACCAAAGTACCGAAATCAATACGCCATCGTATTCCCGATGGCTGGGAAGCAGCCATATTGATCCCTATTGTGATTTTGGTGGGCATCGTTTCGATGAAATTAAGTCTGCCACTGGAAAATCTTTTATTTGGTGGCGATATGCCTGGCTGGTTGGAATCTACCGGCATTGGTTATGACCAGCGTAATTCACTAGTCGTTGGTATGGTCATGGGGTTTGCGGTTATCCCCACCATTTTCTCTATCACCGAAGATGCTATTTTCAGTGTGCCCAAGCAATTGACCATTGGCTCACTGGCATTGGGCGCGACGCCATGGCAAACCTTAACAAAAGTGGTGTTACTCACCGCGAGTCCAGCTATATTCTCGGCCGTGATGATTGGTTTGGGGCGTGCTGTAGGTGAAACAATGATTGTGTTGATGGCGACCGGTAATACGCCAATTATGGACTTCAATATATTTGAAGGATTTAGAGCCTTATCAGCCAATATTGCAGTAGAAATGCCTGAAGCAGCAGTCAACAGCACCCATTATCGCGTCTTGTTCCTTGCAGCGTTGGTGCTGTTCTCAGCGACCTTTGTGTTTAACACCCTTGCAGAGTTGGTGCGCCAACGTTTGCGTAAGAAATATAGCAGCCTTTAAACAGAGATCAGCATGTCTAATTCAACATTTAAATCCTGGTATCAAAGTGGCAGTCCTTGGGTCTGGCTCAATGCGGGTGCGGTTTCTATCAGTCTGATCGCGGTTATTGGTCTCGTTTTACTGATAGCAGTACGTGGCCTGAGTCATTTCTGGCCAGCAGACATTATGTCGGTGCCATATAACGAACCAGGCATAGAGCCAACCGTTCTTATGGGCGAAAAGGTGAACTCTGAAATTGTGCCAGCAGAAAGAGTGCCTGCTGATTATCAGTTAAGAGAAGGTCAGACGACCGTCGAGCGTTACCTGCTGAAAATTGGTAATCGGGATCAATTTGGTTTGGATTTCCGTTGGGTAAATAAAGACTGGATGGGCGATATCAGCTACCCGGAAGACATACTGGCTGTTGAGCGTCGCGAATGGGGTCATTTTTACGGCTATTTACTGTCAGTGCAGCAAAACGGTGAAACAGTTGCTGAGGGTGAACAAGCCTGGCCGGAATTTCAGCAAAGATTGGAACGCAGCAATAATCTAGTCGCTGAAATTAAATACATTGAAAAAATTGAAATTGGCAAAATCAACCAAGCACTTGAGTCATTGCGTCTCGATGAGCGACGTTTGGAATTGGATAATGTCCCTGCAGACAATCCTGCTTATGCTGAAATTGAAGCAGCAAAAGTAGTGCAAAATGACAAATATACCAAATTACAAACGCGACTCAGCGATTTAAGCCAGGCGTTGGTTCGTGATCAGGTCGTTTTGCAAATGTCTAACGGCCAAGAAGTGACTTTGCCAATGGCAAAAATTGTCGATGTAGTGAAGCCCAACGAAATGAATCGTTTCGAGAAGCTGCAGCATTATTTTCATGAAGTATGGAAGTTTATCTCTGGCGAACCACGTGAGGCCAATACTGAAGGCGGCATTTTCCCAGCGATTTTTGGTACCGTGATGATGGTATTAATTATGTCGGTGATCGTCACCCCATTCGGTGTTATTGCTGCCATCTATCTTAAAGAGTATGCCAAACAAGGGTTTATTACTCGCACGATTCGTATTGCAGTGAATAACTTGGCGGGTGTGCCTTCAATTGTGTACGGCGTGTTTGGTTTAGGTTTCTTTGTCTATTTCCTCGGTGGCAATATCGATGAGATATTTTTCCAGGCGAAATTACCATCGCCGACATTCGGTCAACCAGGCTTAATGTGGGCGTCGTTAACCTTAGCGATTTTGACCGTGCCAGTGGTGATTGTGGCAACCGAAGAAGGCTTGTCGCGTATTCCTCGTGCAATGCGTGAAGGCAGCTTGGCTTTAGGTGCCACCAAAGCAGAAACGTTATGGCGTACCGTCATTCCAATGGCGGCTCCGGCCATGATGACAGGCTTGATATTAGCGGTGGCCCGAGCGGCAGGTGAGGTAGCACCACTGATGATGGTGGGGGTGGTTAAACTGGCTCCAGCATTAGCGGTCGATTCTGTGGCCCCTTATTTACATTTAGATCGTCAGTTTATGCATTTAGGCTTCCATATTTACGACGTGGGTTTCCAAAGCCCGAACGTTGAAGCCGCACGGCCGTTGGTCTATGCCACAGCCTTCTTGCTGCTGCTGATCATTGTAGTGTTGAATTTAACGGCGATTAGTATTCGTAATCGTCTGCGTGAAAACTTTAAAGCGAGTGATAACTAATGGAAGCCGCCAATCAAAACAAATCCGCAGCACGCGCGATTGATATCGAATCAATGCAACGTGGTCCGAAACTGAATCTGGCTGATGAAACTGCCTGTATTGAAATCAAAAATTTCAATCTGTTTTATGGCGAAGCTCAGGCGTTAAAAGATATCAACCTGACCATTCCTCGCAACAGAGTCACGGCCTTTATCGGTCCTAGTGGCTGTGGTAAATCGACGTTCCTCCGATGCTTCAATCGCATGAATGACTTGATTGATAACGTTAATATTCAAGGTGAGTTGTTGTTAGATGGTGAAGATGTGAACTCACCAGCTGTCAATGTATCTGACCTGCGCCGTAAGGTGGGTATGGTGTTTCAAAAACCTAATCCCTTCCCAAAAACTATTTATGAAAATGTGGCTTATGGCTTACGTTTACAAGGTATTAATGATCGGCAGACCCTGGATAAGGTGGTCGAAAAATCATTAAAAGGCGCGGCGTTGTGGGATGAAGTCAAAGATCGTCTGCAATCTTCTGCAATGGGATTATCAGGTGGTCAACAGCAACGTTTGGTGATTGCTCGTGCCATCGCCATTGAACCGGAAGTGTTATTGCTTGATGAACCGGCCTCTGCTCTGGATCCATTGTCTACACTGAAAATTGAAGAGCTGATTTACGAGCTAAAAGAAAAATATACCATCGTTATCGTCACCCATAACATGCAACAAGCGGCCAGGGTTTCCGATTACACCGCGTTTATGTACATGGGTGAATTAATTGAGTTTGGCGCGACCGATGAACTGTTCACCAATCCGGGCAAAAAACAGACGGAAGATTATATTACTGGCCGTTACGGCTAAGCTGCAGGTTCAGGAGATCCTTTATGGCTACAAATAAATCACAACATATTTCGCAACAGTTTGAAAAAGAACTTCAAGATATCCGCAGCCGTGTACTTGCCATGGGGGGCTTGGTAGAGCAACAAGTAACCAATGCGATGGAAGCGTTGGTAACAGGTGATGCCGATTTAGCTCGTCAAGTTATCAGTGGCGATGAAGACGTCAATAAACTGGATGTTAGTATCGACGAAGATTGTATTCAAATCATCGCATTACGTCAGCCAACCGCCAGCGATTTAAGACTGGTCACAGGCATTCTGAAAACCATTACCGATCTGGAACGGATTGGCGATGAAGCGGCACGTATTGCTCGGATGGCACTGAATTTGGCTGAAAAAGATCGGCCGAAAAAGAATTACCGTGAGTTACATGCATTAGGCCAACACGTGTCGGGTATGTTGCATAACACCTTAGATGCTTTCGCGCGTTTTGATGTCGATGCGGCCTTGCAGGTAGCCCATGAAGATCGTCAGGTAGATGCTGAATACGAAAGTATTATGCGTCAGTTGATGACCTATATGATGGAAGATCCTCGTACTATCAGTCGAGTAATTGACATGATGTGGTCCGCACGTTCGCTGGAACGTATTGGTGATCATTCACGTAATGTTGCAGAACATATTATTTACCTGGTTGAAGGTAAAGACGTCAGACATTTATCTGTGGAAAAAATGGAAAAAGTGGTGAAAGGCGGCGAGTAGTTTTCCCCTGTGTGACTCGGCCCGTTTCTATCATGGAGGCGGGCTTTTTTTTGAGCATAAAATGCAAAGTTCATAGCATCCTCTATTTTAGTCAGGCAAAATGCCATCACGTCTATAAAAGCTGAGTTTATGGAAACAACTGAAGATAATGATGTTCTCGCTGCTGTAGACCTTGGTTCTAACAGCTTCCATATGATCATTGCCCGCCTGAGAGATGGACATTTCCAGATAATGGATAGACTGCGGGAAATGGTGCAGTTACGTGCAGGGTTGGATAAGCATAATATGTTGTCCGAGGAGTCGCAGGCCCGTGCCATTGCTTGTCTGGAACGCTTTGGCGAACGTATTCGTCACCTTCCTGCAGGCAAAGTGCGCGTCGTAGGCACCAATACCTTACGTGTTGCCGAAAACAGCCGTGAATTCTTACGTAAAGCCCGTCAGGCTCTAGGTCACCCCATTGAAATTGTCACCGGCGAAGAAGAGGCGCGGCTGATATATATGGGCGTTTCGCGTTCATTGGCGTTTGATAACAGTCGCAGATTTGTGATGGATATTGGCGGAGGTAGCACCGAATATATTATCGGTGAAGGCTTGGAAGGAATGCGTCGTGAAAGCCTTGAAATGGGCTGCGTCAGCTTTAGTCAGCGATTCTTTAATGATGGCAACATAAGCCAATTACGGATGCAGGCGGCGCTGCTCACCGCGGCGATCAAATTACGATCGATTCAACGGCCTTATCAAAATCTCGGTTGGGTTGAGGCTGTAGGTGCTTCAGGGACTATTCGCACGGTGGCCAGTATTGTTACTGCTCAGAACTGGAGCGAGAACGGGGTCATCACTGCCGAATCTCTGGATAAATTAATTGCTCATATCGTGGCGGCAGGTCATTACGATCAGTTTCAACTAGAAGGTCTGAGCCCTGAACGTGCCAATGTACTAGCGGGCGGTGTTGCCGTATTAAAAGCCTCATTTGACCGGTTAAGAATTGATCGCATGATTGTCTCTGATGGCGCCTTGCGTGAAGGCTTGCTCTACGATCTACAAGGGCGTATTCAGCATGATGATGAGCGTGATCGCACCGTCAACTCATTGGCTCGTCGTTATCACGTCGATGAAACCCATGCCGAACGGGTAAGCCAAATGGCTACCGAGTTATACGAGCAAGTGGCTGCCGAGTGGGAAATTAATAGTGAAGAGCACTTACAGCGTATGCAGTGGGCAGCCAAACTACACGAAGTCGGGCTAGCCATTTCACATTATCAATATCACAAGCATTCATCTTACTTAGTCGCACACTCCGATTTGCCCGGTTTCTCACGTGAAGAGCAGCAAGCACTGGCAGCAATGGTCAGAGGCCAACGTCGCAGTTTTCCACGAAAACATATCAAGCAACTCTCGGATGAAATGCAGCAATCCACCATGCGATTAACGATTTTGCTGCGCTTGTCATTGGTATTTAACCGTGGCCGTAGTGAAAAAACCGATACCCATGTTGGGCTAAGTCTGCATCGCAATTCATTAATATTGACCTTACCAACAGGTTGGTTAGAAGAGCATCCATTAACAGAAGCCGATTTAGTGCAGGAAAGACAAGAACTGAAAGAAATTGATATTCGTTTGAAGATCCGGGACTAGGACCTGTTGATCTTTCAGAGCCACCACTGCTGGAGGCTATTTTGTTGTTCAACAAAGCGGATATGATGAGGTGTAGTTGTTCTACATTAATCATTTACTACGACTTTGGGCGGAAAAATAGCTTCAGCCCTACGGGTTGTGTCTGAAAATGCACCACTCTGCGTTGCTCGTCATTTATTTAGAATGACTAAACTTCACTCCTCGCGCCTTGGTTGGTACATTTTCAGTCACAACAGAGGCGGCTATGAAAGATCAATAGGCCCTTGATGGAATTTCGCTTTACCGTAGCAGTCAATGTTGATGAGACTGGAGCATAAGTTATGTGGCGCACTACATCGGTAATGATTTCGAGTTTGATATTAAGCCAGCCACTTTGGGCAGAAGAACAGCTTTACTTGAGTGATACTGGCGATCGCTTCACCATCAATCAAACCAAAGACGGTAAATATTGGGGCACTTTGATTATCAGCGATAATCACACTGCAAGCTTTGCTCATAATGAATTAATTTTGCTGCAGCTCGATGATCAAACGCCTATATCATTAGAGCATGGCAATTTGAGTTGTGGATCTCCCGCTAAAGCCGAGCAAACTGTGTTTTATGATTTTTCGGACTCGGCCAAAAACGTGTTCGCGACGACTGAGTCGCAACCGCTACCCAAAGGTTTTCAGCAAGTCAGGCAGCGTGATGTTTTTACCGCAATACCTGCTGATAGACGTGCTGAAACAGTTGATTTTGTGTTGAATGATGAAACGATCAATCTTCAGCAATTAAAATCAGCCAAAACACTGAAATTTCGGTTTGTCACCGATGATGGGCAGCAACATCACGCTATTTTCCGACCGCAATAAAAAACGATGCTGGCCCTAATACTTCAGTGCCAGCAGGTTCTTTCTATTTAGCTTTTTTCGGTTTGACTTCACCAATGGCCCCATCAGCACGGGCTTTTAAATAAGCATATATATCATCCATACCTTCAATGACTTGGGGATTGCTTTCCCAGGCTGGCATCATGCCGATTTGTCCCATCTTGCCGTGGGTAACGGTGGCAATAAATTCATCCTTAGTGATGGCATTTAAACTATCTGCCAGATTTGGTCCCACCATGCCCTGTGCAAAAGTGCCATGACAACGAGCACACCAATTGCGATAGAGTTTATAGCCATTAAAGGTTTCACTATCCAGAGCATTGCCATCGGTGACGGTATAAGGCTTATCCTCTGCACGGCTGAAAGCACTGAATGTTAACAAACCAACCATAATGGCTAAAGCAATTGATTTTATTGTATTTATTTGCATTTTTTACCCCTTAAATATCAATCATCAGACCTTTGATGGATAAACTTGAACTCAATTAGCGCCAAGTTAAACACTCTCCAGTCTTATCTTTATAACCAGCAAAACCGTGATTCAATGCCACATTCACGTGTAAACTGCTGTTTTTGTCTTACAGTCAAAATGAGTCAGTCATCGTTTATGAACACAGACCTCATCTAACCTGTCGAGACTAGTTTAGTAAATGCTAATAAATGGAAAATGTGTTTTTTGCGGCCCTAGTAAGGCAAATCACACAATAATTACAGGGTTAAAGTGTTAATCTGCCCGCAAGATGATTTTCAGGTTATATAAATGGATGCGCTCACTACTTCTTTAGTTACCGCTTTTCTGCTGGGCTTATTCAGTTCGGCCCATTGCATTGCCATGTGTGGCTCAGTGATCGGTGCATTAACGTTGACCTTACCTGCACATATCCGTGAGCAGCCACGCAAAATGCTGCCATTTGTTTTGAACTACAATCTCGGTCGTATTCTTAGCTATTCCATTGCAGGTGGATTGGTGGGGCTACTTGCTTCGCCTTTGGCTCAAATCAATGGTTTGCCTTTTTTACGTTATCTGTCGGTTTTGGTGATGATTGGTATGGGGTTGTATCTCGCTGGCTGGTTTCCTAAGTTTGCTCACGCCGAAAAAATCGGTGCACCCATCTGGCGTAAGCTGCAACCCATTGGCCAGAAGTTATTGCCAGTAAGAAGCTTGAAACAAGCGTTTCTGTTGGGTGCGGTTTGGGGTTGGCTGCCCTGTGGTCTGGTTTATGCCGGACTAGCGGTTGCTGCCACCACTGGTGATGTTCTATATGCTGCATCGGTCATGCTGGCCTTTGGTCTGGGAACCTTACCAGCGGTAATGGGCGCTGGTATGTTTGCTGGCATGTTGGCTTCATTAGCCCGCAATCAACTGTTTCGAAAATTGGCTGGCATCATGATTATGTTGATGGCCTTATTGGTTTTACTGTGGCCTCAGGGCGAGCATCAGCATCATGGAAAAATGGATATGAATCCAGTCACTGATTTTGTAGTTGATGAAGCGCCTAATGAGCATCAGCATTAAGGTGAGCATGCCAATATGACGACTGAAATGATCGGCCACTCTCCACAAATCACCCACATTCAACGGGTGCTGCCGATGATCGCCTTGAGTGATGCCAGCGTGCTTATTTCTGGCGAAACAGGAACCGGCAAAGAATTGGTTGCCCAACGTTTGCATCAGTTAAGTCGACGCGCTGATAAACCGATGGTGACCATTAATTGTGCAGCTCTACCAGTGCAAGATGCTGAGGTGGATTTATTTGGCCGGGCTAATGCTGATGGAGAGGTGATTGAGCCGGGTCGTTTGCTGGCTGCACAAGGCAGTTCAGTGTTTCTTGATGAAGTGGATGCCTTGCCATTAAGTGTTCAGGCCAAAGTACTGCGATTTCTAGAAGCCGGAGAATGCCAATTAGCAGGCAGTCATAAATTACATGTGATTGATGCCAGAATTCTAGCGGCTACCAGCGTAGATTTGCCTGCTGAAGTCAAAGCTGGACGGTTTCGTGCCGATCTATATTACCGACTGCAAGTCGTGCCGATCGAATTGCCGGTATTACAAAAACGTAGTGAGGATATACCACTGTTGTTAACCTATTTTGCCAAACAATTTGCCGGCAATAATGCACCGCTAAGGTTTGCCAAAGAAGCTATCCAACAACTGCAGCGTTATAACTGGCCCGGCAATGTCCGTGAATTATCCAACTTCTGCCAACGTCTGAGTTTATTGCAACCGGGGATTATGGTGCAGTTAAAGGATTTACCATCAGAAATGCAGCAGAAAACCTCATCCACTTCACAGCAGTTCAATATCCCACCAGAAGGTATTGATCTGGCGCAGCTGGAACTGGATTTGATTGAACAAGCTTTAGAAATGGCCGCTGGTAATCGCTCCAAAGCAGCCAGATTATTAGGTATTACCCGTGATACCTTGTTATATCGCATGCAAAAATATGGTTTGTCTGATGAAGCTAAGTGACACCCCGGCAGTGGCGGCGATAAACCACAAATAGACCCTTAGTCAGTGCGTCAAATGCACTTTTGGTTTACAGTAGCGACACTGCAATAAACGAGTGATCAAGCATGAAACAATATCTCGATTTACTTCGCGATGTGATGGAAAACGGTGTCGACAAAGGCGACCGTACCGGAACCGGCGCACGGTCAGTATTTGGTCGACAAGTACGTTACGATTTAGCCGAAGGCTTCCCGTTATTGACCACCAAAAAGCTGCATATTCGTAGCATTCTTCATGAACTTCTGTGGTTTCTTAGTGGCGAAACCAATATCCGTTACCTTAAAGAAAACGGTGTATCGATTTGGGATGAATGGGCTACTCCAGATGGCGAACTCGGTCCGGTTTATGGCGCGCAATGGCGAAACTGGAAGGGTGCTGACGGCCAAAATTATGATCAAATTATAGCTTTGGTTGAAGGCCTAAAAAACAACCCAGATAGCCGTCGGCATATTATCAACGGCTGGAATGTGGCTTTATTACCCGATGAAAAACAAAAGCCTTGGGAAAATGCCGCTGCTGGCAGAATGGCTTTGCCACCATGTCACGTTCTATATCAGTTCTATGTCGCCAACGGCAAACTCAGCGCCTCGTTGTATATCCGTTCAAATGATCTGTTTCTGGGCAATCCCTACAACACAGCATCGCTGGCTTTTTTGACCCATATGCTGGCGCAGCAGTGTGATCTGGATGTTGGTGAAATCGTGCTTAGCATTGGCGATGCACATATCTACAGCAATCATTTCGAGCAAGTTGAAACCCAATTACAACGTACTCCAGGACCGTTACCAAAACTGAAAATTCATCGCAAACCGCCCTCTATACTGGATTATCGTTTTGATGATTTTGAAATCGTTGATTACGAGGCGCAAGCACACATTAAAGCGCCAATAGCCGTATGATTGAAAAAGCCCAAAAACCGTTATATATCGTCTGGCAGGATAAATTTCTGCAACACGAACCAATCATTGATGAACAACATCGAGGCGCAGTGGCGATCATCAATTCCTTGCATTACTTTATACAGCAGGGGTTTTCACTAAATCAGTTAAAGCCGACAGTGCATATTCTGAAAAACTATCTGAATTTTCATTTCATGACAGAGCAGGGAATTTTAGAAGCTCTGGAATGCCCATTAATGAAGTTATATAAAGCAGATGCGGCAAAAACCTTAAAAGACTTTGATGCCTGCTTTTTACAGGGTATTTCCGAGAACGATCCGACGACATTACTGATTTGTCTGAGAAATTGGTGGCAAAACCATCTAGAACTGCATGAAAAAATCACCCCATATTTGCATGAATGGAAAGGTGATTATTGTCGGGTTACTCAATAATTATTCCGCTGCACTGTTTACTAGGAACCTTAAGCTTTTTTTAAGAATATAGGTTCAAGCTAAACACAACTGATTAAATTTAAGGAAGGTCAAAATGTCACAACAAACCTTAAAAGCTTATCCAGTATGGGATCGAGGAGTTCGCCTATTTCACTGGATAAATGTGTTAGCAATTATAGGATTGTTGGCCCTTGGCTTAGGTTTAATGTTTAGCAAAGAATTCGGGGTGAGCGACGACGGTAAAATTCTTCTGAAAGCCGTGCATATCTGGGTAGGTTATGTGTTTGTAATCAATTTGTTCGTCCGTTTGATCTGGGCTTTTTTTGGCAACCGATTTGCCCGTTGGAAAGCCATGCTACCGTTTGGCAGAGTCTATAAAGTTCAATTTCAAGCGTACTTAGAAGGTCGAAAAATTGGTCGAAATGTGCATTTCCTGGGGCATAATCCTTTAGGTCGCTGGAGTGTGTTACTGATGTTCTTGCTGATGATTGGTCAGGGCGTAACGGGCCTGATATTAGCCAGTACCGACTTGTACATGCCGCCATTCGGATCGCAAATGAAAGCCTGGGTTGCCCAAGACGAAGCCTCAATGGCGTTGATTGAACCGGGCAATCGCGAAAAAGGTATTGATGCCATTGCTTATCAGGAAATGCGTGATTTTCGTAAACCTTACCGCACCCTGCATACCTATTTCTTTTATCTGTTGATGTTGTCAATTGTGATTCATATCACAGCCGTCATCGTCGAAGAAAAACGCAAACTTAACGGCCTGACATCGGCCATGATTACTGGTGAAAAAGTGTTTAACGAAAAACCATTTGATGCCGATTAAATTCTAAAAAGGCTAATGCTGTCGCTCGCTGATTCGTCGGCGAGCTCGGCGCTTTTGTAACCAACGAACCAGTCCGGTCACAAATAATATCAGCGGTAAAAATCCAGAAATAAACACTAAGATCCGACCGGTCATGCCAAACACTTCACCGTTATGCAGTGGATGTAACCAGTGCATTAATACATCACCACCAGTGTCTTGTTTAGTATCACGAAGCCCCAAAATCTCACCACTAATTGGATCAATCCACACCTGAGTTCGAGGAAAACGTCGACTGGGTTCTCCCTCTTGGTACATCGCAATTCGCCAGGCTTTTTGGTTATTTAATCCGGGTGTTTCAACCCAACGTAATTCCGCGTCAGGAAACCGTTTTTTGGCAATCTCAACAGCTTGGTCCGCGGTAATTCGATCAACACTTTCGTCATGATTTAAGGCAATTTTCGGTGCACTGGTTAACGGTGAAAATGGCTTAACCAGGATCGCTGTTTCATCAGGTAAAGCGAGTGCTGCACCGGTCAGACTTAAAATCAGCAAAAACACTAAACCATAACTACCCGACAGCACATGCAGATCGTAATTAAGTCGAGCTTTGCCAGAGCGAAGCTGCGGTTTTAATGCCTGTTTCAAGCCAGCCCAACCAGGCCACCATAGCCAAATCCCCGAAATAAATGAGATTAATGAAATCAGGCCGATAATGCCAATGGCAATTTTGCCGGGTTTGTCCAGCAGCAGACTGTAATGTAAAACATAAATCCAGGTCATTGCATAATCACCCCATAAACGGGAGCTTGTGACTTCCAAGGTCACCGGATCCACCGTTAGCATTAATGGGGCAAAGTCCTTACCAATAGATTCAACAGGCGTGTAATAACGAGCCATAATCGGCCAGTCGCCATGCATCGGCTGTTCAATACGCCATGGATCGGTACGAGTGGGGTGTGCCTGCTGCAGGGCATCTAGAATGTCCTGTTGGGCTGGCATTTCATAGGGAACGCTGGTGGGTTCCATTTGCGGATTGAGGATTTGATCGATGTCCAGATAAAACACCAGAATACTGCCGGTCAGCCCCAGCAATACCAGCAGGGCACCGATACTCAGACCGAGATATAAATGAATGCTCAGCCAGATTCGGCGGGTGTTTTTCATGGTGGGCTTTTATCCGAATGACGTAGCTGATTCGCTGCCAAATATCGACAGCGAATCAACGAAAAAAAATGGGCTAGGGCTTGTTGATCTTTCATCTCCGCCTCTGTTGTGAGCTGAAAAAGCGTCAATCAAGGCACGAGGAGCGCCTTTTATTATTCTAAATAAGTGACGAGTAACGCAGAGTGGCGCTTTTTCAGTCACAACCCGAGGGGCTGGGACTATTTTTGCGGCCGCCTGCGTTGTCAATCACTTATGTATGAAGGCTACACGGCGTGATTTCCGCCTTGTCGGACACAAAAATAGTCGCCAGCAGTGGTGGATATGAAAGATCAACAAGCCCTAGAAGTCTACCTGAACTGAGCCATACACCGCACGTCCATCACCTGGGGAGTGCATGCTTTCGGTATTTAACCAAACATATTCATAATCACCATCAAATACATTTTTCAGTTCCAATCCCAGTTTTACTTTGCTGGTGAGCGCGTAACTGGCTGAAGCATTGACCAACACATACTGACCAAATTTTCGAGTGTCATTGTCCACGGTCAGATAGTACTCATCTTGTGCGCTGACCCAGCTCGACAGTTTCAGTTTTGAGTTGGCCTGATAATCGATACCGGCATCAATTAAATAGTTCGGTACATGATCAATTTCATTGCCTTTAGAACCTGGTTTATCTGAGCCAGCTTTAAGTATTTCCGAATCTTGAAATGCAGCGGCAAACCATAATCCTAATTTTTCGGTGGCTTGTGCATTAAATTGAATATCGATCCCACGCCGTTCGGTCTTACCAATATTCTCACTGTCATTATTGGCATCACCTAACCTTGTTTTGAACTCTCCCGAGGCAACCTGTTCCCAAAGCGCAACACGTCCATTTAGCCAATCGGTTGGCGTTAATTTCAGCCCGATCTCCCAGCCTTCGTTAATAGAGGCATCCAAATCTTCGGAGAAAACATTTTTCTGGTAGCTGGCGGCACCTGAAGCGACTTGAAACGTTTTGCCCCAGTTACCATAAACGGCATAACGGTCGGTCAGCGAATACACTGCACTGAATTTTGGCTGACTGATATTGCCATAATCATTTATCTCGCGATGTACACCGGCATCGTTCAAGCTGCCGCGAACCGTATCCACGCGATAAGCCGGTACCAGTTTTAATTTTTCGGTCGGTTTGTAAATGGCCTGAACAAAGCCGCCGTAGATATCAAAGTCAAAGTTTTGATCCCGTGTCTTAGAAGTCCGATTTCTAAAATCATCCACAATATAACGGCGGCTTTCATTGTCTTGAAACTCGGCGCTTAATCCACCCATCAAGGCGAACTCATGGGCCCAACTCACTTCAGGTCGCCAGGTTAACGTGCTTAAAGCGCCTTTGTGATCTTCCTGGGTGATGCGTTCATTATGATTACCACCGGCGGCAAAGGTCACATAGCGATATTCATCAAGCTGATTCAGATAGGCTTTGGTATTCCAGAATAAGTTATCGCTGAGATCAACATCCAGATGTGCACTGAATTGATTCATCGAGCGATCCCCGCCATCCGGCGCATTGTGGGGACGCGATTGTTCTGGATCATCTCGGGCTTCAAAACGGGTTAAATAACCTGCCTCTTCAGCATCGGCCTGACCATGACGGGCGATAAAACCGATCTGAGCACGGCCACTTTCCGGAGTATAAAACCATTTACCTGAAAACGTGCTTTTTTCGATATCACTATGATCACGATAGCGATTTGAATCTAGATAACTGACGGCATAGTTTTGTGAAAAACCGTTGCTTTCAAGGCCACTGACAAATTGAACATGACGCGTATCAAAGCTGCCGTAGCTGGCACGCGCTTTATTATAATTGCCGCCTTGTTGAGTCAGTATGTCAGCATTGCCAGCAATATTATGTAACCCATAACGCGGGTCATTGGTACCGCGAACCACCTCAATGCTCTCAATCTCAAGTGGTGTCAGTAACTCCAGATAAGGCATGTTTCCTGAATTCTGATTACTCGGAACCCCATCAATCAGCAATTTAACGGCATTAATTTCGCCTTCACCATTAAAGCCGCGAAATGATATTTTGCCGGATTCATTCCCCATCCCATATTGTGTGAGCATCACGCCAGGCATTTGATCAAACAATTGCCAGGTGTAATTCACATTTTGATCTTCAATGCGATCCTGGCTTAATACATCCACCGAAGTAGAGAGATTACGTGAAGTCAGTGGGCCGATATTGTCTGAAGACACCACCATACTTCCCAGACTCAAGCTGGCATCATCCAGCAAGTTGGGCGTTTCGGCATATACGCCATTGGTATAAATGACAGCCAGAGCAATGCTGATCGGTTTAAGTGTTTTGCTTATCGTCATGATGTGGGTCACGTCTTATAAATGGTTAGGTTTTACAATCCCAAAAGCATAACGGTCTGTTTGCCAACAAAAATAGGTGATATGAACTAATAGTGTGGCAAAACCCGTAAAAGGCGCTTAACAATGCCCCAATTCAGCCAATGATGTAGTTTCAGCATCGCCAACAATAATATGATCCAGCACCCTAATATCTACCAGCTCCAAGGCACTGCGTAATCGTTGAGTGATCTGAATATCCGACTGACTCGGCTCAGCCACACCGGAAGGGTGGTTATGAGCAAATATTACTGCTGCAGCATTATGTTTTAACGCCTGCTTAACCACCTCACGTGGATACACACTGGCCCCATCGATCGTGCCACGAAACAACGGTTCAAAACTGATTAACCGATGCCGGGTATCGAGAAACAGACAGGCAAATACTTCATGCGGAAAATGGCGTAACTGACGTTGCAAATAAAGCCGAGTAGTCGCAGCATCAGTAAACGCATTGCCTCGAGTCAAAGTAGACTCCAAATGCCGACGACTCATCTCCAACACAGCTTGCAACTGCACAAACTTTGCCGTGCCCAAACCATGCTGCTGACAAAAGCTCTGATGATCTGCTTCAAATAAAGCTCGTAAACCTCCAAAGTCAGCAAGTAGTTTGCGAGCTAAATCAACAGCCGAAATCCCCGTCACACCGGTTCGAAGAAAGATAGCCAAGAGCTCAGCATCCGATAATGCTGCAGCTCCTGATTGAAGCAGTTTTTCACGCGGACGCTCATCCGCCGGCCAGTCCTTTATTGCCATGATTCGCTCCCTGCGATTTCAGATTTTATTGAAGTTTAAATTTAATGATGGCGAATCATAAATACAAAACTAGTTTGGTGATTCTGTGAACTGGTGCGGTTAGTTTTTTGATTGGAATAAAGCATGTTTTTGCTGCAAATCAACAATCATATTTTTCGGCTATAGTGTGTTAAAAATAAGACATTTGATTTCAATAAGTTAGAAAAGGCAGATGGATTTTGAAAAATAATTATGATCCATTCACGTTAATAATTATTATGAGGTCGTAGACCTCATTAACAGACTGTTATATCACTAGGTAACTTATGAGCATTGAATTAGAAAGTCGATTGGTTTTCGTTGATACATCGGCATATGAAAGTAAAAATTATCAGTTTAGTGAACATGCGTTAGGTAAGCTTTGTGACTTTCTTGAATCTGAAAGGCTTCATCTCTTAATTACTCAAATTACGATCAACGAAATAAAAGCCCACTTATTAGAAAAATCTGAAGAGTCAGCAAGAGCCATACAGAAACTACAAAAAGACGCTATGTTCTTAAGAAATACTCCTGAACTTGCGTGTCATGGTATTTTTGAGAAAGTAAAATCCGAAGATATTTATAAAGTAGCTTTAGAGAAATTTGAGGAGTTTCTTGATAGGAGTTCCGCTGAAATTGTTGATATAAAAGATGTTGATGCCTCAATTGTTTTCGATAAATACTTTAAATCGGAACCTCCATTTGGAGGAGCAAACAAAAAATCTGAGTTCCCTGATGCATTTGTTTTAGAAGCTGTGTCTAAAGTAAGTAAAGATAGAGGCCATACTTTATACGTGATCAGTGATGATGGAGATATGGATAAATATGCCGCTACTTTGGACAACTTGATTCACTTAAAAAGAGTTGATGACTTTTTAGATTTGGTAGTGAGGAAAGAAGAGGAATTAAAAGAACCTGTTAAATTTGCAGATAGCATTTTTGATCAGCTAGAAGCGAATTTAATTGGAGATGCCAAAGAGATAATCAGCGAATCTGAATTTTATTCGGATGCGGCGAATGATTTCGATGATGAAATATACCTAATCGATATTGAGTCTATTTGTATAAATAAGAAAAACATAATTTCGGTATCCAGCGAGCAAGTGGAGTATGAGGTCGATTTTGAAGTCACCTTGAAGGCCCACTATTCTATTGCAGACTACGATCGTTCACCTTGGGATCCAGAAGATAAAGTCTATATGTTTGTACTCTATAGTCACATTGTGAAAAAGCATACAGAAGTGTTTTCTGCCAATGTATGCATTGATTACATGGATGGAATAAGAGCTAATGCTGAAATCACAGAGTTAGACTTTACTGAATCAGCATTTGAATTGAATGAAGATAATAGCGAAATAATTAGCGTGAAAGAGCTAGATTTAAGTGGTGAATGAATATAAGTTTCACTGTACGAAGTCGTGATATAACAAAAGCCTGAAAGGGACTCGCTAGGGTATTTAGGGTAGGGTCAGTATCTGACGGATCCCCACAAAATCAACCCACCTTATTAGCGTGCATTTGAGAGATAACGATATTTAGGGTCAGTGTGAAAACTAGCCGTTCGACTGAATAATATTTATTATTAGTGCATTAACTATCCCACACATCAAGGATGATAAATGGTCAGACTTCCATGGATTAGCTTACCTGATATTTACCAAAACATCATTCAAAGAGGAGTAAGTCGCCAAGCGTGTTTTACTGGTGATGAAGATCTCGCCGCTTATGTTCCTGAGATATTTGGGATCAGATTAAAAACTCATAACCACTTATGAATGGATTAGTGGTTTATTTTTGAATTATCACTCTGACATCAATTTTTCAGGAGAATCTATGAGAATTATGATTAATAAAGTCTGCCTGTTGGTGTTTATCGCCTTCTTTTTAACCTCATGCGCATCATATTTTGAAGATGGCCGTAGAGGCGTTTCCAGCAGCCTTGTGGATTACCTGTATCCAGATGGTCAGGTTCCTCCACAACATGAGGAAACCATACCGCATCTCCGTCTTCCGCTTACAGTGGGATTGGCGTTTGTGCCGGCGCAGCAAGGTACATCTTTCGCACTGCCTGAAGCCAAAAAAACGCGACTACTTGAGGAGGCGAAACAGAAATTTGTTGGGCTGGATTATGTAAAAGAAATAATCATTGTTCCCGAGACATACATGCGGTCATCTAAAGGATTTGAGGGCGTGGGGCAGATAGCTCGGTTATACGGTCTAGACATTGTCGCGCTCGTATCTTATGACCAGGTCGCCGTTACCTCGGAAACGAAAAGCTCCGTATTGTATTGGACCATTGTGGGTGCTTATTTCATAAAGGGAAACCAGAATCAAGCGACTACTTTTGTCGATACCGCTGTATTTGATGTTAATTCAAGAAAAATGCTTTTCCGTGCGCCAGGCGTGAGTGATGTACAGCAATCATCTACATTGGTAGAGGTGAATCAGGTCAATAGAGAGGCGAGAGAAAAGGGGTTCGAATTAGCTATGGCAGATATGTCACAAAATCTGGCCGTCGAACTTGACCGGTTCAAGGAAAAGATAAAAGAAGATAAGAGTGTGCAAATTACGCACAGACAAGGATATGGCGGTGGTGGCGGAATTCAATGGCCATTTCTGTTGATGCTGGCTGGCTTGGCGATTGTAAGGATTGCTAAAGGGTAGCGTTATTATGGGCTCCGCAATGAACAAAGTTCTGGGTGCTGCCGTTTTTGTTTATTGTCTCTGGGTTCTTCAGAGTTATTTGGGTGTACTAGAATTTGATCGTCAACAGGTATTGAATGGTCAGATTTGGCGAATCTGGACCGGCCATTTGGTGCACACGAATATCACTCATTTTGTGCTAAATATTATGGCGGCAATGGTTCTCTACTTTGCGTTTTTTAAGACGATAAATTTAGGTGAACTGCTGTTGTATGGTTTTATTTTTGCCGCTCTAATCAGTGTTACGTTATTGTGTATTTATCCAAGTCTTAGCTGGTATAACGGCCTATCAGGTTTACTGCACGCATTAGTCGTCTATTTCTCCGTGTGCCTTGCCAGAGATGAAAACAAGATATTTTGGGCGGGTTTGATCGTTGTATGGGTGAAAGTATTCGTTGAGACGATAAGGGCGTACTCAGGTTTTGAAAGCTTGGTCGGCGATATGATAGTTATAACCGAAGCTCATCTCATTGGGGCATTCTTCGGTACTTTAATAGCCTTTATTCGTATAGCGTATTGGCGAGCAAGAAGAAAACCTGAACGCAGAAAAATAGAGTCACAATAAATATATTAAAGAGCGCAATAATCCGACGGTTTTTCATTTCGTCATAACTCAAAAAATTAGTATTTTATTTTTGAATTATTAATCCGCTCCTCTAATTTAGAGAAAACAAATAACGCATATCAGGTTTTTATTCCTGGTCTCAGGCTTTGTGCTAATTTACGAGATATCTCCCACAGAATAAGAATCTCATCATGATATTCAAGAATGCGTTATCACTTTGCTTATTTGCAGTGCTGGCATTATCCAATATTTCCTATGCCGCTGATGACTTGTCCGGCACCTATCAATTAAAAAACCAATTTCGTGGTAACGGTGAGTGTCTCGAAGGAAATCCATCCACCTCCTCAGTTGGTGGGGCTGTTTTTATGAATACTTGTCAGTCTGTATCGAGCCAACTTTGGACAGTAGAAAATATTGGTTCCGGCTGGTATCGCCTAAAGACGGGTCAAGAATGTCTCGAGAGTAATTGGGCCGACTCGCCGGTATATCGTGGCGCTGCGCATACGGATAGTTGCCAGAATGTCACCGGTCAAATGTGGAAATTTGTACCTGAAGGTAATGCTTACCGCTTAAAGTCACAATTTCGTGAGAACGGTGAATGCCTTGAAGGTAATCAGGCCACCTCTACGGTTCACGAAGGTAAAGCGTTTATGGATAGCTGCCAAAACGTATCGGGTCAATTTTGGGTACTTGAAAAGATGGGTGGAACCCCACCCCCTAAAAAGGAAGTTCCTAAACAGATCGAAATCCAGAATGATGATGATTTCGACAACGAATTAGAGTTGGATTAATAAGTCTTCTAGGACTTAAGGTGTCTGCAAACTTGATTTAAAGAGACAGAGAAAAAGGCCATCACCAACCTAATCAGACGCCAGCAAACTGAGGGGCTCTATGCCAAAAGATGACATCTCGCAGGATTCAGTAGAACCATCGTCCGACAATAAGCGTGGGCATCAAGCTAGCTCGCCGCCTGATATCTCTTGGCGAGGGTGGTGGGATATCACTCGGCGAGTCATTAACAATGTGAATCGACACGATATTTCGCTACTTGCCGCTGGCGTAGCATTATTTATGATGTTGTCCATCTTCCCTGCATTGAATGTAGGGGTTTCGCTTTTTGGGCTTTTTTCATCCCCTGACATCATTATTTCCCAAGTAGAGCCGCTTCGACAACTGTTGCCCGAACAGGCTTTCACTATCTTTACTGATCAGCTTACTGAGCTTACAAGTACTGGAGAAGCGACCTTTAATCTCACATTAGTCGTATCGCTGGTGTTGTGGCTTTGGGTAGCACGCAAGGGCGCTATGGCGGTGATTAAGGCGTGTAATATTATTTACAGAGAACAAGAAAAGCGTCCGTTTTGGAATCTGCTGTTGATGTCGCTTTTATTTACAGTGGTAGGGATTTTCAGTTTTGTAGTTTTAGCGTTGCTCGCCATTCTGGTACCTATCATTCTCAGCATGATCCCCTTGGGGAAAACGTTAGAAACTTTATTGATAACATTGCGTTGGCCTATTCTGGCGGTGATATTCATTCTGATACTTGAGTGCGTTTACCGATTTGCCCCCAATAGAAAAAATGCCAAATGGCGCTGGGTCAGTGTAGGCGCGATCATTGCGACTTTGCTATGGCTTTTGGCTTCTTTCGGTTTCACTGTCTATGTGCAAAATTTTTCTAATTACAATGAAACCTACGGGGCTATCGGTAGTGTGATCATTCTCATCTTGTGGTTTTATCTCAGTGCCTTTGTTGTGCTATTGGGGGCCGAAATAAACGCCGAGATAGAACTTCAAACCAAAGTCGACTCCACCGTAGGGGAAGACAAGCCAATGGGACAAAGAGGCGCATACGTAGCTGACACTCCCGTCACGCACTCGTCAGAAGTAAAGCAGCGTTAAAATAATTAGTGGGAGAGGCTGATGATGAATCGTTTCAATTGGCACGGCGATATAATTACCGCAGAAACTCCAGTAACAAGTACCTATCGAAATACGCAGAATGTTCGCCGATTTTTAGAAGAAAGCTGTGGGCCTGACTTTAAATTTAATCGGGAATTTATGGCTTGGATAAAAGATGCTAAGCCTAAAACCATGGGCGATGTGGCATCAGAATGGTTACGTCGAGAGCACAAAAGGCCAATATAGCGAGTTGAGTCAATAATGGATAAAAATTAAACAAGCGATTAAAAGGAGCAGAGCAAATTGAAATTTAATTTTGATAGGTCGATCAGGTGCCAGGCGGCTTAATCTTTAAGCCTTACCTTAACTTGATAATTTCAATAAGATATTTGAAGTAAAGCCGAAACTAACCAGAAAGAAAGGAAGCCACGTGCAAAATAAAGTTGCTCTCTACGGTGCTGGCAATGTCGGTGCTACAACGGCCCATTGGTTAGCTCAAAAAGAATTAGGAGATATCGCCTTATTTGATATTCATGAGCAGATGGCTGAAGGCAAGGCGCTGGATTTAATGCAGTCGGGACCTGCTGCGGGTTTTGATGCAAAGATAACGGGGAGTAACGATCCTGAGATAATCGCTGATGCCAATATTGTCGTGGTATCTGCTGGAGTGCCTCGTCGTAAAGATCCCGAGACCGGAAAGTATCCAAGTCGTGATGAGTTGATCAAAATCAACCAAAGCGTGATCGAACAAGCGGCAGAGAACATAAAACGCTATGCGCCCAACAGCATAGTCATTGTCGTGACCAACCCGATCGAAGCGATGTGTCATGTGGTAAAAGAAATTACCGGGTTTTCCAATGAACGCATTATCGGTCAGGCGGGGGCGCTGGATACAACCCGTTATAAAGCCTTTATTGCGATGGAGCTGGGCGTCAGTGTTAAAGATGTCAACGGTCTGGTGATTGGTGGTCATGGCGATGCGATGGTACCGCTACCCACGCATACCACCATTTCTGGAATTCCTATTCTTGATTTGATCAGTGAAAAACGTCTGGAAGAAATCATTCATCGCACGGCACATGGTGGTGGAGAAATTGTTAATTTGCTTGGCTATAGCAGTTATTACGCAGCCGCAGCCGCCACTGCTCAAACCATTGAATCGATATTGAAAGATCAAAAACGGCTTATTCCCAGTGTTGTTTATACCCAAGGTGAATACGGCTATACCGATTTATTTATTGGCTTGCCCGCTATTTTGGGCTGTAAGGGCGCTGAAAAAATCATTGAACTGAATTTAGATTTTGATGAAAAAGCCAAACTCGAACATTCAATGAATGCTGTGAAAGAAGTGGTGGGGTTGTTGGGTTATCGCTAGAAAATATGTTGATTAGATTTTACCTTTAACACAGTTTGTTCACACATCACATCTCCCCCAATAACGCCATATTGGGGGAGAATGCATGCATGAATACACTAAAAGCCCGTTCTGAGATTAAGTGAGACAGTACGAGGCTCTCCGTAGATATTGTAGCTATTGAGTCCTCCAATCCTTTCGTAATACTTCCGATCGGTCAGGTTATCCAGAGCAAGCGTAAGGCTGGTATTTTGCGAGATGTTGTAACCCAGCTGAGCATTAAACACCGCATAACCGCTACCTTCTCTTACCCCCTTTTCACCCGTGCCGTTGATCGCCGAGTTGGCTATCATGCCTGCACTTGCCCGCCAGGGAGTACCCGCAAATCGGTATGTACCATAGAATTTGAGTGAGTGTTTTGGTTCGAACAACGAGAATTTCGATCCCTCATTAAGTCGATCGACCTCATAGCTGCTTGTCAGATAGGCATAACCAGCCATCAGATCAAGATTATCTGTTGGACTACCGCTTATCTCCAGTTCGGCTCCTTTTACTTCGACTTCTCCAGCAGAAATGGAAAAGCCTGGATTGGCAAGGTCGTTAAATGCCCTGTTGACATCACGGGTACGAAACACTGAAGCACCGAGTTGTAGCTTGCCATCATAGGCGTCAGCTTTGATGCCAAATTCAATTTGTTTGCCCTCGCGTGGTTCCAGTGTATTACCGCTAACATCCATCTGTGACTGAGGCATAAAGATATCTGAGTAACTGGTATAGAGCGCGAGTTGTTGGTTAATACGATAGACCACACCAGCATAAGGCGTGAAAGTATCACGTTCACGAGTTCTGACATCCCAAGGTGTCGCGATTGAGGGCGAAACTCTGCGGCTACGCGTGGTGAAATTACTGAGTCGACCGCCTAAAACAAGTGTTAGCGGCTCTGTAACGGACAATCTGAGTTGGCTATATATGCCATTTTGCCTTGTTTCATACCCCGAGCCACTTACATAAGGCTTGACGTTGTTTTCAGGGACCAGTTCTGCACTACCCAATGGAATATTGGAAAGGTTCGTATTGGCGCCGTAAAGTGTTTCACCGCTATAACGTTCGTAGTTGGAACCTATTGTTGCCTCATGCTGGCGGCCAAATAGTGAGAATGGTCCCGTGGCGTAAAGATCAACTGCATCACGTGAGGACTCGTCATCCCAGCCTCGACTTCTGTAATTCGCTATAAGATTATTGTCTGGATCTACACCGGTCGTCGGAAAAGCATCGTTGAGATACCAGTCGCTAGTGGAATGACTTGCAACGGCTTTTATCAACCATCCATTATTTAGGGAGTGTGCTGCCTCAACTCCAATAGTCTGGTTGCGAGTGTCGGATTGGGCCCATGAAGGCATAAGATTGGTTGATCGAGATGTGTCGATAAGCCGTCCATCTGTATAGGTAGGTAACCCAGAAAATGGTGTGGTTTTGTCATCTTGGGATGCAAAATGTAGTGAAAACGTTGTGGATGAGGTCAGATCATAGTCGAGCGTACCATATAAGAATTTTTTGCGACTATTGGCATCATCATAATAAAACTCGCGATCTTGAATCGTGGCAACGAATCTTCCTCTCAGACTGCCATCTTTATTCAATGGTGCACCAGCATCAAATTCAGCCCGGTTATTTGACCAGGAACCATGCGTAAGAGACATCGAGCCTTGAGCTTCACTGGGAGCACGCTTACGAACAAAATTGACCGTGCCGCCTGGTTGCCCAGATCCCTGGAACAAACCTGCCGGACCGCGTAACACTTCGACCCGATCAAACATGGCGATATCAAATTGCTGTGTGGCATTCAAACCACCAAAAGCAGGTAAACCATCATAGCTCGGTTCAAGAAAATAGCCCCGAGAACGAATCTGGAATGTCGCGCCATCCCATGGAGTGACAGTAACGCCCGTGACTTGAGCCAGTGCTTCCTCTACACGGACAAGATTTTGATCTTCTATACGTTGACGGGTAATCACACTCACAGAGTTGGGGATCTCCATCACCGGTACGGCAGCTTTACTACCTATAGTTAACACTGGGGAGGTATAACTTCCACTTCCTTCGGTTGTCGCATCGGCCAAGCCCCTAACGGTGACAGTGGGCAAGCTCTCTTCCTTGGCAGAGTCGTTCTTAGCTACATTTTCAGCAACTGCCGAACAGGCCCAACTTAAGGTTATACCCGCTAAGATAAAACGAATACTGGTTGAATTAGACGATAACGAAAGTGGCAAATTAGCCAGAGAATTTAAGTAAATTAGATTTTTATGCTTCATTTTAAGTTCTTAATAAACAAGAGGAAATTGGCGATAACGAATCTTTCCATCATGGAAAGATATTTAATGTGATGCAATTAGTGATTTGATACATCATATCATTAATGTGCCGAATTAAAAGATAACTGCCGCCACGTTTATAGCTAAGTGATGTAAATATGATTAAAAAGCAGACTTATTCGAGAGCAGGTTTTATGATTTATCAACAAAAGTATAGGAAATGTGAATGATCACCTGTTATCTGAATTACATCATCGACCCATATAAGCTGGTTGAGTTTGAACGCTATGCAAAGATGTGGATTCCGCTAGTGAACAAGTTCGGTGGTACACACAACGGTTATTTTCTTCCATCAGAAGGCGCAAATAATATTGCATTGGCACTGTTCATTTTTCCGAGTTTGGCTAGCTATGAGGCTTATCGGGCCAAGTCTCTAGAAGATGCAGAATGCCTAGCAGCATTTAAATATGCTGAAGAAACTAGATGCATCGTGAGCTATGAACGTAGTTTTTTTCGACCCATTTTTGAGTAAATCCTCAATCCCTAATCAGGTCATCGAAGTCGCTACATCATTAGCGAGGTTCCGCCTTAAGCTACATAGTTAGAATATTGAAACGTGATTATTGATCAAATGCTTCCGACACCCGACATGAGCAAGTATCATCTTTCGATTTTCAATGATAATTGGCGGTGTATTCAAATGGATTTGAAACAGCTTAAAAAATCCAGATGCAAAAGGAGCACAACCTAATGGCAGAGTTAAAACGTGGTTTGCGAATGCTACGTAAACGTTGGTTGGGGCTGCTGATTAGCATAATGGTTTGTGTCGCGGTTTATCAGGTCTATAAACCGCTGCCAAATGGAGTGGATTTTTCAGCACCCGTCCGCTCAGCCACAAATATCCAATTTCTGGCTGACAGAACCTATACCGTGAATGGTGAGCGGCGTTCTGAGCAGCAAATATTCGATGCGGTTTTTGACATGATTGCGGGTGCTCGTCAGATAGTGCTGGTGGATATGTTTCTGTTTAACGATTATCAAGGACAGGGAGCGGAGCAGCATCGTGCACTTTCTGCCGAGCTGACCGCCGCACTGATTGCTCAAAAACAACGTTATCCTGAGCTAGAGGTGCACGTCATCTCGGATCCGATAAATAGCCTTTATGGTGGAAGACCCTCACTGCATTTTGCCCAGCTGGAAGCGGCTGGTATTCCCGTCACATTAACTGACTTAACCCGTTTGCGGGATAGTAATCCTGTGTATTCAACTTTCTGGCGTCTGTTTGTTCAGCCATTTGGTAATAGTCCTGGCGAGCTGCTTCCCAACCCATTCGGGGAAGGCCGTGTTTCATTGCGTACATATTTCGCTATGCTGAATTTCAAAGCCAATCACCGCAAGTTGATCATTGCTGATAATGGACATGAACTGACAGCATTGGTGACGTCTGCCAACCCTCACGATGGCAGTAGTGCTCATGGCAATGTGGCATTACGGTTTAATGGTGACGCTGCATGGGATCTCTTTAAAAGTGAAGTTGGGGTATTAGCATTTTCTGGAGAAGCCAATCCCATATTTGAGCTGCAGCAATTATCCGAAACTGCGAATAATGGGCTTACCGTTCAGGTAGTGACAGAGCGTGCAGTTGAACGTGCGACGTTGGAGTTGATTGATGGCGCGAAACCGGGAGAAACACTGGATTTAGCCATGTTTTATCTGTCTGATCGGCATATTGTGAATGTTTTGAAAGCTGCGGTGGCGCGGGGTGTGATTTTACGGGTATTGCTGGATCCGAATAAGGATGCTTTTGGTAGGGAGAAAAACGGTGTTCCTAACCGTCCGGTGGCGCATGAATTAATGCAAGCGGGTGTCACCGTTCGCTGGTGCGATACGCGTGGCGAACAATGTCATGCTAAATGGCTGATGCATCGTGGTGTTGAGGGCAACACGACGATGGTGCTCGGCTCTACAAATTTAACTCGGCGTAATTTGCACAATCTTAATCTGGAAACCAACGTTATCGTTAGAGGCTCCGCCGAGGCTATCCCTTTGCAACGTGGACAGACCTGGTTTGAAGAGCGTTGGAATAACCTCAATGACCGGCATTACAGTGTTGACTACACCACCTACGCTGATGAGAGACTTTGGCCCCGCCTGCTGTATCGCATAATGGAAGCTACTGGCATTAGTACTTTTTAGTTCTTTTTTGAGTAAAGAGTCCTGAGGAAAATGCTTTAGATATTTGTGATATCCGACAAATAAACGAACTAAATCAAATGAACTTACACATTTAGTCATTGCAGAACCTGAGTTTATAAAAGTATATTCTCCATAGAATTGGCAAGGATGCACTGACACTCTGTCGATTGAAAATCGTTAAACCAAATCAACTTAGGTCCTTAATTTATTTATGAAAAAATTAGCACTACTTCCCTTATTAGTTCTACCGCTATCTTTTAATGTTACAGCGGCAGATTCTGGCGTATACATTGAAGCTTTTACGGGGCACTCTGATTCACTTGGTAACCCTGACCGTGATACTCGTACCGCAGGCGCATCAAACAATGGTTTGATAGAAGATATTGAACTGGATGATGACACAGTAGCAGGTATTAAGCTGGGCTATAGATTCAACACAAACTGGCGAATAGACCTTAGTTATTTCAATAGCGAAAGAGATAACGATTGGAGAACTGAATTTCCAGGAGGGGCAAGTTCATACTTTAACTCCAGCATGAAATCTGAAGTGTATATGCTGTCTGTGTATTACCAGACTAGAGTCAATAATTGGCTTTTACCTTACGTCTCAGCAGGTATTGGCAACAGCAAAAACAAGCTCACGAATATTGAGGAAAAGTTTACTGAAAATGGCGCTGTTGGGGCTTATGTTAATAGCAATAGTGAAAATAGTCTCGCTTATAAGCTTGGGGTTGGGGCTGATATTCAACTTAGCAATAATGTGTATTTAAATGTTGATTACTCAGCTTATTATTTAGGTGATATGTCTTCAGATAATTCCAGAAATTTTGTATCCCCTTCTTCGAATCAAAGCATTGGTGCCTATAAGTTTGATAATGTCTGGGTTGATGTCTACTCACTTGGACTGAGATATCAATTCTAAAATTAACTTTAGAAACACTAAGAAGGAGCCAAATTTTGGCTCCTTTAATCATTTCCAATCGGAAATTCATCGAATAATTGCACTTCCGATGCTGGATCAGCGGTGTCGAAGACATAACTTTTAACCGTTCCCGTCTCAGTATCGAGAATCGAAAACGTGGTTAGCTGGTTGCTGGAAACGAATGGTAATGTCGGAAACGCTGTATTTAATAAATTCATCGGACTGAAAACGCTTGGTTGGATCATTTTCCGTCCATGTGGATCACCATTAGCAGCATAGTTAGTTGGATCCCAACGTGGGTTTTCCGAATTCAACTCTATCCAGAAGTTGGCTTTGCTATTGCGATTGTTTTGTTGATATTCGCCGGTTGGATCGTTGTAATAAGCCCCTAGTGTATTCCCGACATTGGAGGTTTCCAGATAATGCATCTTGCCGACTTGTGTTCGGTTCCACAGGTGCGAATGACCGATTTGCACTAGATCAACCTCATGTTTCATTAATAACGGCTCAATATCCCTCACCCAGATATCATCTCCCAGCGGGTACTGATAACGAATCTCACTGATCGATGCTAACTTTGGTAATACGATATTTTGCCAATCTTGTGGGCTGATAGGAAAGGTTAGCTCTGTCAGTTTTTCGTTATCGTTTTCATCTGTTTCGACTAGCTGCATCGATGGATTCGCCAGCACAGGCACCACATTATCGCCCAGTCCAAAAATACCTTGATGGGCGAGCACTACTTTAAATTTGGCTTGTTTAAAGGCTTCTGATTGCAACACAGATTCTAACCATTGGTATTGCTGTGACTGGGCATCAAAACGCTCGAATATAAATTCACCAAAGCCCCAGGCATCTGGAATTTGCAGCTCGGATAAGGCTTCAACAAACTTGCTGCGATGCTGACCGCTCACATTCCACGAACGCCAGATCCGCGAGACATTCATTGAGATCAGAAACACATCACCAAACGCCATGGCGTAATATTCTTTGCCGCGTGGGCCATCCTCCGGGAAGGAAAAAATCTCTAGATAAGTTTGCTGGTTATGCGAGTTATCCTGAATCCATTGCGCTTTTATCTGTGGATCATTATCAGGATTGATCTGCTGTTTTAATTGTTCATAGGCGAGTTCAACATACCAGCGCGGCTGCGGATCATTAAAGCTGTTATTCATTCTGTGATCGGGCTGCTGTGGCAGAAACCGGCCCATCACTTCATGATTACCAATCGCGGCAAATAGCGGAGAGTGTTGCAAAATTTCTCCACCGTTATATGGCGAGTCAGGTTTGAGTTGCTGATAACGTCCCTGCATGGTTGGAAAAAAGGGCGGCGCGCCATCTTCGATTTGATCAAACCATTCCGAAGCCCGATCGGGGATATTGACCAGATCACCAGCAAAGAAAACGGCATCGGGTAAACCGATAGTTTCCACCACTTTTTGGTAATTGGCGGGAGAGTTGGTTTTGGATTGCAGATCCGATGTGAGCAAAATTTTCAGCGGCTGATTTTTCTTGGGTAGTGGTGTCATCGTAAACACATCACTGGTGATGCTCTGTCCCGTTTGTGTCGTGCTGGTCACAACATAATTCACGCGTTTTCCGGCAATCAATCCTGTTGCGGTGGCTTCATGGCGATAAACCTTTCTCAGGGTAAGCGTCTGATAATCCTGTCCCGGCTGGAAGGAATCTGCATCTTCAAACATCTTAGTCATCTTAGTGGTTGTCGCCTCGGCAATTAAACCATCAGCATATTTTAGTTGATGGCTTTGCCCTTCAAAGTTGGTAAACCACACCACATTGACTGAATCTGCGGTGGGCAGTTGAAGAAAGGGATCACATAGTAATTGCATCGTTGTTTCGATACTTTCTGGTACTTTTTTGACCACTGTTTCTCCCGATGCATTAAAACTAAATAAAAACATACAACCCGCAATAATCAGACTCAACTGCGTTAGCTTTGAAACGAACATGCAGCGTGATCTCAAATAGAGTTTAAGGGAATTTCTCTACTGAGTATCGGTAAAGCGTGTTACCAAAGCATGATCATCTGGTTGGTCTGATAACAATCATAAATTGATTAACATCAGTTAACGCGAACGACGGAACAATCTGTCACGTTAACCATCTATTTCGTGTGTTTAGAAACATTCTAAAACGTAACTAACCCATGGAGACGTTATGGATATCGACTTTACCGGTGAATATTTGGTTAATGATCAAGATGTGACATTTTATGCCGTGGCAAATAATCAAACCGTGGCGTGTATTGTTTCTACAGCTGCTCTAGATGATTTGGCTGATCCCGATGATGAGATGGATGCAGAAACGGTGTTTTTGGAACATCAGTATAAATTTGAAGAAATCGCTGAGGGATTGATCCTCAATCATAAAGTGGTTGATGGTGAGTTACATATTGATCGTGGTGAACTCTAATCAGCCGTACTCACTTCATTGCCGTTGAGGTTTTTCAGTATTGAACCGATCAGCCTATTCTCAAAATGATGATATTTCTTTTTTATTAAATGACGTTCGTAGTTGTCGGTTTTGCGCCGAAATGCTACCGGTTGAGCCCCGTCCGGTTGTGCAATTTCATCCTGAAGCACGCATCCTGATTGCCGGTCAGGCGCCCGGACGAAAAGTACATGAAACTGGTTTGCCTTTTAATGATGCCAGTGGTGAGAGATTGCGATCGTGGTTAGGCATATCAAGGGAAGTTTTTTACGACGAACGACGTATTGCGATTGTTCCTATGGGCTTTTGCTATCCGGGGACAGGCAACTCAGGAGACTTACCGCCTCGCCCCGAATGCGCTCCACTATGGCGGGAGGCTTTGCTGTCACAATTGAAACAACTTCGTCTTAGCTTGGTAATTGGTCAGTATGCTCAGGCATATCATTTTCAAAATAACACCAATACGTTGACCGAGAATGTTACGAATTGGCGTGAAACCTGGCCTTATATGGTTCCATTGCCTCATCCCAGCCCACGTAATAATCGTTGGCTAAAAAATAATCCATGGTTTGAGGAAACGTTATTACCGGAGTTACGCCATCAGGTGGCTCGAGTCCTATCTGATTAAGAATGTTGAATGGCGTGATAGGCAAAACTACATAATGGAATGTTATAAAGTGAAAAGAGTACCAATGAGTTTATGAATTTGCAGATATGCTGTCTGCAGGTGCCGGATCCTTAAGAGGTAAATGATGAAATCACTACCTGACAATGTTGTCGCTTATAAACGTACGCCGGAATTTGATCAAAACTCTGTGCCGACCGGTCTACTGAATAATCATCAAACCAAAGAAGGAGTTTGGGGAAAGATAGTGGTGATGAGTGGCAAGCTGCAATACACCATCCAACAGCCATTTGAAGAAATAGCGTTAGATTCAAATAAATACGGGGTGGTGGAGCCCACTGTATTGCATCAGGTAAAACCCATCGGGCCAGTCAGATTTTATGTTGAGTTTTACCAGTAAAAGATAGTTACGCTGACGTTTTAAGCTGAGTCGCGGAATTGCGATTCAGCTTGCCTTTGCCATCTTCACGGATCGGCATCACATGCACTAAGTTCAAATCCAGCCTGATGCCTAGTTTTGTTCCCACGGATAAACTGTTACGAAATGACCCCGATAAGGTCAACACAAACTCGGCTCCGGGTACTTCTTCTACCGTTAATGTGAGCAGATTAATTTCGCCTAAATGCCTCGATTCAGTCACTTCGGCATTGAAGTCATTTTCCTGGGCTATTTCATGCTGTTTAATTAAGGCAATTCCATCACTCGGGATAACCCAATTGACCGGCTGGCCCTCTGGAAGCCGTCCTTTATCGCGAACCTGTAATATTGGTTGTTGAGTTACCTGCAGAGCTTCACTTCTCCATCGTAATAGCCCTTGTCCCGTTTGCTCTGCTGGGCCAATCCATTCACCAACAAACCGGTTATGTATACCGACTAAATCGGCAACCCGTGCATTGCGAGGCGCATTGTAAATATCCGAAGGCGTACCTTGTTGGAGGATCTGACCGTTATCGATCACCACCAGCTGATCGGCCAGCATTCGCGCTTCATTCAAATCATGGGTCACTAAAATAATGGGTATGGCTAATTCATGACGTAAATCCGCCAGCAGCTTGTAAAGACTTTGACGATTCATCTGATCCACTGCCGAAAACGGTTCATCCAGCAGCATCAATTTGGGTTCCCGAGCTAGTGCTCTAGCTACAGCTACGCGTTGTTGCTGACCTCCCGATAAATCGGCAGGTTTACGGTGTTGTTCGGCATTCGTTAAACCAACGTGATCCAGCCAACGTTTAGCCTGTTTGAGCCGTTCAGATTTAGGTAAATGTAATAATGGCAGCGATACATTTTGAATGGCGTCAAAATGCGGCATTAGCGCGTAGTTTTGAAACACCATGCCAACATGACGACGTTGTGGCGGCAAACAAATATTGTTGTCGGTATCACACCATATCTCTTCGTCAACAATGACTTTGCCCTGTTGGGGGTGCATCAAGCCAGACAAAATCCGCATTAATGATGTTTTACCTGCCCCCGAAGGGCCAACCAATGCCAATAACTGCCCAGATTCACAATGAAAGCTGCCTTTCAATGGCATTGGCAGTGATTGTTCTATTGTGACTTGCAGGACGGGAGAATTAGTCTTCATCGTCTTATCGCCAATCGTGCAGAGGCGAAAAATGAGGCGACCACAGCTGCTAATGACAAGATCAATAATGTAATCGCCATTTGATTGGCACCATCAAGATCAAACGATTGAACCCGATCATAGATCGAGATGGCGATGGTTTTGGTTTCACCAGGAATACTGCCGCCGACCATTAATACCACGCCGAATTCGCCCAAGGTATGCACAAATGTCAGCACCATGCCGGATAAAATGCCCGGCCAGGCCAATAGCAATTCAATACGCCAAAAGCTTTGCCATTTACTTAAACCGCTAACGGCAGCTGCTTCGCCTAATTCTCTTGGGATAGATTCAAAAGCGCGTTGAATGGGTTGCACCAGAAATGGGATATTGAAAATAACTGAGGCAATGACCAGACCGAGAAAGTTAAAGGTTAACCGAATGCCAAAGGTATCGTTTAGCCATTGCCCAACGGGTGAGCCGCCGCCCATCGACACCAATAAATAATAACCTAAGACTGTTGGCGGTAAGACCAATGGTAAAACCACTAAGCCTTCTATCCATGCTTTATACGAAACATTGGTATAGGCCAACCATCTGCCCAGTAATAATCCCATCGGCAATAACACAAGCAAAGTGATTGCGGCCAGTTTTAATGAGAGCGTGAGGGCTTCCCAATCCATATTTCTCAGTTGCCTAAAAGATAATTAAGGGTGAGCGTAGCCATAATTCTGCAAAATGGCTTGTGCTTCGGGCGTGGTCATAAATCTGTAGAAAGCCTGTGCTGAGGGAGGAGCATCTTTCATCAACACCATCCGTTGTTTGAGCGGCTGATGCCAGCTTTCTGGAATCAATTCAAACTGGCCTAGTTTTACCATTTGTGGGGACACTGCTAGTGATAGAGCAATAATGCCACCCTGGGTTGAACCAGAAGTCGCAAATTGTGCTGCTTGCCCAATGTTTTCGCCGTAAACCAATTTGGGTTTTATCTGATCCCACAGTCCTGCGTGTTGCAGCGCTTCTTTAGCACGTTGCCCATAGGGTGCATGTTCAGGGTTTGCAATAGCAAACTTTTCAATATTGCCGGCGTTAAGGGCTTGTTTCAGATTGTTTAGTTCTGCATCCGCTTTGAATGGTGCTTGGTGGGGAACGAATATTCCAATACGGCCAACGGCGTAGGTTTGTCCGCGGTCTTCGGTTTTGCCAGCATCGGCTAATTCATAAACAAAATTTTCATCGGCAGATAGAAACAGATGAAATGGAGCACCTTGCAAAATTTGTGTTTTAAAGTTTCCGGAAGAGCCAAATACTAAACGAAGAGGCTGGCCGGTTTCCTGCTCAAATAAGGTCGCGATTTCTTCAATAGCAAATTTCAGACTAGCTGCCGCCGCTACATTTAGCTCGTCAGCCTTTGCCGGAATGCAGAGCAGCAATATACAAAAACTGACGATCAATTTAATAGCTTTCATGGTGCCCTTTAGAGCGAGAAATATCGTTAGGTTTATTTAGACATAACGCCCAATATAATGCATGTGACTTGTTACAACAACTCGTTGAGAGAGAGGAGGTTAGTCGGTTAAAGCACGAACCGCGGCTAATTCTTTGGCGGCTTGTGCATTAAGTTGTTTTTCAAGGGCATCGTATTTCTCAACCAGCTGCTGCCCGAGAATCGTTAACGAGGTGCCACCACCACCTTTACCACCACTGGTGGTCTCAACCACTGGTTTACCAAACCCCTGATTGAGTGAATCTATCAGTACCCAGGCACGTTTATAGGGAATGCTCAGTTTTCGTGCTGCCGCCGCGATGGATTTCAGTTCGGCGACTGTTCTTAGTAGATCAACCTTTCCTGGTCCAATAGCTAAGCCTTTGCCCAGATAGATTCTGGGACGAACTAAAACGACATCATTTTTTTTGGCTGTTGTACGCATGACGGTAGCCTAACCAAAAGCGAGGTTGAAGGCCATACTATTAGCTAGCAAAAATAGAATAAATTTAGGTTAAAGCTAGGCTGATTTTTATGGGTTTTAATAGTCGTTGTTTAATGCAAGGTAAACAGCAGATAATGGCCACAGGTTAATCATGGAGAATATAATGAAAATTATTGCTTTAATCATCAGTTTGTCAGCCGTTGCATTAGTATCTGGCTGTGCTGTGAAAACATCGGGTGTTAAAAAAATTGGCCCGGATACTTATACAGTTTCAGCCGATCATTTGAATGCATCCAAGGCAAAAGCCTCAGTTTTGGAACAAGCTGGCGTGTATTGTGCCAATCAGGGGCAAGAAGTTTTAGTGACCAAAACCTTAAAGCGTCAGCAGATGAAGTACTTTTATGATGTGACGTTCTTGTGTTTGGATAAAGGTGATCCTCGTTTGGTCAGCCCTGAATATGAAACAACAGTCGAACCAAGATAATCGTTTCAATCGTTGGTTAAAAATAAACCCGGCAGGTCGTTAGCGATCTCCGGGTTTTTTTATAGATAGGGTTTAATGTCTGTTAAAGACTGTATGCAGTATTCTGCTTTAGGGTGATTCATAATTATTCAGGTAAAGCATTCTGCTTTATCTTCTTTGTTTAGCGCTTTCGCTGATTGTCTCATTCAAATCGGAGTAGTTGATATGCCGATAAAACCTATTACCATTGCTTTATGGCTGGTGTTATATCTGGTGATTGCTTTGCTACCGATGATGATCGCAATGGGTATTGATCGCCCTGCCCCGCGAAACTTGGTAGTGGAAATCGGCTCGATGTTGGGTTTATTAGGGCTAGGTATGTTGGCAACCCAATTGATTATTTCTGGGCGACATCGATGGTTTGCCGGTGATGTAGGCCAAGATAATTTATTGCAGTTTCACCGACGCACCGGCATTGCTGCTTGGTTATTTATTTTGTCACATCCTGTTTTGCTGATGATTGGGGATAGCCAGTTTATTGCCTGGCTGGACCCTACTGAAGACTGGTTGCGTGCCAGTGGCGTAATTGCTTTGGCATTAGCGGTGTCTGCTCTGGTTATCGGTTCATTATGGCGAAAAGAGCTGGGTTTGCAGTATGAAACCTGGCGAACCCTGCACGCCAGTTTGTCGTTATTTGTCGTCGCTGGTGGATTGGGACATGCGTTAATGGGCAAACATCATACGGATGGCTTATTAACCCAGGTATTGTTGATAGCCGTGATAGCCATTCCATTGTTACTATTGCTGGAAACGCGCTTATTGCGGCCATATCGTTTGCAAAAACGTCCATGGAAAGTGGTTGAGTCTGAGGAAACCCGCGCCGACTCTACCGATCTTATTTTAGTGGCGGACGGACATCCAGGGATGAATTTTAAACCGGGTCAGTTTGCTTGGCTGACCATGGGGGATTCCCCGTTTTCCACTCAACAGCATCCATTTTCGATGGCTTCTAGTTCAAGTAATCCGGGACATTTAGAATTTGTCATCAAGGAAGTAGGCGATTTTACGAAGTATCTATCAAAGGTAAAACCGGGTGACACAGCCTTTCTGGAGGGGCCGTATGGAATCTTCACCCTAGATCCAAAAGCCCAGCGTCGAGCGGTATTTATTGTCGGTGGTATAGGAATTACACCAATACTCTCAATGATTCGCAGTAGACTAGATGAACGTAATGAAAGTCCAATGTGGCTGATCTATGCCAATAAATCTGAAGATGAAATTATCATGCGTAATACACTGGATGCGTTTACGGAAAAGCTTCCTTTACAAGTGATACATGTGCTCTCTGAGCCATCAGATGAATGGATGGGTGAATCTGGCTATGTGGATGAAGATTTGCTGAATGAGTTTTTGCCAGAAGATGCAGAAGATATTGATTACTTTGTTTGCGGGCCGCCGCCAATGATGGATTTGGTCGAACCCGAGCTGCATAAACGCGGGGATAACAAACGTCGGATTTATTCTGAACGCTTTAATTTGGTCTAAGGAGTTTATATGTTGCATATATATGCTCGCCGAATAGGGAGTGTGATTTCGGTGGTATTACTGCTGATCGCACTCATAGTGGCTTGGCAGTTTGCCGGCTAAAAATAACAATACTGGGGAATAAAATGATCGTCACGTTTAGTACTAAAGCGTATGCCAACATCACCATGATGGGGGATGTAGCTAAAGACATGCTAAAAATTATGGGGCATAGCGGTACCGTTCCAGGGGCATTTCAACCACAAGACTTACCAACAGCCTTGGCTAATCTGCAAAAAGCTGTTGATTCCAGCAAAGTGGCTGAACAAGATCCAAAAGAGGGTGAATTTAAACCAGGTCTGTCACAACGTGCCTTGCCATTAATTAACTTGTTAAACGCGGCAATTGAAGCTGATGCTGATGTCATGTGGGATGGAAAATAACATCCGGTAACTTCTTCACAAGCTTGTTAAATAGAGCGAGAAAATTTATTAACGAATAATCCACCTGCACTCTGCGGAAATTCGATTTTCTGCGGTATGATTAGACTAGCGATTGGCTTTCGATCGGTAATCAGACTAGGGAGTCATATCGTGGAACCGGCTTATTTTCTTTATGCCTTTGCTGGTGGCTTGCTGGCAATGATTTTACGGCTGCCTCCGTTGGCCGGATTTCTTGCCGCAGGATTTTTACTGAATTATTCGGGTTACGAACTGACTCCAACCCTTGAGGCTATCGCCAATCTTGGTGTGACCTTATTACTGTTTACCATCGGTCTTAAACTCAATATCCGCACCCTGTTGCAATCCGAAGTATGGGGTGTGGCCAGTTTACATGTCACCTTATCCAGCTTGATATTTGTAGGGATTTTGGGACTGCTGAAGTTCGCCGGTATTTTGCTGATGCAATCTACCGATTGGACCGCGATTGTGATTCTGGCTTTTGCCTTATCGTTTTCCAGCACTGTGTTTGCCGTTAAAGTCCTTGAAGAACGAAGCGAAACTCAGTCGTTTTATGGTCGCGTGGCGATTGGTATATTGATCATGCAGGATATATTTGCAGTGATCTTTCTGTCTTCCACCACTGGTTCACTGCCTTCAATCTGGGCAATAAGTCTATTTTTACTCATTCCGGCCGCACCTTTTTTACGCCAATTATTAGACCGTCTTGGCCATGGTGAAATGCAGGTATTGTTTGGCTTTGTACTGGCATTAGTGCTCGGCTATAAATTATTTGAACTGGTCGGGTTAAAAGGCGATCTTGGTGCCCTGATCATGGGCGTGTTGCTGGCGCCACATAAAACTTCGGCCAATCTGGCCCGATCATTATTTAATATCAAAGAATTGTTTCTAGTCGGCTTTTTCTTGTCGATAGGTCTCACTGCCTTACCTAATTGGGAGCATGTGGGACTGGCACTGTTGCTGTTAGTGTTGTTACCACTGAAAACAGTTTTGTTTGTGGTGATGTTTCCTCGCTTCAAATTACGCATACGCACCTCCGTTTTGACTTCCCTGACACTGACTAATTATTCAGAGTTTGGCTTGATTGTGGCAGCCCTGGCGATGTCGGAAGGCTGGCTGAGCAACGATTGGCTGGTCATACTTTCGTTATCCGTCGCGATGAGTTTCGTGGTGTCCGCGATATTAAATAACTACAACGAACGGGTGTATCAGTTAAGCCGTTCTCGGTTAACTGAGGTACCCACGGGCGAGTTACATCCGCACGATAAACCTATCGAGTTAAATTCGACTCAAGTGGTCATTTTAGGAATGGGCAAAATTGGCCGTGGAGCGTATCAACGTCTAGAGCAAAAATACGGATTGAAAGTTCTTGGTATTGATAACGATGAAAACAAAATTTCTCGTTTAAACGACAAATTTAAGATCGTTGAAGGTGATGCAGTGGATTCCGATTTCTGGGACAAACTGTTAATGAGTGAGCAAATACAACTTGTCGTACTGGCCATGCCACATCATGCCGGTAATGTGTATGCTTTGAAACAGTTAAAGGGCCGTGACTTTAAAGGACATGTGGCTGCGATTGTCGAATATTCTGATGAAGTTGAGCGACTGAAAAATCTCGGTGCTGATGAAGTGTTTGAAGTCTATGAAGGGGCGGGTTTGTCGCTCGCCGATCAGGCAATGCAGAAGATTGAGATTAAAGATTAGGTTACTTAATGAGATAACCTAATCTTTTCCTTGAAAAACCAGAACATGATGTAAATGGCTTTACCATTGCAAAGTTAATTTTCTGAATTTAATTCTCAGCCAATATATCGTCGCTATGGTTTAGAGTCTTTTTGTTTTCACGCTTAAGCTTGGACATTGTCTTTAAAACCCAAACAAAAAATATGGGCACAAACACCACGCCTAAAAATGTCGCGCTTAACATTCCACCAATAACTCCGACCCCCAAAGCCTGTTGGCTGGCTGCACCCGCACCACTTGCTAATGCTAATGGGACGACACCCAATATGAATGCAAGGGAGGTCATAATAATGGGACGAAATCGAAGTTTCGCCGCTTCAACAGCTGATTCAATAATCGTATGACCCTGAGCGTGTAATTCTTTGGCAAACTCCACAATCAAAATGGCATTTTTTGCTGACAAACCAATGATAGTAATCAGACCAACTTTGAAATACACATCGTTAGGCATGCCAAGAATCGTTACGGCGAGAACCGAGCCTAATGCACCAATTGGCACAATCAGCATCACTGAAAACGGTATAGACCAACTTTCGTAAAGTGCGACCAGTAACAAAAATACGACCAAAATCGCCAAAGAGAATAAAAAAGGTACTTGTGCACCAGCCGCTTTTTCTTGATAGGAAAGTCCTGTCCATTCAAAGCCAATCCCTTTTGGCATTTCAGAAACCATGCGTTCAATTTCAGCCATTGCCTGACCAGAACTATAGGTTGGTGCGGCATCTCCAGCAATTCGGATGGATGGATATCCATTGTACCGAGCAACTTGTACTGCACCGTTTTCCCATTCTGTTGTAACGAAGGCACTAAAAGGCACTTGTACACCGTTACTATTTTCGACATTTAACTGTGAAACATCTTCTGGCGTCATGCGAGCATTTACATCTGCTTGAATGACGACACGTTGAAGACGACCGGCATTGGCAAAATCACTCACAGTTGCCGAGCCAAATGCAGTAGAGAGCACACTGTGAATGGCTTCAATTCGGATACCCATCGTTTCAGCTTTCTCACGATCGATGTTGACTCTCAATTGTGGCGATTCTGGCAACCCTTCCATCATTGCGTAAGCAATTGTGGGAGAGCTGTTTGCTTTAGCAAGTAATTCGTCCCGTGCATTTAATAATGCTTCGCGTCCCAATCCTGCACGATCTTGTAATCGCAATGCAAAGCCGCCAGAATTCCCTAATCCTTCAATGGCAGGAGCCATCACTGCCATGATGACGCCATCACTCACATTGGCAAATTCCTGATTAAGTGCTTCTGTTTCATTCTTGGCAGATTGCCATTTTTCTCGTTCAGACCATTCTTTCAATGTAGGAAATAAAATGCCTGCGTTATCTCCCATACCTGAGAAGCTAAAGCCCATTACTGAGAACACGTCCTGCATGGAATCACGTCCAATGAGAAAGTTTTCCAGTTTTTTTATGGTGGCATCCGTACGCGAATAGGTTGCGCCTGAGGGTAATTGGGCATCTACGATGAAGTACCCTTGATCTTCTTCTGGCACAAAAGACTCCGGCAACTGGCTGTAAAAATAACCTAAGGTAAGAATAAGGCCTAGATAAATGCCCATATATCTCCCAGTTTTTTGTACAAAGTTGCTGTTCAGCCCGACATATTTTTTTGTGAGCCAACCAAACTTGTTATTGAACCAGCCAAAAAAGCCTTTCTTTTCTTCGTGATGTCCTATTGGGATAGGCTTTAATAATGTGGCGCATAATGCTGGCGTTAGGCTGAGCGCAAGAAAACCTGAAAAGAGAATGGATACAGCAAGGGCAAGAGAGAACTGCTGATAAATCACGCCTACGGAGCCATCCATAAACGCAAGCGGCAGAAAGACGGCGGAGAGTACGAGTGTAATCCCCACGATAGCACCAGAAACCTGTTTCATTGCTTTTCGGGTTGCTTCTTTAGGAGATAAGCCTTCGGTAGCCATAAGGCGTTCAACGTTCTCAACAACCACTATTGCGTCATCGACCAAAATACCAATCACCAGAACCATACCGAACATGGTCATCATGTTAATTGAGAAGCCTAAAACCGACATCACAGCAAATGTTCCAAGCAAGCATACCGGGACGACGATGGTCGGTATCATCGTATAGCGGATATTTTGAAGGAACAGGAACATCACCAGAAATACCAGTACCATGGCTTCGAGTAAGGTATGTATGACCTTTTCAATCGCGACCTTGACGAACAGGGATGTATCATAAGGAACAGATGCTTCAACATCTTTTGGCAGATTTACCGAGAGCTCCTCAAGGCGCTTTTTAACGGCTTCTACCGTTGCAATTGCGTTCGCTCCAGGCGCTAGCTGAACGGCACCAGCAACAGCTTGTTTTCCGTTCAAGCGGGTTTCAAAATTGTAATCTTGTCGACCAATTTCAAGCTTGGCAACATCAGATAATCGAACAATAGAACCATCTCTATTGGCTCGTAGAATAATTTGACCGAATTCCTCTGGCGTATCAAGCGTACCTTTTACCACCAGTGTTCCAGTGACCTCTTGCTCAGATAAGCTTGGGCGTCCCCCAAAACTGCCCGCTGGAACTTGAGCATTTTGTGCGGCGATAGCAGCGCTTATATCCGCCATGGAAATGTTATAACCACGCAATTTTTCTGGATCAATCCAAACACGCATGGCTGCTTCTGATCCGAAGTATTGAACCTTACCTACACCCGGCACTCGTCGAATTTCATTATTGATTTGACGTGTTGCAACATCGGCAAGACCCACAATATCTTTGTTGGTGTCATCACCTTTGTAGGTCAATGAATAAATCATGAGAAAGCCAGCATTTGCTTGCTCCACCTGTAGACCTTGGCGTATCACTTCAGCAGGTAAACGAGCTTCAGCGGTTTTGATTCGATTCTGCACATCTACTTGCGCCAAATCAGGGTCAGCCCCGGGTTCGAATGTGACGGAAATTTCAGCTGTCCCATTTGAATTGCTTGTTGAATCGTAATAAAGCAGATTTTTTGCGCCGTTGAGTTCTTCTTCAATGATATTGGTAACGGTTTCGACCAAAACCTGAGCAGAAGCGCCTGGATAGGTGGCAGTAATCACGATTTGTGGAGGTGCCACAACCGGAAATTGTGAAACTGGCAATGATGGGATTGCTAACAGTCCTGCTAGAGCAATGAAAATAGCTACAACCCAGGCAAAATTGGGACGTGAAATAAAGAAATTTGGCATGGTTTACCCAATAATCAGCTGAACGTCAGTTCAAATTTTGGTTGATGGAGAGGTAACTCTTTCTGCTTTCGCTGTTTCCAGCTGGGGAATGACTGTGTCAGCAGGCATGACCGTGCTTGCCCCTCCTACAATTATCTGCTCACCAGCTTCAAGTCCTTTTAAAATATGCCATTCACTACCATGCATTGCGCCGGTCTCGACTAAGCGTGCTTCGACAATATTGTCTTGTCCTACAACCAATACCTGAGGTTTACCATCCGTACTACGACTGATGGCACGTTGAGGAATTAAAACTGCCTGAGGATATTCGCCCTGTTCCATTTGTATACGAACGTACATTCCTGGGAGCAGTAATTTGTCGCTATTGGGAAATCGGCCGCGGAGAGAAACTTGATTACTTGTTTGATCAACACCTATATCTGAAAATAAAAGATGACCTTCACGTGTTCGGCTGCTGCCATCTATCGTTAGCGTGATGATGGCATCGCCACTTTCATTTGTAGATAATCGACCATCCTCTATCGCTTCACGGGTTTGGATTAGCTTTTCAATTGATTGGGAAAAATCGACAAAAATGGGATCAAGCTGCTGAATAGTGGCCATTGGCGTCGCTTCACCTTGACCTACTAACGCGCCTTCAGTGACAAATGCTCGGCCGATTCGTCCTGAAATAGGAGCTCTTACCGTTGCATAGTCTAGATCTAACTTAGCTGTTTCTATATTTGCTTGAGCAGCCATTTTAGCTGCCTGGGCACTTTTTAAAGTGGCTTCTGCAGCATCTAATTCTTGCTGACTAATTGCACGTTGTTCCGCTAGAGCTCTATATCGACGAGCTACTGAATCGGCATTAAACGTATCTGCCTCAGCTTTCGCAAGCTCAGCTTCAGCACGAGATAATACGGCTTTAAAAGGTGCGGGATCGATTCTAAATAACACTTGCCCCGCCTTTACATCCGCACCTTCTACAAATTCCCTTTTCAAAATAATACCGGCAACACGGGCGCGAACTTCTGCTACTCGAACAGGGGTAACTCGACCGGGAAGTTCGTCTGTTTGGGTAAAGCGCTTTGTTAGTACTTCGATAACATCTACTTTTTTAGGCTCACCAGCTACAACGACTTCCTCTTCTACACATCCCGCTAAAATCATACTTACCAGCATTAAAGCGGGTAACACTAGTTTAAAGGCTGGCATTCATCATATTCCTAAAATGTTAATGGTCATGAATTTAGAAACGGATGGTACCAAATTGATTCATATGAATCAATTTTGATTCAGTCTGTGTTCAGTGGTTTCTGTATACTGAATGTTAATCAAGTTTGATTAAGGTTAAATTATGGTCGTAGAGGAAATTATTGATGCCAGCTAATGATCGGAACTCCGCAGAATATGATGATATGGAATTTCGGTTTTTACCTGCATTAGCACTTGCTTTAGTAAACCAGCCTCGTGCGACCCTGCAAGAATTGGCAAACTCAATAGGAGTTAGTAAAGCCACGCTTTACCGTTTCTGTCCGTCAAAAAAACAGTTGATCGATCGCTTGATATCGCATGTTGCACTGTATTACATAAACGCGATAAAACGTGCAGAGCTGGATAAGGGCTCCCCAGAAGAGGCGTTATCGAGATTAATAAATGCCTATCTGACCAACAAAGAATTTGGTATTTTTATGATGCATAACTGGCGGCCAGATTATTTGGATGAGTCTCATCCAGATAAAAGCTGGCTTAATGGCCAGGATGCATTAGATGCATTTTTTTTCCGAGGACAAAAGGAAGGCGTCTTTCGTTTAGATATAAGTGCGGCTGCGATGACCGAACTTTTCTATAACATATTGGCAGGATTGATTGATGCGGAACGAAGAGGACGTATTCCCCGTAACAGTCTCTACCAGCTGATTGAGTTAAGCCTGAATAATTGCCTTAGCAAACCTTAAATACCAAAATAGCTATGGATGATAATTTACTTCCAGTTGGTCCGCTTGGCTTGCTGAAGTTTGTCATAACCCGCCAATAGTGCATTGTGGCGTTCAAAACCCTCCAGGCTGAGGCCGGGGCAATGCAGGTTGTGGAACAGTTTTTCGCCTTCGACGATCTGAATGCCGTCATCGACATTTTGCTGACCGTACATTAAAGCTAGGCCTTTGCTGTAATCAGCGTAATCGCGTTCATCATCCCATTTGATTTCCAGCAGGGCTTTCAGGCAACGGTAAAACAAAATGTTTTCTTCGCTGGCCTGATCCAAAGCCAGACACCAGTCAATCCAATCGATGGCTTCTTCATCTTCCAGCGCCAGATACAGCATGGCTTTGAGTTCGCCAAGACGAATATCCGCCCATAAGGTGCCGGGATCTGGGGCCAGTCCGATAAACGGAGCCACTGGAGTTTGATCGTTATAACCACCTTCATCAAGACGATCCAGAATATCTTGCCATTGCTCTGGGTCGCCATCTTTCAGAGTCAGAAAGTCTTCGCGGAATAAAGCGCCTTCATTATTGTTTTCCCAAACCAATTCATCGACCGGATAAATATCGGACATGCCCGGTACCAGGATACGGCAGGCATAGACATCCAAATGGTTGTAATCAGCAATATAGATATCGAAGCCTAAGTTATGAATAGTATCGCTGAGGAATTTGAATTCATCAGCAGTGGCATCGTCAAAATCCCAGCCGACGAAATCAAAATCGGGTGTTTCGCGGAAAAAGTCGTTGGAGATGTAACCGCTGGAATCGATAAAGTGCATTTCCAGATTGGCTGGCGAGGCAACTTCATCCAAATCAAACGTCGGTGGGTGGAACACATCCAACTGATCTAAGCCCCGGCCTTGTAATAATTCAGTGACGGTGCGTTCCAATGCCACTTCAAAGCTTGGATGGGCACCAAACGAGGCAAACACAGAACCGTCTTTTGGATTGATCAGGGTGACCGACATTACTGGAAATTGGCCGCCCAGTGACGCATCGGCCACTCGCAGGTGATAACCGTGATCACGCAATTCTTGTAAGGCTTGCTGGATTTTAGGGAAACGGTTTAACACTTCATCAGGGACTTCCGGCAGGCACAGCCCTTCAGCGATGATTTTGTTTTTCACATAACGTTCAAACACTTCAGACAACCCCTGAACCCGGGCTTCGTTCTGGGTATTACCGGCTGACATGCCATTGCTGACATAAATATTGCCGATAACGTTAACTGGAATATAACGGACTTCACCATCACGCAGACGTTGATAAGGCACCGCACAGATACCACGTTCTCCATCACCTGAGTTGGTGTCAAATAACATATCTGGCGTCAGTTCATTTTCCGGATCAAAATATTTCCACAGCGATTCATCCATCAAGCCTTCAGGCATTTCATCGCCATCAATATCAAACCAGCGTTCATTGGGATAATGTACAAATTCGCTGCTGCTGTGATGTTTGCCGAGGTAGAAATCAGCAAAAAAGTAATTGCAGCTGAGACGTTCAAAATACTCACCCAACGCGCTGGCAAGACATGCTTTTTCACTGCTACCTTTACCGTTGGTAAACATCAGCGGGCAGGTTTTATCGCGAATGTGGACTGAATAAACATTGCTGACTGGGTTAAGCCAAGAGGCTTCTTCGATATCAAAACCAAACGATTTTAATTTGGCCTGCATAGTCGCAATACTGGTTTCCAGATCGCTATCTTTGCCTTTGATAAATGTTTGTTCAGTCATGGTGGGATACTCGTTTAGATAAAAAAGCCCCCGTTACGGGGGCTTTTTCAGTTAGCCTGATTTGGCTTCACATCTTAACAGCTTTTGATGGTGGCAATTCTGGCTAAACTTGTCATGACTTAGTAGCAGACTCGCCGAAGCAAAATGGTTATTTACGACCTAAAGTCATAAAACCACCGACGACAATGGCTACTGCACCACCGATGATGTACCACATGGTTTCATCAGTAAAACGGCCGGTTACCGTTTCGGTGACTTGATCGCCTAACGACTGCGAAGCGTTAAATCCGAAAATCAGCAAAATAACGCCGACAACCAACAAGATAATGCCTAAAAGTTTGGGACTCATGTTCTCTCTCCATTAATTATTTTTAATATTTATGTTCTCCAAGGATGATCCGGTAAATCGCATACACCTATGGTTTCAACTCCTGCACGAGCGACTAAATCATCGTTTTCAACCGAGCTACCACTCACACCTATTGCGCCAGACATAAACCCTTCATCATCGACAATCGGCACACCGCCTGGAAAAGTAATCATGCCATCATTTGAATGTTCAATGCCATACAATGGTTGTCCGGGTTGAGAGAGTTGGCCGATTTCACCGCTGGGCATACCAAAATAAACTGATGTACGGGCTTTTTTGATGGCAATATCAATGCTGCCGACCCAGGCATCGTCCATACGATAGAATGCTTTAAGTGCGCCACCGGAATCGACAACGGCAATACACATGCGAGTGCCGGTTTCTTCGGCTTTTTTGAGTGCGCCATCAATGGCTTTTTTTGCGGCTTCTGAAGTTACGTGCATGATTAGCTCCTTAAAGAATTCTAGGATCACAAAGGACGGTATGTAGATTTATCTACAGCAGCATTTCGATATGAAATATGATCCAGCAGGGTGATGTATCACCCGAATAAAACGAAAGACCTTTTCAGGTGAAGTTCGAAAAATCATGTCTACTCTCATTGAGTGACGGAATATGCGCATTAACTTAAATTAAGCCGATTGGCTTAAAACTGATCAAGGATATGTCTATGAAATTTGTGTTTATGCTCATGGCTATAATTGTCAATGCCACATTGCCGTTGGCTTTCGCTGAAGATCAAGATGCCGTTAAACAGCAACTCGACCAGGCTTGTGAAGTAGCCAGACTCGAAAAACTTCGGCCAATTAGAGAAAAATTTGCTGCGGAGTGCGTCGCTGACTGGGATCGTAGTCAAGAATATTGTGATCGTTTCTATAGTGACTATGGCAATCAAGGTGGTGATCAGGCGGTATTATTTTATGATTTGCCAGAATGTGAAAAGGCCTGGAATTATCGGCGTAGTTATCGCAACGCTGACTAAGTTCTGCTGATTGGAACATCTTGTACAAAAAATTGGTTAAACCGTTTTAAATTACGACCTGTAATATCGGGTGTATTCGACTTTAATTAAGGAAACCGTGTGGAACGAGGCGGTAAGGAACATTTTATAGGATTGGAATGGCTGCGCTTTTTGCTTGGCTTATACATCGTCGTTTTTCATACGCTACATACCTATAAACTCAAAGACCAAGTCCCTTGGTTGATGGATATGGTCGGGGTCGGCTTTTTTGCGACCAGTAGCTTTTTTGTCTTGTCAGGTTTTCTGTTAGCGCATGTGTATTGCCGAAATGGTGAATTACGCGAAGCGGCAACCAGTTTTTGGGCTAAACGATTTTCTAATTTATACCCGTTACATATTTTTTCATTATTGTTGACGTTTACTGTGCTGACCATTATCAGCCATTTGGGCATTCCACCTGATGATGTCAAAGCGACGGTAAGATTTGTCGTTTATGACACCAATGTGGATTTAGGCGAAGCGGGCAGAGCATCAATAGAACACTACATGAGCAATGGAGAGTTATTGCTCAACTCGTTTTTACAAGTGTTTATGTTGCAGGCATGGAACCCTTTTTATCTGACCTTTAACGCGCCGTTATGGTCAATCTCAACCTTATTTTTCTTTTATCTGACTTTTCCCTTTGCTGCGCCGTATTTGATGCGGGTAAAACATAAAGTGTTATGGATTGCCGCGTTAATGCTGATTTATCTCATTCCTCCCATCTTGGTGATATGGAATGGCGATTATGGAATGCCTTTTACCGGCATATTGCATCGCATGCCGATTATTCGTATTCCAGAGTTTTTTGCCGGTATCGTCAGTTATGCCTTATTCCGTCAGATGCGGGATAGTGGTCGAGATCCAAAATTACTGACCCGCGTCATGATGACGCTGTTTGTCTTGTTGTGTTTTTTTGGCGCCATCTGGTTGCTTAAAGGCGAACGTTATTGGTATTTTCTGTTACACAACGGTTTATTGTTGCCTGCCCAGCTGACACTGATTTATCTTTGTGCCTTAGTGGGAACGCCTCGTAGTGAATGGTTTAATAACTGGTCACGTCGGCTTGGCGCGGCATCGTTGCCTTTATTCGTCTTGCATGTACCGGCTTTTGTCTTATTTTCTCGGTCAGAAAAGATTTTCAATGTCTTCTCTTTGGACTGCTTACAGAATTGGAACAGCTGCGCGGTTCAGGCAAGCGAACAAAGCTTATCGCTTTGGTTTTATCCATTGTTCTTGCTGCTCACCATCATTTTGTGTGTCTGGTCGATGGAGCGGGCCGTAGTGCCTACACGTAAATGGATATTAAAACGGTTGCCATTGACGGCCACCAGATAAGCCTAATTTTTTGTGGAGATGCTTTTCTGTTTCATACGCAGCTAGTTTTATTTTTCAGCTTTGATTAGAGGAAATAACATGTCTTATCCCTTAGCAAATCGCTCAGGACGCTCATCCGCATTTTTCAGACGCCTCGTTGCCATCAGTTTATTAACACTCTCAAGCAGTCTGTATGCCTTTTCACTCGATGATGTTGCTGAAAAAGCACAGGCATTAGTGAAGCAGGACTACGTCAAACCACAAAGCAATTTGCCTACCGAGTTCAGCCAGATGCAGTTTGCTGATTACATGAAGATCCAACCCAAAACAGAGAAATTTCATTGGAGTGATCAACAAACTCCATTCCGCTTGGCTTTCTATCATCAGGGTATGCACTTTAAAGTACCGGTTAAGATCAATGAGATCCTGCCTAATGGCGTGAGCGAAATTCAGTATGACCCGGAAAATTTTGCGTTTGGTGATTTAAGCTTTGATAAAGCCACGACGGAAAACCTGGGTTATGCCGGTTTTCGCGTGTTGTATCCGATTAACAAGGCGGATAAATATGATGAAATTATGAGCGTTTTAGGCGCGAGTTATTTCAGAGTGATTGGTAAAGATCAGGTGTACGGTTTGTCTGGACGCGGCATGAATATCGATACTGCGGTTTCGGATGATATTGCCGAAGAGTTTCCGGAGTTTCGCGAGTTCTGGATACAACGCCCTAAACCAGGTGAAGATAATTTGGTGATTTATGCCTTGCTGGATTCGCCGAGTGCTACTGGCGCTTATCGTTTTGAGTTACAACCGGGTGCCGATACCTTGCTGGATGTTGAAGCCAAAGTGTATTTGCGTAAAGACGTTCATGAGCTGGGTCTAGCGACACTCACCAGCATGTTTTTATATGATGGTCGTCAACCGCCAAGTCAGCATAATTTCCGTCCACAAATTCACGATTCAAATGGTTTGTCGATTCATGCTGGTAATGGTGAATGGATTTGGCGTCCATTGAATAATCCTGATGGCGTATCCGTCAGCACCTGGCAGGTCGAAAACCCAAAAGGTTTTGGTTTACTGCAACGTGGTCGCGAATTTTCACGCTTTCAGGAATTGGATGATTTATATCATTTACGCCCCAGTGGTTGGATTGAAACCAAAAGTGATTGGGGTAAAGGCCGTATTAAATTGATTGAATACCGTACTGCGGATGAAACCAATGACAATATCGGTGCTTTCTGGATTCCAGATAATCTTCCGCCGCTAGGCGAACCGCTTGAATTGTCTTATCGGATTCATTGGACGTTGGATGAATCATCATTGACTGACCCCAATATTGCCTGGGTGTCACAAACATTACGTTCTGCGGGTGAAGACAAACAAGCCAATCTGATCCGTGATTTGGATGAAACCATATTATTGCAAGTGGATTTTCAAGGACCAGTATTGACCGAGCGTGGAGAACATCAAGTACCGGCAACACAAATCAGTATCAGTGATCATGCCGAAATTTTAAGCAGTCACTTACGTTATAACCCAGCCACTAAAGGCTGGCGTTTAATGATGCGTACGCAGATTCATGATCCAAATAAAGTGGTGGAAATGCGTGCTGCACTGGTCGATGAAAATCAGCAACCCCTATCCGAAACATGGAGTTATCAGATCCCCGTTGGATACGCTGTAACCCGCTAAAAAAATTAGTAGAAGGTTCAGCTCAGCAGAGACAAGTGATTTGTTTTATGGTGAATAATTTTGCGCTAACAAAAACAATCACTTGTCTGTACTCTGCGCGCTAAAAAGCGTATGCTGTGCGCCCTTTATCAATAACTGATTTTATGGCCGGAAAACTTTTTATCAGAACCTTTGGTTGCCAGATGAACGAGTACGACTCGAACAAGATGGCCGAGGTGCTTGCTGCGTCGCATCAACTGGAAACAACCGATATCGCTGAAGAAGCCGATGTGTTGTTACTTAATACCTGTTCGATCCGTGAAAAAGCCCAGGAAAAAGTTTTTCATCAACTGGGTCGCTGGAAGCGCTGGAAAGATAAAAAACCGCATCTGGTGATTGGGGTTGGTGGGTGTGTGGCCAGCCAGGAAGGAGAAGCGATCCGTAAACGCGCACCTTATGTGGATCTGATTTTTGGACCACAAACTCTGCATCGCCTGCCCACCATGTTGGACGACGTCAGAAAAAATAATAAGCCGGAAATTGATATCTCATTCCCGGAAATCGAAAAGTTCGACAATCTGCCTGCACCGAAAGCCGATGGCCCAACAGCATTTGTCTCCATCATGGAAGGTTGCAGCAAGTACTGCACATTCTGCGTTGTACCGTATACCCGCGGTGAAGAAGTCAGTCGCCCGGTTGGTGCTGTGTTACGTGAGATTCGTCAGCTAGCCGCTCAGGGCGTACGTGAAGTCAATCTGTTAGGACAAAACGTTAATTCGTATCGCGGTATTATCGAAGATGATGAAACCGCCGATCTGGCGTTATTGATTCATTATGTTGCAGCGATTGATGGCATTGAACGTATTCGCTTTACTACCTCACATCCGGTGGAGTTTTCCGATTCATTAATAGAAGCGTTTGCTGAAATACCGGAGCTGGTTAATCATCTGCATTTGCCGGTGCAGTCGGGTTCAGATCGCATTCTGGCGATGATGAAACGTGGCCATAGTGTCGCGCAATATATTGAGAAAATTGAGCGGGTGAAAAAAATTCGCCCGAATCTCAGCCTGTCGAGTGATTTCATTGTCGGATTTCCGAATGAGACTGAAGATGACTTTAATGCCACCATGGCATTGATCAATCAAATCGGTTTTGATCACTCATTCAGCTTCATTTACAGCGCACGTCCTGGTACCCCGGCAGCAATGTTTAATGATTCAGTCTCTGATGAAGAGAAAAAACAACGTCTGCAAATCATGCAAGATCGGCTGCGTGAACTGGAAGATGCAGTGAGTGACTCGATGATTGGTACCGTGCAACGAGTATTGGTAGAGCGGGCTGCACACCGAGACGCAGCAGAAATTGCCGGCAGAACAGAAAATAATCGGGTGGTCAATTTCCCTGGTGATATGGCGCTGGTGGGCAAGTTTGTCGATGTACGCGTCACCGAGGCGCACACCAACTCCTTGCGAGGAGAACTTCTTGCTGATAGCGTTATCCTCTAACTCCTTTTTGGAATCTAATTTGTGGTCACTCCAACTGTAACAGTTGACACGATAAGCTTTGAATTAAGTCCTGCGGACAACCCCCGTTTAGCCAATCTGTGCGGTCATCTGGATGAACATATCCGGATGATGGAGCGCGGATTTGGTGTTGAAATCAATAATCGTGGTGGCAAATTCCAGATCATTGGCAAGCCCGAAATTCTTTCTGAAGTTCAAGATGTGATTCATGCCTTGTATGCCGACACGGCGCAATCTGTTTTAGAACCTGAGCAAGTTCATCTTGCGATTCGTGAATCCGGTGGTACCGACACCACGGGTTTTGAAGAAGAAAAAGAAGTGACCATCAAAACCAAGCGTGGCTTGATCAAAGCACGCGGTGAAAATCAACAAGCCTATTTACGTCGTGTGATGACGCATGACATCAACTTTGGTGTTGGACCTGCCGGTACGGGTAAAACCTATCTTGCGGTAGCTTGTGCGGTAGAAGCATTGGAACGTGATTTTGCCCGGCGTATTGTGCTGGTCAGACCGGCTGTTGAAGCGGGTGAGAGACTGGGTTTCTTGCCGGGTGATTTGGCTCAAAAAGTGGATCCGTATTTACGGCCCTTATTTGATGCGCTTTATGAAATGCTGGGTTTTGAAAAAGTCGCCAAACTGATCGAGCGGAATGTTATTGAAGTCGCTCCGCTAGCCTATATGCGTGGCCGTACTTTAAATGAATCATTTATTATTCTTGATGAAGCGCAGAACACGACAGTTGAGCAGATGAAAATGTTTTTGACCCGCCTTGGCTATAACTCGACCGCTGTGATCACCGGCGATATTACCCAAGTAGATTTACCCGGCTCAGTGAGATCTGGTTTGCGTCACGCGATTGAAGTGTTAAAAGATGTTGACGGTATTGGTTTTACTTTCTTCCAGGCCAAGGACGTGGTCCGTCATTCTTTGGTACAAAAAGTTATCTTGGCTTATGAAAAGGCTGAAACAAAGTCGTGAACGTCATTATTGATTTGCAGCAGGCGACTGATGCAGATGTGCCATCTGAACAACAATTTCAACTCTGGGCGAGTGCTGCACTGGCCGAAGTCAACGAAGACTGTGAATTAAGTATTCGCTTGGTGGATGAAGCCGAAAGTGCGGAATTGAATAACGATTATCGTGGCAAAAACTCACCCACCAATGTTTTATCTTTCCCTTTTGAGTCACCCGTGCCGTTAGAGCCTATGTTATTAGGTGATTTGGTTTTGTGTGTTCCTGTGGTTGAGCGTGAAGCAGCTGAGCAAGATAAAGCCATCAACGATCATTGGGCGCATTTGATTGTGCATGGCTGTTTGCATTTACTTGGCTATGATCACATTGAAGATGATGAGGCCGAAGAGATGGAATCGTTGGAAATTACCATTTTACAAAAGCTTGATATTAACAATCCTTATATAGAGAAGAGGGTTACATCATGAGTGAGGGACGACCGAGTCGCTCAGACAGTCCAGTTTCCTGGGTGCGAAAATTAAGTAATTTGTTTCTGGAGCCAAAAGACCAGGAACAGCTGATTGAATTATTACGCAATGCTTCCGAACGGCATATTCTCGATGCAGAAGCATTGTCGATTGTCGAAGGTGCATTGAGCGTTTCGCAAATGCAAGCTCGCGACATTATGATCCCGCGTTCTCAAGTGGTGATGGTTTCCAGAGATGCGCCACCCGAAGAAACGCTTAAGCTGGTGACGGAAACCTCACATTCGCGCTTTCCAGTGATTGATGATGATCGTGATGATGTTATCGGTATTTTGCTTGCCAAGGACTTATTGTCAGCAGTCGTCAGCTCTGGTGAATTTAATTTTGATTTGCGTGAATTATTACGTCCGGCGGTGTTCATCCCCGAAAGCAAGCGATTAAATGTACTGTTACGCGAATTTCGTGCCCGCCGTAACCATATGGCAATCGTTGTAGACGAGTATGGTGGTGTGGCCGGCATGATCACCATCGAAAATGTGTTGGAACAAATCGTTGGTGAGATTGAAGACGAGCATGATGTGGATGATGATGCGCCGATTTTGCAACGTGATGAAAACACTTTCACTATCAAAGCATTGACCCCAGTCGAAGACTTTAACGAGTACTTCGAAACCGAGTGGAGCGATGATGATTTTGATACCGTCGGTGGCCATGTGGTAAATCAATTTGGTCATTTACCGGGCCGAGGCGAACAAGTCACCATTGGTCAGTTTGAGTTTACCGTGTTAAGAGCCGATAAGCGTCGCGTACATTTGTTACGCATGGTGGTCTTACCCGAAGTTACTGATAGCGATAGCGAAACAGAATAATGACAAACCCCGGTCAAAAGGCTTGGCAAAGTGCATTGGGCAGCTGGGCTGCATTAATTGCGGGCGCTATTCTGCCGTTGAGCCTAGCCCCTTTTCATTTCTATCCATTAGCGGTATTGAGCCTGCTCATTTTGTTTTTGAGTTGGCAATATGTCACTCCTCGACAAGCATTTTGGCGTGGCAGCTTGTTTGGCACTGGCATGTTCGGTGTGGGCGTTTCCTGGGTCTATGTGGCTATCCATGTATTTGGTCAGGCCAGCATATTGCTTGCAGGTTTGCTAACCGCTTTATTTGTCATCGCGTTAGGTTTAATGGTCGGTGTCCTGGGTTGGCTGTTAAAACGCCTGACCGGGCCAGTGTTTTCCGCCAAAGATTTCCTGATATTACTACCCATAAGTTGGCTTTTATTTGAATGGTTTAAGGCTTGGTTTTTAACCGGGTTTCCTTGGCTTGAGGTTGGTACCGGTCAGATAGAAGGTCCACTTGCTGGTCTTATTCCGTTAATTGGTGTGCATGGCGCATCTTGGTTAGTTGCATTGACTGCTGGTGGTTTGGCGGTGGCAATTTGTTGGCGTAAATGGCTGCTTTTATTGCTACCTGTAGTGATATGGGGCGGCGGCTATTCATTACAATCAATAGAGTGGACCCAACCTACCGGTGGTCCGATCAAAGCCGCAATGATACAAGGCAATGTGCCACAGGAAATTAAATGGGATCCCCAGCAGCTGCGGAATACATTGCAGTTGTATGCTGATCTAAGCCGTCAGAATTGGGATGCAGATCTCATTGTCTGGCCGGAAAATGCAGCAACAGCGTTTTATCACCAAATAGCCGATGGTTACCTTGCTTCGTTAGGTCAAGAGGCTCGTTCACACAACACCGATATTATTCTAGGTCTGCCGGTGTTGGATGATAATGGTGAAGATTATTACAACAGCATGGTTAGTCTGACTGAAGAGCCGGTTTTTTATCATAAGCGTCATTTAGTGCCATTCGGTGATTATGTTCCTTTTGAAACGCTACGCGGTTTAATTAAGTTCTTTGATTTACCGATGTCAGGTTTTGTGCCCGGCGCTAATGGTCAACCGCAAATGATGTTGGCGGGCCAGCCGGTTGGCGTTTCTATTTGTTATGAAGATGCTTTTTCATCAGAGGTGCTTGATACAGTGCCAGCGGCTACATTGTTAATTAATGCAACGAACAATGCCTGGTATGGCGATTCATTTGCACCACACCAACACTTACAGATTTCACGCAGTCGTGGTTTAGAAACGGGTAGACCGATTCTTCGTGTAACGACTAATGGTATCTCAGCTTTTATTGATCACAAGGGTAAACTCCTGCAACAGAGTCGGCAGTTCGAACTGGCTGTATTAACGGGTGATATACAAGCTCGTGAGGGCAGCACGCCTTATGTGCAATTTGGGCAATGGCCATTACTGATAATCACTTTGTTATTGCTTGCTTTGTGGGCGTATTATCAATTTTTTTATCGCCGTATCGAGTCGTAATCTGCCATGCAATTAATGACCATCCAGCGCATTCTGGGCATCTTACTGAGCTTGTTCAGTATTACCATGCTTCCGCCAGTGCTGGTTTCTTGGTGGTTTGATGATGGCGCTGCTACTGCGTTTTTGACCGCATTTGTCATTTTAGTTGGAACCGGTTTGTTGTTATGGCTACCGGCGAGAAATCACCGAAAAGAATTGAAGATTCGTGATGGTTTTATCGTCGTTGTAATGTTTTGGATAGCATTGGGTTTTTCGGGTGCATTGCCCTTCTATCTCACTGAATCACCTGAGATGAGTATTACCGATGCGGTGTTTGAATCCATGTCGGGTTTAACCACCACAGGAGCAACCGTATTAGTGGGGCTGGATACCTTACCTGAAGCCGTATTGTTCTATCGACAATTTCTACAATGGTTGGGCGGTATGGGAATCGTGGTATTGGCCGTTGCCATTCTGCCGCTGTTAGGCGTCGGGGGGATGCAGCTATATCGTGCAGAAACGCCGGGTCCGATGAAAGATGCCAAATTAACGCCGCGTATTACCGAAACCGCAAAAGCACTTTGGTATATCTATTTAAGTCTGACTATTGCTTGCGCCATAGCTTACTACTGGGCAGGTATGTCATGGTTTGATGCTATTGGCCATAGTTTTTCTACCGTCGCTATTGGTGGTTTTTCCACTCATGATGCCAGTATGGGCTTCTTTAACAGCGCGACCATTGAGATGATCGCTGTGGCATTTATGCTAATTTCAGCGATGAATTTTTCACTTCATTTTCTGGCTTGGCGACACCGCAGTTTGATGCATTATCTGCGTGATTCAGAGCTGAGGGTATTCCTCAGCATTATGTTTGTTATTTCACTGATAACTTCTACTTATCTTTATTTTACTGGCACATTCGATGATGGCTGGACCTCAGCCCATCACGGTATTTTTCAGGCCGTTTCAATCGGTACGACTGCAGGATTTACCACGACAGATTATTACTTATGGCCGGGGTTTTTACCGATTTTGTTGCTGATGACCAGTTATATCGGTGGTTGTGCTTTTTCTACTGGCGGTGGGATTAAAGTTATCCGTGCCATGTTGTTGTTTAAGCAGGGCTATCGTGAAGTACTCAGGTTAATTCATCCAAATGCGGTATTTGCCATCAAGGTGAATGGGAAAGCGTTACCGTCCAAAGTAGTTGGTGCAGTATGGGGGTTCTTCGCCTTATACGTTTTCTGCTTCAGCATTATGCATTTACTGTTGATGGCTACGGGATTGGATGTCGTCACGTCTTTTTCGGCTGTGACAGCTTGTTTAAATAACTTGGGCCCAGGTCTGGGTGATGTGGGGGCAAACTTTGGTCAGATTAATGCCACTTCCAAATGGATTCTATGTGTTGCAATGCTGTTGGGTCGACTAGAAATTTTCACCTTGTTGGTGGTGCTAACACCGGCATTCTGGCGTCGCTAAATGAGTGATGTTCAACAAAAATGGGATCAACGCTATCGTGAAGTGATAGGTAGTTATCCAGAACCAGCCCTGGTACTACAGCAAAATCAGCATTTATTACCAAAACAAGGCCATGCTTTAGATCTCGCCTGTGGTTTGGGCGCCAATGCATTATTGTTGACCAAACTTGGTTTACAAACCCAAGCTTGGGATATCAGCAATGAAGCATTAGCAAAACTCTCAGCCGAAGCACAACGACGTCAGCTAGATGTACGCACCGAACAACGGGATGTGTCTACTGAACCTCCTGCAGAAAACAGTTTTGATGTGATTGTGGTCAGTCATTTTCTGGATCGTCAGTTATGTAGTCAGCTTGTTAAAGCATTAAAACCAAATGGGTTAATGTTTTATCAAACCTTTTGTCGCGACAAGGTGGATAACAAAGGTCCGCAAAATCCAGAGTTTTTATTAGCGGACAATGAACTACTAAGTTTATTTGCTGGTCTTAAAATCAGAGCATACCGTGAAGAGAGTTTGCTGGGAGACATTACCCAAGGCTGGCGGAATCAGGCTATGTTAGTGGCTCAAAAGTCTTAATAAAAATAAATACTTATTTAAGGCTTGCTGAAACGACGGCTGATCAGTAGAATTACGCGGTTCAGAAAGGGCAAACATATTATCTATGTTTGTCAGGCAAACATTATTATTGGCGAGAACAGATATGAAAGCGGATATCCATCCAGATTATAGCGAAATCAATGTTACCTGCAGCTGCGGTAACAGCTTCAAAACCCGTTCAACACGCGGCAATGACCTGACGCTGGATGTATGCTCAGAATGTCACCCGTTCTACACCGGCAAACAAAAAATGCTTGATAGCGCCGGTCGTGTTGATAAATTCCGTCAAAAATACGGAAAGTAAACTTCCGGGCACTCAGCCGAAGTTACTAATGAACATCATTAAAGCTACATACCAAAGCCTCTGTCGATTGACAGGGGCTTTGTTGTTTCTGGGATTTGTAACAGGCTGTGCGCAAAATCCGGTGACTGGTGGTCAAGATTTTGTCATGTTCAGCGAAAACAAAGAGCTGGAGATGGGCCGCACCTATCATCCGCAGATCATTAAAGAATATGGTCTGTATGAAGATGAAGCATTACAACGATATGTTCAGGATGTAGGCCAAAAACTGGCGGTCGTTAGTCATCGTGATGATTTGGTGTATCGCTTTACCGTATTAGATTCTCCTGTAATCAATGCCTTTGCCTTACCTGGCGGATATATTTATATCACCCGTGGTTTGATGTCCTATCTTAATTCCGAAGCTGAATTGGCCGCGGTATTGGGGCATGAGATTGGGCATGTCACTGCAAGGCATGGTGTACGCCAGCAGAGTGCATCTCAAGCCGCTAATTTAGGTTATACCCTTGGCGCGATTTTAGTGCCTGGATTACGTACGGCAGGTGCTCAGGACTTATTTAATATGTTCGGTGGTGCTTTACTGAGTGGTTACGGCCGTGAGCACGAATTAGAGTCGGATAGACTGGGGGCCGAATATTTAGCCCGCTCAGGATATAACCCTCAAGCGATGATTGAGGTCATTGGGGTATTAAAAGATCAGGCGACGTTTGCTGCCGCAGAAGCTAATAAGCAAGGCCAAGAGACCCAAGGCTATCATGGATTGTTTGCCAGCCATCCCGATAACGATACCCGGCTGCAGGAAGTCGTCAAAGCCGCGGATAAATATAAAACATCTGCTGGGGGCGAAGAGGGTGTTGAACAATACCTGAAGCGTATTGACGGTATGGTATTTGGCGACAGCGAATCACAAGGTATTCGCTCGGGCAGAAACTTTTATCATGGTGAAATGCAATTTGCTTTGAGCTTTCCAGCTAATTGGCATATTCAAAATAATCCGACCAGTTTACGAGGCGTTGCACCAGAAGGTTTAGCCATTATTGAAATGGGTGCTGCTGATCTCAATCGCAAACAGACTCCGGCAGAATTTATCCGGGATCGATTAAATATTAAAGATTTGAAAAACGGAGAACCTCTCTCTAGCAATGGTCTTGAAGGTTATACTGGGTTAGCGACTGCTGATGGTAAAACGGTCCGTGTTGCGGTCATTTATTTGCGTGAACAAGCCTATATTTTTATTGCCACAAGCAAAGCCGCGGCTGATTTTAAGCGGTTTGATGCAGACTTTCGTCAAACTATGATGAGCTTCCATGCGCTTCGTGAAGACGAAAAACACCTAGCCAAAGCACAGCGAATTGAAGTGGTTCAAGTAGGTAACAACGATAGTTATGCAAGTTGGGCAGCTACAACGCGCATTAGCAATAGCCCAATTCAACAATTACGTTTATTGAATGGTCATTATCCGAATGCTGAATTACGACCTGGACAATTGGCAAAACGTATTCGTTAATTCAACTGTTAGCCTGCTCCGCACTTATCCAAATACATTTAGATAGCTATTTCCTCAACCAAGTAGAGGCGATAACTTGAATTGATCTAGGGCGTGTTTATCTTTCATCTCCGGCTCTGTTGTGAGCTGAAAAAGCGTCAATCAAGACACGAGGAATGCCTTTTTATAACTCTAAATAAGTGTCGAGCAACGCAGACCGGCGCGTGCCTTCTGGCGCGCCGGCATACCGTCTGTCCGTGGACATAAGTTACGCTTTTTCAGTCACAACCCGAAAAGTTGGGACTATTTTTGCGGTCGCCTGTGTTGTATGAAATACATCCATGTATTTCACCGCTACGCGGCCAGCTAAGCTGTTCAAATGAGTTCCAGACTCATTTTGTCAGTCACTTATGTAGGAAGGCTACACGGCGTGCTTTCCGCCTTGCCTGACACAAAAATAGTCGCCAGCCGTGGTGGATATGAAAGATAAAACAAGCCCGGATGAGTTTAGTTTGGTAAGCGAAACATGAATGTTTCCCCCGGCTGTTTTTGCCGAGGGAAAGTCACTAGCTTTATCAGAATAAATCGATCAGTGAATCATCCTGCTGGCCATTTGCAGAACTACTGCCACCACGCATAGCCGGCACCTTATCCTTATGGAAGGTCTCGTAAATGGCATTTGAATCGCCTGGACGCGCCAGTAAGCCTGTTTCAGGATCTATACGTACGGTCACCATATCCACCGGCTGAGTAAAATCGTTTTCAGGCTGGTCTTCCAAAGCAACACGCATAAAGTCAATCCACATCGGTAATGCTGCTCTTCCACCCGTTTCATAGCGTCCAAGTGTGCGTGGGTTGTCAAAACCCACCCAAGCAATAGCAACTAAATCCGGTGTGTAACCGTTGAACCAAGCATCAAGTTGATCATTTGTTGTACCCGTTTTCCCTGCTAAATCATTTCGATTTAAACTCAAGGCCTGGCGACCAGTACCAAATTTCACTACATCGCGGAGCATGCTGTTAACAATATAAGCATTTTGAGGAGTGATCACTTGTTTGGCAGGATAAAACCCTAACAGCTCGGCCTGCATTAAAGCTTCTTCCTCATTCATCACTTCGGTTGGGCTTGCACAGCTATCGCAGACTTTTTGGGGTTTTGTCTGCATTAATACCTCGCCCGATGTCGTTTCAATCCGGGAAATAATATAAGGATCCACCAAGTGACCACCATTCGCCAATGTTGCATAGGCGCGGGCCATATCTAACGGAGCTGCGTTGCCACTACCCAAGGCAATGGAAAGATTAGGTGGCACTTGTTCAGGCTTAAAGCCAAAGCGTTGCACGTAATCTACTGTGTAAGCTATGCCGATATCTCTTAACAGACGAATAGAAACTAAATTTCGTGAGTGGGTCAGTGCTTCTCTAAGGCGAGTTGGGCCAAAAAATCGTCCACTGTAATTTTCGGGACGCCATACATTTTCGAGTCCAGGATCGTCAAACACTACTGGTGCATCGTTGACCACGGTCGCGGCGGTGTAGCCTTTTTCCAAGGCCGCAGAATAAACGAACGGTTTAAAGCCTGAGCCCGGTTGACGTTTAGATTGCGTAACGCGGTTAAATTTATTCTGGAAGAAATCAAAGCCACCCTGCAATGAGGTAATTGCACCATCTTCCGATGCCAGTGACACAAAGGCTGCTTGGGCCTCAGGGATTTGGGTTAATTGCCAGGCATCATCCTCTAAAGCACGCAGATAGATGATATCGCCAACGGCCAATACGTCAGTAATAGCTTGGGGTTTTTTCCCCATACTGTTAGCACTGAGCTGTGGTTGTGCCCAACTCACGGTCGAAAAGGGTAATTCAATTTGACCTTGGCGTTTTACAAAAACCTGAGCAGTGTCATTTTCAATACTTAACACTAACGCTGGACTGATTGAACCAATAATTGAAAAGTCTTTCAGTTGGAGTTCGG
>NZ_JBLWYR010000013.1:0-74138 GCF_048266885.1 Methylophaga sp.
CCGAATTATTGCGGGGTTTTACAATAACCCGCAATCAGCGGTTTTTAGAATGCTTCGTACTCAAGTACTCAAAAAAATGCGAAGCAATCGTTGGCAGTCGCTTGCAATTACGTCTCCAACAGCAGGAGAAGGTAAAACAGTAGGTGCAGCTAACCTTGCAATAGCCATTGCAATGGAACTAAACCAAACTGTGCTTCTAGTAGATATGGATTTGCGTAACCCAAGCATCAGTAAATATTTTGGTTTAAAACCCTCCATTGGCTTACGAGAGTATCTCTCTGGAGATTATGAGCTATCCGAAGTGTTAATGAATCCGGGCATAAAACGCTTGGTTATCTTGCCAGGGCTTGGACGTGCAGAAGATTCAGCAGAATTGCTGTCCAGTCCAAAAATGGCAAACCTAGTGGCCGACATTAAAGCGCAATATGATTCGCGAATGATCATTTTTGACGTGCCGCCGGTACTGCAAACAGATGATGTTTTATTATCGGCTGGCTATTTTGATAGTACGTTATTGGTGCTTGAAGATGGTAAAAACACAGAATCGAATATAACCAAATCTTTACAGTTACTTGAAGGCTCACATTTATTGGGTACGGTCGTGAATAAAGCAGCGCATCATCCCGAACATCAAAATTACTAATTTATGTATACAGAACAATTTGGTCTCACACACAAGCCATTTAACCTGGTGCCTGATCCGACATTTCTCTACTTAAGTCCGAATCATAAAAAAGCCTTAACTATGCTGGAATATGGCTTAATGAGCCATGCTGGTTTTACCGTGGTCACAGGGGAGATTGGTGCAGGTAAAACAACCCTGATAAGAGCTTTGCTTGGTAAGATTGATGATGATTGTGTTATTGGTTTAATTAACAATACCCATGAGTCATTTGGTGAGTTGATGGTATGGGTCCTGGACTCATTGGAAATACAATCCACATCAACAGATAATGCCGGTCGTTATCGTGATTACATCAATTTTGTGGTTGAGCAGCATGCTCAGGGCAGACGAGTAGTATTGATTGTTGATGAAGCACAGAACTTATCCGTACAGGCATTGGAAGAATTGCGGTTGTTGTCTAACGTCAATATAGATTCAGATATTTTCTTGCAACTGGTATTAACCGGGCAGCCAGAATTGATTGAAAAATTAAACCGGCCAGAATTGGTGCAATTTGCTCAACGTATTGGCGTGGAGTTTCATTTAAAGGCGCTGAGTTATCCGGAGACGCAGAATTACATTGAATATCGATTGGAAGTGGCCGGGGCGAAACGGAAAATCTTTAGCAATGAAGCCTGTGCGGTGATTTATTGTTATAGCGAAGGCATTCCCCGCCGAATTAATAACCTGTGTGATTTTGCCATGGTATATGCGTTTGCCGATGGTAAAAATGAGATAGATGTCGCTTTAATACAGGAAATGATTCGAGATAAAAAATCCTCTCGTATTGTGGAATCGAAGGCTTCAGAGAACCCTGATGTAAAACGCGTTAAAAGCTGGTTGCTGGAGCAACATAACATTCAATTGATCTAACAGCGTTTAGCACTGGAAATCACAACAATCGCAAACTGTGATTAAAATCACGATACGATTTGTGGCAAATTATTAATATCTCTCTATCTCTTAATTATGAGATCTTTCCATAAAAGTCACAGGTTGTTTTAAAAATCCTCTGCCCCCCAGAGGGTTTTTAGCCCGGCGGTAACGTCGGGCTTTTTTTGTTAAAACGCAAATCGAGCTAGCCAATCTGCATCTAAATAGTATAAAGACTGAATCCAGTTAATTCGTTAAACTCCTCACTAATTGGTTAGGGTAGTAACGCCATCTCAACCCGTCTATACTGATTAATCCATAATTAATGGGGTTGATGACGGCCTAAACCTTTTTGGCTGCTCAAAACCATGGATAAGTCATATTAGAAAAGCTTGTACAATCGAATTTCGAAACAGTAAGGTTAAAAACAATCAATCAAGTAAACGGGTCGTTCAATAATAATGCTGTAATTGCCTAAAAAAATAATAAAAATGAAGACAATACTGTTCATTGATGCGTTTGGTAGAGATGGTTTAAATAACTTAGCGATAGATTATGAATTTACATCCTTGATTAATTTCGTTCATTTTGTTAAGTCGCTCAGATAATAAAATAAAACATACTGTTTGTAAGCTTATAAAAGCATATGATTGCTTCACAAACAGGTAGAGGTATTCAAAATGCATAACAAAATCAAAACTTTCTTCGGCTTATTGCTTATATTTACTTTTGGTACGGTTCAGGCCGACTGTATCGTAACGACGAAAAATTTCTCCAAGTCGTCCAGAGTGATTTATATCAACCCTACCAATGGTAGTGATCAACTGGCTAAAAATTACAATTACAATCTTGGAACCCTGCGAAACCCCTATGAACCAAGAAGAATAGTTGCTTTTCAGAATATAAATGAAGCGCTTGCTGCACGTAATCTCGCTAATGGTGACCTGGTTCTTATCAAATCCGGACCAACATGGACAAATTATGACGTTTGGTCTCAGAACAAAACCGCCGAGTTTAATACAAAAAATTCTCAGGTCAGTAGTTATTCGCAGAGGCAGTGTAAGGGCGAAGACCTAACATGGGTGCCATCTGCAGTAAACGATACACAATCAGCCGACACAACGCCTGCTACCGAGTTTTCGAACAATAACGAGATTACCGTTGCGAATACCGAATTGGTGACACCGAGCAATCCAATAATAAACCAAGCACCAACCAGTACGCCACAAAATACAACTTCAACTTCCAGCCCCAGAAAAAGCTCAGGTGGATCAAGTTCCGGAGGCCCCAGCTCAGGTTCTAATTCACTGAATAGCGGTGTAGATAATGTTATAGATCCGCAACAGACCACCACTAGCTCGACCAGAGCATCACGCAATCAACTGCAAAACTCACTAGCAGACACATCATTGAAAGATGACGTAGTAGCTGGTGTTAATCCAGACCTCATTGAGGATGTTGTCAACGACAGTGATGAGCCAATAATAGAAAACGGGCAGGATAAAATTGATTCAGTAAATACATCTGAATGTACTGCTAATGCACCTTGGGAAAATGCCATTCAAACCTACCCCAAAGACAGTGAGGGTTGGTCAATTATCAAACCTGACATTGAGACTAAAATCGTCTACGTTAGCTCCACAGAAGGTGATGATAGCACAGGCCAAACATATAATGGGTTGGGAATGGATGACCCTTTTAATCCTGGAACAGTTAAAGCATATAAAACCATCGAAAAAGCCTATGAACAAATTCGAGATGGTAAACCAGACTGGATTTTGCTAAAAAAAGGCGACACTTTTGAGTTGGAAAAAACTATTTGGTTAAAAACCGGTAAATCGCAGAATGCACACATTGTCTTTGGTGCTTATGGCCCCCAAAATGGAAAAAGACCGATAATAGATTCAAAATCTAATAATACCATGCAAGGACTGGGTAACAGGGGTTACAACACGATTCTAGGTATTGAGTTTTATGCGAGTACCAATGATCCTAAGTCCCCTAACTTTTTAGGCTGGAGTAATAAAGGTCGCACAGCATTTACCAATCTTGCTAGCGGTAAGAGTGGTAAGGAGTTTCTAAGAGGGCAACATATTGAAAATAATCGTTTTAATTATTACTCTGGCGGCATTGTCATGGGGTCTATGGAAGGTGCTATCAATACAAACATCGTAATTAGACGAAATGAGATTCTAAATTCGTATAGCAATAGTAGCCACTCTCAAGGAATGTTTTTGAGCAACGTAGATCACATTTTAATTGAGGAAAATATTCTTGATCATAATGGTTGGTATCAACAAAGGCCGTTGGATGTACCCTTGAATACGAAAGATAAAGGATATGCGACTATCTTTAACCATAATATTTATATAGAAAATAGTAATAATATGGTAATACGCAAAAATCTATCTTCACGACCATCGAGTATGGGAATGAAGTTTACATCTAATTCAAATAGAAACACAAAAGTTGATACCATTAATTCCAAAAATATATTATTAGATACTAATGTAATTATTGAAGGGGAAATTGGTTTTTCTTTGGGTGGCAATACAGACTTTAATAATGGATTTAGATGGGAAAATATACAAGTAGTAGGAAATGTGCTCTCAAACGTGGGGCGAGCTAAACCAACAAATAGGGATATTGCATGGAATATTAATGTCAATGATTGGAAGTCCGGTTTAGTCTGTGGCAATCACATAATGGATCAGAGCAATAATTCAATATCAAATAATTCTGGAATTATGGTTAAAGGTAATATTGGTGAGGTGAATATTGATAAAAATACAATCATCAATCAAGCAAAACAGATAGAAACATATTCGAAAATATCCAGTAGCGGCTTAACCACTAGTGAGAATTTATATATCTTTAAAACTGATGCTGTTAATAATTTAGATTCATACATCAAGCAGCAAGGTTATATTAATTATGCTAATTACATAGATGATATTTTGAAGAAGTTACAAAATAATCCAAGCAATTATTTCATCATTGATGAATTATTGGTTTATATGAAAAAAGCATCAATGCTTGAAAAGGCTAAAGAAAATTCAGTAGAAAAATAGAATTTGATTATTCTGGCCCTTGATTGTGAAAATTGAGGGCCATTTTTTATAAAAATGCAGAGATATTAATCGCAATAGAGCTATTACCAATATCCTGCTCCACTTCCTTTTGCCATCTTATACTGTGCTTTAATAAACACAATCAGATCAAAACAAACTCCAAGAATGAGCAGTATTAATTTTTTAGGTTTCAATAGCTTACGGCGATCTGAAGTTACATACTTAAAACGCTTTATAAGGAAATGCCAAGGAACCCAGCCATATTTTTTTGATGGCAGTTTTAATGTAATAAGTTTACCTAACCAACTTTCATTTTCAGATATAGATTTTGTAAATTCAATCATTTCCTTTTTTGTAAAGTTTTTCTGGCGAAGTTCTTCAAAGACTATGTAGTTTATTGCACTACCAATAACAATTCTGGTTTGATGGTTTATTAGGTTTTTGATAGTTCTCTCAGATTGATAAAGATGGAATATATCTTCATCTCCGGATATTTTGGAAAGATTCTCTGAAGAAGTCATATTTTCTGTAAGTATCATAGCTCTCACATAACCATCTTCAACAGGCAAACCAATCGGTAAATAAATGGAGCGGGCTGTTGATGAGGTAAGAGCATAGAGTTGACCGCAAATAGATTTTTTCCAATTATTAAAACTATCACCTGAGGACGCTATTGTTTTATCGGTGATAGATTGTCTATTTTGCGCTAAAACTAAATCTTTAATTGGACGACTGCTCATTGCGGAGAGCATGGCATTTTTATTTAACCCTTCCGATAGGTCTCTTAATACGTTTTTTTTGGTAAACCAGATATCACTATCACAAAAAATAAGCTGATCAGCATCTTTACTGGATAATTCATGAACAAATCGATTCCAAGTGCGTGATTTACCACTTATGGGTAAATCCACAATTTCAAATTTACTTGTTTCATCAACAAGGGGCTGGGCAAATTTAATAGTATTATCCTTACAGCCATTAGCTAAGATAAAGACCTTGACAGAATATTGTTCTGAGTAAAATATATCCTGTTGCTTTACTGTTTCGATGATTTGCCGAATATTCTTTTCTTCATTATGTGCAAATATACCAATGTCTACTTTAAGCATTTCTTATTCCGTTCAATAGCATATAAATTATAAAAAGTAATTTGAATCATCTCAGTAGACCTGAGAGGTGTAGCCATGCTAATACAATTACCATGCGCTCAGAACTTTATAGTTCATATGATAGCTCACTTCATATGAACTATAGAGGGATTTTATGCTGCTAGTTAGAGAATGGGTCACTACCGCTATTTATTGAAGTTAAAATTGTATCTAGTAAGTGAACCCATTATTTATTTTTGTAGTACTTACAAGCATCACATTAGAGTCATTAATGAAATTAATATGATCGGAATTGTAAAATATATTTAGTCAGTTAGAGAGTAAGAATCTTATTAATTTGGCTTTTAGTCTTAGGTTGGGAGGCATGATAATAACTATCGGTTATAGGCATGTCGCAAGTCAGATAGTTAATAAACCCAATGTACTAGAACAAAAATCGTCTGTACTAGTACTATCAGATGCCCATTAATGTTATCGCATTCAGAGGCAAAATTAAGCAACCCCACCAGAATTACTAAGCTGAGTTAAGATTAAAGATCAGGTTAGGCCAAAATTGAGCCAAAGAAAGTACTTATATTCAGTTTAATATAATTTAATAATGAGAATATTGTATGATAAATGGTTAAAAATGGTAGTTAGACAGAGGAGGTGATGTGAACTTATTCTACGAAAAAATGCCAGGTGGAAATTTTGGCGATGATATGAATCTATGGTTTTGGGATTCTGTTATACCTAAATGGCGAGATTACAAAAAAGAAAGCGTGCTATTTGGTATTGGCACAATTATTAACGAAGGAAATTTTACGAACTATAAAGATATTTTTGTCATGGGAAGTGGCGTGGGCTATGGAACCTTACCATTACCTGAATCAAAGAGAAATATTAACTATGTATGGGTTAGAGGCCCAAAATCTGCAATAGCACTTGGACTAAATGAAGATTTAGCAATTACAGACCCTGCTATTTTGACACCACGGTTTACAATTCCAAGCAATGTCATAAAAAGGAAGCCAATATTTATTCCACATGCCACCACGGCTAAATTACCAATCAAGTGGGATGAGTTATGTAATTCAATTGGCATTGAGTACGTGAGTCCAAAAGATGACTCCATTTCTGTAATAGAAAGAATTAGAGATGCAGAATATGTAATTGCAGAATCAATGCACGCTGCAATCATTGCTGATGCATATAGAATTCCGTGGATACCAGTTTCAATTTCAAATCAATACAATACGTTTAAATGGGATGATTGGGCATCTAGTCTTGAGATGTCAGTTGATACATATGAGATGTTAGGTTTTCCAAAAGAGCTGTACTCTAAAATCAAAGAGTTTCGTGAGATTACAAACAAATACTTTAAATTTAAATCAGATAAAGGCATAAAAAAAGGTATTAACGAAAAGCATATAGTTGAAAAGAATAAAGGCGAGAGTGAGAGGGTAAAAAAATTAATAAGTAAATATGAGATCGTATTCGAATATTTAATTAAAAAAGGTTTGCGAAATTCAAAATCAAGAATGATGATGCAAAGTAATATTAGTGTTTATACAAGAAAAATTGAATTAATAGATGAGAAAATTGATTTGATTAACAGACAGATTTCCTTATAAGTAATAGGATTTAGTTGAGAAGATTTTCCAATTTAATAAGAAGTATGAATGAATGGTGGAGTTAGTAATGGTAATCATTTAATTTCATAAATATTTAATACCCTCATTGCATCATCAGGTTTCATATGTTCCTTATTTTTAAGATATTTATTCATTTCATTCAGTGCTTCGGAATGACTGTACGATTTTGCAGTCGGCCTGAGTGAGTGAGCGATTGGTACGGCATCAATGATACCCATTGATAGTTTGTGTTTTTTTACTTCGATTGGCCAAACAAAATCAAGTCCCCAGCCCATAGGAGAGCTAGTATCCAGTGGTAATAAATGCTCGTGAAGTTCTCTTTTTATTGAAACAAGTGGACCTATTTCTACAAATTGTGTTTCACGAGCAAGTATATTTGGAATGCGAGTCGTTATTTGATGAGAAATATAGCTTTCAGGCGTTCTAGCTGGTTGAGCTAATGAGAAACTTGTAAATTCTTGAACAGAAATGTACTTATTAATGAAATCAGCTGGCAGTCTTATATCATCATCTAAAATTATGACATAGTCAGGATTAAAGCTTTTGTATTTTGTCCAAAGTGAATTAATTATTTCTGATCTGGGTGTGAAGTTATAAAACAGCTCGAAAAATACTCTATCCGTAGAAATATATGATTTTTCCTTTTTAGGTTTGATAACTGCCCAAATTTGTTTTACGTCATGTTCAGATTGATTCAATTCTTTTTTAATATGTCTAAAATGATTTTTTCTATCCTCTAGAACAACGCCAAGTACTAAAATATTTTTCTTTGTAACTGAAAAATTTGCTATTTTAGCCGATTTTGGTCTAATTAATAATAAATCCGAAATTATTCTCTTATAGCTTGTCAGTTTTCTATTAACTTTAAATAAAATATCTAATGACATTAGTTATATACCTTTTAGATGAAAATAGGATATTAAATAATTGATAGTTCAAATAAGACGAATAATTTTAAAATCTATATTCAAGATTTATGTATGTTATTACAAATATGTAATATTTCTGAACTCCAAGCACTCCAATTAAGACGGGTATCAAAACTTATTCGGCTTGTCTTACACAATTCTTTAAAGACTTCTCTATCATTGATAACTCTCATTATCAAATCAACATATTGTTCTGCTTTTGCATCTACATTAAGTAAATAACCATTTGTGCCAATTTCAATAAGTGTTGGTATTCCACCCACATTTGTGGTGATAACTGGGGTACCAAATGCATTTGCTTCAGCAATAACCATTGGTGTGCAATCTGCCTTAGTAGGTAGGATCAAAAAATGCGCTTCACTTAAAATTTGAAAATATTTTATTTTTTGTTCGGAAACACTCTTGTTTATGTAAGGTATTATTTCTACATCTTCTAGTAATCTGGCTTCTTCTGGATCACTACCAATAATAGTTAGCTTAACAGTGTGGCCTTGCGATTTTAAAAGGTTGAACGTTGAAATTACTAGCTCTCCCCCTTTACGCTTCCAATCCCTTCCAACGAATAACAAGTTAATCTTTCCAGAAACATTCTTATCTGGAATAAATTCAGGGATACCCTCCAGGTTAAGTCCAAAAGGGACAACTTTGAATTTGTTATCAACTGGATTTTTTGTTGAATATTCTAATTTGGCTCTGTTTGCCATAAATTCGGACGAATAGACCACGGCAGTAGCTGCTTCAATAGCAATTTTTTCTTGAACATAGGCTTCAGGTTTTATTGGCCAATTGTAAAATTCTTCAAGAAAGCTAGGTGTTGCGTCAGTTACAAATATAATAGGCGGGAGGGAAGGATTTGTGGCAATTTTTGCCACTAAAGAACTACAGACTGGAGCGATAATAAAGTCTATAGAAGTTTTTCTAAGTTCGATATTTACTTGTCTCACAAAAAAAAGGAGCTCTAAATTTTTCAGTTTTTTATGAATTAAAGGCGAGAATTTGAAAATTCGCTTAATAGCTCTTATTAAAATGCATGATAATGCTTTTCTTGTAAGAATCGCCTCGCCCAATAAATGCACTTCAAAGTCTTGATTGCCGTTTAATGCATTAAACATATAAAAGCCTGTACCGCTAAAGCTTTTAACATCATAGGGATTGTCTATAGCTAGGTAACCAATTTTGGGCATTATGAACTCACCATGAAAGTCTACAAATAATTACAAATAGTCTCAATCTTTGTATGATGTTAAATTATTTTATCAAATTCAATTTCATTTAATATTCCTTGGAAATGCTCATCAGTTACACTTAAACGCCAATCAAGCTTACTCAATGGCAATCCATTCTTCACATGATTATCAAGTTCAGAATATCTGGTATTACCCAATAATACTGATTTCATTATAAAACATGGACCAGCATTTAAAGAAGAGCATTCACGTTGTAACCTACTAAGCTCCTTATCTTGTTTTAACATCCATTGATAGATATAAAAGGCTAAGAAATAGGATGGATGAACCTTTTTCATATTTTGGTAGTATTTTTCAAGGTTTTTTTGCCATGCAGTTATGAGTGGTTGATTTGGAATTGATGCAATAAACCAGTTCTCTATATCCCGATCATCAGATGGATTTGAAAACATAAAAAAACCGTTATTTGATAATAATGGTAACCATTCAGATAGCGGTCTATGACAATAAGTCGTTGCATCGGTCCATACGCCTCCATATTCTTTTAAGAGTATTGTCCTCAAAAGATTTGCTTGATATCGGACGGGTAAATATTCAGGTAATTTAGGTAACTCAACATATTTAGTTAAACTTTCAGCATCTAAAACGATGATCTCCCAATCAATATTTTTTTTACGCCAACTTTCGATGCATTTTTTTACAACTAGTGGAGCCGTTATCTCACCTTGAGCCCAATATATCCAAACTTTTTTTGGAACTGGATTTGCATAATAAGATTTTAAATGAGTATCAGTATTTTTTGCTTGATCATTTTTAACTATATCAAAATACTTCCCATTCACTTTATTTAACTGTTTGGCATATATTTCAAATCTTGGTGAATAAATAAAAAAGTCGAAAAACCATTTATAAAATGAATAAATGCTCCTTAAGTATTTTTTTAAAGACATTAATTTTTACTCATATTGTTTTACTATATATTAGATTTATATACCCAAAAACTAACTAATCCAATAAGAATGATCAAGAAAAGATCTATATACCAGAACCAAATGCGAAACTTGTAGAGATAGAATATTTCAACGAAATAGTAAAGTACTGATGAAATAGTAATTCCAGCGACTAACCCTGCAGAACCATATAGTGCTGAACCGATTAACATTGATGAGATTAGTAATGCTGCTTTTATTCCAATAGTGAATGCAAATAGTCCAGATCTGCCAAAACCTAAGTAAAATGGTCCAACATTTGTAGCTATTTGAAAGGCAACACCAGCGGCTAAAACTTGTAGCATCCAACCTGCATTTATATACCTCTCATCGTAAAGTAATTCGGTAATGTGGCTACCAAATATAAGTAAAAAGAGTGCAATTGGTAATAACATTCCACAAATAAGTAGTTTAGATCGAAGAACTTTTTTTCTTATTTCCTTTTCGCTTTCGTCTTGGATTTTTGAGTAAACTGGAAATAATACCTTTCGATTGAGTGAGAATAAAATTGACCTTGGTACTTCAGCGAGCGTCAATGCAATGGTATAAATCCCAAGCTCAGTAAGTGAGAGAACCTTACCAATTATCATTTTGTCCGCTTGGTTCGCTAAAAAACCAAAAATGCTACTAATAAATATCCATTTTCCAAAAGAAATGATTTGTCGCATACTTAACCAGTCGACGACAAAGCGATGTTTAAAACCATCGTTTAGAAATATGTGTCCAGCAAAAACACCAATTAAGCTTGATATGACATTACCCCAAACAAGTGCCCAAACTGAATTAGTATAGAATGCGAATATAATAGTAAGTACCACACTGGATACTTGGATTCCCAAGGTTACTATCGAAAGTTTGAATATTTTTAACTCTTTATTAGCCACAGCCAGAGATGTAGTACTAAATCCTTTTATAGCTAATGTGCTACCAAGAGCGCATATTAATGGGAAAAGAATTGGAGATTCGTAAGTTAGGGCTATAGGATATGCTATTAAACATGCAAAGGCCCAAAGTATGACTCCACGAAATATCTGTGCAACCCATGCAGTGTTTCTGAAGTAACCTTTTGAACCACTTTTATTTTGTATTACAGACTGCTCAATTCCAATATCACTCAACATTGTCAAACCAACTAATATCGCGGTTGCCAAAGCCATTATTCCGAAGGCTTCTGGAAAAAGGATTCTAGTTAGAATCAGATTCGAGATGAGGCGTAAGATTTGCTGTAGTCCGTAACTTGCAAAAGTTATGGATGAACTTCGCAATATCCTTGCTCGCAGGTTTTCACCTTTGAAGTTTTTAGTAATAAATTTCATGTTTTGTTGGTGAGCTATCAAGTTATTTGGGAGTGGGGGATTTCACAAAGTGTTATTACTTATTCGATTAATTTAATATTTTAAAAAACGAAAAGTTTGTTTGTTGGTGTAGGCACTCCATGAGTTGGCATTAATTCCTTCAAGTGAAGTCTTGCTTAACAGCTAGCTACCTAAACTAATTACAAAATGCCTTATTCGCGTTTACAGAGGCATCATTACCCTTTAAGCTCCGCACATACTAGTCGCTAAATTATCCTATGCCAAATACATTTGCTTATATTGCTTTACTCTCTTGGCCTTTTGTCACTTTTTTCTTGTTGAGAAAATATGGTATTGGCCCAGGATCCTTAATTTCCCTTTTGGCAGCTTATATGTTTCTGCCAGCCTCTTTTTCTATCAACTTGCCTGGGTTACCTGATCCTGATAAGTTTTCAATAACTACTTTTACAATCTTGTGTTTTATTCTTCTTCGGGGTGGGAAATTAGGTTTTGGTTACTTGGATAAGCGTTTTAAGTTATTGTTATTATTGTTCATTATTTCCCCCTTCGTTACTGCAATAACAAATCAAGAACGTTATTTACATTTACCCGGACTGACGCTTTATGATGGCTTTAGTAATTCAGTGATCAGTTTTTTAGAGTTTATTCCTTTTTTAATAGGTTTAACCTATTTTCGAGAAGAAAAAGATCAGTTCAGACTTTTTAAGTACTTTGCTCTAGCTAGTTTGGTATATGCATTCCTTGCTTTGTATGAAATCAGAATGAGTCCTCAATTACATAATATAGTCTATGGCTATTTTCCGCATTCTTGGATACAACAATATCGCTCGGGCGGGTTTAGAGCTGTCGTTTTTATGGGGCATGGACTCTTAGTGGCTATGTTTTTAGCTCTAGGAGTTGTTTTCTGGGCCTCTTTAAAACAAGCAAAATATAAAGTTTTTAGGTATAGCAACACATTTGGTTTAGCAGTTGTTTTTATAACGCTTTTATTATCTAAAAGTTTAGCTGCACTAATTTACGGCTTGTTTGCAGTGATTTTTATAAGATTTTTCAAATCAAAGCAAATCTACTTTGCATCTGTTTTGATGGCGTTGATTTTTATAACTTACCCAATTTCATCGGCAACAGGGCTCTTTCCTCACGGCATGGTAGTTAATCTAGCAAGTGAGATTAGTACGGAAAGAGCGGGATCACTGGATTATAGGTTTAGGAATGAAAGTATGTTGCTTGATCGAGCTAGTGAAAAATCCTTGTTTGGATGGGGGACTTGGGGGCGGAATAGAATTTATGATCTAGAGACCGGTGAAGATATTAGTGTGACTGATGGTGAGTGGATAATTAAAATTGGTACTTCGGGTTGGTTAGGCTTTTTATCAACATATCTATTTTTATTCCTGCCAGTGTGGATAGCATTTAGAAGAAATAAGCAGATGAAGTTTACATCTCAACAGTCTCAAATACTCTTTTCAGGCCATTGTTTAGCTGTTGGTTTGCTCATGATTGATCAATTACCAAACGCTTCATTTAATCCATTATATTGGTGTCTTGCTGGAAGTCTGCTAGGTCGAGCTCAAAGCTTATTGTCAAGCGGATCTAACGTTGGTAATAAAACTATTTAAAGGGATAATGATTAAATATGTTAGCGAGCAACAATATAGCAAGAATTTTTTATATTATTCCCGACTTACATCAAAGAACTCCCTTTTCCCTAAAAGCTTTGCTAAAGAATATTTTTAGACTCAAGACAATTAACTATCTTCAAAAATGTTTTATTCGAAAGCATAAGCCAGCTGGCGGTATTAAGGTCATTTATCAACACTGTCTTTTATTAAGGGAGCTTGGTTATTCTGTTCATCCTGTATTAATGGGAGAGTACCATGGCAATTTTTTTCACTATGACATTGCTACCGTAAAATTCAAAGAAATAATAAATACAATAACTGAGAACGATGTAGTTATAGCTACTGAGTTTGCGCCTTATCAAGGCCTTCTATTCAAAAAAGCTACAAAAATTTTATTTTTGCAAAACTGGGTTGGTCTTATTAAATGGCTAAAACCTGAAGATAAAGAAAAGAATTATTTTCAGTTAGGTTATGATTCAGTAATAACCTGCAGCCAATATTGTTCGGAATACGTCGAACAACATATGAAAATTTCTGCAACTACTATTACTAACGGTATTGACTTGTTTTCTTTCAAACCTGAACCACAGAAAAGAATACCTAATCGGATATTGGCTATGTCCCGTAAAAACCTTGCAGATTTAAAAATAATCAAACATTTTTTAAATAATAGCGATTATGAAATTAGGATTGTCGATGGATTGACACAGAAACAACTAATTGACGAATATCAATCTGCTGATATTTTTTTAGCAACGGGATATCCAGAAGGCTTTTCATTACCACCCCTCGAAGCCATGGCATGTGGTTGCATGGTAGTGGGATTCACTGGTGGTGCAGGGCGTGAGTTTATGCTACATAATGAAACTGCTTTAGTGGCAGAAGATGGTGATTGCCAAGCTGTGGTGGAAATGTTGTTAGCATTACAAGCTGAACCGGAAAAAAAAGAAACAATACGTTTGCAGGGTTTAGCTAAAGCCAATGATTATGGATTGAAAAATACTAAGCTAGAGCTTGATAGTTTTTATCAACAACTTATTAATTCATCTAAAAACATTAAGGTAAATTGAAAATGGCAGCTTCTATTGATTTCCGGGTATTAGTTTCGGTTGTCAATTATCGTTCAGCAGCGCTTGTTTGCAGAATGTTACCGGACTTGATTCATCAAATAGATAAATCTAGAGATCGTATTGTTATTGTGGATAATCAATCACCTGATGATTCTTTTAAAATTTTGACTGATTTCGTAAATAAAGCCGGATTTATTGAATATGTTGATGTAGTACTTGCAGAAAAAAATGGGGGGTTTTCCTATGGTAATAATTTAGCTATCAAAACTGCAATTAATAGATATCAAAAAACTCCTTCCTTTATCTGGCTCTTGAATCCTGATACTCGAGTGTTAGATGGGGCTTTAACCAATTTAGTTAGTTTTTTTGATACGTCTCCCAAAGCAGGTATTTTAGGCAGCCGATTAGAATCAGAAAATGGTGCCCCCCAAGAATCCGCATTTAACTTTTGTAGCTTGGCAAGTGAATTTCTCGCAAGTACAAGTATTGGATATCTTAATCGTATTTTTTCAAAATCATTAGTAAGTCTAAATTACATTCCAGACTCACCAACACTATGTGACTGGGTTGCAGGTGCGAGCATGTTTATTCGTTATTCTGTGATCGAAAATATCGGTCTGATGGATGAAACATATTTTCTTTATTTTGAAGAAACAGATTTTTGTCTTCAATCTGTTAGGGCTGGTTGGGAATGTTGGTATGTGCCCTCCAGTCGGGTTATACACTATGTTGGGCAAAGTACTGGTGTAATTCGAGGGGATGCTCTTCGCCGAAGACGTCCCAAATATTGGTTTCAATCAAGACAATATTATTTTTTAAAAAATCATGGTTTAAGTTATACGATGGCTGCAGATCTTATCTGGGGAATTGGGTTTGGTTTATTAAAGATTCGCTACTTTGTTCAGCGCAAAAAAACTAATAATCCAAAAAATATGCTTAGAGACTTCTGGCGAAATAGCATTTTTCTGTCGTGGCTAGATAGGAAACAGGATGTTTGAAAATATCAGACAAGATAGGAAGGCGAATTCGAAATCAATCAATCATGCAGGTTTTCGTACTTTAGTTGTCTACCGCTTTGGCCGATGGCGTATGACGATAAACAACAAACTATTAAGGACACCACTAAGTTTTCTCTACCGGCAAATGGAAAAGCATGTGCGGTTCAAATATGGAATTGAATTACCTTATACGGTGATGTTAGGCAATAACGTTACTTTTGAGCATCAACACGGGATAGTGATTCATGGCCAGGCTAAAATAGGGGATGGTTGTATCATCAGGCAGGGTGTCACTATTGGAAACAAAAGTCTTGAAGCTCCTTTTGATGCCCCCTCGATAGGAGCGTATGTAAATATAGGTGCTGGGGCCAAAATTCTAGGAAGGGTCCACATTGGTGATCATGCGGCCATAGGCGCAAATGCCGTAGTGACATCAGATATACCTGACTATGCTGTGGCAGTTGGCATTCCTGCCAAAGTTATCAAAATAAAGTATCCACAAGGTCAAGATCTATGACGGTTTCTGCTGAACAAGCTGATTGGAGCCGAGAAAAGCCTCGCCAGTTCTGGGATCCCTCCAGAAAACTCTTATCGAGTATCCGTGACTATCAAGCTTTAAATCAAAAAAGCGGATTCTTTTCTAAAATAGTAAAAAAACTAGCAGTTTTGCGTTACCGATTTTGGTCTGCAGTGACGGGGGCAGATATTCCATTAACTATTGCGATTTCAGGTGGCATTTTGCTGCCGCATCCGAATGGAATTGTGCTTCATCCAAATTCTTATATCGGACCTAATTGTTTAATCCATCAGCAAGTAACTCTCGGCGTGAAAAGAGGAAATGAAGGTGCACCCAAATTAATGGGGCATGTCGATATAGGAGCTGGAGCCAAGGTTATTGGTGATATCACGATCGGTAAGCATGTATTAATCGGAGCAAATGCGGTTGTCACAAAAGATGTCCCTGAATATGCAATAGTCGCTGGTATTCCTGCAAAAATCATTGGGAGCACGGCTGAGGTTATTCAAAATGACTGATCAGGACTTGTTCTCTCGTGCCCATCAAAATATTGGTGCTGTGGTGATTGGCCGAAATGAAGGCGAACGTTTAAAACAGTGTCTAAATTCATTAGTTAATGAGCTTAAGTATATTGTATATGTTGATTCAGGTTCCACAGATGAAAGTGTTGCACTGGCGCAATCATTAGGTGTGATAGTGGTTGAGCTGGATATGACACAACCTTTTACCGCTGCCCGGGCAAGAAATGCAGGCTTGGCTGCATTAATAGAGAAACATCCAGCTACTCAGTATGTTCAGTTTGTTGATGGGGACTGCGAGGTTCAGTCTGGATGGATTGCTCAAGCCAAAGATTTTTTGGATAGTCATCCGGATTTTGCTGCAGTGTGTGGACGTCGTCGAGAACGATATCCCGATGCCAGTATTTATAACCGATTATGTGATATCGAGTGGGATACGCCGATAGGCGAAGCTAAAGCATGTGGCGGAGATGCTTTATTTCGTTTAACGGCTCTCCAAGCTGTTGATGGATACCGTGAAGGTCTTATTGCTGGCGAAGAGCCTGAGATGTGTTATCGCATGCGTCAGTTAGGTTGGAAGATTATGCGATTAGATGCTGAAATGACATTGCATGATGCTGCAATGACGCGTTTCGGGCAATGGTGGAAGCGTAATCAACGTGCAGGTCATGCCTATGCCGAAAGCTATGCTTTACATGGAAATGATCAAGAGCACTTTCGTAAAAAAGAAACTCGTAGCATCGTTATTTGGGCAGTTTTAATTCCGCTTACTCTCCTTTTTTTAACTATCCTTGAAGACGATTTCATAATCTTATGGTTACTATATCCCGTCCAAATTCTTCGTTTAGCTTTTCAATATAAAAGTAAAATCGGTTCAATTTATGTTGGGTTTATTTACGCTACATCTAATGTATTAGGTAAATGGCCGCAATTTTTAGGTGTGGTAGAGTTTTTAAAGAATTATGCTCGCGGGAAGCAAGGTGGTTTAATTGAGTATAAATAAATTTATTTGTTACATACGCAAGAAACTTACGTAATTAGCTACAACGACTCTGCACACAGGTAGGTATGATGGATACATCCTTTGACACAATCATTATTGGAACAGGTTTTGCCTCATCTTATTTTTTGTATGAATATTTAAAGCACGCTAAATCGAATGAGAAGATTTTAGTTATTGAGAAGGGTGAAGATTTGCCTTACGCCTGGAAGTTGGATACCAAGCTAAACAGTAGAATTAGTTTTGATTCACAAATAAACAATATAACTCCTCAAAAACCATGGATCCAAAACTTTGCTTTTGGAGGCGGAAGCTGTTGGACTGGTAACACCCCAAGAATGCATCCAAGTGATTTTAAGATGCATTCTTTACATGGTGTTGGGGAAGATTGGCCTTTTGATTATTCGACATTAGAACCCTATTTTGTGGAGGTCGAAACTCATATGGGGATTTCGGGAGAAGCTTCCAGTCATTATCCTATGTCTGCTCCTTATCCAATGCAGCCCCATAATCTTAATGCCTTTGATAGATTAATCAAAAAGAAATATGGAGATCTGCACATCGCAATGCCCAGTGCGAGAGCGAATGATTTCAGTTATGGCAGAGCTAAATGTTGCAATAATGGCGTTTGCTCAGTTTGCCCAGTTGGAGCAAAGTTTCAAGTTGATCTGCATATGCGGTCAATATATGAAGATGAAAGAGTTACACTCAAATTAGATACCTCTGTTGAACAAATCACGATTCAAAATAATATTGCGACGGGGGTTGAGTGTCGAGAAGGAGGGCAATTAGTTCGCTACAAAGGTAATTTTGTAGCTATTGGCGCCCACGCAATCATGTCTCCCTTTATATTGTTGAATTCTGGAATTGAGCAATATGCTTTAGGACGATATTTAAGTGAGCAAATCTCGGTGGATGTAAGGGTTAACCTAGAAAATGTTGAAAACTTTGATGGCGGACAACGGGTAACCGGTTTGGGGGCAATGTTTGTTAATGAAGATGATCGAAACCAAATGCCTGGGTGTCTAGTTGAGAATTATAATGTGCCATGGCTCAGAGCTGAGTTTGGCAAGTGGCGTCATACAGGCCTGTTAAAATTTGTTTTAGAGGATATACCTGAGCCAGATAAACGTGTCACAGTTGGTTTAAATGGGAAACCGAACATTGAATATGCCCAGCATAGCGATTATATGACACGAGGGATTAATAATATTAATTCAAGGGTTGAGAGATTATTAGACGGTCTTCCAGTTGAAGACTTTAAAATTGAACAAAAAGAAGATGGAAATTTAGGTGGTTCTGCTCATATACAGGGAACTATGAGAATGGGGAATGATCCGAAAACTTCCGTAGTAGATAAAAACCTTATTAACCATAAGATTAGAAATTTAGCCTGTCTGGGTAGTGGTGCTTTTCCAACGTGTCCTGCAGCAAATCCAACATTAATTTTATCTGCATTGTCTATCAAGAGTGCCAGAGCGATATTTTCATGAAAAATTTGATATCAAGAAGAAAGTTTTTGATTTCATCCATAGCAGCGGCCACTTTATTGGGGCCCGCTGGTTTTTGGCTTACATGGAAAAAAACTAAAGAAACGGACATTATTGAAGCGATATTGAAGCGCAGATTGGGAATGTTAAATATTGATCGCGAGACATTTAAAACATTTAGTAATGAAATGATGGAACATCGACAAAGTCATGCTAAACAATTAAAAGTGCTTGGGATGTTTTCGGGATTATTATCTGTGATAACCCCATATAATATTTTACCTATGGGACATCCAATAAGGCGTTTAGAAAACTATACAGTCTCTAACTTTTTATTAGCCACAGATTTTTTTCAAAATGGTGCTGATATAAGTAGAGAAATAAAATATCTCGGTTTTTATGATCCTTATAAACGTCCCTGTGCTAATTTTTTTAAACAAGACTAGTCATATTTATTTGTAAAATATAATTAAACTAATGATCTTCTAATCTTATTTTCAGTAACTCATATATACCATAACCCGCTAATATTCCGATAAAAGGTATGATTGGAAAATGATACCTATCCCCCGACGCAATAATTGTATGTAAAGTGGTGTTGTAGGCAATAAGGGCAAAAATTGGAGTCATTGTCAGGGCATTATAAAAGCCATCATTGCGGATTAATTTTATTGCTCCATAAACTGCCAATATCACCAATAAAATCCAAAAAGCTGAGCTTATAAGTTTAAGCGGGAATACAGCTTTATCAAATCCTTGCTGTTTTATTCCAGCAATGTTCCAATTCACACCGATGTTTTCTGAGCGGTAATAATCGATAAATCGTTTGGCTAATCTTTTTGTAAAGATGCCAGGCTCTTCTTTGATATGTTTAATGGCTTCTGATTTAAAATAATCTGCTCGTTCCGTTTCTGAGTCAAAATGTAGATCTTCGGGTAGAGGCATGTATTCACCGGTAGAGTCAGGATTGTTTCCCATCCAGAAGACTGGCCCACCATTGGTTGATATCAATACTACTTCGCCGAACAAGTTGTAGTTTCGGACAGCCCATGGCGTAATCAAAATTGCCATTGTTAAGAGTGTTACCACGGTCGCGCTAAAGAATTGTTTGAAGTTAAATCCGCGTAAAAAACTCAATCCAATCAAGATAAATGGGATTAATAATGCAATTGGTCGAACGTAAGTGGCTGCTACAAAAAAAATAGAACCAAGCACCCAGTTCAAAAGGGTATTTTGTTGGGGGCGGTACCAGAAGAATAAGCCGAGTAATACAAATACATTAAAAATAGTCTCACTAGCTAGAATGGTCGTAAACTGAATTTGAGAGGGCCATATTGCATATAGAATACCCACAATATATGCCGTGGGTTCATTAAACCAAAGCTTGGCTAATGACATCATTAATAATAGTGTGAGAATCCCTACGACAAGATTAAAAACTGTAATGGCATGGAATGATTCACCAAAAACGCTATAAAGGAGTGCATAAATTGCCGGCGTGCCAACAGGCCAATATGCAGTGAGATTTCCAGAAGGAAATGCATAGCCATTTCCATTACTAATACTCTTGGCAAATTCGTGATACATTACCGAATCAGAGAGAGGTACAACGGGGATCAACCATAGCCAAAGCAGGCGTAATGCTAATGCAACGAGAACAATATATAAGGTGTTTTTAGCATAAGTTGAAACCATTATATTTTTCATCACGTCGTTACGTCCCTGTCAAAATAAATTCAATAGTTTTATTGTAGACGTAAATTGATTAATGAGTACAACAGAGAATCTAATATGATTGTCGATAAGGACATGTTGCCAATTTTTGTGGACCTGGATGGCACACTTATTTATACAGACCTGCTATTAGAAGTCTGTTTAACGTTTTTAAAACACAACCCCTTAAATATTTTTTTGTTAATTGGCTGGCTAGCGAAAGGGAAGGCTAATTTAAAACACAAACTTGCTGAGCGGGTGGACATTAATGCTGCCACACTTCCCTATAACCAGGGCTTCTTGGGTTTTCTCAAAGAGCAGCGTGAAGAGGGTAGAAAGTTATATTTGGCCACGGCCAGTCATCAAAAATATGCGGATGCCATCGCTGAGCATCTGGGAATTTTCGATGGAGTACTGGCGACTTCTGCCACGTTTAATATGAAAGGTGAGAACAAATTAAAACATTGCCTAGAAGTTTCTCCGAAGTTTGCCTATGCAGGCAATGAGACATTTGATTTCTGCTTATTTGATAAGGCTGATGAGTCTTTTTTAGTTAATCCCACTGCTGCTGCATTACGCTTATCAAAAAAGCGCCCTGTGACACGTATTTTTCATAACAAAACCAATACATTTAAGACGATCCTAAAAGCCATGCGAGTCCATCAATGGCTTAAAAATATGCTTATTTTTGTACCTGTTTTTGTTTCATCACTTTATCTTGATTTGGCTGTTTGGGGTGATGCAATAATTGGATTTTTTTTATTTTCATTGTTGGCATCAGCCACCTACCTGCTTAATGATTTACTTGATATTGAAGCCGATAGAGCACACCCCAGAAAATGTCTAAGACCCATTCCCTCTGGAATGTTATCTATTAAACAAGCCGTATTGCTCGCTATGGGGTTATTTGTTGCGACATTGATTGGATCGTTACTTTTTACCAATACCGCATTCCAATTATCGATCTTGGCTTACCTTGCCTTGACGCTCTTATATACATTTGTCTTAAAGACATATGTTATTGCTGACGTTATTTCACTGGCTAGTTTATTTACAATTCGTATCATCGCCGGAGCCATGGTTATTGATGTCGTGCTCTCATTCTGGTTGTTGGCGTTTTCAATGTTTACTTTTTTCAGTTTAGCTTTGGTGAAGCGCTGTGCTGAACTGAAATTATTATCAAAAGTGAACAAAGATAAAGCCACTGGTAGAGATTATCAGGTGGAGGATTACTATTTGATGCAGAGCTTCGGCGTGACCTCCGCATTTATTTCTTTATTGCTAGTGGCATTTTATGTTCAGGTCGCAATGACTAATGAAGAATACTCGACACCATTGTTGTTATGGGCAACCTTGCCTGCTTTTGCCTACTGGTTTTTACGAATGTGGTTAAAAACCAATCGAGGGGAAATGCATGATGATCCGATTGTTTTTTCAATTAAAAATAAAGGCAGTCTGGCAACAATTTGCTTTATATTAATCATTACCTTATTGGCTAAACTCATATGAGTTATCTCACCCTTTTAATGATTTTGGTCAGTGTAATGCTTTCTGTTGCCGCTCAGTTATCGCTCAAAGCGGGAATGGGGCGTTTAATTTTACCGGAAACGCTGCTCTCGATAGAAAGTGTCTTTTTGATTCTCAATCGATTTGTGTTGCTAGGTTTGTTCTGTTACGGCATGAGCATGGTGTTTTGGTTGTATGTTTTAACGAAGGTCGAAGTGAGCCGTGCCTATCCTTTTGTAGGACTTGGATTTGTTGGCACAATGTTATTTGCTCACCTTTTATTGCATGAGCCGATTACAGTTCAAAAGCTGGTGGGAACAATGCTTGTTGTATCGGGTGTTGTTTTGCTCGCTCGGTAACTATGTTCTATTACTTGTAACGGTGTTTAATAAGGAATCATATGAGTTATCTATTAGTCTCGCCCTGCCGTAATGAATCCGCTTATATGCGGATTACCTTGGATAGTGTAGTCAATCAAACGGTGCAGCCAGATTTGTGGGTAATCGTTGATGATGGCTCTACTGACCAAACGCCAAATATTTTGGCTGAATATGCAGAGCGATATCCGTTTATCAAGATCATCACACGTGAAAATCGCGGTCATCGTAGTGTTGGACCTGGTGTAATTGAAGCGTTTTATCATGGCTACGATCAGGTGGATGTTTCGCAATTTGATTATGTCTGTAAGTTTGATTTGGATTTGGACCTGCCACCTAAATACTTTGAAATTTTAATCGGGCGCATGCAGCAGAATCCACGTATCGGTACTTGCAGTGGCAAAGCCTATTTTCGGGATAAAAAAACGGGTGAATTAATCAGCGAAAAATGTGGTGATGAGATGTCAGTTGGTATGACTAAGTTTTACCGACGCACCTGTTTTGAAGCGATTGGCGGGTTCGTTCGCCAAGTAATGTGGGATGGCATTGATTGTCATAAATGCCGCCAAATGGGTTGGATTGCTGTGAGCTGGGATGAACCGGATTTACGCTTTATTCATTTACGGCCGATGGGCTCGAGTCAACAAGGCATCTTTACAGGCCGAATGCGTCATGGGTTTGGGCAGTATTTCATGGGCACTGGTTTGACTTACATGACAGCATCTTCAGTGTTTCGCATGCTTCATCCTCCGTATGTTCTTGGTGGCGCTGCCATGTGGTGGGGCTACGTAAAAAGCATGTTGCAACGCAAACCACGTTTTGAAGATAAAGCGCTTGTTAAATTTATTAATAATTATCAATGGCAATGCTTGTTAAAAGGTAAATCGAAAGCCACAGCAGAACTGAATGTGCAACAGGCAAAGGTATGGGAACAACAATATGCCTGATAAGGCTGGGGCTTCAATCAAAATTGCCTATTTAGCACCTGAGATTCCGGCACTGTCTGCCACCTTTGTTTATAACGAGATATTAGAGCTCGGCAAGTTGGGGGTGGAGGTTAAGGCTTTTTCAGTGCATCGTCCTGCCCATATTGCTTCTGAGTCTTCGCTGACAGAATTAAAAAAAGCGGTTTTTCATTTATATGAAATATCAAAAGGACAGGTTGTCCTGGATAATTTCATTATGCTTTTCCGAAATCCAATGGGTTATCTAAAAGCAGCGACTAGATTAATAGGTGATATCTTCCGACAGGGTGTTATTACACGTTCAGCATTGGGGCTGGTTTATCGCTTTTTGTATGCTGCGACTTTGGCTAAACAATTAAAACAAGCCGATGTTCAACATTTACATGTGCATTTTGCACATATTCCAACAGATATAGCGATGTATGCTGCGCCAATGGCCGGCATAGTCTTTAGCGTGCAAGCCCATGCAAATGATTTATTTGAAAGAGGATGGTTGCTAAAACAAAAGGTCTCTCGTTCCGTTTTTTTCGCAACAATTTCTGAATTTAATCAGCGGTTTTTAGAGAATCTGAAGGCTGATTCCAACAAAATTAAAATAGTACGTTGTGGAGTCGACCAGAACTGGCAACCTCCGGCAAAGTCATTAAACAAGAATGAGATTTTTACGATTGGCACCGTTGGTCGACTGGTCGAGAAAAAAGGTATTGATACGCTCATCAATGCTATTTCCAAGTTAGTTAAAGATGGACGGAAAGTTCGTTTGCAAATCGCAGGTAATGGGCCACTTGAAACTGAGCTAAAGCAGCAGACTGTTTCACTTGGGCTAGTAGACGACCAGCTGCAATTTCTTGGGGCTTTATCTCATGATAAGGTTGCCGATTTTATTAGTGGTTTAGATGTATTTGTATTGCCTTGTAAAAAAGATAAACAAGGTGATATGGATGGCATACCGGTTGTATTAATGGAAGCCATGCTTTGTGGGGTTCCAGTGATTTCAACAGAGCTATCTGGAATTCCAGAGTTGGTAATTAATAATCTAACTGGTTTAACTGTTCCACCTGATAATGAGATTGAGCTAGCAGAAGCGATATACCAACTAATGGATAAACCAGAAACAGCCTTACGTCTCGTTTCTGGAGCTAAACAAAGAGTCGAAAATGAGTTTTTGTTAAATAAAAATGTGGCAAAACTTTTGACGTTAATTCAGTCTTCCATAAACACTAGACACAAATAATGAAATTACCAGGATTACAGCCTCGTTTATCTGTCCCTCACAATCGATACAGTCTAATGGGGCTTCCTTTTGACGCGGTATCATTGAGTGATGCTGCTTTAATCGTTACAGAATCAATCGAACAGCGAACGCCCTGTTTTCTGTCCACCCCTAATCTTAATTTCACTGTCATGGCTCAAGATGATCCGGATTTTTATAACTCGGTGATTCAAAGTGACTTAGTGGTCGCAGACGGAATGCCGTTAATTTGGGTGGCTAAATTACTCGGTTTGCCTATAACCGAACGAGTTGCTGGGTCGGATCTGTTTGCCTTTCTGTCAGAGCAACCTCGAGAAAGAAAAATTCGTGTGTTTTTCTTTGGAGGAGAAACGGGCATTGCCGAAAAGGCGCATCAGGAGTTGAATCGAACCAGTCCAGGAATGGAAAGCTGTGGTTTTTATGATCCAGGGTTTGTCTCAATTGATGAGATGAGTACAGATAATGTTATTGAGCATATAAATTCTTGTGAACCGGACTTTGTCTTGGTGGCTCTGGGAGCCAAAAAGGGCCAGCGCTGGATTATGCACAATCGCGATAAACTAAATGCACCTGTCATAAGTCATTTAGGGGCAGTCATTAATTTTGTTGCAGGGAGTGTGCAACGTGCACCGGAAAAATGGCAGGGGGGTGGGCTTGAGTGGTTATGGCGGATTAAGCAAGAACCAAAGCTTTATAAACGTTACTTAGGGGATGGCTTACGATTTTTAAAGATGATGGTGACACAAACCATACCACTGGCGGTGTATTCAAAAAAATTGGCCAAAAAATCAGACACTAGTAATAGAGAGGTTTTAGCTGATACATTACTGCCGCAGGAGAAATTCATAGTTACACTTAAAGGTAGCATTACTACCGAGCAGATGAATGATTTAGAGAATGTAATTCAGAAAGCACTATTGAGTGATAAAGATGTCATTGTTGAGGGTGCGGAAATTCATTATTTAGCTATGGATACGATTGCCAGACTCTTGACCTTCCAAGGACAGCTGCAACAAAAGCAGAATGTAATGATATTAAAAGATTTTCCTGCCAAAATTATAACTTTGCTACGGATGAGTAGCGTTTTAAATAGATTCAAGTTAATCTGACTTGATTAGGTGTTTGCAGGATATTTAGTGGGGGTCAAGGTTGTTAAATATTAAGATGACAGGGATGTTTATCCTGGCGCTCGTGCTTGCAATTGTTGCATATTGGGCGGGTTTAGCTGAAGCGGTAAATCGCTGGAGTAATCAAGAAGAATATAGCCATGGTTTTCTTATACCATTGGTTACACTTTTTATCTTGTGGGAAAAACGCCATCTGATTAACGCTACAAAAGGGCCACCAATGTGGACCGGTGTACTTGTAAGCGTTATTGCCGTTATCATTTTTATCATCGGTGAAATTAGCGCTTTATACCTCCTTATTCAGTATTCATTTGTTTTGATGTTGCTTGGTTTGTCGATGATTTATGTTGGTCGAGCAACCAAATACACATTGGCTCCAATACTTTTATTATTGTTTGCGATCCCTTTACCCTACGTAGTTGAGGTCGTTCTGACCGCTAAACTCCAGCTGTTTTCTTCATGGTTGGGTGTTCAAGTTATTCGTTTGTTCCAAATACCGGTATTCCTTGAAGGGAACATTATTGACCTCGGGGTTTATCAGCTTCAGGTCGTTGAAGCCTGTAGTGGTTTACGTTATTTGTTTCCTTTAATGAGTCTTGGCTTTATTGCGGCGTATTTTTACCAAGCAGCATTTTGGAAGCGCGCCACAATCTTTTTGATGACTATTCCCATCACCATCTTCATGAACAGCTTCCGTATAGGTGTTATTGGTGTGATGGTCGACAATTGGGGCATCTCGATGGCGGAAGGTTTTCTGCATGACTTTGAAGGCTGGATAATCTTCATGGCCTGTGCAGCTCTGCTATTTTTATTGGTGGTGTTACTAGAAAAAATTGCCCCGAGCCGTAAGTCTCTGTCCCAGTTGTTTGGCGTAGTAGATCATGCGCCGGCGAATAACATGTTCAGTAGCAATTATGGTAAATCGTATTCATACGCTCCTTTTATTGTTTTCATTATCGTTCTGCTGATTGCCTTGTTTTCTACTAAGTTTGTCGATAACCGCGTTGAACAAGTCCCAGAGCATGAAGATTTTATTAGTTTCCCAATGCAGTTTACTGATTGGATTGGCCAGCATGAAAAACTGGATGATCGGGTTGTCGATAAACTCGGGATGACGGATTATCTGTTTGTTAACTTTACAAGCATTGACCGGAATATTGTGAATGTGTATGTGGCTTATTACGAGTCACAACGCAAAGGCCAATCACCGCACTCACCCAGAGTATGCATACCAGGTGGTGGTTGGGAAATTTCGGAATTTAACCGTACAGAAGTCGCTGGTGAACCTATTAACCGAGTGATTATTAAAAACGGTGATCAGGAACAGTTGGTTTATTACTGGTTCCAAGGACGTAACCGACAGATAGCTAATGAATATTTGAATAAGTGGTTTTTATTCAAGGATGCTTTATTGGAAAACAGAACAGATGGTGCTCTGGTTCGTTATGTGACTCCTATTTTACCCGGAGAAAGTCATCAAGATGCAGACGCTAGAATTCAATCGTTGATGCAACATACGACACCAGAAATAAACCGTTATATTGCAGATTAAGTTAGGAATATGGATATGAAAAATTTTAAACGCACGGTCTTGGCTGCAATGTTGGCTGGGATGATTTCAGGCTGTGGTTCTGCCGAAGATTCCTCAGAAAGATTTATTGAAAGTGGCAAAGAATTGATGGAACAGGGTGAGTTCGATAAAGCTCGTCTGGAATTCAGAAATGCCTTACAAATCAATCCACTGGAAGCGGAAGGTTATTATCAGTTGGCTTTAATTGATGAAAAAGGCCAGAAGTGGAAAGGCATGTATTCCAATTTAGTGACGGTAGAGTCATTGGACCCCAATCATGTTCCTGCTCTTATTAAGCTGGGTCAACTGCATATTGTTTCTGGTCAACTTGATGAAGCAATGAAAAAAGCTGAAAAAGCTTTGTCGCTTGAGCCGGACAATATTAATGCCATCTTGCTGAAGGCAACTACACTTATCAAGCAAGAAAACTTTGGCATGGCTGAGGCCGAAATCAATCGCATACTGGCAATCGAACCTAAGAATATGGAAGCTTTAACCGCTAGGGTTATGCTTTATAAAAATAGTGGTCAAACCAGTAAAGCTATGACAGCGACTGACGAAGCATTAGCATTGTATCCAGATGCTATGCCGTTAAAAATGATTAAGCTGAGTATCTATCAAGAGCTTAATGATTATTCTGCGATGGAACAGCTTTACCGGGAGTTATTGCCTGAATACCCTCACGAAAGTTGGGTCGCAGTCTCTTTAGCTAAGTTGCTTAACGACACGATGAATCGTCCTGAGGAATCGCAAAAAGTGCTTGAGGATTATGTGGCTAATAATCCAGATGACGCTGAAACCATTATGCTGTTAGTGGCTTTGATGAACAGCCGTGATCCAGAGCTGGCCATGGCTAAATTGGATGAATTTATTGCGGCTAAACCTGATAACCAAGAATTACGTTTTGCCAAAATAGAAATGCTGAGTATTCAAGGCAAGCAAGATTTGATGATATCTGAGCTAGAAGCCATTATTGCTTCAGAACCAACCAGTGAAATTGGTTTACGTGCCAGAGCGACTATTGCAGGTATAAAAGCCCAAGAGGGTAAATTTGAAGAAGCTGAAACCATGGTAAATGAGGTGTTGGCGATATCCTCTGAACATGAGCAGGCATTATTATTAAAAGCTAAATTGCAATTAAGAGATGAACAGCTTGACCCTGCTATCAGTAATTTAAGGGTATTAATTAGAAATAATGCTGAACTAGATGAAGCGATGGTTTTGTTAGCTCAGGCGTATGCCTTAACCGGGTCATCTGAATTGGCTGAAAATAGTTTCCGTCAGGCTTTATCTGTAAACCCAAGTAATCCACAGGCAGCGTTATCTGTTGCAAGCGTGCTGATGCGAGGCAATGATTTAGACCGTACTGAACAAGTGTTAGTAAGAGCATTAGATGGTAATGCTAATAATGAGAATTTATTACAAGCATTGGCACAGGTTCGGATATTAAAACGTGACTGGGCGGGGACTCAACAAGCTATTGATGGATTAACGGAATCCACTCCATTAACCCATTTATTGACAGCCCAAATGTATCAAGGCTTAAACGATAATACCTTGGCGATTGCTGAGTATGAAGCTGCTTTGAAGCTTGACCCAAGCTTGACGAGAGCCTTACAGCAAATTATGGCCATTCATTATCAACAAGATCAAAAAGAAGAGATTGTTACGTTTCTGAATGAACATATTGCCGAGCATCCTGAATTGAGCAATGGCTACATAGTCTTGGCAGATTACTATCGTATGGATGGGAATTTACCGGAGGCGATCGCCGCAATCGATAACGGAATAGCTAAAAATGACGAATGGACGGCGGGTTATAGTTTGAAAGCCAATTTGCATTATCTAAACAATGAACCCGATGCAGCTATTGCAGCCTTTGAAAAGGGGCTTTCGAAAACGCCAGAAGATAATCAGTTGGCGATGCAGTTGGCATCAACTCACGAGACAAAAAAAGAGTACGAAAAAGCACGTAAGTTATATGAAGAAGTTATCGCACGTGATCCTTCAATAGATGTGGCAGCGAATAACTTATCAAGTTTGCTCTCTGATCAGTTTGAATCTCCTGAGAACTTACAACGTGCGTTAACGTTATCTAGTCGCTTCCGTGATTCTGAACAACCTTATTTTGCCGATACTTTTGGCTGGGTTAATTACAAGCTAGGTAATTATGAAGAAGCTAGACCAGCATTGGAAAGAGCTGCTTCAAGCAGTGATGCTATTGCATTATTCCATTACCATTTAGGCCGTTTGTATTTGGCGATGCAAATGCCAGAAGAAGCACGTCAATCCTTAGAGCGTGCACAAAAGATGGCTAATGAAGAAAATGATGAAGCGTTGATTGGTAAAATTGATGAGCAGTTGAGTCAGTTATAAATATTTAGTTAAAAAGCCTTGCAGATTATAGTCTGCAAGGCTTTTTTTATGCTTGGCGTTTATTACCCAGCCATGCGTTTTAATACATCATCTTTATTAATAAAATGGTGATACAAAGCCCCAGTAATATGAGCCAATACCAAAAATATTAATAAAAATGCAAAAGGGGAGTGCCATTCACCTAGAGCAAGTGCCCAAGGTACTTCTCCAGCGGGTTTGCCAACCAGTTCATAGCCGAATACTTTGACTGGGTAGCCTTTACCATGAATATATAATGCGCCAAGAAAGGGCATAACAAGCATCGATAGATACATTAAACGATGAGCTAATTTGGCGATAACGCCATCTAAACCAGGGTTAACTGGTCGTTGCGGCTTTTGTTTTAAAGTCCACAATAATCTTGCTACCGTCAGAATTAAAATGATTGCTCCCATTGTTACGTGCCAGGGGCCAAAAGTATCGCCCAGCCAATGCTCGCCTTCATTTATGCGATCAGCAAATTTGAAAAACTGCTGCAGCACCACCACTGCGATTACCCAATGAAAAATACGCGTTATGGACCCATAACGTTCATGGTTGTCATGTAACATTTCTCTCTCCTTTGCTTGCCATAATTTTTTATATGCACGAGATAGTGATCTCGTTGTTTCAGTATAAAAATGTCAACTTTAAGTGTTTATTAAGAGAATGCGATTATGGTGATCTTCCTTATCTAATCTGGTGTGGTTAAACGTCACGGAAATGAGCATGAATTTGTTCAAGCCGAGCATACACATGATCAATAAAAGCTTGGGCAACGCGGGATGGATATTTCCCCATCGGATGAACCAGACACCAAGTACGACGGATTGGAAAGTCAGGAATATCTAACGTTTTTAGTATGCCAGTCTGTAATTCGGCCAATACACTTAGCTTTGGCAAAATAGCTACTCCAAGGCCTGCTAACACGGCATGTTTTATGGCTTCATTTGAACCTAATTCCATTACCGGGTTGAGTTGTAATCGATGTTGCTGACAATGTTGTTCAATAGCGAATCGTGTTCCAGAGCCGTTTTCACGTATTAACATTGGTTCGGCAAAAAACTGATTAGCGGATAAAGGTAATTTTTCAGACAAATTATGTTGTGCGGGTATCACAGCAATCAATTCATTATCCAAAAACGGCAGCGTAGATAATGAACGCCCCTCGGGTACCATGGCCATAATCACTAGGTCATCGATATTTAGTTTTAATCGTTCTAAGGCCTGGGCTCGATTTACTACTTCAATATGCAGATTGATGGCAGGAAATTCTTCGAGAAAGCTAGTCAATAAGTGAGGTACTACTGATTGAGCAGAACTGACAATACTCAGTTTCAAATCGCCGGAAAGCGCTTCCCGTAACAAATTCAATTCGGTTTGCAGTTCACTCATCTGACCAAAGAGCCTATCTATAAATGTTGCTACCCTTTCACCAGCTTCGGTGCAATACAGTTGGCGACCGATATATTCAAATAACGGTTGCTCTAGTGCATTTTCAAGATGACGCATTTGTGAGCTGACAGCAGGTTGGGTCAAACCTAGATTTTCCGCAGCTTTACGATAACCCTTGTGTTGATAGACCGCTTGAAACACCTGCATTTGTCGGAACGACAAACGAGATAATAATTGTTGTAGGCTGAGCGCCATGATCTTGCACCTATTTGGGGATTGATAAGTTTTAGCTTATAGGTGAATTATATTTTATTGATTTTTATTTATCATTAATTTGCTCTAGTCTTAGCAAACAAATTTGGCCGAGACTGAGCTATGTTAAAAAAAATTCTAATCGCTAATCGTGGCGAAATTGCTGTACGAATTGTCCGTGCCTGTTCGGAAATGGGTGTTCGTTCAGTAGCCATTTATACCGAACCGGATCGTTATGCCTTACACGTTAAACGCGCTGATGAATCCTATTCATTAGGTGAAGACCCGCTTGAAGGTTATCTGGATCCGGTTCGGCTGGTAAATCTGGCTGTTGAAACCGGCTGTGATGCGATTCATCCTGGTTATGGTTTCCTATCTGAAAATGCCCGGTTCGCTCGTTTATGCGAACAAAATGGCATCATCTTTATCGGTCCTAAAGCCTCTGTTATCGAAAAGATGGGCGACAAAACAGCTGCTCGCGACAGTATGCGTGAGGCTGGTGTACCAATTACACCTGGATCGGACGGCAACCTCGAAAACATTGAAGAAGCATTAACGGTTGCTGAAGAGATTGGTTACCCCATCATGATCAAAGCTACTTCCGGTGGTGGTGGTCGCGGTATTCGCCGTTGTGATACATCGGCTGAACTGAAACAACAGTTTCCCCGTGTTATTTCTGAAGCGACCAAAGCGTTTGGCTCAGCTGAAGTGTTTATGGAAAAGTGCATCGTTAACCCACGGCATATTGAAGTGCAGGTGTTGGCTGATAGACACGGCAATGTCGTACATTTATACGAACGCGATTGTTCCATTCAACGACGCAACCAGAAGCTAATTGAAATTGCTCCCAGCCCACAACTTACACCAGAACAACGTAACTATATCGGTGGGTTGGCGGTAAAAGCCACTGAAGCAGTAGGGTATGAAAATGCCGGAACCGTTGAGTTTCTGCTGACTGGCAATCAGGTGTATTTCATGGAAATGAATACCCGGATTCAGGTCGAACACACCATTACCGAACAAATCACCGGTATTGATATTGTTCGCGAACAGTTACGTATCGCCGCGGGTGAAACCTTGCGATACCGTCAGGAAGATATTCATTATCGTGGCTTTGCCTTGCAGTTTCGTATCAATGCTGAAGATCCAAAAAATGATTTCCTGCCCAGCTTTGGTCGCATCACACATTATTACGCTCCCGGTGGCCCAGGTGTTCGGGTCGATACCGCGATTTACACTGGATATGAAATCCCGCCATATTTTGACTCAATGTGTTTGAAGCTAGTTGTCTGGGCATTGGATTGGGAGGATGCAGTCGATCGAGGGCGTCGTGCTCTGGATGATATGCGTTTACATGGCATCAAAACTACAGCCAGTTATTATCAGCAGATCCTCAAAGATCCTGATTTCAGGGCTGGAAAATTTGATACCAGTTTTGTGCCTTCACATCCTGAACTTCTTACTTATTCAGATAAACGTCACCCGACCGCATTAGCATTGGTGTTGGCTACCGCCATCGCCGCGCATGCAGGTTGGTAAAACAAGTTAGCCGGAGAATTGTAATGAAAAAAATTCAAGTTACTGATGTGACGTTGCGTGATGCACATCAATCATTGATTGCCACCCGCATGCGTACCGATGACATGTTGCCGATCTGTGAAAAGCTGGATCGGGTGGGCTATTGGTCACTGGAAGTATGGGGCGGGGCGACATTTGATGCCTGTGTGCGTTACCTGAAAGAAGATCCCTGGCAGCGTTTACGTTTATTAAAAGGTGTTTTGCCTAATACCCGGCTGCAAATGTTATTACGTGGTCAAAATCTGCTGGGATATCGTCACTATGCTGATGACGTAGTGCAAGCTTTTGTCGCCAAAGCGGCTGAGAATGGCATCGATGTATTCAGGGTGTTTGATGCTTTGAATGATATGCGTAATTTGGAAACCGCATTAAAAGCGGTGAAAGATGCGGGTAAACATGCTCAGGGCACTATTGCTTACACCACCAGTCCAGTACATACGCCTGAGTTATTTGTAGAACAGGCTAAAACTCTGCGTGATATGGGCGCCGACTCCATTGCAATTAAAGATATGGCCGGTCTGCTGGCACCGTATCCAACTTATGAGTTGGTCAAAGCCATTAAATCCGCTGTGGATCTGCCTTTAGTCATTCATAGTCATTCCACCTCTGGCTTGGCACCTCTGTGTCAGTTAAAAGCCATTGAAGCCGGTGTTGATCGTATTGATACCGCGATTTCAGCGTTTGCTGGTGGCACTAGCCATCCTGCGACCGAGAGTCAGGTAGCAGCGTTAAAAGGCACCGAGTGGGATACTGGACTGGATTTGAATTTACTCTCGGAAATCGCTGATTATTTCCGTGAGGTTCGCAAAAAATATCACCAGTTTGAAAGCGAATTCACCCGCGAAGATGTATCGGTTCAAATCAATCAGGTGCCTGGTGGCATGATGTCTAATCTGGCCAATCAGCTGAAAGAACAGAATGCGTTGGATCGGATTCGTGATGTTTTTGCTGAGATTCCGCGGGTTCGTGAAGATTTAGGCTTTCCTCCATTGGTCACGCCAACTTCACAAATCGTCGGTACACAGGCGGTTTATAACGTCTTAAGTGGCGAACGCTATAAAACCATTACGAATGAGGTTAAGCGTTATCTACTGGGTGGTTACGGTCAACCGCCGGCACCGATTAATGCCCAACTGCAACGCAAGGCAATCGGCAATGAAACGGTAATTGAGTCACGTCCTGCAGATTCGATTGCACCAGAAATGGAAAAATTACGCGCCAAGATTGGTGAACTGGCGACCTGCGAAGAAGATGTATTGACCTTTGCCATGTTCCCGGACATCGGTCGTGAATTTTTGCAACAACGTTTAGATGGCACTTTGCAACCAGAACCGTTGATTCCGGAGAGTAAAGGCAAAGCGCCAGGCACCGTATCAACCGAGTTTAAAGTTGATGTGCATGGTGAAACCTATGATGTCGCTATTACCGGTGTTGGTGATGTTGGCGGTGGCAAACGCAAAATGTATGTATCCGTTGATGGTATGCCGGAAGAAGTTATATTCGAGACCATCAGCGAATTTGTTTCAGATGGTGCTCAGCAAGGCCGTAAAAAAGCCAGCGATCCAGGTCATGTCACCACACCATTACCGGGTAATGTAGTGGATGTTTTGGTCAATGTCGGTGACAAGGTCAAGTCAGGTCAATCGACAATGATCATTGAAGCGATGAAAATGGAATCAGAGCTGTTGGCTAATATCGATGGGGAAGTTAAAGCGATTCATGTTAATAAAGGTGATCGGGTGACACCGGGTGAAGTATTAATTGAAATTGCTTAATGAATATCTTGTAAACGTTTATGCGGGGTCAGCTTGTTACTTTCTAAGTAGTACTTAGTCCTGTGTATTAACTTATTGCATATTCTGGCGTTAGACTCCATGCCATATAAATAGGCATGGAGGAGTCATATATGACACTGACTGCAGATCTCAGAAAAACGTCAATCTATGATAGTTTGGGTGGTGCCGAAGGTATCCGAAAGTTAGTAAATACCTTTTGTGATGTGTTGGAAACAACTGATGTTGGTCGGCCAATTCATCTGCTACATTTGCGTGGTCATGGAATGGCACACGCACGCATGGAACAGTTCAATTTTTTCTCAGGTATGTTTGGAGGCCCGCGGCTTTATGCCGAGAAGTGGGGCCATTCTAATATCCGACAGATCCACGAGCATGTCGACATAACCGAAGCACATAAGAATGCTTGGTTAGCATCGATGCAGGTTGCCGTTGAGAGACTTCAGTATGAACCAAGGATGAAACAGTATTTAATGGAAAACTTTGAACGCATGGCCAGCATATTGGTTAATCGCTAATCCTGCTCTTGTTCCATTGCATCCAGACTGTGGTAATAAATGATCGCTAAGTAGCGGATGGGCATTTTTAATTTAGTTTCAGGACGATGAGGCTGTTCAGCATTGAAGGTCAGTGAGTCGCCTGGATTCAGAATATAGCGTTCGTCTCCTACTGTGTATTCAAGTTTACCTTCCAACATATAGATAAATTCGATACCTGAGTGCTCAAACGGATCAAATACTTCGCTTTCTTCTTCAAGGGAAATCAGAAACGGTTCAAATAGTTTCTGCGGGCCTTGATCATAAGCAAGCAAATGATAGGTATGCCCAGATTTAGTGCCCCGTCTGACTACTTCCATCCCTTCGCCATTCTTAACGTATTGAGCTCCGCCTTTTGGGGTGTCGTAATCATGAAACAGTTTTGAAAGTGTAACGCCCAAAGCGTTAGCTAAATGTTCAAGTTTTTCGAGACTTGGCGAGGTTAAACCATTTTCGATTTTGCTCAACATTCCACGACTTAAACTAGCTCGCGTGGCCACTTCTGCAATTGTTAACCCATTTTCCAGACGAAGATGGCGCAGCGTGTTGCCAAGATGTTTGTCCAGTGACTTAACCGTATTTTCGATTCCATTCATCTCTAGTTTATCGTTCACGCCGTCAAATTCTCCCTTTTTGTTTCATTGATAGAAGCTTGATCATACACGAATTTTTTCGTAGATAACTCACTTAAGATTCATCTCATGAAAAAAAGTTTCTTTAGGGTGTTGACATCTGATTTCCCACATGAGTAAATGAGCCCATGGTTTCATCATGTGAAACAAAGTTTACCTAAAAGGTGGTAGTTCAGTATACCTATTAGGTAGTAGATGAAATGGCAAACATATCAATGAGGGGCAACAATGCCATTAAGACTTTTGAAATATGCACTCAGCCGAGAACACCCGGCTCCCCGTTTTTTTCGGGACTGTACTGAACCCAAAAAAACCTATGATGCGGTTATCATCGGCGGCGGTGGGCACGGTCTGGCTGCCGCTTATTATCTGGCTAAGGATCACGGCATCACCAATGTTGCGGTGCTGGAAAAAGGCTATATCGGCGGCGGTAATACCGGACGCAATACCACTATTGTTCGTTCCAACTACCTGACTCCGGAAGGCGTCAATTTTTACAATGCCAGTGTTAAGTTGTTTGAAGATCTCTCAGAAGAGCTCGACATCAACCTGTTTTATTCCAATCGTGGCCATTTCACTTTAGCCCATACCGACTCTGCCATGCGTACCATGCGCTGGCGGGCTGAAGTTAACAAACATGTTGGTGTTGAAAGTTATGTAGTTGGCCCGGATGAAATATCAAAAGCATGCCCACAACTTGATATCTCTTGCAGTGGTCAGGCTCCAATCCTTGGTGCCTTGTATCACGCACCAGGCTCAGTAGCCCGTCATGATGCCGTTGCCTGGGGATATGCCAAGGAAGCTGACCGGATGGGGGTAGAGATTTTCCAAAGCACCGAAGTGACCAGCATTGACGTGAAAAGTGGCAAGGTCGTTGGGGTGCAAACTAACAAAGGTTATATCAGTACCAACCGCGTGTTATCAGCAGTAGCCGGTTTTACACCACGCATTTGCGAAATGGTCGATGTGGAAACGCCCATTGTGATTCATCCGCTTCAAGCATGTGTGACTGAACCGATGAAACCATGGCTGGATACGATTCTGGTTTCTGGCAGCTTGCATGTTTATGTCAGTCAGTCCTCTCGTGGTGAATTAGTTATGGGGTCTTCACTGGATCCGTACGAAATACATTCAACTCGTTCTTCACTGGATTTTGTTGAAGGCCTGACCTCGCATATCACCGATATGTTTCCTTTCCTCGGTAATGTGAAAGTCGTAAGGCAATGGGCGGGGATGGCGGATCTTACCCCTGACTTTGCTCCAATCATGGGCAAAACTGAAGTGGAAGGGTTTTACATTGATGCCGGTTGGGGCACTTGGGGCTTTAAAGCCACCCCCATCAGTGGCAAAACTATGGCCGAAACCATCGCCCGCGATATGGCCCCGGATATGATCCGATCCTTCCGGTTATCACGATTTGAAGATTATGAGCTGACCGGTGAAAAAGGCGCAGCCTCGGTCGGCCACTAATTTAGGGAAAGCAAGATGAAATTACTTCAATGTCCCGTTAACGGTATCCGCCCAGTGAGTGAATTTACCTACGGTGGGGAATACCGGGAAATGCCTGACCCAGATACCTGCAGTGATAAAGAGTGGGCTGGTTATGTGCATTACCGGCATGGGGCGCCGGGTTTGAAAAAAGAATGGTGGTATCACGGTCCAAGTGGCACCTGGTTTATCGCAGAAAGAAACACGCTGACTGACAAGGTCAGCCGGACCTATCTTTACGGTCAGGAGAATAAAGCATGACATTGCGTATCACTGAACAAGAGAATGAATGGATCAACCGTGATATGCCCTTGACCTTTGAATACGAAGGTCAGCAAGTCGAAGCATATGAAGGCGATACCATAAGTAGTGCGCTCTGGGCTGCCGATATTAAGGTTTTGGGGCGTAGTTTTAAATATCACCGGGCGCGTGGTTTATTGAGTTTTGCCAACCATGATGTCAACGCATTAATGACAGATGGAGTGGACACCAATATCCGGGCTGATGTGATTCCCGTTGCTCATGGCATGCAGTTGACTGCGGTCAACACGGACGGAGGTGTATTAAAAGATAAAGGTCGCTTTATCGATAAAATCTCGGCGTTTCTGCCGGTAGGGTTTTATTACAAAGCTTTCCATACCCCTAAACGGATGTTTCCATTCTGGGAAGACAAGATCCGTAAAGCAGCTGGCCTAGGTGAAGTCAATTTCAACTATCCTCGAATCACTCGTGCCAAACGCTATGCACATTGTGATGTCTTGGTCGTCGGCGCAGGTGTATCTGGAATGTCGGCAGCACTTGAAGCAGCCGAAGCTGGCAGTCAGGTTATTCTGGTGGATGAAAACCGCAAAATTGGCGGCAGTCTCACCTATGATATGGCTGCAGATGCCGACACTGGATCCTTGTTAAAACAGCTGACAGATTCCGTGCAAAACCATGCGAATATTCAGATAATTGCTGATGCCTATGCTGGCGGTTATTACACTGATCATCTAGTGCCTATCGTAGGGAAAACCGGTATTACCAAGGTTCGTGCCGGTTCAATCATTGTTGCCAGTGGTGCTTTTGAACAACCTCCAGTATTTCGTTATAACGACTTACCAGGAGTGATGCTCAGCTCAGCAGCACAACGTCTTGTAAACCGTTACTCGGTGAAACCATTTACCAAAGGCATATTGGTCACCGCGAATGATTATGGATACCGGGCGGCCTTGGATTTGGCAGCGGCTAAAATCGAAATAGTTGCTGTCATTGATATGCGTCAGACCGGTGCTGATGGCGATTTGACTGCAAAAGTTAAACAGGCCGGCATCGCCGTTCATCTGGGTAGTTGTATTTACGAAGTAGTGCCAACCTCCGACAAAATGGGTGTCAGTGCGGTTGTGGTCTGTCCTTATGATGAAACCACTGCCGAGGCAGATCTTCATCAACAGGTGATATTGCATTGCGATGGTGTGGCGATGAGTGCTGGCTGGGCTCCGGCTGCCGCCTTGCTTTATCAGGCTGGTACGCAGATGCGTTATGACCAGGCTGTTCAACAGTTTGTGCCTAATCAATTGCCGGAAGGTGTATTTGCTGCCGGTAAAGTGAACGGCATATTTGCACTTGAACAACGCTTGTTAGACGGAAAACGTGCCGGCGCCGAAGCTGCACGCTATCTAGGCAAAAATACTGCTGATCCTGTTGCTGTCATGACGCATGGCGGTAACTCGCCCAGCCATCCTTACCCCATTGTGAATCATCCAAAAGGCAAAAACTTTGTTGATTTTGATGAAGATATCCAAGTAAAGGATTTCATCAATGCCGCTAAAGAAGGCTTTGACAACATCGAGTTGATGAAGCGTTTCACCACAGTAGGAATGGGACCAAGTCAGGGCAAACATTCCAATATGAATGCCATTCGTATTCTGGCACGTATTCGGGATTTGCCAGTTGAAAAAATTGGTTCGACGACAGCAAGGCCGTTTTTCCACCCAACACCTATTGGGCATTTAGGTGGTCGTGGTTTTCACCCACATCGTCATACCGCAATGCATGAATGGCATGTGAGAGAAGGCGGGGTGATGATGGAAGCCGGTGTGTGGTTGCGACCTGCTTACTACTTGCCTGTCGGAATTAAAATATCCAATAAACAGGCAGTGCAGCAGGAAGCACTGGCTGTTCGCAAGTCTGCTGGCATGATTGATGGCAGTACGTTGGGCAAAATCGAAGTCTTCGGCAAAGATGCTGCTGCGTTTCTAGAGCGTTTTTATACCGGCAGATTTGCCAGTCAGAAAGTCGGCAACAGCCGTATCGCAATGTTACTTGATGAAGCTGGCGTCATTGTCGATGATGGCGTGGCGGTTCGTTTGGACCAGGACAAGTTTTATGTTTCTACCAACTCGTCCAATGCCGCCACGGTGTATCGAGAAATGCAACGCAATCTGCAGCTTTGGGGCATGCAAGTCACCCTAGTCAATCTTACTGGTGTGATGTCAGCGATGACTTTGGCTGGGCCTTCATCTCGTTCCATCCTCAGTGAAGTAACTGATTTGGATCTGCTGGAAGAAGCCTTTCCACAGGGTGCATATCGCGAAGCTTTGGTAGCGGGTGTCCATGCCAGAGTTATGCGGGTGGCGTTTGTCTCGGATCTGGCTTTCGAAATACATGTTCCTTCAAGTGCCGGTCTGCATGTCTGGCAGAAAATCATGGAGGCAGGCAAAACCTATGGTATCCGACCTTTTGGCACTGATGCCCAGCGTCTGCTGCGGTTGGAAATGGGCCATCATCTGATTAGTCATGATACTGATGGTTTGACCAACCCGTTTGAGGCACATGCAGAGTCACTGGTGGCAATGGATAAACCATTTTTCATCGGCCAACGCAGTCTGCAAATCCTGCAGAAGAAACCATTAAAGAAAAAACTGGTGACCTTTGTATTAAATGAAGGATTTGGTGAACTGCCCAAGGAATGCAATCTGGTGATTGAAAATGGCGAGATCGCTGGAAGGGTGACCAGTATTTCTTTCAGTGAATATTTAAATCGAGTGATTGGTTTTGCCTTTGTTTTGCCTGAGCAGGCCAAAGCGGGAAAACGCTTTGCTATTCGCACTGATAGTGGATGGCTGGAAATGGCTGAAGTGGTTGAACACTCTTTTCTAAGTATGAGTCAGGGCTAAGGAGCCAGCATATGCAAAATGTTGTTTTACAGAGTCCAGTTGCGTTTGCCCAAACGTCTCTGAAGCCGGAAATGGGTTTTATCAACGGCATGGCGATTGCCAATCGTTATTCAGATCCTGATATGGAGAGTCGTTATGCTGCAAAGTTGGCGATATGTGATGTCAGTTGCCTGGCACGTTTCGCTATCAAAGGCCTTGCCGCAGCTGATTCTTTAAAAGCAAAAGGTATTGAATTACCCGGTTCAGCAAACAGCTGGATTCGTCATGACGCAACCCTAGTCCTGCGTCTTGGTAATAGTGAATTTTTGCTGGAAGACCCGATTGGTGTTCAGCAGTGCAAAGGTTTAAGTGAGCAGTTGCAAAGTGGCGATGGCGTTCACGTGGTACTACGTAATGATGCGTCTTTCATTTTGAGTGGTGAGTTGCTTGATGAGCTACTGGCCCAGGTATGTGCAATTAATCTGATTGGGCCGACGTTGGCTGACAATCGACTGGCGATGACCTCAATAGCAGGTGTCTCGGTGATTGTTCTCAGACAGGAAGTGGCGGGGCAAACTCAATTGCGTCTCTGGTGTGATGGCACTTTTGGCGTTTATCTATGGGAAACCCTGTTGAACATTATTAAAGAATTAGGCGGCGGACCGGTTGGTATCAATCAGTTTTTCAATAGTAATTAAGTCATCCGGTGCTGAATAAACTCATCCAGGTCACGCTATGAAATACGAGTTACAAACAAACCTTAGCCAGCCTATAACCGATAACCAGGAGCAAAAGTGATGAAAACCCTAGAACAGGCAGAACAATTTATTAAAGACAACAACGTCAAATATGTTTTAGCACAGTTTGTCGATATTCATGGTGTGGCCAAAGTTAAATCGGTCCCTTCTGCACATCTTAAAGACATCATTAAAACCGGTGCCGGTTTTGCTGGTGGCGCTATCTGCGGCATGGGCATCCAGCCAAATGGCCCTGATTATATGGCGATGGGCGATTTATCGACGTTGACACTGATTCCATGGCAGCCGGGTTATGCGCGCGTTATCTGTAACGGACACGTTAATGGCGAACCGTATAACTTCGATTCTCGTGTTGTGTTGAAAAACCAGATCAAGCGGCTTGAAGAAAAGGGCTGGACCATGTTTACCGGTCTTGAACCCGAATTCTCTCTGCTCAAAAAAGATGAGCATGGTCATATTCATCCGTTTGAAGATAGCGATACATTACAAAAGCCTTGCTACGACTATAAAGGCATAACTCGCCAAAGTGTTTTCCTGGAAAAACTAACGGAATCACTGATTGAAGTCGGTTTGGATGTATATCAAATTGACCACGAAGACGCTAACGGTCAGTTTGAAATTAACTATACCTATGCCGACTGCCTGAAAAGTGCAGATGATTTTATTATGTTCAAAATGGCAGCCAGCGAAATTGCCAATGAACTGGGCATGATTTGTACCTACATGCCAAAACCATTCAGCAATCGTCCCGGTAACGGCATGCATTTACACATTTCGATCAGCGATGGTGAAAAGTGTCTGTTCCATGATGACAGTGATCCAGCTGGTCATGGTTTAAGCAAGATGGCCTATCATTTTATGGCTGGTCTGCTGGAACATGCGCCAGCGTTATGTGCCTTGGCAGCCCCCACTGTTAACTCTTACAAACGTCTGGTAGTGGGTCGTTCACTATCGGGTGCAACCTGGGCCCCGGCTTACATCACTTATGGCGATAACAATCGCTCAACTATGGTTCGCATTCCTTACGGCCGCATTGAAATGCGACTGCCGGATGGTTCGTGCAACCCTTACCTGACTACTGCTGCGATTATCGCCGCAGGTCTGGATGGTGTTGAAAGAGAGCTCGATCCTGGCGAGGGTCACAATACCAATCTATATGATCTCAGCCCGATGGAGCTGAGAGAAAAAGGTATCAATATCTTACCCCAGAACCTGCATGAAGCACTGCTGGCGCTTGAAAAAGACAGTGTCGTAAAGGGTGCTTTAGGCGAAGGACTGGCAAATGAGTTTTTGGAATTGAAACACATGGAATGGGTGGAATATATGCGGCATGTCTCTGACTGGGAAATTGATCGTTACGCTGAATTTTATTAAGCAGCCGACTAGTTGGAATTTTTAGGAGAAATCTAATGTGTGGAATTGTTGGTCTTTATTTAAAAAATGATAAGTATCAAAGTCGCTTGGGTGAATTATTTTCCCCAATGATGATTGCCATGACCGATCGTGGTCCAGATAGCGCCGGCTTTGCCATTTATGGTGATGCTGTCGATACCGGTATCAAATTTACCTTGCGTCATGAAGATGAAAATTATGACTGGGAAAAGTTGGCAAAAGATATTGAACAAGCACTTGTTACTCAGGTTGATTGGTTTCAGAACAACAAAGTAGCTGTTTTCAAAGTGAAAACTGACGCTGACTTTGTCGAAAACTATCTGCATGAAAGTCATCCTGATGTTTTGATCATGAGTGCCGGTAGTTCCATTGAAATATTGAAAGAAGTCGGTCTGCCAGAGCGTATTGTCAACATGTTCAATCTCGACAATATGCAAGGTACTCACATCATTGGTCATACCCGGATGGCGACTGAATCTGCGGTAACAATGGCGGGTAGCCATCCTTTCTCTACCGGCATGGATCTGTGTCTGGTGCATAACGGCTCTTTGTCTAATCACAACCGTATGCGTCAGGAACTGAAACGCAATGGTATTCATTTTGATACCGAGAATGACACCGAAGTAGCGGCAGGTTTTCTAACCTATCGCTTGCAACAAGGTGATTCTCTACATCAAGCCCTGGAACACGCTTTAAAAGAGTTAGATGGCTTTTACACCTTTACTATCGGCACCAAAGATGGATTTGCAGTAGTTCGTGATCCTATTGCCTGCAAACCAGCTGTTATTGCAGAAACCGATGACTATGTAGCGATGGCCTCTGAATATCAGGCATTAACAACCTTACCAGGGATTGAAACCGCCAAGGTTTGGGAACCAGAACCGTCAACTATCTACGTTTGGGAACGTGGAAGTAACTGATTAGAAGTGCTTAAGGGGAACACAATGAAAACAATTGATTTAGCAACACAGACGGTACGTGATTTAAACCAGGCCCTACATGATCAAGCGGCTGCATGTACCGAATCTGAATGGGAAGTGCTTAATCCCAAAGGACAGCACAATCTGGCCGTGGGCGTTGACCAAAAACTTAGAATCGATATTAAAGGCCATGCCGGTTATTACTGTGGTGGCATGAATAAAGAAGCCGATATCGTGGTTCATGGCAGTGCCGGTCAAGGTGTTGCCGAAAACATGATGTCTGGCAGTGTTCGCGTGAAAGGCAACGCCTCTTCATCTGCTGGAGCGACATCAATTGGTGGACTTTTGGTGATAGAAGGTGATGCCGGTTCACGTTGTGGTATTTCCATGAAAGGCTCGGACATTGTCGTAACTGGCAATGTTGGCCATATGAGTTGCTTTATGGGGCAGGCCGGAACGTTGGTGGTGTGTGGTGATGCGGGTGATGCCCTGGGCGATTCATTGTATGAAGTCCACATTTATGTGAAAGGTGAAGTGAAATCATTGGGTGCGGATTGTATTGCCAAAGAAATGCGTGATGAACATATCCAGGAACTTAGTCATTTGCTCAAGCGGGCTGGTGTGGATGAGGATCCCCATGCTTTCAAACGCTATGGTTCTGCGCGTCAACTTTACAATTTCAAAGTCGATAACGCTTCGGCGTATTAATGCTGATTTTACGAGGAATTTATTATGAGTGAAAAAACAAAACACATTACCGAACTCCGTGAGTCAGCGACTTTTGATCGGTCGACCATGTCCGAAATCCGTCGGGCAGCGGATACCGGTATCTACGATATCCGTGGCTGGGGTGCCAAACGTAAGTTGCCACATTTTGATGATTTGTTATTCCTGGGGGCGAGTATGTCTCGTTATCCGTTGGAAGGTTATCGTGAAAAATGTAATACCCAAGTCACATTAGGCACTCGTTTTGCCAAAAAACCGATCGTTATTGAAACCCCCGTAACCATTGCCGGTATGAGTTTTGGTGCCTTATCGGCCAATGCAAAAGAGGCTCTGGGTCGTGGTGCATCTGCAGTAGGCACTTCAACCACAACCGGTGACGGCGGTATGACGCCGGAAGAACGTGGTCAATCCACCAAACTGGTCTATCAATACTTGCCATCACGCTATGGTATGAACCCGGATGATCTGCGGAAAGCGGATGCTATCGAAGTGGTCTTGGGACAGGGTGCTAAACCTGGCGGTGGCGGTATGTTATTGGGTCAAAAAATTACTGAACGTGTCGCCAAAATGCGTACTTTGCCGATGGGTGTTGACCAACGCAGTGCTTGCCGTCATCCAGACTGGACTGGGCCGGATGATCTGGCAATCAAGATCCTTGAATTACGCGAAATCACTGACTGGCAGGTGCCTATCTATATTAAAGTCGGTGCGACTCGTACTTACTATGATGTGAAGCTGGCGGTGAAAGCCGGTGCTGATGTCATCGTAGTTGATGGTATGCAGGGCGGTACAGCGGCAACCCAGGAAGTCTTTATCGAACATGTCGGCATTCCGACCATGGCTGCTATTCCACAAGCGGTTCAGGCGCTGCAGGAAATGGGCATGCATCGTAAAGTGCAGCTGATCGTTTCCGGTGGTATTCGGAACGGTGCTGATGTGGCTAAGTGTATGGCTTTGGGTGCGGATGCCGTAGCGATTGGTACTGCAGCCTTGATCGCGTTGGGATGTAACGATCCTAAATATGATGAAGAGTTTAAAGCCATTGGCTCAGCTGCCGGTTTTTATGATGATTATCATGAAGGTCGTGATCCGGCAGGTATTTCAACCCAGGATCCGGAGCTCAGTAAACGACTGGATCCGGTTGAAGGTGGACGCCGACTGGCTAACTATCTACGAGTTCTGACGTTAGAAGCACAAACGTTGGCGCGTGCCTGTGGCAAAAATGATATGCGTAATCTGGAACCAGAAGATCTAGTGGCCTTGACAGTGGAATCTGCTGCCATGGCCAGAGTTCCGTTAGCAGGGACTAACTGGATTCCCGGTCAACAGCCGTTCTGATACTCAGTTTAAAAGAGTAAATCGAGACAAGGGCTGATGCTGTTTTGATTAAACCTGCTTAAAGCGATCTCTACCCCTTCGCTTTAAGTCAGTTTATTCATGATGGCATCAGCCCTTTTTTTTTCATTTCACAAGGAGGGACAAGTGTAGTCATTAACTATCTTTAAATAAGAGAGAGAAATAACTATGAATAATAATTTAAAAAAACGTATAGAAAATATGTACATACGGGACTGTGTTATGGCCTGGTCGGATATTGTTTTACTCTGGCTGGCAATAGGCTTTGTCCTCATTAGTATCTTGAGCATTGTGGAAGATCCCTTCATCCGAGCGGTGTTGATAATTTCCAGTGCATTGTTAGTGATTTTCAATACGGCGTCAGTGGCAGCAATGACCAAACACTACGCTGAAGATAAGAATTTCATTTACGAATTAGACATTAAGCATCTTGATGAAAATCGAGAAGCGAAAAAATTAATGCAAGAGTCTACTAATGAGGAAAGGCTATGACTAACTATATCCCTAAAACTCAGCACAAACGTGGTCAACTATTTGACAGTTTGTTTATTTTATTTCTAGTTTACGTAAGTCTTTATATCCCTTTGTTTCTCGAGTCTGATACCAAAACAGTCGAAGAAACAGCTTCTGCCCAAGTCATCACTTGGGAATCCCTTAATGTCTCCGCCGTAGAACAAGAACAGTGGCAAAAACTTGGCTTTGATGAGTTAGGTGCTGCTGAGATTATCAATGACCGATTTGATTACACGATTGACCCGGTCATGTTGATTATCACGGCGTTAGTCATTATCGGTTATTTCTTTTTTGTACTCCGTGTTTCTGACCGCCAATACCGTGAAGTGATTGAGGAAAAATTCGGTGCTGCTGGCCGTCAGGAAAATAATGAGCAGGAGGATGCGAGATGATTTATTGGGATTTATTGAGTTATGCCGCTTGGATTATTTCTGCCTTTCTTCTGTTATGGATTGTCGTCGATGCGGTGAGCGTCTCTCGACAATTTGATGAAGATTTGCTGGTCAGTTCCCGAGAGGGCGCGGATGAAATGCTTGAACAAATCAAAAGTGAAGGAGAAGGCAAATGAGTCAGTCTACTTCTACTACTGGAGCTCAAAAACGCATTTCGATGTTGAAAGTATTAAACCCCTTTCATGTTTGGGCACTAGGGGTCGGTATTGTTCTGGTCGGTGAGTTTATGGGCTGGAACTTTTCGGTTGCCAAGGGCGGTGCGTATGGTGCTTTGATTGCCTGCTGGGTAATTGGACTACTGTATAGCTGTGTGGCGATGATCGATTCCGAAGTGACATCAACCGTGGCCGCAGCTGGTGGGCAATATACTCAGGCAAAACATATTATCGGACCGCTTATGGCCTTTAATGTCGGATTGTATCTGGTCATGGCCTATACCATGCTGGAAGCCGCAGATGCCTTGATTGTCGGGGATTTGATGGCAGCGGTGGCTTCGGCCACTGGTTATGCCGATCTGAATCCACAGCCATTTGTGGTGTTGACCATCGCTTTTCTGGCCTGGTTGAATTATCGCGGGGTGTTTATGACCTTGACGGTAAATTTTGTCATTACTCTGTTTGCTTTTCTGGCCATTATTGCTTTGTTTATCGGCAGTGATCCACTGAATCCAGGCAATATTCTCAAGCACAGTGACTTATTAACTGAGCTGCCGTATGGCTGGATTGGGGTCGTTGCTGCATTGCAGTTTGGCATGTGGTATTACCTGGGGATTGAAGGAACCTGTCAGGCTGCAGAAGAAGTGCGGAGTGCAGGAAGGTCTATTCCATTAGGAACCATCGGTGGGATTTTAACACTGCTGGTGGCGGCTACACTGACCTGGTATGTCTCAACGGGACTGATGCCATGGCAATATTTGGGGCAGGCAACTACACCTTTATATGATGCAGCATCTATTATTGGTAATCCTTCCCTGCAGATAGTGCTGTTTATTGGCACCATGTTCGCGGCGATTGCCTCTGCCAATGGTTGTATCAATGATGCGGCACGTGCCTGGTTTTCCATGGGCCGTGATCGTTATATGCCAACCTGGTTTGGGGCAATTCACCCGCATTACCGAACCCCATTTCGGGCCATTATCTTTTTGGTACCCATAGCAGTCTCGTTTGCCTTTACCGGTCTGTTGGATCAAGTAATCACGTTTTCGATTCTGTCGGGTTTGCTGGGCTATACGTTTATGTCCTTCAATATGATCCGCTTCAGAAAAATGTGGCCTTTGGATGTGATTAAGCGTGGCTATATTCATCCGTTTCATCCAATTCCAGCATTCACTTTGTTGGCCCTCTGTTCGGTAGTTTATTTCGCTACTTTCCTTGGTTATGGTGCTTCGCTGCTGTCGATCATGGCTTTCTACATCGCGGCGTCGGTGTGGTTTGTAATGCGTCGGTATCAGTTTGTGAAACGTGGTGACCAATTCACTATGCCTTGGCCACGGCCGAAAGGGTATTAAGGGAGGTGCAGAAATGAAAAAAATCTTATGCGCAACAGATGGTTCTCACAGTGCTGAAAAAGCAGTTGAATTTGCCATTGAATTAGCACTTCTGGCCAAGGCTGAACTGACCTTTATTCATGTGATAAGGCCGACTGGAGAGGATGTTTCCAAAACCCACTTCTGGGACTTCAATATGCTTAGAGCAGCAGATGACCAGATTCAAATGGAGTTGCAAAAAGCTTTTGATAAAGCCTTTCAGCGAGGTCTTGGATCGGCTTCCTGCACCACGGTACAGGGACACAACACTGCGGCAGCAATTATTAATTTTGCTGACCTGAACGAGCACGATCATGTGATAACTGGTTCAGTGGGACGTACGGGTGTCTCTAAAGTGCTGCTCGGTTCTATTGCCGAGCAGGTAATCAGCAAGGCGCATTGCCCGGTAACGGTGGTGCGTTAATCGTTGGCCTCGCAGTGAGTTAAATGCTAACTGCGAGGCCTTTTTTTACGATGTTTTGCTGTTATCTATGGGAGTTACTCAATGTTCAGTCAACTATTTTCTGTGCTGAGAAGAGGAGGGCTCGATGTCTGAATTTGGCATTTTTACGCTACTCGTCGTGTTCAGTATTGCTTTGTGGTGGATATATAAACAACATCATCGACAGGTGATTCAATCGCGTGCGAATTTACTTAATGGTTTTGGCAAAATCATGGAGGTTAATGAAACACACTTTAATACTGCCGGTTATGCCTCATTAAAGGGCATTTTTAATCAGACGCCGCTGAGTTTGCGGGTTGAGGTGGATAACCTGACTGCCCGTAAGATTCCGGTGATGTGGTTGCATATCAAACTACATAACACTCCTACCATAAACGGCAGTCTCGATATTCTGGTACGACCACAGAATACCGAGGTTTACAGTCCATCATGGCAATGGGATCAACCGATAAAGCCATTGCCTGGTTGGCCGGAACATGCCCGTTATATGAGTCGTGATATTGCGCCGGAACTGCAGGCAATTGATGCTGATGTCAGGACGATATTTGCCGATCAAAAAGTCAAAGAACTTCTTATAACCCCCGATGCTGTTCGACTGACATATCTGATTCGTCAGGCTGACAGGGGTAATTATTTACTGTTGCGTTCGGTGCAATTTGATGACGAACCGATAGATTCGGATCAAGTCGCGGCATTGACTCGTCAATTACTGAGATTGCAGCAAAATTTAATAAGAGGCAAAAGCTCATGAGTCAGGCTATACAAAAACCTTCCCGCCCAATTCATCCCTATCTTGTACTTATCATCGCTATTTTATTACCCGGTGTAGGTCAGGTACTGAATCATGCCCCTATACGGGGTTTGATGATGGTGTTTTTTATGATGGTTTTAGGTGTGATCACTTTTAATCTGGCTGATCCAGATGTTTCATTAATTGGTAAGTTTGCCGGTGGTGTTTTTATCTATGCCATATCCATCATGGATGCGTATATGTGGGCAAGGTTGCATTGGGCTTTGGCGCAGCAGAAGTAGTTAAAAAAACAGGCATTAGTGCGGCTTTACTCAACATTTTTTATATTTCATATCAGCTGACACATACACCTAAAGTAGTACTTATTGAGGAGAATTATCAATCGCTGATTATTACGCTAAGTTCAATTCGGGTTTGAAATGAACCTAAATTCAATATGTTAAATGTTCTTTAAATTACATAACAAAATAATAATTACAGAGAAATTACACGCTTAATAAGCTGGAGATTATTCTTATGAGAGAAAACAATATGAGCACTACAAGTGCCTCCGTTAAGGGAGGTGGAGAACATTCCGATGACCTCGAACGTTCCATTGATTGGAAACAGGGTCTGGCCATTGCGTCCGGTGTGCCATTACTGATTTTACCTTCATTGGGTTACTTTCCCCTTTGGGTCGCGTCTGCTGCGATCCTCATCTGGGGGTTATCGGTATTGCAGGGTTTTATGCAAAATCTGGCCTATGCTGAATTAGCCACTACCTTTCCCAAAGCCTCAGGTTTACCTGGTTTTGCCCAAAATGTATTCAAAACCCAGAATTACGATGGCAATTATGACAAAGGCAAGCTTATCGGTGGGTTCAGTGCATGGAGTTACTGGTTTGCCTGGAACCCGGTACTGGCTATCTTTGCCATACTTGTCGGCAGTTATCTGCATGGACTGTTTCCGGTACTGGGAACGATGTTTACCGAGTATCAACTCTCTCTGCTATGTGGAGGTGTGATTTTCAGCGTACTGTTCATCATCAATTATTTTGGACTAAAAGACAGTGCGATTTTAGGTTACATTCTGGCAGCTATTTCGTTGATACCACTAGTTGTAATGACTATCACTCCTTTTGCTAGTGGGGCAGTGGAAATAAGCAACATCACTGGCAGCTGGTTGCCGGTAGATTGGTCTTGGGATATGCATCATATATTGATTTTGTTCGGTTTATTTGCCATTGCTCAGTGGAGTGCCTGTGCATGGGAAACTGCAGCTATTTATGGTCCGGAATATAAAAAACCGGGAACTGATGTTCCTAAAGCCCTTTTTGTTTGTGGTGCTATCTGTTTGTTCTCTTTTATTTTAGTTCAGGCTGCAGTGATAGGTGTTCTGGGAGTTGAGGGCGTATTGGCGGAACCATTATCTCCTATGATTCCAGTTGCTGAAGCCGCTTTTGGTAAAGCCGGAGCAATGATTGCCATTATTATGCTGATTGCTGCGATGATTCTTATTATTCAAACTGCTTATCTTGGTTCTGCCAGAGCGATGCACTCCATGGCCACAGAGGGAAATTTACCGAAAGTGTTTGGTAAGTTGAATTCACGAGGTACCCCCGTTGTGGCGATGGTGGTGATTGGTCTGTTTAATCTAGTATTGATTTCGATGGGCACTCCTGCGGCTATTCTGGCTGCTTCAGCTATCGGTTATACCTGTGCAAATGGCATCAGTCTATTTGCTTATGTCAAAGCCAAAAATAATCCTCACTTTGCCAATCTAGATAGACCTTTCAAAGCCCCTACAGGCTGGAAAAATGTCGCTCTATTGTTCGGCCTGTTCAATATTCCATTGTGCCTGATTGGGGTGGTGTATCTGAACAGTCTTGAAGTGGGTTGGTTTTCGACATGGATAGGATTTATTGTGCTGGCCATGTATTTGCCTATCTGGCTTTACACGCAATACGAAGCTCGCTCGCAGCCTGAGATCGCTATTAACTCTGTAGCGGGAGAGTAAGAGATTAGGCGGGTAGTTTTCTCTTGTGGATATTTAACACTCACTTTGAGATGTGGGATTACTGAAATATTTCACCATGAGAAAGCTACCTTAGCTTTTTTAAATCCGATGAGCTCTGACACGCAAATTAAATAGTAATTGTTGAGCACAAAATTCCAGTGATTTTCTAACTACTAGGGAGTAATCCTTCTTTGGAATTGTTAGGCCTATTGCTCGAGGCAATAATGTAACCGTAGCTGAGTTAAACCGTTAGTTCAGCTTCATTTAGTTTCCTCGATCCGTTCTCTCGTTGAGGCGTTAGGTGGATCATGCCGGAGAGCAAAATCCGCAGTTTTTTGTTTTCAAAGGCAGATCCACTTTTTTTTGAGGAAGACGACAGCAGGTGATTAACCAGCAATCCAATACAGAAGGATAGATCGATGAACCTACCCCTGCATATTCAATTGGAAGATGTTCAGAATACGCCAGATAAACGCTGCCAAATCATCGATAGAGTCGGTATAAAATCTCTACGTTATCCTATATTTTTTCAAAGTGACGCTGATGAAGCGCCTATTCGTGTGGTGGCTGACTTCAATATGTATGTGAAGTTACCGCATGATGTGAAAGGCACACATATGTCACGCTTCATCGAACTGCTGGAAACGCCTGATTTGGTCATGTCGACTGACAGTATTGGCGATTTCATGAAAACCATGCTGACTCAGCTTGATGCCGATAGCGGTCATCTGGAAATGCAGTTTCCGTTTTTTATTCGCAAGCAGGCACCGGTCTCCGGCGTCAGTAGCTTGATGGATTACGACGTCACGGTGATTGCCAATCTAGAGGAAACGCTGAATCTCAAACTTAAAGTAGCGATTCCGGTGACTAGCCTGTGTCCCTGCTCGAAAAAAATCTCCGAATATGGTGCCCACAATCAACGTTCAATGATTACCGTGACGGCCGAGTTGAATCAGATCATCAGTCTCAAATCATTGATTGGGCAAATCGAACAACAGGCCTCCAGTGAGCTTTACGGTTTACTCAAACGGCCTGATGAAAAGTATGTCACCGAATACGCCTATGACAACCCAAAATTCGTTGAAGATCTGGTACGTGATGTAGCTGCATCGCTAAATAGTTGTGAGGCCATTGTTGATTACATCATTGAATGTGAAAACTTCGAATCGATACATAACCATTCGGCTTATGCCATGTTGCAAAAAAGTAGGTGATCACGATGAACTATCCATTACAACCTTTAAGCTTTCCGAGTTCTTCACAATCGGTGATTTCACCAGTTGAGGAAATAATTGACGAAATACGCCAGGGCAGAATGGTGATTCTGATCGATGATGAGGATCGGGAGAATGAAGGCGACATCGTCATCGCCGCCGATGCGGTTACTGCAGAACATATCAACTTTATGGCCCGTTATGCGCGGGGACTGATTTGTCTGACACTGACCGAAGCACGTTGCCGTCAGTTGGAACTACCTTTGATGGTCAAACATAATCGGGCGCAGCTCAGCACCAACTTTACGGTATCCATTGAAGCAGCAGAAGGGGTAACCACCGGTATTTCTGCTGCGGACCGTGCGCGAACTGTTCAGGCTGCAGTGGCTGCGAATGCGACGCCCAGCGATATTGTGCGACCAGGGCATATTTTTCCTTTAATGGCACAACCTGGCGGTGTATTGGCTCGGGCAGGGCATACTGAAGCAGGTTGTGATATCGCATCAATGGCTGATAGAACCCCGGCCGCAGTAATCTGCGAGATCATGAATGAAGACGGCAGCATGGCGAGATTGCCGGATCTGCAGGGATTTGCCCTTGAGCATGGCTTGAAGATTGGCACTATCGCCGATCTGATTGCTTATCGGCATCAGACAGAAACATTGATTGAACGTAAAAGCAGTCGGCTGATCAATACGATGTTTGGTGAGTTTGAGTTAATCGGTTACCGGGATATTACGACTGATAAAACCCATCTGGTCATGGTGTATGGGGATCCGACAAAAGCTGCCAGCACATTAGTCAGAGTTCATGAACCGCTATCAGTCATTGAATTACTCGATGCTAATCAACACTCCCATAGCTGGAGTATTCATGCTGCGATGCAGAAAATCGTCAGCGAAGGGGCGGGTGTGATTGTGTTGTTAAGGCGTGATGAGTCTGAACAGGACATCCTGCGTCAAATCAGCAGTCCGGATTCTTTGCCTGTAGCCAGTATCGAATTGAAGGATTATGGGATCGGTGCACAAATCCTGTTGGATCTGGGAATCAGCCGGATGCGTCTGATGACCCGCCCACGCAAGATCCATAATATGACGGGTTTTGGTCTGGAAGTGGAAGGTTATGTTTTACCTGAAAAGTCGGAAAAGGGGATTGATGCTGCTCTTGCAGAACTGATACAGGCGTTGTAGGGAAATTTAATGTCATTATCGTTGGATAAAGCACTGCATAATCATTTCCAACGCAGTCAGCGTTGGGGCTTTACCTGGGCTTTATGGACTGCTGTTCTCTGGGGAGCATGGTATGTCCCTGGTACAGCAATGTGGTATGAAGAACCCTTTGTCAGCATTCATAGCGGAGATCACGGCATGCGTCTGGCCGCCACGGCCGTTATGACCTGGATCCATGCTGTTGTAGTGCTACTGTTTCTGATCATCTGGAACGGCATGCTGGGCAAGTTACGTGACTATGGTCGCACCATTGTGCGTTTCAGACGTATCTCCAAATGGTATGCACTAGCTTCTTTGTGTGGTGGTCCGATGGCCATTTTTGGCTCGTATATGGCGATGGGCTATGTTGGCCCTGTGTTTGCGGCAATTACCTCGCTATTTTATCCCGTTGTCGGAGCAATAATTGCGCGACTCTGGTATCACGAAAAAATCTCCGGCCGTGCTGCACTGGGCATGGCAATCATTATCATGGGCGGTATGGTTATTTACGGCCCAGGCCTGTTTGGTGAGATTGATATCAGCGAAAACTACGCCTGGCTGGGGTATGTGGGTGGCATCATGTCGGCTATAGGTTGGGGGGCAGAGGGGGCGGTAGCGTCGCGTGCGATGGATGTTACTGATCCTGATGTTGGTATCCAATGTCGCTTCAGCTTTGAAATTCTGTTTTGGGGCATTCTGGTATTACCGATGATTTACCTGCTGACAGATTTACCCATTGTCACGTTGATTGTAGATATGCTGACCAGCCCGATGGTGATGATCTGGATGGTGTTGGCTTCGATTGCGCATGCATATTGTTACACCGCTTTTTATAAGAGTTTTTCACTGATTGGTGTGGGCCGGGGCGAGGCGATAGGTAATTTATACGGGGTGTTTGCCGTATTGTTTGTTATGGCATTCACGCTGGAACTCCCCGAATGGTATTTTGTGTTGGGCCTAATTCTGACCGTAACCGGCAGCTTTGTTATGTATCGTGAACCGGCTGAAAACATTTCTACTCTTCGTGAGGTGGAATCATGAAACTACCACAAAAGGGTTTTCTGCTGATCACGCTAAATCAGTACCCGAGTTTGTGGGATTTTGAATTGATTCAACGTGCAATGGTTGAATATGAGCTGCAGGGCCATTACTGGATAAATCATTTTAGTATTGCTTTGGATGAGCTGGCCTCGGCCGGACTCATTAAGCGTATCGGACATCGGCTTGATGATGGTGATGCTATTACGAAGGATCGCTTATTGTTTGAGTTTGCGTTGTCTGATTTTGGTCGACAACGCATGTTGGATACTGGTTTATTAGATGGAGAAACAACTAATGACTGAATTCTGGGGGTATCCTTACGCCGATGTACTGGCTTTTGTGATTATATTCGCGCTCAGCCTCGTGGCTTTAGTCTGTGCAAGAATATTTGTCAAAACGTATTAAGTCTCTATAACTCCAGTCAGCTATTCATCTACTCCCTTGGAAGTACATCTAAAGATGTGTTGCCATATTCTGTCTAAAGCAATCATATTGTCAGATACCCAGCTTCTAGCTGTTCGTTAATTGCATTTTGGTTATAAGCAATTAACGCATCTTCAATGCGTGATAATGTAAACAATAATAATTAAAAAATACGGCCATAGAGCTGTAACTTCAGGGGCAAACGGGTGAGAGAGCCATCAGTATCTGCCAATGTGGCGACCGTTGATTTATTGGCCGAAAACAGGGCTGATCCATCAACGTTGCACCGCCGAATCAACTGGACCGGAGCCTTCTGGGTAGCAAGTGGCGTGCCGGCACTTGTTCTGTTTTCCATGGGAGCCGTTGCTGCTACAGTCGGCCAACCCGCTTGGCTGATATGGATTGTTTCTATCAGCTTTGGTTTTCTGCAAGCTTTTACCTATGCCGAAATTGCCGGACTATTTCCACATAAAACTGGTGGTGCATCAGTATACGGGGCAGTGGCCTGGATCCGATATATCAAGATTGTTGCGCCAGTCTCCGTGTGGTGCAACTGGATAGCCTGGGGACCCGTACTGGCGATTGGTTCAGGATTGGCAGCCGGTTATATTCTCTCCGCCCTGTTTGCTCCAGATGCAGTTATTAATAGCTGGCAAATCACGCTGGTCGACCTGTCTTACCTGAAAGACGGTCTGAGCTTACGTATCAATGCAACCTTTATCATCGGCAGTGCACTGATGCTGGTGGTGTTTGCTATCCAGAATGGCGGCATACTTCGCTCGGCTCGAGCCACAATGATCTTTGGTTTGACCGGTTTATTGCCCTTATTGATGGTGGGACTGGTACCACTGATTACCGGGGATTTACCGTTATCTAATATCACACCACTGACACCACTGGCGTATGACTCGATTGGCAATGTCATCGAAGGCGAGTGGAACCTTGAAGGCTGGAAACTGATGGCCGGAGGTCTGTTTATTGCAGCCTGGTCAACTTATGGTTTTGAAACAGCAGTCTGTTATACACGGGAATTCAAAAATCCCAAAAGTGACACGTTTAAGGCGATCTTTTTTTCCGGTTTATTGTGTATTGCAGTGTTTACGCTGGTGCCATTGGCATTTCAGGGACACTTGGGATTGGGGCAGCTTGTAGAGCGGGAGACACTTAACAGTGCGGGGCAATTAGTCGCACCGGCCATTTATGATGGCATGTTATCGGCAGAAATCTATAGTGGCATGGGTGTGGCGAACGTACTGGCAGGTATTCTTGGCGGCGACAGTATGTTTGCTAATGTGTTTGTGGTTATGTTGGTTCTGGCATTAATGTTATCAGTGATGACCACCATGGCGGGTTCCTCACGAACCCTGTATCAGGGGGCGGTTGACGGGATGTTACCGCGTTATCTGTCCAAGGTGAATGAGCAGGGTGCCCCGACGGCTGCAATGTGGACCAATCTGATTGTCAACCTAGTGCTGCTTAGCATGTCTGACTATGTATTCCTGCTGGCAGCTTCGAATGTAGGGTATATCATTTTCAATTTCCTCAACCTCAATGCCGGCTGGATCCATCGACTGGATCGGCCTAATTGGGAACGGCCTTATCGAGCGCCAACACTACTGATTGTGATTGGCACTATATTGTCCTATTTCAATATGGTTTTGATGGGAATGGGAGCGAATGTCTGGGGGAAAGGCACCCTGATGAGTGGCATTCTGCTGGCATTGCTGGTGATTCCGATCTTTATTTGGCGCCATTATGTGGTGGATAAAGGCATATTTCCCAAAGCGATGCGTGAAGACATGTCACTGGATGAAAATGGCGGAGACATTATCTGTCGTGCTGGTATTTTGCCTTATCTGGTCTTGCTGGCTGGCATTCTGATTGTCTTTTTCAGCAGTTTGCTGGTGGCCGAGCTGTAGCCCCAACCCCCCAGCATTTTTTTCTTTCCATAATTCATGTATTGGCATCAATTTCAACTGATGGCTAAATGTGTGCTCATTAAGGCATATCTGACAGCTCCTATGCTATCTCCGACAGAGTAACCACTTCGCTCAAGCCTCACGTACTTCCTAGGTGGTAACACATCAGGAGAATTGTTGTGGTATGTGGCAAGGCTGAAAATAAGCTTGCCCGAACTCACAATAATGGAGAACATGATATGGCACGCGATCCCAAGCACGATATATTATTCGAACCGATTCAAATCGGTCCTAAAACTCTTCGCAACCGTTTTTATCAAGTACCACACTGTATCGGTGCCGGTTCAGATAAACCCGGCTTCCAGGCAGCTCATCGCTCATTGAAAGCTGAGGGTGGCTGGGCGGCGATGAATACTGAATATTGCTCGATCCACCCTGAATCGGATGACACTATGCGTTTGTCAGCCCGTATCTGGGATGAGGGTGATGTACGCAATTTGAAAGCCATGACCGATGAAGTCCATAAATTTGGCGCTTTAGCCGGTGTGGAACTTTGGTACGGCGGTGCCCACGCACCATGTCTGGAAAGCCGGGCAACCCCAATGGGACCAAGCCAGATTGCTTCTGAATTTGAAACCCTGAGCTACTGTAAAGAAATGGATCTCAGCGATATCCAACGGGTCCAGCAATACTACGTTGATGCAGCTTATCGCTCACGTGATGCCGGTTTTGACATTATTTATGTTTACGGCGCGCACTCTTACCTGCCACTGCAATTTTTAAATCCTTATTACAATAAAAGAACTGACCAATATGGTGGTTCACTGGAAAACCGGGCACGATTTTGGCTTGAAACATTAGAAAAAGTACGTAACGCAGTTGGCAGTGATTGTGCCATTGCGACTCGATTTGCTGTTGATACCCTGTATGGGCCCGGCCAAATCGAAGTTGAAGAAGATGGCATGAAGTTCATTCAGATGGCTGATCCGCTGGTTGATCTATGGGACGTGGATGTGGGTGATATCGCTGAATGGGGCGAAGATGCCGGTCCGTCACGCTTCTATCAGCAAGGTCATCAGGTTCCCTGGACCAAATTCGTTAAAGAAGTTTCCAAAAAACCGGTACTCGGCGTAGGTCGTTTTACCGATCCTGAAAAAATGACTGAAATCGTCACCAAGGGCTATGCCGATATTATTGGTGCGGCACGTCCTTCTATCTCTGATCCGTTCTTACCGAAGAAAATTGAAGAAGGTCGTTACGACGATATTCGTGTTTGTATCGGTTGTAACGTCTGTATATCGCGTTGGGAAATTGGTGGCCCACCAATGATCTGTACGCAGAATGCAACAGCAGGTGAAGAATATCGCCGCGGCTGGCATCCGGAAAAATTCAAGAAAGCCACCTCCTCTGATTCAGTATTGGTTGTTGGTGCGGGACCTTCAGGCGCAGAAGCTGCACGTGTACTGATGGAACAGGGTTATGTGGTTCACGTTTACGATACGGCTGAAAAAGTTGGTGGTCATCTAAATCAGATAGCGTCGTTGCCAGGCTTGGGCGAATGGGGCTATCACCGAGATTATCGTGAAACCCAGCTGCAAAAACTGGTTAAGAAAAACAAAAACAGCGTGCTGGCTCTGGGACAAAAAGCACTAACTGCCGATGACATCCTGCAATATGGTGCAGAGAAAGTCGTTATCGCCACCGGTGCCAAATGGCATACCAATGGGGATAACTGCCTGACCCATGATGCTATTCCGGGTGCTGATGCGTCATTACCTGATCAATTAACCCCTGAACAAGTTATGTCAGGCGAAAAGAAAATCGGTAAGCGCGTCGTTATTCTCAATGCCGATAGTTATTTCATGGCACCCAGTCTGGCTGAAAAACTGGTCAACGACGGCCATGAAGTCACCATCGTTTCCGGTGTGCATCTGGCGAAATATATGGAATTCACTCTGGAATATCCAAATATGATGCGCCGTCTGCACGAGTTGCATATCGAAGAAATTGGTAATCATTTCTGCAGTCGCATTGAAACCGGACGTCTGGAAATTTACAACATGTGGGGCGATGGTTCACGTCGTAGCTACCGTGGTCCGGGTAAATTGCCGCGCGATGAAAACAAAACGCATCGCTGGCTTGAGTTTGATTCTCTGGTACTGGTCACTGGTCGTAAATCTGATAACAAGCTTTATCAGGAACTCAAGGCTCGTGAAAGTGAATGGGCTGAGAATGATATCAAAGGCGTGTACCTGATTGGTGATGCTGAAGCGCCTCGTTATATCGCTGATGCCACCTTTACCGGTCATCGTGTGGCACGTGAGATTGAGTCTGAAAATCCACAATTCCCGCTGCCGTACAAACGCGAAACGATTGCCTGGGGCACACCGCATATGCCGGGTGGTAACCATGAGATCGAGTACAAGATCTAAATAGCAGGAACCGGTTGTGTGCTGTCGATTGTGACAGCACACCTTCCGTTTGCTCAATCATTATGAATTTCCCAGGAAAGTAGGTGTGTCATGAATGAAGCACATGAAATTACTCGAATTCTGTTTGAAGGCTTTTCAAACTGGTCAATTTATCTTTTCTACGTAATCGGATATACCGCTATCGGTATATTTATTTACGGTGTTTATGTGCAGATCCGCAAGTATCGTCGCGGCAAGCCTGATGCTTCTTGGGGTGAGTTTTTTGCACGCTTTAAAGACATGTGCAAGACCATGGCAACGCATCGCACCCTTAAACGGCGTGATAAGTCAGCTGGTCGGGCACATGCACTAATATTTTTCGGCTTTGTGCTGCTGTTTATCGGCACAGCCACGATTACCCTCGAATACGACATTCTGGAACCGATATTTGGTATCACGTTCTGGTATGGCGATTTTTATCTGTGGTTCTCTTTGATTCTGGATCTGGCCGGTGTCGGCCTGATTGGGGGGCTGCTATATATGATGTACCGCAGAAAATGGTTAAAGCTGCCCAAGCTTGACTATGCTCGCCCGGATCGTGAACCCGGCGATCCTGATTATGATCGCAGTGGTTACCGCCGCGAAGACTGGGCTTTTTTATGGGCGCTTATTCTGATTGGTGTAACCGGCTTTTTACTGGAGTCTGCTCGACTAGTCTGGTTAAGCGATACCCCCACGGTTTGGGACTATCGTTGGTGGTCACCGATCGGCGCCCTGGGGGCGTATATGATGATGGGACTGGGCATGGGAGCTGAAGCAGCAGGTAGTTTCCGTACTGGCCTTTGGTGGTTCCATGGTGTGTTGGCCTTGTCCTTTGTCGCACTGATTCCGTATACCAAAGTTAAACATATCTTCACCGCATCAGCGTCTTTGATGTTCCGTGATCCGATGGCAGGCAAGCGTTTGCCAAGTGTACCGGAAGACCAGGAAGACATCGGTGTTAAAACCATTACTGACCTTACCTGGAAACAGTTACTGCATCTGGATTCCTGTACCAAGTGTGGCCGTTGCCATGAAGCTTGTCCAGCAACTACCGTAGGTGCCCCGCTATCTCCGCGTGATGTGATCCTGTCATTACGTGAATTTGCTAATAAATCCTTGCAAGCCAAAGAGCTCCCAGAACAGGCTGAGCTGGATGTACATGGCAAGGATGTGGGACAGGTATTTATGGAAACCCTGTGGTCCTGTCGTACTTGTATGGCCTGTGTGGAGATTTGTCCAGTAGCGATCGAGCATGTGCCTATTATCGTGCAGATGCGTCGCAAGCTTGTGGATGAAGGCAATATGGAACCTATCTTGCAGAAAACTATGCAGTCATTCCATAAAAACGGTAACTCGATGGGCGAATCAAAACGCAAACGCCCGCGCTGGACCAAGGATCTGCCGTTTACCATTAAAGATGCACGAAAAGAGCCGGTTGATGTGATGTGGTTTGTCGGCGACTACGCTTCTTTTGATCCCCGTAACCAAGTCGTGACACGTTCTTTTGCCCGTTTGATGATGCAGGCTGGCGTCGATTTTGGCTTGCTCTATGAAGCCGAAATGAACGCCGGTAATGATGTGCGTCGTGTCGGTGAGGAGGGGCTCTATGAGTTTCTCGCCAATGCCAATATTAGCACTTTGGAAAAATGTGATTTCAACTCGATTGTGACCACTGACCCACACTCATTCAACACTATTCGTAATGAGTATCCGGATTTTGGTGGCGAGTTTGAAATTCAGCATTACACCACCTTGCTCAAGCAGTTATTCGAACAGGGCAAACTCAAGCTCAACAAAAAGCTCGATTATCGGGTGACATTCCATGACCCATGCCATCTTGGTCGTTATAACAAAGGCTATGACGCACCTCGTGAATTGATCAAGTTGCTGGGGTGCGAGCTGATTGAAATGGACCGTAACCGGGACAACTCATTCTGCTGTGGTGCCGGCGGTGGTCGTATCTGGATCCCGGATCCGGTCGGCATTGAGAAACCGTCTGAGAACCGTATGCGTGAAGCAGCAGAGATTGAAGAGCTGGATGTGTTTATCGTGTCATGCCCGAAAGATCTGACCATGTTTGAGGATGCACTGAAAACGGCTGGTTATGAAGGCAAATTCGTAGTGAAAGAATTGATTGAGCTGGTCAACGAATGTGTCGAGTTTGATGAAGTTGAGGTCATCGATGCCGATGTTGTTTCCGCCTGATACGCGTCTGCCGGAGACTGCTGATGCACTGATTAACTGTGCGCTAAGCAGTGGTGATCTGCATAGTGCAGCAGCAGTGTTTGAACTCGCTGAGGGGCAGCAAAAACAGCAGTTGCGCGACATACTCTGTGAAGAGCGTCGCGACACACTGCTGCTAGCTCGGTGGGAACACACACCAACGGCTGTGCTACAAATGCTGGCGGAAATTGATGATGAAACCGTCAGATTAAGACTGGATAAAAATCCTGCCAGTGGTGCTGCTACGTTGAACACTATTTATAAAAACAGTGGCCATGACAGGCAGTTGCTTAGTCTGCTAACTCAGCATGCTCACAGTTCTTCGTCATTACTGAACCGTCTGGCGATGAGCGAAGATGATATACCGATCCTCAAATCTATTGCGGCGCATCCCAATACCGATGCTGCTACGTTGATTAGTCTTGAAAACCGTTATCACGGCATGTTTGATAATGAATTGGCCGTGCATGCTGAAACACCGACTGCATTGCTGGAAACACTCTACCAGCGTGGCAACTGTTTTATCCGAGCGGCTGTGGTTGCGCATATATCCTGCCCACAACATTTGTTGGAAATAGCCTTTAATGAGACTGATACAACAATTTTACGGCACCTGGCGGCAAATCCACGGATAGCCTCGGAAAAATTGACGATTCTGGCTCAACATGATGATGTCAGCGTATTGCGTACTTTGGCTGGTAACCCGTCTCTGAGTACAGAACTGGCTAATCAGATGATCAGGAACAGTTCTAATAGTGTGCGTCGTGTGCTGGCCTGCCGAACCGACCTTACTGAAGAAAATTTACAGCGATTGGTAAACGATGAAGACCACTGGGTGAGGCAGTGGATAGCTCGTCATCCCCAGTTAAACGAACTTATGTTTAATCAACTGGCCCTGGATCAGAATGATGAAGTTCGCCGTGCCGTAGCCAGAAATCCACTGACACCAATCGACCTACTCAGACAGCTGTCTGAAGATAGCAGTGTCTGGGTTAGGGCGGGAGTTGCTTATCAAAAGAACACACCAGTTGATGTACTCAGTATGTTGGCTGAAGAAGATGATGTTGATGTGCTCAGTGGCGTGGCTAGCAACCCAAATACAACACAAGCCATTTTGATAAGACTGTCTGGCTCACAACAGACCGATATCCGTCGTGGCGTGATTATCAATCCACAGGTGGAACGCGAAACGTTGCTGCCTCTGCTTGAAGACCCTTATTACTTACACCGGTTAATGCTGATATCCAATCCGGCGCTGAATGATGGCGATCGCTGGAGTTTGCATGACGATCCTGATCTATCAGTTCGTTTTATGGTTTTTAAATGGTTTACCCAGAAATATTTGCAGCCTTCGCTGCATTAGAAATGCTGTTTTATACAGTCAACTAGGAGAGAAATCTGATGAAAATACTGGTTGCAGTTAAAGAAGTCGCTGCATTAGATGAAGACTTCGAAATTCGTGATGATGAGCTTGATGTCGATGAGGATTTTCTGCTTTACGACCTCAACGAGTGGGATGATTTTTCACTTGAAGAAGCGATGGTTATCAAAGAGTCTTCTGATACCGAAGTCGAAGTAGTCGTGGTATCGGTAGGGCCGGAAAGAGTCGATGACATTCTCAGAAAGTGCCTTGCCAAAGGGGCTGATCGGGCAATCCGGGTCTGGGATGATGCTATGGAAGGTTCTGACTCAGTGACGATTGGTCGCGTTTTGTCAGCAGTCGTCGAAAAAGAAAAACCGGATATGGTGTTTGCTGGTGTGCAGTCATCCGATGATGCAGCCGGTTCAACTGGTATTTCACTGGCTGCCAGCCTGAACTGGCCCCATGCCGCCGTTGTTGCAGGACTTGAATATCAGCCGGGCAGTAACAAAGCCAAAATCACCCGTGAACTTGAAGGCGGATTGTCTCAGGAAGTTGAAATTGACTGTCCATCGGTGCTCACCATTCAACTGGGTATCAATACTCCCCGTTATGCTTCGCTGCGTGGAATCAAACAGGCGGCAGCCAAACCTATTGATGAAGTCAGCCTGAGCGATTTGGGCTTAAGTGAAAGTGATGTTGGTGGTGATGCGGCTCTGTCACGTGTCCGGCGTATGTATATTCCTGAAAAAGGGATGGCTTCAATGATTGAAGGAACGCCTGCAGAACAGGCCGCCAAGCTGGCTGAAATTATTCGTGAGTTCAAAGGGGAATAATCATGAAAACATTATTATTAATTGCTGAACATCGTCGTGGCGAATTGAGACCTATCTCGCTGGAACTGATTACCGCTGCACAGGAGCTACGCCACGGCGATGACAAGGTCATTGTGGCAGTTATTGGTGAACAGGCTGAAAACTATGTTTCGGATCTCTCGGTTGCTGGAGTGGATGAAATTATCAGTGTCAAAACGGCCAGTGTTGAGTTTGATCCGGATATCTTTGAAGCTGCAGTCACGTCGCTGATGGAAAAGCTGGATCCGGAAGTGGTGCTGTTACCACATACCGTTGATTCACTCGGCTACGCTGCTACGCTGGCACGCAAAGGTAATTATGGTTTTGCTACTGATGTATACGGCCTGCAATACGACGGAGATGATCTGGTGGCGACCCGTTCCGGCTATGACCAAAAGGTCAATGTTGAACTCGATTTTCCGGGCAAGCAATGTGTGCTGTTAACCATTCGTCCAAGTGTGTTCAAAACGCCGGAAGACAGTGCATCACCCACGGTTTCAACTGAAGATATGAGCAGTCTCGAATCACGTAGTACGAATCTTCAATTTGTTGAAGCAGGTGGGGCCGATGATATTGATATCACCACGGTCGATTTCATTATGTCGATAGGTCGGGGTATTGCTGAAGAAGCTAATGTGGAACAGTTCCGCGAGCTGGCTGAGATGGCAGATGCAACCTTGTGTTGCTCACGGCCAATTGCCGACTCCGGCTGGTTGCCAAAATCTCGGCAGGTGGGTCAGTCAGGCAAGGTGGTTGGATCCTGCAAACTGTATGTGGCGATGGGGATTTCTGGATCGATACAGCATATGGCAGGCATGAAACATGTTCCGACAATTGTGGCTGTTAACAGTGATCCAGGTGCTTCCATTTTTACAATCGCCAAATACGGCATTGTCGGAGATATTTTCGAGATTGAAGAAGAGTTACGTAGCCATTTTGAATAGGCTGGGGGGGACTGTTGATTTTTCCTAACCTCCAGCAATAGTGGCTTTGAAACATCAACAGATCCTGATTAATTCGCGGGCTGGCGGGGGGAACTGGCAGTGTCTGTCTTGACAGACATCCCCGTTGGTTTCGTGATCTATGTGAAGGAAAAGCGGCATGGCAGATGATCTAAAAGTGTCAGCAACAAAAGCTGGGCTGAATGGCAAAGGTCTACGGATCGGAATTGTTCAGTCACGCTTTAATCCGGCCATTGGCAGCGCGTTAGTCAGTGGTTGTATCGATGAACTGAATCGAGCGGCAGTGGCTAGCAACGATATTGTGTTGTTTACCGTGCCAGGCGCGCTGGAAATATCATTGGTTTTATCAGAACTTTCTGAAAGCGGAAGTTTTGATGGTTTGGTAGCGTTGGGCTGTGTGATTCGCGGTGAAACCTATCATTTCGAGGTGGTATGTAATGAGTCGGCTCGGGCGATTACGGAAATACAACAGCATTATCGCATTCCTATTGCTAATGCCATTCTGACCACTGAAAACGAAGAACAAGCAAGTAGTCGGGCCCGAATCAAAGGCAAGGAGGCTGCTCAAGTTGTACTGGAAATGATTCAAATTATGCAACGGTTGCAGTCTATTCCAAACACACTGTCTGCTTAGTTTATAACCCGAAACAGTTAACGATCTTCTGACTACGTGTTGTCCACACCTTCCTTATGGGTATTTACTCCATTGGGAGTACGCCATCTTGGGAATTTTCCGGCAGTTGCTGCTGGGCTATGGTTTGCATTAGCCATAAATTTTAATGACTGTGGAGATCATAATGCTTAGAAATTCAATTCTGAATGTACGTCATAAGGAACTCGGTTCGTTACTGAATGGGGATACCTGGAACAATATGCCAATTCCCTGGAGCTATAAATCGGATGCTGATGAGGAAGTGATTGCGGTACGTACCCGGGCAGGCCTTTATGACGTATCTGCTTTGAATATTCTGAATGTGAGTGGTCCTGATGCAATGGCAGTTGTCGACCAGCTGGTCACCATTGATGTGACCACAATGGAGCCAGGTACGTCCAGGCTGGCAGCTGAAGTGGATGAAAACGGTGCTTTATGTGACGACATTATGGTGATTTGTGATGCGCCGAATCAATTTCGTCTATCGCACGGCAGTGGCGCCACACCACAGCAACTGGAAAAGATCTCCGAGGGAAAAAATGTTCAGATAGCAGCGGACCTAGATGTACATATCCTGTCATTGCAGGGTCCTAAATCACTTGAAGTACTGAATCCGCATTTGGACTTTGATTTGGAAACGCTGCCTTATTTCCGTCATGTCGACGCGAAACTATTTGGCAGTGCTATCAAAATTGCTCGTGGCGGTTATTCAGGTGAGCGTGGCTATGAAGTTTACTGTAGTGCTGATGATGCCATTCATCTGTGGGACATGATTCTAGAAAAAGGCCAGCCATTTGGTGTGATTGCCGCTTCCTGGGATTCGCTTGATCTCACCCGTGTAGAGGCAGGTCTGCTGTTTTTCCCTTATGAAATGCCTGAGGGCGATACCACTCCCTGGGAAGTCAATATGGGCTGGGGGATCGATCTGGATAAACCCGGTGATTATATCGGCAAGGCTGCGGTTCTTGCTTCAAAAGGCAAAGAACGCTTCAAGCAGGCCGGCATTATTTGTATGACTGCTGAAGCCGTTGAACCCGGTTCCCGCATTACCTATAACGGCAAAGATATTGGTGTAGTGACTAGCTCAAGTTACAGCAATTATCTGATGCAATCTCTGGCACTGGTTCATTTGCACCCAGATCATCTGGCGATTGGAACTCAAGTCATGGTGGAAGGCAATCAGCCGGTCAAAGCCTATGTAGCCAAAATGCCATTTTATGACCCGATGCGCCTGCGTACTCATCCGGAACAACAAAAGTAAATAGTCTGCCGAGCGAAGGTCAGGGATCCGATCTCGTTCCACCAGATTTAATGAGGAAATCATTATGCAAAGAGGTTACTGGATAAGAAGCAAACCACTTTACGACTCACTGGTATGGCAAACCCCAGCGGTTGCACATTTGGTGATTGCTGGGGGGGAAGGTGGTATTGCTGTTCTTAAGTTATTTCAGCAAATGTACCCCAAAGACCCTATTCAGGTGCTTTACGCAGATTTACCAACGGCTGATAAAAATTATTCAGACATTCTGCAGCAAATAGTACCCGAGGAACTTGAGTTATCTGATTCAGAAGAAAGCTTGTTGAATCAGCTTGAGCAGCGTCTGAAAAACTGCACGATGGGAACCCATTTTTATGTAGCGGGAAGCGAGGCTTTTATGTGGCAAGTGCTGCAGAAAACCCGTGCTGCAGGTGTTCAGGATGTCGATGTGCAGAAAGAATTGTGCGGCACGCTGGCAAGACCGGTGTATTGCGTGCATTGCAAAACCATTACCCGTGATGTTCATCACAATGTTTTCGCTTGTAGCCACTGTGGTCGGCATTTGTTCGTCCGCGACCATTTTTCCCGGCGTCTTGGAGCCTATATGGGGGTGATGGTGGATGCAGAACAGCCTGGCAACATTCCGCAGATTGAAGAGGTTTATCCATGAGTATCCTTAACGTAAGAGTGGCCGATGTCGAACAGGTCACTGATGTGGTGAAACATTTCACGCTGGTTCAAGAAAATGGTCAGCCATTGCCGAGGTTTTCCGGTGGTAGCCATGTGGTGGTGTCGATGAATATTAATGGTCGTATTCATCGTAATCCCTATTCACTGATGGGCTCACCGGAAAACACTGATAGCTATCATATTTCAGTTCGCCGACAAGAGAAATCACGTGGTGGTTCGGTATTTATGCATGATGGTGTAACGGTGGGAACCGAATTACAGATAACTTACCCAGTCAATCTATTCAGTCTTTCCAAGTTAGGCAAAAAACACATTTTGGTTGCTGGTGGTATTGGTATTACGCCTTTTATGTCGCAGATCGCCGATTTGAACCGGCTTGGTGATGACTACGAAATGCATTACGCCTTTCGTTCAGCGGAACATGGTGCTTTTGTTGATCAACTGCAACAAATGTGTGGTGATCGACTGCATCTTCACATTGAAAGTGAAGGTCAGCGAATTAATTTCCATAAGCTTCTATCCAACCAACCTCTTGGTACTCATATCTATGTTTGCGGTCCGGAACCGATGGTCAATGCATTATTACTGACGGCCAAAGATCTGGGCTGGCCCAAAACCCATGTACATAGTGAGCAGTTCTTGGCGCCGCCTATCGGTGACTCATTTAAGGTGCAACTGGCCAAGTCCAATATGGAAATTGAGATTCCAGGTGATATGAGCATGCTCGAAGCAATGGAAGAAGCTGGTCTGGAACCTGATTTTCTCTGCCGTGGCGGTGCATGTGGGCGCTGTGAAGTAGAAGTTCTGGAGTGTGATGGTGCACTGATGCATAACGATCATTACCTGTCCGATGCCGAGAAAGCATCTGGCAACAAAATCATGCCCTGCGTATCCAGGGCCCGCTGTCAGAAATTATTACTCAATATCTGAGGACGTCTTATGAATACTCCAGCCTTTAAAAAAGAAACTTTCCGTGACGATTACACTTTCCGTAATTCACCTGAGGCAATACGGCGTTTCCCATTTCCGTTTGCCGAAGATGAATACATGTATAGCGTCAATATCGAGCAGCATGTATCAACTAACCCGGGTTCAGTTTTCGAATATGCAATCGATATTGATGAGCATTACATCGCTGAATGTGAGGATCGACGTCTGACTCTTGAACGCGATCCTACGCGTTATATTGCTTTGCCACACATGATGGACGCTCAATGGGACATGGTCGAACTGATCATGGATTCATTGTCGACGGATTATCCTCAATGGTTTGAACTGACCAAAAACGGCAATGAATGGCACTGGATTAACAAACCACTGGAAATTGATCAGACATTTACTTTTGGTGATACCAGTACATTGCCAATGGAGCCGTTTGAATACATCACCCGTCAAGTCCAGGGTGACTGGATCATCATGGATCATCGCGACGATGACTTGTTTGCCGATATGGGTATGGTCACCAGTCAGGCTGACTGGTCAATCGCTTTTGATGCCGGTATGTCTTTCAAAGAATGGCATGGCCCTGTTCCACAAGCGAATGAAATCGGCATTTTTGACCGGGCACTGAAATATTTGCTGCATCTGCAATATGGCAGTCCGGTACGTCGGCTTAACTGGACGATGACGGTGAATCCGCGTCTTGATACCTCTCCCGAAGAGTTTCCATTGTGGGGACCAGATAACGCTTCTGTCACTCCGGAAAACGTAGGAGAGAAAGTGTACCTTCGTGTAGAACTACAGGCGTTATTTCGTCTGCCACGTAGTAATGCGATTGCCTTCAGCGTGCGTGGTTATCTTATCAGCCTCGATGAATTGATCACTTATCCAAAATGGGCAAAACGCCTACGTCGGGTGCTGACTAATCTGCATCCTGATCTCTCGGAATATAAGGGGCTGGATCTTTATCGACAAACCGTTATCGATTGGTTGGAACCATTAGAAGACGGAGCCGAACTGGGATTGGGTACCCAGCCGGAATAAATTTCCTTTCAAAGAATATGGGCTTTTGTCCATAGCACTGGCCGCTGGCTAATGCCGGCCAGCGGTACGCATTACCTTTCAAAACCCAGAAGGAAACAAAAATGAAAATGAGAAATATGGTGGTATCCGGGTTGGCCGGGATGAGCTTAATGACGAGCGCATCAGTATTTGCCGAAACAACCTCGCCACACACTTTCAGTGCCAATGTCGGTCTGTTCAGTCAGTACGTTTTTCGTGGTATTACCTACTCTAATGAGGATGTTGCTCTGCAGGGTGGTTTTGATTATGCCCATGAAAGTGGCTGGTATGCAGGGATCTGGGGCACGAATCTAGAAGAAGGCGATAACGCTGGCAATAGTGTTGAAGTGGACCTTTACGGTGGTTATTTCCATCAGTTCACTGAGGATTTTGCAGTCGATGTCGGTTTACTTCAATTTTATTATCCTGACCGTGAAAAATATAACGGTGAAGACTTTGATACAACGGAAGCTTATGCCGCTGCTACCTGGAAATGGTTTACCGCCAAATACAGTCGTACACTGACTGATTGGGGTGGCATTAATAACAAGTCTGCCGGCATTGATGGTTATGCAAATGGCGATTCAAAAGGCACCCAGTATTTCGAGCTCAATTTTGATTATGGTTTGCCGATGGATATTAATCTACATCTGCATGTAGGTCGGCTGGAGGCTGAAAACTATGATGAATTCAACTATACCGACTATATGATCGGCTTGAACAAAGACTTTTCCATCGCTAATTCAGATGGTTGGAATGCGGGTATTAATTACACGGATACCAATGCTGATAAAGACTGGTGGACCGGTGTAGATGGCGATAACCGCGGCGATAGTCAGTTCATTGCTTATATCATGCGTAGTTTCTAATTGGTGGCATAAGTGTCGATATACCAAAGCACCCCGTAATAAGGGGTGCTTTATTTTATTCTGACCTATTTTCATGCATTTCACGTAAGCCAAAATCAAGTTGCGATAGGTTGTCATTGCTCAGATCAATAACTACCCCTTCCAATGCGAGCAACTCACCACTACCGGAAAAGACACCTTCCCCTTGCTCCATCACCCAACGCGTTTTATTGGTACGGGTACAGATACGGTAAATCATTTGGAATTTTCGCTGTTTGGCTATTTGTTCTTGTACATGTTCCCAGCAACGAGATTGATCAGCGGGGTGAATTAACTGCATATAAGTCACATTGTTAGAGTTTATTAGCTCATAGGGTTGATATTCAGTGACCTCAAGACAACTGTCGCTGACAAATTCGAACGTCCAGTCACGATCATTTTTACAACGATAAATCATGCTGGGAATATTTGTCATAATCATATCTGTAGGTGAATGGCGATTATGTTTCTGGGCTGCTTCGAGTTGTTTGAGCTGAGTGATATCGGTCAGTGTGCCAATGACACTGGAACGCTCACCCTTAAAATTGGAGGTTCGGGAAGCACGAATTTCGATCCATCGAAAAGATGTGTTTTTGGCAATAACACGACATTCGATTTGAAAATATTGACGTTTACCCTGAATAAGTGAGTTCATTCTTGATTCAACAAGCAAGATATCTTCAGGATGTATAAAACTTAAAAAAGGTTTGTTTATTGATTCCGAAACGCTAAAGTCTGTAAGAATTTCCCAAGCCGTATTTACATATATAATTTCTTGATCAACATTGTTTATAAAAATGATTTGTCTGATATTATTTAAAATGCTAGGGAAGTTAAATTTTTCCGATTTTAATTCGGAATCATTTTGTGATTGTGTAATAGATGAAAACTGGAGCAAATTTAGATTCGATTGACTCTGTGAGTCGAGTGGTGACAGTGAAATATGTACCGGTATAGTGGTGCCATCTACATAAAGCATACGTAGCGTTAATGTTTGATGAGGTTCAATGCTATTTTTCATATGCCTCATGAAATTTGTCAGCGCCGCATGATTACTTGGGTGCACCAAATTAGTCAGTGGCATATTAGTAACCAGTTCACGCATTCCACTCATTCCTAATTCACGCAGGAAGGCATTGTTGGCAAAAATAATATTAAAACCATCAATGACGGCAGATGGTGTTGACAGGCGCTTTGCTACGTCATTGGCCCAGCTCAGATTTTTGTCCGTTGGTTGATTGCTAGCCAACATCAGTTTCCGTTGACTACGGGGATAAAAAGCAATGGTGAGTATGACCGAAAACAAGGCTGAAAATATTGCAGCCGCCACAGCAAAATGTATTTTGAATGGGGCCGTACTGTCCCACCAGGTACCAAATACGATGGCTGTGATCATGCTCAAGATGATCATGGTAAATATGATGAGACCCATTGTTCTGACCCTTGAGAACAGCTTTTTCGGGAAGCCCAATTTTGAAGAAATTTGACCTGAAATATATTTTTAAAAGCATACGCCAAAGAGCTGTTTTTTCCAAGCTGATTACGCTGCTTTTATGTATTGCAATGACGATACTTTTAATTCAAGCAGGAACATTATTTTTATTAGATTATATGCTTTCCAGTCAACGTGCTATTGAGAAAGTTAATGAACATAAGATTTATTGGGATAAACATTTATTTTATTTGAATAGACTGCGTCCAGCTGATGCTCAGAAAACACTGGTTGAAATGAAAAAAAATTACTTGAATATTGAGCATGAATCTGTGGCATGGATGTTAAATCAAGAAAACGATGCACTAAAAGTGGCGCTTGATGAAGTCAAGCAGGCTCAAAAAAACTTTGATGGTGTGGCTCAACTGAATATAAGAATGGCCACTCAGCTGAGACTGGCTGAAAGTGTATTGAATTCCTATAAAAAGCTGGCGGAAGCTTTACATCGGGACAGTGAGATCAAAATTTCGGTGATCGCTTTGCTTAATGTAATCAGCCTGCTATTTCTCTACAGCTGCATCATTGCCATTATGCTGGGAGCGAAAAGTTTTCTGGTAGAGCGTATGGATAGGTTACAAACCTTTCTGATACTGAAGTTTCCAGCCCAAAAGCAAGAGCCTAATGCAGATGAATTTACGCGTCTCGAGCAGCGTATTTTTGAAATGACAGCCAAAATAGAAGGCTATGTATCACAGGTTGCTTGGGCTGAACGTACCAATGAAAAACTGCTAATCCTATTACGTTCCCATGAGTTCATTCTCAAGTTCATTGAGATTAACAGCCATGAAATTTTGAGTGAAAAAACGCTGTTGAAAGTACTTTATTCGCTCGAACGGGCGATGAACTTTGACAATGTCGCGATCATTTATACAGATGACGCGGCGGTGATTACCAGCGAACAAATCATTTTTTCACATCATTCACCGCCAAAATTAGGTAACGAAAGATTTGATGAACTGCACCGTAATGGCATGTCCAGCTATATGGAAAAAAACCAAGAGGGTGAGGAAATTCGCTGTGTTGGTGTGACATTCAGTGGGCCTGCGTCTGCACTTGGCATTTTGTTGATTGAAACGGGGAAAGACAGATTTCTGGAAAATACCGAAATCCAGGTCCTGGAAATTACTGCAAAACTACTGACCATGGCCACCAAATTTCACAGTCATGATGAAGAAGGGCGTCGGCTCGCGGTGCTAGAGGAACGTGCCGCTATTGCCCGTGAATTGCATGATTCCCTAGCACAGTCACTATCCTTTATGAAAATCCAGCTAGCTCGTCTGCAATCGGCTGGTGATGACAAGGCAAAAAGTTCTGCGATGTTGGGGGAACTTCGGAATGGTCTCGACTCGGCATATCGTGAATTGCGTGAACTGCTTACGACTTTTCGTGTGCATATGGATTTACGGGGCTTAGGCTATGCTATTCAAACTACAATCGATGAGTTTTCACAACGCTCCAGTATTAATATCAATCTTGATTATCGACTCGTCAATTGCCGGCTGTCTGTCAATGAAGAATTCCACATGCTGCATGTGATCCGCGAGGCTCTCTCCAATATCGTCAGGCACTCTCAAGCAAAGAATGTAGCGATATTTCTGGAGCTGCGCAAAAATGGCAATGTTGTACTTACCATAGAGGATGATGGTATAGGTTTCACTGAAAATACCAACACCTATGATCATCATGGTCAGATCATCATGAAGGAACGAGCCAATAGCCTGGGAGGGAATCTTGAAGTCATGGCTAAACGCCATGGAGGCACCCGAGTTAGACTGGTGTTCACACCAAAATCAGTACAATAATTAAAGTGAGAGAGAAATATGACTGAAAAAATAAGAGTACTGCTGATTGATGATCATCCTTTGTTTCGTAAGGGAGTCGGACAGATTATTTCGGATGATCCGAGCTTTGAAATTGTCGGTGAAGCCGCATCTGGGCAGGTGGTGCT